>JANNIY010000181.1:0-7991 GCA_031405455.1 Deltaproteobacteria bacterium | reverse complement strand
GCGGTCATCGGCTTGCACGGCGCCCTTGGTTTCGAACGGCGTCGAGAACGCGGTGGCCATCTGCTTCATGATGTCGCCGATCGTGCAGTAGCCGCGCGCGTAATCGGAGGGCTGTTTGCCGCCGCCGCCGACGAGCGGGGTGAGATCGACGTGCTTCGCCTGGGCGCGCAGGGCGCCGACCGTGCACTTCTCCTTGGGGATGTGCTTGAACGGGTCGTACTGGAAGTGTCGGGCGGCGTTGCTCCACGTGATCTTGTGGATGTCCGCGTCCGGCACGCCGGCGAGGGACTTCCACAGGATCTCGGGCGCGGTCGGCCAGGTCGAGTCGGAATGCGGGTAGTCGCACTCCCAGGTGATGTTGTCGACCCCGATGAGGTCGCGGTTGCGCACGCCGGCCGCGTCGTCGATGAAGCAGCAGATCACGTGCTCGCGGAACACGTCGCTCGGCTTCTTGCCATTCGGGAAGCCGTGCAGGGTCCACTGGTGGTGGTGCTGATGCACGTAGTCGATGCGCTCGAGAAAGTACGGGATCCAGCCGATTCCGCCCTCGGACAGCGCGACCTTGAGCGTCGGGAACTTGGCGAAAGCCGGTGAGAAGACGAGCTCCGTGGCGCAGTTGAACAGCGAGATCGGCGTGCTCGTGATCATGACCTCGACGGGAGCCCCCGGGTCTTCCAGCTTCATGCCCGCGCCCGAGCCGATGTGGATGCAGACGACCGTGCCCTCGTCGGCGCAGGCCTTCCAGAAGGGATCCCAGTGTTCGTTGTGCAGGCTCGGATAGCCGCCGAGCCCGCCGGGGCTGTCGGCGAAGGTGATGGCGTGGCAGCCTTTCCGGGCGACGCGGCGCACCTCGCGGGCCATCTCCTCGACGTCCCAGATGGGCGGAATCGCCAGCGGGATGAAGCGGCCGGGGTACTTTCCGCACCACTCGTCGATGTGCCAGTCGTTGTAGGCGCGCAACATGGTGATGGCGAGCTCGCGATTGCCCGCCTTGGCCTGGCGGCCGAACAGCTCGCCGACGAAGCCCGGCACCGTCGGGAAGCAGAGCGAGCCGAGCACGCCGTTGGCATTCATGTCGCCGATGCGCGCGTCGATGTCGTAGCAGCCGGGCCGCAGCTGCGAGAGCGCCGTCGGCTCCATCCCGTATTCCTCGGGGCGCCGGCCCGCCACGGCATTCAACCCGACGTTGGGGATCTGTTGGCCTTCGAACACCCAGACGTCGCTGCCGTCCGGCTTGTGGACCAATCGCGGCGCGCGGTCCTTCCACTTCGCGTCAACGTGCCGCAGCCACATGTCGGGGGGTTCGCAGACGTGGTCGTCGACACTCACCAGGATCAGGTCGTTCATCTGCATGGCGTGCTCCCTCGAGCCCCGGGAGGGGCGGTTCGATTCCGTCAGCGCCGGGGCAATCCCAGGACGCGCTGCGCGATGATGTTGCGCTGGATCTCGGAGGCGCCCGCCGAGATCGTTGCGCCGTAGGTCTGTAGATAGCGCTTCGACCACGGCATCACGTCGCCGCTCTCGTCCTCGCCCATGCCGTGGAACTCGACGTCGAGCGCGCTCACGCCCTGCGCTTCCGTCGCGACGAGCGCGGCGCGCTGGGCGACCTCGGAGCCGAACAGCTTGAGCACCGAGTGCTCGGGTGAGGCCTGGCCGCGCGCGAACTTCGCAAAGCCCTGGTAACCCATGAACCAGATCGCCTGCGCATCGACGTAGAGGGACGCCAGCGCGTCGCGGAAGGTCGCGCTCTCGCCGATGCGGCGCCCGTCGGGCCCCCGCTCCCGCGCCATGCGGAGCAGGCGCGCGAGCATGCCGTCGAGCCGCGCGGCGCTCGAGAGCCACATCATGCCGCGCTCGTGCGCCAGCGAGCCCGTCGAGATCGACCAGCCTTGATTCAGCGGGCCGACGAGGTGGTCGCGCGGCACCACCACGCCGTCGAAGAAGACCTCGTTGAAGTCTTCGCGGTCGCGGTCGATCAGATCGGGCAGCGGGCGCGTGCTGACGCCACGTGACTTCATGTCGATGATCAGCACGCTGATGCCGCGGTGTTTGGGGGCAGCGGGATCGGTGCGCACGAAGCAGAAGCAGAAGTCGGCGTGGTGCGCGCCCGAAGTCCAGATCTTCTGGCCGCTCACGACGAAGTGATCGTCGTGCACCTCGGCGCGCGTCGAGAGGGCCGCGAAGTCGCTGCCGGCGCCGGGCTCGCTCATCCCCAGACACCAGGCGATCTCGCCGCGCAGCGTCGGCACCAGGTACCTCTGCTTCAGGAATTCGCTGCCGTAATCCAGGATCGAGGGGGCGATGATGTCGAGTCCCTGGGGGTTGTTGCTGCGCCACACCGGGATCTTCGCCATCTCCTCGTGGTAGACGAGCTGCTGCACCGGCGGCAGGTTCCGGCCGCCGAGCTCGGGCGGCCAGCCCGGCACCAGCAGGCCGGCGTCGAAGAGCTCGCGCTGCCAGCGGCGCGACCAGCCCGTGAGGTGCGCGGAGCTGGTCGTGGGCTCGGCGCGCATCTCCTCCACGCTCGGGCGATGGGCTGCGAGCCAGGCGCGCAGCTCGGCTCGAAACGTCTCGGTGTTGGCGTCGTAGTGGAGCTGCACCTCAGACCTCCAGCAGGTCGGCGATGCGCTGGCGGTGCTGGGCGCCGGTGCCGAACAGCGCCTCGAGCGTCTTGGCGCGCTTGACGAAGAGCTGCACGTCACTCTCCCACGTGTAGCCCATGCCGCCATGGATCTGGATGCCCTCCTTGCAGACCAGCCGCTGGCAGTCGCTCGCCGCCGCCTTTGCCATCGACGCGGCGAGGCTGCGGCGCGGGTCGTCCTCCGCCAGCGCCATCATCGCGAAGTAGCCGGTGGCGCGGGCCTTCTCGACCTGCACGTACATGTCGGCGCACTTGTGCTGGATGGCCTGGAAGGCGCCGATCGGCTGATCGAACTGGCGCCGGTTCCTGGCGTGCTCGATCGTGATCTCCAGCAGGCTCTGGCAGGTGCCGACGCATTCGAGTGCGGCGGCAACCGTGGCGCGCTCGAGCGCCCTGCCGAACGCGCGCGCGCTGGCGCCAGGGATTCCGAGCACGCGCTCGGCTTCGACGCGCACGCCGTCGAACCTCAAGTGGGCGAGGGAGCGGCTCGCGTCGAGCGCAACCAGCCGGCGTGCCTTGGCGGCTCCCTGCGGCACCACGAAGAGCCCCACGCCGTCGCCCTCATCGACACGTGCCGCCACTGCGATCTCGTCCGCGACGTCGCCGTCGAGCACGCACGCGCGCTCGCCTTCGAGGATCCAGGCGGCGCCGTCGCGGCGTGCGCGCAGAGCGTCTCCCGGCGCGTGCTCGGCGGCGAGTCCGTGATCGATCGCGAGCGCGCCGCTCCGCTCGCCGGCTCCTGCTGGCGCCGCAAAGCGCTCGAGCTGGTCGGGAGCGCCGGCCTCGCACACGAGCGGTAGGAACTGTGTAACGGTGGCCAGGAACGGGCCGGGCGCGATCGCGCAGCCGTGCTGCTCGATCACCAGGCCGAGCGCCGTGAAGCCCAGCTCGAGACCGCCGAGAGTCTCCGGCAGGTCGATCGAAGTCCAACCGAGTTCGCGCGCGCTCTTCCAGGGCTGCTCGGGCGCGCTGCCATTCTCGACGATGTCGCGCACCAGCGCGCTCGGGCACTCGTGCGCGAGCACGGCCCGGACCGAGGCGATCAGCTCCTGCTGGTCCGGCGTGATCTCGAAGTTCATCTCCCGCCCCGATCTCGGCGGGCGGCTGGCCGCGATTCGATTCCCAGCATGCTCCGCGCCACGAGCAGAATCTCGCGCTTGAGCTTCTCGATCTCGCTCTGGCTCCAGGGATCGAAGGGCACGTCGTGTGTGAGCCAGGGCATCGCGGCGAAGTGAAACACCGTGGTGGCGCCCATCAGGCTGATGAAACGGTGCGGGTCGGTCAGCGGTTTCAGCTCGCCCGAAGTCACACCCTGGTCGATCATCGCCCGGAGCAACGCGACGGGGGCGCTGCCCGCGCGCACGAACGGCGACGGCACGTCGGGTTGCGCGCTCGCAGCCTCGCGCAGGATCAGGCGCGCGACGCTGGGACGTTGCACCACGTAATCGATCCAGCCGATGAGCGACGCCTCGAGCCGCTCGCCCACGCTGCCGCGGCTCGGTACGGTGGCCATCGCGCCGGCGAATACCTCGTCGAGCACCGCGGCGTAGAGCTCCTGCTTGTCACCGAAGTAGTAGAAGATCGCGGCGCGCCGGATGCCGACGTCGGCGGCGATGTCCTCGAGCCGCGCAGCCTCGAAGCCGCGCTCGGCAAACTGACGCTCCGCGGCGGCTAGAATCTCGGCGCGGGTCTGCTGGCCACTGCCGCGGCGGCGCACGGGCTTGGGCACGACGGATTTGCTCGACATGGCGATTGCTATTCTACTGGCCCGCAAGTAAGGTAATCAAGTGGCTACGCGAGCCTCAGGAGGTAGTGAGCGATGGCCCTCGACCCGAAGCAGCGCCTGATCTCGGCCGACGATCACATGGACGTGCACGTGCTGCCGCCCACTCTGTTCCAGGAGCGGTTGCCGAAGGAGCATCGCGAGGCCGGGCCCCGCGTGATCGAGACGGCCGACGGTCCGTTCTGGCAGGCGGAGGGCCGCATGCTTTCCCCGAGCGGCCGCAAGGCCGCCGGCTACATCAGCGCCAATGACCACGGCTTCCGGCCGGGTCAGCCGACGACGCGCCTCGAGGACATGGATCGCGACGGCGTCTACGCGCAGATCATCTACAGCCCGATGACGACCCAGCTCCAGATCCAGAATCCGGAGCTGCGCGCTGCCTGCCTGCGCGCCTACAACGACTGGGCCGCAGACTTCAACAAATTGGCGCCGAGCCGCCTGCTGCTCCTTGCACACCTGCCGTCGCACGACCCGAAGGCGGCCCGCGACGAGCTCGAGCGCGTGACGCGCCTCGGACACCGCGGTGCGATCGTGGGCCAGCAGGAGGCCCCGGAGCCGATCTTCGACGATTCCTGGCGCGGCTTCTGGGACACCGCGAACGAGATCGGCATCCCGATCCACACCCACCTCGGCCCTTCGCCGCGCAGCTTGCAGATGAAGCTCGGCTCGTGGCGCATGCCGGCCACGGTCGCGATCATCCCGATGCAGCTCGACGAAGCGCTGGTCGGCATGGTGATGTCGGGCATGCTCGAGCAGCGCCCCAAGGTGAAGCTCGTGCTCGGCGAGAGCGGCCTCGGCTGGGTGCCCTACGTGATCGAGCGTATGGACCACGAGCACCACAAGTACTACGACAAGACCAAGGACCATCGCCTTTCGATGCTTCCGAGCGAGATCTTCCGGCGCCAGGTCTACGCGACCTACGAGGACGAGGACCTCGGCGTCCGGCTCATCCCCGAGATCGGAGTCGACAACGTGATGTGGGCCTCGGACTACCCGCACGGCGACAGCACCTGGCCGAACTCGCGCAAGGCGCTCGCAGACTCGCCGCTCTCGGCGCTCGGCGACGACGTGCTTCGCAAGGTGACCTGCGACACCGCGGCGCGCGTCTACGGGATCTCGTAACACGCCGACGTGAGCGACCTCTACTACGACCCCTACGACTTCGGGATCGACGCCGACCCTCACCCCGTATGGCGGCGCATGCGGGACGAGGCGCCGCTCTACCGCAACGACAAGCACGATTTCTGGGCCCTTTCCCGCTTCGACGACGTCGAGGCCGGACTGCTCGACTGGCGCAGCTACAGCTCGGCGCGCGGGTCGGTGCTCGAGATCATCAAGGCCGGCATCACGCTGCCTCCCGGCATCATGTTGTTCGAAGACCCGCCGATCCACGACGTCCATCGCAGCGTGCTCGCGCGCGCCTTCACGCCGCGGCGCATGGCTGCGATCGAGCCGCAGGTGCGTGCGTTCTGCGCCCAGAGCCTCGATCCGCTGGTCGGAAGCGGGGGCTTCGATTTCATCGCGGATCTGGGATCGCAGATGCCGATGCGCGTGATCGGCATGCTGCTCGGCATCCCCGAGGCGGACCAGGAAGCCATCCGCGACGACATCGACGAGAGCATGCGGCTCGACGAGGGGCAGATGCCCGGCGCAGACCCGCGTCGAGCGGCCCTGATCGGCACCGCGGGCGCTTTCGGCGCCGGCAGCTTCCCCGAATACATCGCATGGCGGCGCAAGCATCCGTCCGACGATCTGATGACGGAGCTGCTCGGCGCCATCTTCGTCGACGACACCGGAGTGGAGCGGTGCCTCCGCGACGACGAACTCCTGAGCATGATCGCGCTGCTGGCGGGGGCGGGCAACGAGACCACCACCCGCCTGATCGGCTGGACCGGCTGCCTGCTCGACCGCTTCCCCGATCAACGCCGCCTGCTGGCCGCCGATCGCAGCCTCGTCCCGAACGCGATCGAGGAGATCCTCCGCTTCGAGGCGCCGAGCCCCGTGCAGGCGCGCAGCGTCATGCACGACGTGGAGCATTACGACACCCGCGTGCCGCAGGGCTCGATACTCCTGCTCCTCAACGGTTCCGCCAACCGCGACGAGCGCCGGTTCGAGCATCCCGACCAGCTCGACGTGCGCCGCAAGATCGATCATCACCTCAGCTTCGGCTACGGCGTGCATTTCTGTCTGGGCGCCGCGCTTGCGCGGATCGAGGGGCGCATCGCGCTGGAGGAGGTCCTCGCGCGTTGGCCGGATTGGCAGGTCGACCACGCGCGGACCGTGATGGCCCGCACGAGCACCGTGCGCGGCTGGGAGAAGCTGCCGGTACGGGTATGAGCCCGGGCGCTCCGCAGCAGCTGGCTGGCAAGGTCGTCGTCATCACGGGTGCGTCCAGCGGATCCGGGCTCGGCATCACCCGGCGGTTCCTCGCCGAGGGCGCGTCGGTGGTGATGCTGGCGCGGGGCCGGCAACGTCTCGACGCCGTCGCGGCGGAGCTCGGCGAACGCGCCATTCCGATCGCGACCGACGTGGCGAACCCGGACAGCGTGCGCGCCGCGTTCGGCCAGATCGGCAAGCGCTTCGGGAAGCTCGACGTGCTGATCAACAACGCCGCGATCTACAAGCCCTGCGCCGTCGAAAAACTCGGCGACCACGAAATCGAGCGCCAGATCGCCACCAACTTCGCCGGTCCCGTCTACACGTCGCGCGCGGCCATCCCGCTGCTGCGCGCAGCGGGGGGCGGCGACATCATCAACACGTCGAGCGAGTCGACGCTCAATCCGTTTCCGATGCTGTCGCTGTACGTGGCCAGCAAGGCTGCCCTCGAGATGTTCAGTCGGGTGCTCGCACAGGAGCTCCGCGACGAAGACATCCGGGTGACGACGCTCGTGCAGGGCACCGCGGCGGGCGCGGGCAACGGCGCGACCGACTGGGCCTGGGATCCCGAGCACGCCGCCGCAGCCATCAAGCTATGGACCGAACGCGGTCTGCTCGCCCAGGTCCTGGGCCGCCACGGCGGCCAGCCCGTCGACGCCATCGGCGACGTCCACGTCTTCATCGTCACGCGACCCCGGACCCAGAAGCTAGACACCGTATTTTGTAGAAGCACCTAGCGAAGCCGGAGGTATGCATGAAGGAAATGAATGATGCCCGCGGATACGGACCATCCGCCGCGTCTCACAGGTCTGCGGCCTGCCGCAGTTTCGACTTCACCTCTCGAAGCAACAGTGGAGGGAGTCTTTTGAGGCGTTTACTGAATCGGCGATTATCGATGGATCGACTCTGGTCGATCATCAATTCGCAGAGGGCAGTGTTCCCGGCGACCGCCCTGGGCAGAACGCTTCGCAGCACGCTCTCCCCCGTCAGCCGAGTGGTGCAGGGCAGGATCCACGTCGAGGGGTGTCCCGTGCGGTTCAGAAGATCCGATTGAATCACGAGGACTGGGCGCGTCTTGCCGGGCTCCGTGCCTCGGCGAGGATTGAGGTCGGCGAGATAGAGCCACCCGTGTTCGATGGACTCCTTCACGGGAGACCTTCCCCCGCAAGATGGTCGAGTTCCTCCAGTTCG
>JANNIY010000180.1:0-2225 GCA_031405455.1 Deltaproteobacteria bacterium | reverse complement strand
CGGGAGGGCCCCCGCTGCGAGCATCGCGAGGCGCCCCAACGCCCAGAGCCCCGCGAGCGCGATGAGGGGGCGTCCGCAGAGAGCAGGGCGGCTGGCCCAGACAGGCGCTGCCGTCAGCAGGAAGCCGGCGATGGCCGCGCTCGTGAAACCAAAGATCATTTCATGTGCATGCCACCAGATCGGCACGAGCCATTGCGGACTCGGCAGCGCGCCGCGCCAGATCGCCGTCCAGGCTGCAATCAGGAGGCAGGCGTAGACGCCCGCTCCCAGAAAAAAGGGCCGGAAGGCGCGTCGCCAGAGCGGGTGGGCCCCGTCTACGCTGGAAGCGTGATGGGCCTCGCGATCGGCGAACGGGATCGGGGAGTCGTCACTCATCGCGCGGCCCGGGGGAAGTCTTCAAGCGGGCAGCATACGTCGGGTAGGCGTGTTCGTGGAACCAATCGACGCGCGGGATCTTTCGGTGAGGTTGGCGACGCGTTTGCACACGGACGACGGGCATGGCAGGAGGCTATGCTTCGCGCGTGTGCAGCTCGAGCCCCCACTGATGCGGCGCCGGTGTGGCTCGGCGACGTTCCGCACGCGGCTGTGAGCGAGGAGGGTGGGGCGTGAAGGAAGAAAGCTACGACCAGCAGCTCGGCGGCGAGGACCGCATCGAGACCCGCAAGCGGGGAGTCTGGCTGCTCAAGAATCCATCCACCAACAAAGGGCTGGCCTACACGCTCGAGGAGCGGCGCGCGCTCGGGCTCGAGGGATTGCTTCCCCAACAGGTGCTCACGATCGAACAACAGCTCGAGCTCGAGCTCGAACACATCCGCGCCAAATCGACCGATCTCGAGAAGTACATCGGGCTCACGAGTCTCCAGGACCTGAACGAGGTGCTCTTCTACCGCGTGCTCGTCGAGAACCTGCCGGAGCTGCTGCCGATCGTGTATACGCCGACGGTCGGGCTCGCCTGCCAGAAATTCAGCCACATCCTGCGCTCGGCGCGCGGCATCTGGATCACGCCGGACGACATCGATCGCGTGCGCGAGATCCTCGAGAACGTGCCCTTCCGCGACGTCCGGCTGCTCGTGGTGACCGACAACGAGCGAATCCTCGGCCTCGGCGATCTCGGCGCCGGCGGCATGGGCATTCCGATCGGGAAGCTCGCGCTCTACGTGGCCGGTTCGGGCATCCATCCTTCGAAGTGCCTGCCAGTGAGCCTCGACGTGGGCACCAACAACCAGGCGTTGCTCGACGACCCGCTCTACAACGGCGTCCGTCAGCGCCGGCTCACGGGCGAGGCCTACTTCGAGTTCGTCGAGAAATTCGTGCAGGGCGTTCGCGACGTGTATCCGCGCGCCGTGATCCAATGGGAGGATTTTGCGAAGACGCACTCGTTCACGCTGCTCGAGCGCTACCGCAGGCGCGTCCCGAGCTTCAACGACGACATCCAGGGCACCGCGGCGGTCGTGCTGGGCGGCATCTTCGCCGCGCTTCGGCTCACGGGGCAGTCGATCAGCGACCAGCGGGTGCTCTTCATCGGAGCGGGAGGCGCGTGCATCGGCATCGCCCGTCTCACGAAAGCCGCGATGCGAAAGGCGGGCGCGAGCGACGACGACATCGGGCGCGCGATCGCCGCCTTCGATTCGCACGGGCTGCTGCGCGAGGGGCACGCGATCGCGGAGCCCTTCAAGCGCGAGTTCGCGCTCAGCAAGCAAAGCCTCGATCACTACCGGATCGACGCGGGCGAGAGCCCCGACGCCGTCGAGATGATTCGAGCCTTCCGGCCGACGATTCTCGTGGGCGCGACGGCACGCGCCGGCGCCTTCACGCGCGAAATGTTGGAAGAGATGGCGAGCCATGTGGAGCGCCCGGTGATCCTGCCGCTTTCGAATCCCACCTCGAAAGCGGAGTGCACGCCGCAGGATGCCCTCGCGTGGACCGGCGGCCGCGCCATCGTGGCGACGGGTAGCCCGTTCGCCGACGTGGTTCATGCCGGCAAGCGGCACGTGATCGGGCAGGCCAACAACGTCTTCATCTTCCCGGGCGTCGGGCTCGGCGCGATCGTCTCCGAGGCGCGTGAAATCAGCGACGAGATGTTCGCAGTCGCCGCAGAGACGCTCGCGGGCTGCGTCGGGGAAGATCGGTTGGCGCTCGGCGCCATCTATCCGAGCCAGAGCGATCTGCGCGAGGTGAGCTTGCGGATCGCGTGCGCGGTCGTGCGCAGCGCCCGTGATGCGCGT
>JANNIY010000179.1:0-14320 GCA_031405455.1 Deltaproteobacteria bacterium | reverse complement strand
TGCGATCGTGGTCGCCTGCGGCGTGGCGACGGTGGTGACGACGCGCACGGCCTACGAGTCTCTCGTCGTCTCACAGGCCAGCTATTACGCCCGCTACCGGTTTGCCGACGTCTTCGCCGGACTCAAGCGCGCACCCGAAGCACTGCGCGCGCGGATCGAGGCGTTGCCGGGCGTTGCCGCCGTCGAGACACGCGTGGTCGCGGAAGTGACGCTCGACGTTCCCGGCCTCGGCGAGCCGGCGACCGGGCGCTTGATCTCGCTGCCCGAGCGTGGCGCACCGCAGCTCAATGACGTGCATCTGCGACGCGGCCGCCGGCTCGAGTCCGGGCACCCCGAGGAGATCCTCGTCAGCGAGGCCTTCGCCGAGGCGAACCAGCTCGAAATCGGCGACCGCCTCGGTGCGGTGCTGAACGGGCGTTGGGAGCGGCTGCATATCGTCGGCATCGGGCTCTCGCCCGAGTACGTGTACGAGATCCGCGGCACGGATCTGTTCCCCGATAATCGCCGCTTCGGCGTGCTGTGGATGAGTCGCGCGGCGCTCGGCCCCGCGTTCGATCTCGACGGTGCCTTCAACGACGTCTCGCTGCGACTCGCGCCGGGCGCCGTCGAGGAAGAGGTGATCGCGCGCCTCGATCGCCTGCTCGAGGCCTACGGCGGGCTCGGCGCCTACGGCCGCGAGGATCAGGTCTCGCACAGCTTTCTCGCAGACGAGATCGCGCAGAATCGCGTGTCGGGCACCGTGATGCCCGCTGTCTTCCTGGGCGTCGCCGCGTTCCTGCTCAATCTCGTGCTCGCGCGCCTGGTGGCGACGCAGCGCGACCAGATCGCCGTGCTGAAGGCCTTCGGCTACGAGGATGGCAGCGTCGCGCGGCACTATCTCGGGTTCGCGGCCGTCGCGGTGACGCTCGGCGCGGCCGTCGGCGCACCGCTCGGGTTGTGGCTCGGCTGGCTCATCAACGGCGTCTACATCCGCTTCTACCGCTTCCCCGTCCTGAGTTTCGAACCGGGCCTCTCGCTGGTGGCGCTCGCCATCGCGGTCTCGGCAGCGGCTGCGCTGATCGGAGCGCAGGGCGCCGTGCGCCGCGTGCTGTCGCTGCCCCCCGCGGAGGCGATGCGCCCCGAACCTCCCGCGCGCTTCCGGGCCGGCCTGCTCGAACGCACGCGCCTCGCCGCCTGGCTCCCGACCGCCCCGCGCATGATCTGGCGCAACGTCGCCCGGCGGCCCCTGCGGGCGGCCCTCGCGGTGTTCGGGATTGCGCTCGCCGTCGCGATCCTCGTCGTCGGCCGCTACCTCGGAGATTCGATCCAGCTGCTCGCGGACCTCCAGTTCCGCGAGGTGCAGCGCGAGGATGTGACGCTCAGCTTCCGCCAGCCGCTGCCCGCGAGCGCACGACACGCGATCGCGTCGCTTCCCGGAGTCCTGCGTTCGGAGCCCTTCCGGATCGTGCCGGCGCGTTTGCGCTTCGAACACGCGTCGCGGCGCGTGCCGCTGATCGGCCTCGAGCCCGAAAGCGAACTCCGACGGCTGATGGATACCCAGCTCAACGTGTATTCACCGCCGCTCGAAGGCGTGGTCCTCACGACGCGGCTGGCGCGCATCCTCGGCGTCTCGGCCGGCGACGAGATCGTCGTCGAGGTGCTCGAAGGCGCACGGCCGAAGCGGCGAATCCGGGTCGCGGGCGACGTGGACGAACAGATCGGCCTTTCGGCCTATCTCGATGTGCGCAGCCTGCATCGGCTGCTGCGCGAGGCAGGGAGCGTGTCGGGCGCCTTTCTCCGCGTCGATGCGGCCTCGGCCGCAGAACTGAACGCGCGCCTCAAGCGCCTGCCGGCGGTGGCCGGCGCCAGCACTCGGCTCGCCGCGCTGCGCAGCTTCGAGCAGACGATCGCGCAGAGCTTCTCGATTTTCACGACGGTGCTCGTGCTCTTCGCGTGCGCGATCGCAGCCTCGATGGTGTACAACGCGGCGCGCATCGCGCTCTCGGAACGCGGGCGGGAGCTCGCGAGCCTGCGTGTCCTCGGTTTCACGCGGCGCGAGATCGCGGTGCTGCTGCTCGGCGAACAGGCGCTGCTCACGCTACTCGCCCTGCCTGTCGGCTTCGCGATCGGCTACCAGATGTGTCAGATGATCGGGCGCGCCTATCAGCGGGAACTCTTCGCGGTCCCGCTGATCGTGGGCGGTCGCGCCTATGGCTTCGCGCTGGCGATCGTGCTCGTCTCCGCGATCGCCTCGGGCTGGCTGGTGCGTCGGCGACTGGATCGACTCGACCTGATCGCCGTGCTGAAGACGCGGGAATGAGGATCGCATGACGCAAGGCCGGCGAAGACTCGTGATCGGGACCGCTGCGGGCATCGCGCTCGCACTCGCCTATGCGTTGTTCCGGCCGGATCCGGTGCCGGTCGACGTCGCGCCGGTGGTGCGCGGCGAGCTGCGTGTCACGGTGGACGAGGAAGGCGAAACGCGCGTGCGGGATCGTTTCACGATCACGGCGCCGACGGCGGGGCGTCTGCTGCGCAGCGAACTCGCTGCCGGCGACAGCATCGAACCGGGAGCGTTGCTCGCCAGCATCGAACCCCTGCCGCTCGATCCGCGCACGCAAGCGAGCGCCCGCGCGCTGCTCGACGCCAGCGAGGCAACGCGAAGCGCTGCGCGAACCCGGGTCGCGCTCACGGGCGCGGCGCTCGAACAGGCTCGCCGCTCGGCCGCGCGCGCCAAGCAGCTGAGCGAGGCCGGCACGCTCTCGGCCGAAGCGTACGAGCAGGCCTCGCTCGAGCAGACGCAGCGCGAGCAGGAGCACGCTGCGGCGCGTTTCGCGTCCGTCGCGGCAGAGCACGACGTGCGAGCAGCGCGCGCCGCCCTGCTCGGTGCACGCGATGCGGGCGCGGGTCCGGAGCGCGCCGGAGACCCGCCCGCCCCGAACTCGCGGGTGGAGGTGCGATCCCCCGCAGCCGGTCGGGTGCTGCGATTGCTCGAGGAAAGCGAGCGGATCGTCGCCGCCGGGACGCCGTTGCTCGAAATCGGCGACCCGGCTTCACTCGAGCTCGTGATCGACGTGCTCTCGACCGACGCGGTGCGCATCCCCGCCGGCGCGCTGGTGATGCTGGAAGAATGGGGAGGCGACGGGGCGCTCGAGGCGCGCGTACGCCGCGTCGAGCCCTCGGGCTTCACGAAGATTTCCGCGCTCGGCGTCGAGGAGCAGCGCGTCAACGTGATCGCCGATCTCAGCGAGCCGAATCCGGCTCTCGGGGACGGCTACCGCTGCGAGGCGCGAATCGTGGTGTGGGCGGGTCCGGACGTGCTCCAGGTGCCGGCCAGCGCCCTGTTCCGGCACGCGGGATCCTGGAGCGCCTTCGTCGTCGACGGGAGCCGCGTGCGGCGCCGCAGCGTCGAGCTCGGGCAGCGCGGCGGCTTCGCAGCCGAGATCCGGGAGGGCCTTTCGGAGGGCGAAACGATCGTCCTCTACCCGAGCGATCGCCTCGCGGACGGCGTCCGGATTCGCGCCCTCCCTTGACGCAGGCCCTCCGGGTGCTTATCCGAGAGGGTCGCTCGTACCCTCACCCCACATCGCAGGAGAACCCATGAAGATCCGTCCGCTGCACGACCGCATCATCGTGAAGCGCTTTGAAGGCGAAGAGAAGACGAAAGGCGGGATCATCATTCCCGACACCGCGAAGGAGAAGGCCCAGGAGGCCAAAGTGGTCGCGGTGGGCAAGGGCAAGCTCACGGACGACGGGAAGCTGCAGCCGATGGAAGTCCAGAAGGGCGACCGGATCCTGGTCGGCAAGTATTCCGGTTCCGAGATCAAGATCGATGGCGAAGAGCACGTGATCATCCGCGAAGACGACGTCCTCGCGATACTCGAGTAGGGAGGATTTCCAGCATGGCCAAACTAGTCCTGTTCGACGAGATCGCGCGTCAGAAGCTGCTCGTCGGTGTCGACCAGCTCGCGAATGCGGTCAAGGTGACGCTCGGCCCCAAGGGCCGCAACGTCGTGATCGAGAAGAGCTACGGCTCGCCCACCGTGACCAAGGATGGTGTCACGGTCGCGAAGTCGATCGAACTCGCAGACAAGTTCGAGAACATGGGCGCACAGATGGTGCGCGAAGTCGCGAGCAAGACGTCCGACGTCGCGGGGGATGGCACCACGACGGCGACCGTGCTCGCGCAGGCGATCTTCCGCGAGGGCGCGAAGCTCGTCGCGGCGGGCGTCAACCCGATGGATCTCAAGCGCGGCATCGACAAGGCCGTCGAGGCGATGGTCGAATCGCTGCGCAAGATGTCGAAGCCGACGCGCGACGCGGCGGAAATTGCGCAAGTCGGAACGATCTCGGCGAACAGCGACGCCACGATCGGGAAGATCCTCGCCGAGGCCATGGAGAAGGTCGGCAAGGAAGGCGTGATCACCGTCGAAGAAGCCAAGTCGATGGAGACCGTGCTCGAAGTGGTCGAGGGCATGCAGTTCGACCGCGGCTACGTCTCTCCCTACTTCGTGACCAATCCCGAGCGCATGGAAGTCGTGCTCGAGGACGCCTTCATCCTGCTGGGTGAGAAGAAGATCAGCAGCATGAAGGACCTGCTGCCGCTGCTCGAACAGGTGGCGCGCCAGGGCAAGCCGCTGCTGATCGTCGCCGAGGACATCGAGGGCGAGGCGCTCGCCACGCTGGTGGTGAACAAGATCCGCGGCACGCTGAACACCGCCTGCGTCAAGGCGCCGGGCTTCGGCGATCGTCGCAAGGCGATGCTCGAGGACATCGCGGTTCTCACGGGTGGCCAGGTGATCGCGGAAGAGCTCGGCCTCAAGCTCGAGAACGTGACCCTGAAGGATCTCGGTCGCGCCAAGCGCATCGTGATCGACAAGGACAACACCACGATCATCGACGGCGCCGGCGCGAAGAAGGTGATCGAGGGCCGCTGCGGCGAGATCCGCAAGCAGATCGAGGAGACGACGTCGGACTACGACCGCGAGAAGCTCCAGGAGCGGCTCGCCAAACTCGTGGGCGGCGTGGCGGTGGTGAAGGTGGGCGCCGCAACCGAATCCGAGATGAAGGAGAAGAAGGCCCGCGTCGAGGACGCCCTGCATGCGACACGCGCGGCGGTCGAAGAGGGCATCGTGCCCGGCGGCGGCGTGGCACTGCTGCGGGCGCGCGCAGCCCTCGACGGCCTCGAGGACGGCATCCGCGAGCTGGATCAGCGCGCAGGTGTGAAGGTCGTGCGGCGCGCGGTGGAGGAACCGCTGCGCTGGATCGCCGAGAACGCCGGAATCGACGGCGCGATCGTGATCGACAAGGTGGCGAACGGGAAGGGCTCCTTCGGCTTCAACGCCCAGACCGAGGAGTACGAGGATCTGATGAAGGCCGGCGTGATCGACCCGACCAAGGTCGTGCGCACGGCGCTCCAGAACGCCGCGAGCGTCGCCTCGCTCCTGCTCACCACCGAGGCCATGATCGCGGATAAGCCGGAGAAGAAGAAGGGCATGTCGTCGGGTGGAATGCCCGACATGGACATGTAAGGGCGGTCGTGAAATCCGGGCCGGGTGGGCGCGAGCTCACCCGGCCCGTTTCGTTTCAGCCAGCCAGCACCAGCCCGCGAAACGGGCCTCAGCGCGGGCGAACCAGCTTCTCGAGCAGCTGCGCGAACGCGGCGTCGGCGATCGACGTCAGCTCCGCATCCGTGCGGTCCTGAATCGGATGCGGCACGTAGACCGCCGCGGGATCCGCGCCGAGTTGTTTGGCCTGGAGTTCGGCGCCATCGATGAACTCGACCGTCGCCACGAACACACTGGGGACGCCGCGCTTTTCGAGATCCACCGTGTCGTGCACACTGCACGACGTACAGCTGCCTCAATCGGCGAGGGCTTCGATCACCGCGTCGCAGCGCGTCGCAATCTCCTGGCGCAGATCGACCGGCGCCGGCTTCGTGAAGGTGGGCTTGCGAAAACGCAGGACCGTCGCCCCCTCGCCAACGAGGCGCTCCGCGAGACGATCGAGAAAGACGTCGCCGCGGGCCTTCGAGATGTCGAGAAGTCCGACGGTGGCGCCGGAGAGCGTCGCGAGACGCGGCAGCCGCTCCCGCACGTCGAGGGTTCGCTCGCCCGTCGGATCGAGAACCTTGCGCGGCGCAGCGGACGCGGCGCCGGTCGCGGTCTGTTTCATCGTCCGACCTCCCGGATCACGGGTTGACTGCCCATCGCCCCGGTCACCCAGCCGCCGATCATGGCAGAGAAAAGTCCGGCGCCGCCACCGCAGTGCACGATCAGGAGCCCGCCGGGCCGAAACTTCGGCAACGTCGCACCCGCCACGCTCTCCGGCAGGCCCTCGGCGATTCCGCCGGCGCCGCGCACGACTTCGGAGCCCGGAATCTGGAGCAGCTCGCGCAACCTCGCGTGCAGCTGCGCCTTGCTCCAGCCCGCCTCGCGAAACACACGCGCGTGATCGGGGCCGATCGCAAGAATGCAGTCGAAGGCGAGCAGCAGTTTCGGGTGGTGGAGCGTGCGCAGGTTCACCGCCAACGACCGCGCCAGAGATTCCGGATCGCGCGAGAGCTGGTCGACGATGCTGCGAGGCCCCTCGCCCGCAAAGACCGTCACGGTCGACACGCCGCGCGCCACGCCCAGATCGACCGAGAGCGGCTCCCACGGCGAGCCTTCCTCGTCCTCGGCGAAGCAGAAGGAGAGTTTGCCGGGGTTTCCGAACGTGGCGCGGTCGACCTCACCGGGACGCCCGCCGCCGACATTGCGGATCACGAGTTGCAGCGCGCGCCCGATCGTCGCATTCGCGCGGTTCCCCTGCCCGAAGACGTTGATGCCCGTGTTCATGCCGAGGGCGCGGCGTACCGGGCCATTCACGATCACCACCGGCCCCACCGGCATCGTCGTCGCGAGTACGCCATGCGCGTTGAAGGCGTCGCTGCAGGCCGCCTCGACGGCCGCAAGCACCACCGGCAGGTACTCGGGCTTGCAACCCGCCATCACGGCGTTGATCGCCACCTTCTCGACGCTGCATGGCGTCAGGTCGGGCGGGACATCGGCCACGATCTCATCGGGCGCGCGCGTCGTCCCGTCGAGCATCGCGAGCACGCGTTTCTCGGTCGCCGGCACCAGCGGCAGGCCATCGCTCCAACCGCGCTCGAAGAGCGCTTCGAACTCGTCTTCGAGCGGCGCGAGCTCGATGCGCCGCGCCCGCAGCCTCGCCGCCGAGAATCGGACGGCGAGATCGGGCGCGAGATCCGGATCGACACTGCGCGAGCCGCAGCCCGGTCGCCAGTCGGGAAGCCCTGCCCCCAGGCCGCCGACCCCCGTCAGATCCTGCCATTCATCGCGGTGCCAGCCGAGCACGCGCGCGGTCTCGACGCCGCCTTGGACTCGCAGAAGTGTCGGAACCGCTTCGATCTGATGGTGCCAGGACATCTCGAGCGAACGATCATCGACAGGCGCCAGCCCCGGCGGAAACGCCGGATCGTCCTGGCTGAAGACCGTGAGCTCCCCGGCGAGCGCGAGCTGCGCGAGCACGGGGGCAACCAGGCTGCAGGTGGGGCAATCGCGCTTCACGAAGGCGACGATGCCCTCGGGCAGCGGCGGCCGGCTCGCCCCGCTCATGCCGGTTGTTCCCGGCGCTGAAGAGCGTCGAAGATCGCGTTCATGGGCGCGTGATCGGCGGGATGGGCGTCGCGGTGGTGGAAGAGCACGCGGGCGCCTTCGGCACGCGCCGCGTCCGGAGCCAGCACGAAGGTCGCTCCGAGCTGGTTCACGCGCTTGCCCGGACGGCCGATGCGGTAGCCCGCGCGCAGCGCGCGCGCGGTAGCCGGTAGCGAGCCGAGCGCAAAAAGCCGTGCGATGCCGACTCGCTCGACACCTGCCGCGCGCGCCGCCAGGCCATCGTCGTCGACCAACACCGGGAAGGGGAGCTTCTCTTCCTCGACGAAGGCCTGTGCGTAGCGAAGGTCGCCGGTTCCGATCACCACGACGCCGGCAGCGAGAGCCTGGATCTCCGGGTAGCGATCGCGCAACTGCGCGGCGTGCTCGCGGCAATGCAGTCAGCCGAAGTGACGCGCAAACACGAGCACGATTCGCTGCTCGCGCCAGAAATCATCGAGACGTCGAAGCACGCCGCTCGCATCGGGCAGCGAGAGCGCGGAAAGGCGTTGAAGGTCCATACAAAGGATTCTAGAGGAGACGGCGGCGCTGGCTAGCGCGGCCGATCAGGCTTCGCTCTTGCCGGCTTCGGAATCCTCGGAGGCTGCTTCTTCGGGAGTCTGCACACACGGGCGGGGCTTCGTTTCGTGCGAACTCCAGCTGATTCCGCACCAGTCACAACGCAGGCTCGCGCCGAAGCGATGGCCCCACGCGGTGGGGCTCTCGGTCCCCGCAACAGTCGGGGTCCGCGCTCTTCCGGACAGGTCGACGGCTCTCACGGGGCCTCCCCGGGCGATGACACCGAGACGGATCGCTCCGTGCGTCACCAGCCCGGCTCACTGCCGGGTTCTCGTCCGAATTCCGAAAGAGGCGCCGCGAGGTTGCGGAGGCCGCCCATTCGCAACACCGCTCACGGGTTGAGGCGACGGGAGGAGAGCCCTCCCGTCGCGCTCAGATCCGGGTGCGCTTTAGTAGCGATCGCGACCGCGGCCGTAGCCACCGCCACCGCCGCCACCACCGCCGCCACCGCCGCCACCGCCGCCACCGCCGCCGCCGCCGGCGCGCTTATCCTGCGCCTCGTTCACGCGCAGAGGCCGGCCGCCCATGTCCCGCCCATCGAGGGCGCGCATTGCCGCTTCGGCACCGCGTGCGTCTTCCATTTCGACGAACGCAAAGCCACGGGCTCGTCCGGTCTCACGGTCGGTGATGATGTTCACCGACGCGATCTCTCCGTGCGGCTCGAACATGCTGCGCAGCTCGGCCTCCGTCGCGGAGAAGGGCAGGTTTCCTACGTACAACTTCTTGGACAAACGATCTTCCTCGTCACGCTCATCCGCATCGGAGCGGCGAACGCGACCAACCTCGGAATCTCCGCCGGACCCTCCGACGCTACGACTCCGAGCGAACCAGACCACCTGAAAACAGAGCCGCGCTATGCACGGTCACCGGTGCAGGTGATCAAGGCAGTCTCGATTGGGGTTAACAGGAACAGTACAGGCGGGATTCAACCTGGAACCAGGACTGTCGACCGATCAGGGCTTGCCTCGAATCGGAAGCTTATACCACGGCCTCGGCCCCCGCCAACCCCCGTCCGCCGCACGCCGTCAGGTGGGCGACGTCGTTTCTTCCGCCGCGGGCGTATCGCCCCGCGGCTGCGCCGGGGGCGCCGCGGCCTGCGCTGGGAGCGCGCCAGCGACGAGATCGCCCTCGAGCGCCGCAAAGCCGTCGCCGCAAAGCGCGCGCGCGCCTTCGGACAGGTGGTCGAAGAGCGAGCGGTACTGGAGGCTGAGGTCGCGGAATCGCTCGGACGCGCCCGCGAAGTGATCGGACACACGAGTGCGATACTGCTCCTGCTCGGAGCGCGCCTGCTCGATCCGGGCCTTCGCCGCCGCGAGCTCGGCGGTCGCGTGCTCGCACTCCTTGCGCAGCATTTCGACGCGGGCGGCGAAATCGCGCGCCTGGGCCGCCGCCGTGCCGGTGAAGCGGCCGATCAGCCAACCAACGACGAGTCCGCCCGCGAGCATCGCGAGCCCCGGGATGAGGAATTCGGACATTGGGGGTGCCTCCGTGCGTGGCGATCGCATCAGACGATCGCTTACTCGATCTTGAGGACCTTCACGTCGAACGTGAGCGTGCGGCCCGCGAGAGGGTGATTGAGGTCGAGCGTCGCAGTTTTCTCCCCAACCTTCTGCACGCGCACCGGCATCTGGTTGCCGTTGGCGCTGACGCCCATCAACACGGCATCGACCTTGCGGGCCGCCTCGGGAATCTCTTCGAGCGGCACTTCGCGTACGGCCGCCGGGTCGACGTCGCCGTAACCGTCTTTGGGTGAAATCGTGACCTTCTTGCTGTCGTCCACGGCGAGGCCCAGGAGCGCCGTCTCGAGCGCCGGGAGGATCTGGCTGGCGCCCTGCTCGTAGACGAGCGGTTCGCCCCCCACGTTCGAATCTGCCCTGGTGCCGTCATCCAGCACGAGCGTGTACTCGATCGAAACCTTCTTTCCACTCGCCACCTGCGTCGGCGCGCTCTTCGCCGTCTCCGCGCGTGCGCCGGACCACGGCGCCAGAAGCACGGCTGCTGTGACGAGAACCGCCATGCGACCACTGAAGCGAACGCTCACTCGAGATTCTCCTCGGCACACGCGCGATTCCCCGCGCGCGTGCATTCAGCCCGGAAGCCGCAGCTCTCCCTCGAGAACCGTGACCGCCGTGCCCCCAACCTGCACGCGCCATCCCCCTGCGTCGGGCTCGACGCGCACCGATGCGCGCCCGGCCCGCCCGATCTCGATCCCCTGCTCGGCGCGATACTCGAGCGCGGTGCGCGACCCCGATGCGCGAGCGAGATACGCCCCGACGCAACCATTGCCGCTGCCGCAGACGGGATCTTCCGGTATTCCGGCGCCGGGCGCGAATGATCGCAAGCGCACGGAGCAAGCTGGATCTTCGGCCTCACGGCAGAACACGGTGACGGCATGGCCCGTTCGGCGCTCGATCTCGGCGAGGCTTCCAAGATCCGGAACGAGATCACGCACGACGTCGAGGCTGCGCAGCGGAACGATGTGCCAACCCACGCCCACGATCACCGTGGCAGGCTCTCCCGCGATGTCTTTCTCGTCGACGCACAACGCGCGGGCGAGCTCGGCACGCGCGGGCGCGGCCTCGAAGCGCGGCGGCGGCAGCGTCATGGTGAACGTCCGCTGCGCGTTCTGGGTGTGCACGTCGATCGTCTGGACTCCGGCCAGCGTCTGCTGACGCAGCGTGAACGACGCGCCGCGCGACGCGACGCGCCCCGTCTCGAGCAATGCGAAAGCCGTCCCGATCGTCGGATGGCCGGCGAACGGCAGCTCGCTCGCGGGCGTGAAGATGCGCACGCGATAGTCGGCGTCGGCGACGTCCGCCGGCAGCACGAAGGTCGTCTCGGAGAGATTCATTTCCCGCGCAATCGCCTGCATTTCGGCGCTCGCAAGGCCGGCGCCGTCGACGAAAACGGCGAGCGGATTGCCCGTGAGAGGCCGGTCCGTGAATACGTCGACCTGGAGCATGGCGTAGCGCCGCGACATGTCGGCGCAAGCCTAACACGCTCCCCGAGTCGGGGCGCGCAGCCGACCCTCGCAGCGGCCGGTCAGCGGCGGAAGGGAACCTCGACGGCGATCTTCACGAGCTGGCCGGCCGCGAGCCGCGGCTCGCGCTCGAGGGCATTCGCGATCGCCGTCTCGTCGAAGCTCCAGACGTTGTGCGTTCGACTCGAGAGCGCCCCCAACGTCTCGCCCGCACGCGCCGTGACGATGCGCAGGCGCCGCTCGCGGATTCCGTCGCGCTCGGCCGCGCTGAGCTTCGCAACGCTGCGGGCGACACTGGCAAAAATCTTCGTCTGGGCCGCGTAGCGCGATTGCGGACTCATCCCGCCGAGCCGCAGCATGACGCGCGGGTGCGCGATCCACGTGAAGTCGAACACGACCGGCCCGTCCTGCGTCTGTTTCGCGACGAGCGCGTGGAAGGCCTGCATGCCGTCCAGGCTTTCGCTCGACGTGTTCTGCAACACGAGCCCGTTCGCCTGGGCGAACTTGGCGCCAGCGGCTCGCGGATCCCCCGTTGGCCCCTGGGTCTGGAGCACGACGATGGCGTCGCGCTGTGGCGACGCCGCGCCCACCGCGGTCGCGGCGTTCTGCATCTGCCAGCCATTCGGAAACTCGACCGCGAGGTCGAGGCCCGGATGCAAAAAGCGTGAGCCGCGGAAGACTCCCTCTGCCGGATCCGCTCCGATCAGCAGGCCGTCCATCTCGCGCAGGAACGCCGCCTGCGTCTTGGCGACGGGCGGCGTCGGCGTCACCGTGAGTGAGCGAGCGCGCGCCGCCGTCGCCTGTGCGCGCTCGCTCGTCATCGGATGCGAATCGAGAAAACTCGGCAGCCGTTCGCCGTGCGCGAGCGTGGTCTGACGCCCGAGGGTGGTGAAGAAGGTCGACGCCGCGCCGGGATCCCAGCCCGACTCCGCCGCGAGCCGCTGGCCGACCTCGTCGGCCTGGCGCTCCTGATCCCGCCCATAGGAGGCGATCAGCCCGGCGCCCGCGATCTGGCCCAGCTCGGAGACCGCCTGCGCCGCCTGCCCGCCCGCGACGGCGCCAGCCGCGAGCGTACCGAGCGCAGAGAGCAGGCCGACACCCACCGAGCGCGTCTCGCGCTGCGAGGCATGGCGCGCTGCGACATGACCGATCTCGTGGCCGATCACGTTCGAGAGCTCGTCCTCGGAGTTCGCGATCACGAGCAACCCGCGGGATACGTAGATGTAACCGCCCGGCAGCGCAAAGGCGTTCGGCTCCGACATGTCGGCGACGTAGAAGCGATAGGAGATGTCGCGACGCGGCGAGTGCTGTGCGAGACGCTGGCCCAACGCGTCGACATAGGCCGTGAGCGCCGGCGTCTGGACGAGACCGATCGATTGCTCGACCTCCTGCGCCGCCTGTCGGCCGAGTGCGTTCTCGCGTTCGACGGACATGAACGACAGCTCGGGCTGACGCGACACCGGATTGATCGCGCAGCCGCCAGCGGCGAGCGCGGCCGTGAGCAGCAGGGGAAAGCCTTTTCGCATCCGCACGCGGGCGAGGATAACGCGGCACCGGCATCCGTTCAGTGACGCGCCTCAAAAATCGCGCGTCTCGCCGATCCGCAAGGCCCAGGTGGCTGCGTCACTGAAGCCCGCCTTCGCGGCCGCGGCGCGAAATCGGATCGGGGGTTCGTCGAGAGGCTCGTCGGAGAGATTGAAGGTTCCGAAGTGGATGGCAACGAGCCGCTGCGCGCGCAGTGCAACGCCCGCCAGAACCGCGTGTTCCGGATCCAGGTGATGCGGACGCATCATGGCGGTGGGCTCGTAGGCGCCGATCGGCACCGCCGCGAGATCGAAGGGGCCGAAAACGCGGCCGACGTCGGCGAAACTCGAGGTCCAGCCGCTATCCCCCATGAAGTAGAAGCGCCGCTCCGGCGCGCGCACGACCCACGCGCACCACAGCGAGCGCCGCACATCGCGCAGACCGCGCTGGCTCCAGTGCTGTGACGGCACACAGGTGACGTCGACCTCTCCGACGCGCGCGCTATCGCCCCAATCGAATTCCTCGACGCGTTCGATGCCGGCGTCGCGCAGCAACCCGGCGGTTCCGAGCGGCACCAAGAAACGCGTGGCAGTGTCTCGCTGCGCCAGGCGCACGAGCGTCGGAAGATCCAGGTGGTCGTAGTGGGAGTGCGAGATCAGGACGAAGGCGATCGGCGGAAGCGCTTCCAGGGCGAGACCCGGCTCGACGAATCGGCGCGGTCCGAGCCACGAGATGGGGCTCGCCCTGCGCGACCAGATCGGATCCGTGAGCAGGCTGAGACCGCCCAGCTGCACGAGCAACGTGGAGTGACCGATCCAGGTCGCCGTGGGCACGCCGTGCCGGACGTTCTCGCGCAGGGATGCGCCATCGTTGGCGACGCGCTCCGGCGCTCCCGGCCGACCCGCAAGCGAGCTCGCGATGCGGCGGAGCCCGAACGGCAGCGTGACACCCAGGCCGGCGCTCGCGATCTCCCCCGCGAGGTTCAGGAAGCGTCCGTTGGCGTCGCGAGGGGCGGGCCCCCAAGGGACCGGCTCGCTCGCAACCGCCTCCCCCGCGGCGACGAGCGCCGCCGCAGCGAGCCATCCGACCCACCCGGCTCTTCGCGCGCACGCCATGGGGCGGAGCCTAGCCGGTCCGGCCGCGGTTCTACCTACGCGGAATTCGGTTGAGTTCAGGAGCCCGTTCTCCGATGAGATCCGCCGGGGGGGGCGATACGTCCCATGTCGGCTTCGATCTTCGACTTCGTATCCGACGAGCTCGAGCGCCTCACACGCCTGGAGAAGCTCGAGGCGCGCGGCACCATTCGCCTGGCTCTCAAGGCGGCGGGGCTCGATGCGCGAACCGTGACCACACTGCAGATGGTCACGACACTCGAGAAGGTCATGCCCCACGAGATGCGGGTACGGGGCATCGACGATCCCGAGTCGATCTGCCGGACGATCGTGACTTCCCTCCGGAACGCCCATCCGGAGTCCGCCGCAGCGAGTCTCGAGTCGCCCGAAGCGATCTTCCGTCGCCTGGCGCAGGGCTGACGTCGGCCACAACGCCGAACCGCTCCCATGGGATCTGCTGATCGCATTGGCCATCGCCGCGGGGCGCGCTCGTG
>JANNIY010000178.1:0-98814 GCA_031405455.1 Deltaproteobacteria bacterium | reverse complement strand
TGGTTTTCAAGGGCCCACGTTTCTTTGATCATGCGCTTCGTGTCCTTGAATCGCTCCCTCGCGTCCGTTAGTCTGAACGTCTCATGGACCAAACGACGAAAACTGCTGCGAAATCAAGTCACGGATGTCGTTCTATACTGGCCACCGCTCGCCAAGATGCAGACGACCTACGACGAGTTGATCCTCCTGTGCGACCGGCGGGAGTACCTGCGACAGGCATCCGTCAGAATCTGGGCGCTGCAGCACTCCTCAGTCGCCACGATCACAACTGCCGAATTCAAGGTCCTCGAGACTGGCAACAGGAGCCGGTACCTGTCTGCGGTCGCCCGATTGGGAATTCGTCCGGTCGAATGGGATTCGGAAGAGGAGCTTGCAGAGCAGGCGCGCCTGCTTTCGCAGCAGGCGCGTGCGCAGCGGTTCGTAGACTGCGTCCATCACGACGGATTCCGTTCGCAGCGCGCCGGCCTCCACGGGTGAGACATCCTCACGCAGCCCCACCGACGTGGCATTCACCAGCAGGTCGTGCGGCGTGCTCGCGAGATCGCCGAGCGAGCCCGCGGAGTGCGCTCCGAGTTCGTCGGCCAGGCGTTGGGCCCGCTCCGGGCTGCGGTTGAGCACGTGGACGCGTGCGCCACGCTCGAGCAGTCCGAAGACCACCGCGCGAGCGGTGCCGCCGGCTCCGAGCACGACCGCACGCGCTCCGTCGAGGTTCAGCTCGGCTTCGAGGGCGCTGACGGCGCCGAGCCAGTCCGTATTCGACCCGAGCCAGCGGTCGCCCACCCGCGTGATCGTGTTCACGGCGCCGATCCGGCGTGCGGTCTCGTCGAGGTCGTCGACGTGGGCCATCACAGCCTGCTTGTGCGGGAGCGAGATCGCGAGCTGGCGCACCCCGAGCGCGCGTGCGCCACGCAGCGCGTCAGCGAGCCGATCGGGCGGCACGTCGAACGCGAGATACACGGCATCGATGGCGCGTGCGGCGTAGGCGGCGCCATGCATCGCGGGCGAACGCGTATGGCCGGCCGGGTGCAACAGGATTCCGCACAGCGCCGTACGGGCCGAAATCGATTTGAATGCGGCCGACACGGGCCACCTCCTGCGCGGCGCGAGGCTATCCCATTTCGCTCCGGGGTCACGTAGACTGTCCTCGTCGTAGACTTGTGAAACGAGGAGCAGGCGATGGCGGCCCCCCGAGTAGCGATCCTGATGGGCAGCAAGAACGACTGGGAAATCATGCGGGCCAGCCAGGAAGTGCTCGAGGCGCTCGCGATCGTCTCCGAGGCGCGTGTGCTCTCGGCGCATCGCACCCCGGATCGTTTGCGCGCCTACCTCGAGAGCGCGCCGGGGCGCGGTATCGAGGTGGTGATCGCGGGCGCGGGCGCTGCCGCACATCTCGCGGGGGTGTGTGCGGCGCACACGCTGCTGCCGGTGCTCGGCGTGCCGATCGACAGCTCCCCCCTCCAGGGGCTCGACGCCCTGCTTTCGACCGTCCAGATGCCGGGGGGCATCCCGGTCGCCACCTTCGCGATCGGCAAGGCGGGCGCCAAGAACGCCGGCTTGTTCGCGGCGGCGATTCTCGCGGGAGCGGATCCCGGCGTGCGCGAGCGGCTCGCCAAGTGGCGCGAGGCGCAGGCTGCGGCGCTCTCGGAATCGCCCTACTGACGGCTGCGCTCGAGGGCGGCCTTCAGATCGCTCCAGACCAGCCGTCGGTTCTCCGGCGTGTACTGGCGCAGGATGTACGCCGGATGCAACGTCGGCATCACCGGGATGCCGCGGTAGGCGTGCCAGGATCCGCGCTCCCTCGTGATCGCGACGTCGCGGCCGAGCAGCACGCTGGCGGCGGGCTTGCCGAGCGCGATGATCACGCGCGGTTGCACGGCCTCGATCTGCGCGTCGAGGAAGCTCCGACAGGTCTGGATTTCGTCGGCGAGCGGTGTGCGGTTCCCGGGCGGTCGACACTTTACGATGTTGCAGATGTAGACCTCGCTGCGCGGGATCTCGAGCCCCTTCTCGATCATCTGCGTGAGCAGCTCGCCAGCCCGCCCCACGAACGGGAGGCCGCGCTGGTCTTCGGTTTCGCCCGGACCCTCGCCGATGAACATCAGCGCGGCCTGCGGGTTGCCGTCGCCGAAGACGATCTGCGTGCGTCCTTCGGAGAGGCGACAGCGCGTGCACTCACCGAGCTGCTCGCGCACCTGGGCGAGCGTCGGGCGCTGCGCAGTCGGCGTGGGGGGCGCGATCCGAAGGGCGGCCGGGGGATCCGCGGCCAGCGACTGCGCGCCGACGATCGGATCGGCGTCGCGCGGCGCGCTGCGCTCGAAACCGTCGATCCCTTCCTCGACGAACTCCGCCAGCCAGGCGCGCGCGGAGGCGAGCAGCGCGCGGGTCTCGCTGGCTAGCGTCCCTTCCATACCGGCTTCCTCTTGTCGAAGAAGGCCTGGATGCCTTCCTGTGCGTCCTCGCTGCGCGAGGTGAGAACGATCATCTCGCGCAGATAGCGCATCGACGTCTCGTACTCCATCTCGCACAGCGTGTAGACGGCTTCCTTGCCCAGGCGCAGGGTCGCAGGCGAATGCGAGAGCAGGGTTGCCGCGAGACGCGCGATTTCTGCATCGAGCTCGCTCGCGGTGACGACGCGGCTCACGAGTCCGAGCCGCATGGCTTCGGCGGCGTCGATCTGGCGTCCCGTGAGCACGAGGTCGAGCAGCGCCTTGCGGCTGCCGAGCGCCCGGTAGATCGGCGCCGAGACCATCAGCGGCAACAGGCCGATGCCGATCTCGGGCAGGCCGAAGCGGGCGTTCTCCGACGCGACCGTGAAATCGGCGGCGACCGCAACCAGCGCCGCCTCGAGGGCGTCGAGCGTCGCGCGATCGAGCGCGTTGCGTTTCGCTTCGCGGTCGATGGTCAGGGTCGCGATGCCGCCGTTGCGTTCGCTGCGAACGCTGGACATCGACGTCAGCGTTCCGCGTCGACGCGCGCAAAGGCCTGCGCGAGCAGCTCCTCGACGCCGCGCGGCGTAGCGAGCCTCGCCGTCTTGCCTTTGGGCTTGCCGGTGCCGGGCTCGAGCGTGCCGTGGCGCTGCTTCTCGATCTTCTGCTTCACCTCGAACTCGAAGCCCGGATCGTTGGCGTCGTCGTGGCAGGCGCCGCAGATCTGCAGGATCACGCAGGAGTCGCACTTGTCGCCGAGCGACACGATCGTGCCGATCTTGGCGGCTGCGGGCGTGATGTGATCTCCGCCCGGGCCGTGGCAGGATTCACAGCCGACATCGGCGCGGTCCGCGTGCTCCGCCGGCAGGCCCTGCTCGGGAAAGCCGCCGGGGCGTCCGTAGCCCGTCGTGTGACAGCGCAGGCAGTCCGGGTTGCGCTCCTTGTGAACGGCCGCGAGCGTCTCGACCGCTCCCGCGTGCGCCGAGCCGCTCCAGGTTTCGAACTCGGCCGCGTGGCAGCTGCGGCAGGCCTCCGAGCCGACGTATACGGCGTTCGTCGGCAGCACGTCCTTGCGCTTGGCACCGCGCTCCGCGAGCACTTTGCGCTTCTCCTCGAGCGGAAGCTTCGCGATCGCCGCATTGGCCGCGTGAGACACGCGGGGCAGGAACGTCGCGTAGTCGAAGCCGAGCGAGTGCTTCGCGTCGTGACAACGGCCGCAGGCCGGATCGTAGTTCCCCGCGGTGACGAAGCCGGGCGTGAGATGCGGCCCGCCGCGGCCGTGGCAGCTCTCGCAACCGACGTTTTCGAGCTCGCCCGACTCGCGGGTGGAGACGAAACCGCCGGGCTCGCCGTAGCCCACGACGTGACAGCCGATGCACTCCGGATCGGTGCTCGCGCCGTGCGTGACGAGCGTGTCGAAGGCCGACGCATGCTTCGTGAAGGTCCATGTTTCGTGTTCGGACTCGTGGCAGACGCCGCAGGCTTCGCTCCCGCTGTAGCCCTGCGTGCGCAGCAGCATCGGCACCGGGGCGCCGGCGAGCTTCGCGATGCGCATGCGCAGCACGGGGCCGTTCTGCTCCGCAATCCAGCCTTGCAGACGCTGGTGGATGCGGCCCTCCGCATCGATCAGGAACGTGTCGGGCACGCCGGCGAAGACGCCGTAGCTGGCGCGGATCTTTCCATCGGGATCGAATACGACCGGGAAGAAATCGAAACCATCGGTCTGCAGCTGCGAACGCACCGACTCGCTGCGGCCCGAAATCTCGACTCCGACCAGCGTCGGCCGCTGGCCCTCGGGCAGCTTGGGGAGCGTTTCCTTCAAGAAGGCGAGCAGCTCGTGGCAGTGCGGACACGTGTGCAGGAAGAAGATCAGGATCACCGCCTTGCCGCGGTGGGCGGCGAGGTCGAAGGTTTCGCTCGCGCCGAGAGTCGGTGCGCGAAAGGTCGGGGCGACGTGCAGCGATCCCAGCGTGGGTTCGACGGAGCCGGCTCGCGGGGGCAGGCGCATCGCCTCGCGCAGCTGCGTCTCGATCGCGGTCTGCGCCTGCGGTTCGTCGATCGCAAACTGGCCGAGTCCGAACGTGATGTAACCCTCGGCGTCCGCCCCCAGGATCGCGACGGGCACGCGCATGCCGAGTTGCTGGGCGATCGCAGCGCTCGAGTCGTCGACGATCGGGAAGTCGAGTCCGGCCTGTTTGGCGAACGCCGCCGCGCGCGCGCGATTCGATGCGGTGGCGATGCCGAAAATCTGGAAGTTGTGCTTGCCGGCGAGGGGGGCAATGGCGACGACCGCGCGCGCAACGACGTCGGCCTCGCGCGTTTCCGGATTGAAGAAGAACAGCAGCAGGCGCCGCCCCAGCAGGGCCGAGACTTCGAAGCGTTTGTCGTCGAGCGTCCAGCCGGAGAGAGCCGGCAGCGGTCGCTCCTGGCGCTTGACTGCGGGCTTGGGCGCGGGTTCCTTCGGCGCGGCGGCGGCTGCGACGGTCGCCGCGGGCGCTGCGGGCTCCGTCGCCGGCGCGTCCGGTTCTTGGCGGCAAGCCAGCGCGAGGGCAAACGCCAGCGCCGGGGCGAGGGTCCGAAAGCGCACGGCCGCGAGCATACCCTTCACCCGAAGCCGATCAAGCAAACCGGGACCCCCGGTAATTCCGACGAGTCCGGGTGGCTAGGCGCAGCGTTCCAGGATGTGGATGCCGCACGCGCTGCCCAGGCCGATCACATGGGTGAGGCCGAGCTTGGCGCCTTCGACCTGGCGCTCGCCAGCTTCGCCGCGCAGGTGCGTCGAGATTTCGTAGATGTTGGCGATGCCGGTCGCGCCCAGGGGGTGGCCCTTCGACAGCAGGCCGCCCGAAACGTTTACGGGAATGCGGCCGCCGTGCGCGGTCTGGCCTTCGTCGATCAGCCGCCCCGCTTCGCCGTCCTTGCAGAGGCCGAGGTTCTCGTAGTGCAGGATCTCGGCGGTCGCGAAGCAGTCGTGCAGCTCGACCAGGTCGAGATCCTCCGGGCCGATGCCGGCCATGGCGTAGGCCTGGGCGGCGGCGCGGCGCGTGCACGTGTTCACGTCGGGCATCACGAGATCGCGCTCCGTCCAGGGATCACTCGTCAGCACCGAAGCCGCGACGCGCACCGCGCGGGCCATGCCGAGCTCGCGCGCCTTGCGGGCGGAACACAGCACTGCCGCCGCGGCACCATCGACGTTCACCGAACACATGAGCTTGGTATTCGGGTAGGCGATCATTTCCGCGTTCATCACCATCTCGAGCGGCGTCTCGATGCGGTACATCGACTTCGGGTTCTTCACCGAGTGCATGTGATTCTTCACCGAAACCTTGGCGAACTGCTCGAAGGTCGTGCCGTACTTGCGCGTATGCTCCATGCCCGCCTCGGCGAACACCGCGGGCATCGTGCTCGAGCCGAGCAGCCCCTCCTTCGAGATGCCCCCCTTGCCGCCGCCGCCGCCGAGCAGGCCCGTCTTGCCGAGCTGCTCGACACCGATGACCAGCACGAGGTCGTAGAGCCCGGCCTTGATCGCCGTCCAGCCCTCGCGGAATGCGGTCGCGCCGGTGGCGCAGGCGTTCGCGCTGTTCGTGACGGGAATCCCCGTCTGGCCGATCTCCTGCAGGATGCGCTGCCCGACCATGGCGCTCGCCTGCATGAGATTGCCGCTGTAGAGCGCTTCCATGTCCTGGATCTTCAACCCGGCATCGTCGAGCGCGAGCAGCGCGGCCTGCGCGCCCAGCTCCGGGACCGATTTGTCGGGGAAGCGGCCGAATTTGATCATGTCGATGCCGAGGACGTAGACGTCGCTCATCGTGTGTCTCCGCTCTGCCGGTCAGTGCCGCGGCTGAAAGTAATAGGTGAGGTACTCGTTGCCCTCGCGATCCTTCGTCGGGGCGATCTTGAAGATCACCTCGATGGGCATCCCCATCCGAATCTTCTCCGGATCGGGTTCGATGTTGATCAGGTTGCCCTTCAACGTGCCGCCACCCTCGAGGTCGACGATCGCCGAGATGTAGGGGACCTCGATGCCCGGGAACGAGCGGTGGACGATCGAGTAGACGTAGAGCGTGCCCTGCTTGGCGAGCTTCTTCGCTTCGAAGCGTCCGCGAGCGCCGCACTTGGAGCAGGCGTCGCGCGCGCCGAGGAAGATTGCGGAGCATTCCTTGCACCGCTGACCCTCGAGGTAGGGCTCGCCCTGCTCGGGAATCTTGAGGAAGTCGACGACCGGAAGCGGTCGCTTGGCCGCTGCGGTATCCGCCATGGTCGGTGTTTCCCTTCTGGTTCGCGTGGCTCGCGGCCGCGCGCCGGCTTCGGAAGGCGGGGGGCCGACGCTATCGCCGACCGACGGTGCAGGATGCCAGCGCCCGGGGTGGCGTGTCAAATTAGCGGGATCGCGCGCGCTGGAGGCGCGCCAGCGGCCCGATTCAGCGCGTGAGTTTCCGGACAGCTGCGAGCTGTTCCTTGAACAGTTCGTTGCCGGGCTCGAACGTGAGCGCCGTGCGCAGATGGCGCTCGGCGGCGAGGTAATCCTTCCGCTTCAGATCGGCGAGCGCGAGATTCAGATACTGGCGTCCCTCGCGCGTGCGTCCCTGGCGGTCGCTGGTGGCCTGTCGACCGGCCTCCGCCTGCGCCTCGGCGAGTTGAAGGCGCACGCCCGAGCCCGTTTCGAGGCGGCGATCGTAGGCCTGGCGTCGGCGCGGATCCCGCAGCACGGAGTAGGCCTCGGTGATGCGCTTGGCCACCTTCGAGACGGCCGACTGCAGGTCGCCTTCGAGGTGGCGGTTCGCGTCGGGGTGGAAGGCGCGGGACGTGGCGTAGTACGCCTCCTTCACCTCGCGCGTGCTCGCCACCTTGCTCACGTGGATGAGTTGATAGTAATCGAGCTCGTCGAGGATTTTCGCGAGCGCCTTGATCTCGGTAGGAGCGAGGTCGGGCACGCGTCAGCTCTTCTTGCGCTCACCCGATTCCGGGAGCGTCGAGAGATCCGTCCCAGGCGCATCGAACAGGCCCTTGTCGGTGGCGTCGTCAGCGCCCGGCGTCGGATCGTCGTCGGTCAGGTCGATCTCGGGCGCCAGCGCGGCGATCTCGTCGTCGTCGAGCAGGTCGAGAGCGTCGTCGAGCGGCTCGGCGGCCAGATCGGACCCGACCGGTTCGTCGGCGTCGAGCACGCGGTGTTCGTCGGTCACTGCCTCGTCGGCCGCGATCTCGAAATCCGCGGGCTCGAACCCGTCGGCGGGCGCAGTGCTCGGCGGCGCCGTCGTGCGAATCGGCGCCGCGTCGATCTCGAGCTCGGGCAGCGTGACTTCGAGCTCGGCCGCAGCGCGAACCGGCTCTGGCGCGACGCGGGTGCGGGCCGCCGGCGCCGCGATCTTCGTCGCTCGCGGTGCGACCGCGGGCTGCGGCGCGGGGGCGGCGACCGTGGCCGCCGGGGGCGGCAGGGCGGGGCGGAGGTCGCTCGGCGCCGCCGTCTGGACACGGTCGGTGCGCGCTTCTTCGATGATGCTCTTCAGCTCGCCCTCGCTGAGGCCCGAGGAGAGCGTGATGCGGGTCGACGATTCGTTCCCGGTTTCCTGGTCGCGCGCGGTGACATTGACGATGCCGTCGGCGTTGATCTCGAACGTCACGTCGATCGCGACTTCGCCGCGCCGCGCCTTGCGAAAGCCGCTGAACTCGAACTGCCCGAGCAGTTCGTTCTCGCTCGCGACGCGCGATTCCCCCTGGTAGACGCGGATCTGGACCGACGCCTGGTCGTCCTGGAAGGTCGTGAAGGTGCGTGTCTGCTCGATCGGCACGGGCGTGTTGCGTTCGATCACGCTCTCGGCCATGTCGCCGGCCACGCCGATGCGCAGCGAGAGTGGCGTCACGTCGAGCAGGAACGCTTCCTGATCGGAGCTGACGAGCGACGCGGCGTGGATCGCCGCGCCCATCGCTACCACCTGGTCCGGGTCGACGTCCGTCTTGGGTTCCTGCTGGAAGTACTGCCGCACGGCCTCGCGGATCAGCGGCAGCCGCGTCGGGCCGCCGACCAGGATCACGCCGTCGAGATTGCGCGCGATCACCCCCGCTTGCTGAAGGGCCTCGTCGCAGACCTTGAACGTGCGCAGGATCAGATCGTTCACGAGCTGGGCGAACTCGCGGTCGGTGAGCCGGCGCTGGATCGAGCACGGCGGCCGTCCGGGCGGGCTGTAGATGTCGGGAATCCGGATCTCGGCCTCGCTGTCCAGCGAGAGCGACTTCTTGGCCTCCTCGGCGGCAACCTTGAGCTTCTCGAGCGCGTAGGGATCGTTGCGGAGGTTCACGCCCTCCTTCTGCATGAACTCGTCGGCGAGCAGATCGATCAGGCGATCGTCGAAGTCGTCGCCACCCAGGAACGTGTCACCGCTGGTTGCGAGCACCTCGAACACGTCGTCGCCGATTTCGAGCACCGAGATATCGAAAGTGCCGCCGCCGAGGTCGTAGATGGCGACGCGCTGGCGCAGGCCCTTGCCGAAGCCATACGCGAGCGCAGCGGCCGTCGGCTCGTTCATGATTCGCAGCACTTCGAGGCCCGCGATGCGGCCCGCGTCCTTCGTCGCCTGCCGCTGGTTGTCGTTGAAGTTCGCGGGAACCGTGATCACCGCCTTGTGGACGAGGTGGCCCAGCCGCAACTCGGCGATCTGCTTGAGCTCGCGCAGCACCATCGCCCCGATCTCGGGCAGGGAGAAGAGTTCTTCGCGGATCCGGATCCGGACGCCGTGGTTCTCGGCCTCGGCGATCTCGTAGGAGCAGATCGCGCGCGACTTCTTTACTTCTTCGGAAAAGAAGTAGCGGCCGATCAGGCGCTTCGAGGAATAGATGGTGTGCGTGGGATCGTGGATGATGTTCGCCTTGGCGGCGTTTCCGACGACCACCGAGCCGTCTTCCTTGATGGCGACGACGCTCGCGGTCGTGGCTTCGCCATAGGCGTTGGGCAGCACCTCGAGGATGCCGCCGCGCAGGATGGCCACGCAGGAGTTGCTCGTCCCCAGGTCGATACCGATCGCAATCTCGCTCATGGGACCCCATCGGGAGGGTTGATCAGAACCGGCGGGGCACGCAGGCCCCTCGGCGGGCCGCCCCCTCCGCCGCTCCCCAGTTATCGGCAGATCGGCGGCGGGGCTGAGGGTTGCGAAGGGGTGGCCTGCGACCGCGCGAGCGGGCCCGGGAAGCCGCTTGGCCGCCGCCGCGCTGCGTGCTAATTAGCGTGCATTCCCGAGGGGTTCCGGTGCCTTGCCCACCGGGGGGTGAAATGTCCGGCCATTCGAAGTGGGCGACGATCAAGCGCAAGAAGGGCGCCGCCGACGCGCGCCGGGGCAAGATCTTCACGAAATTGCTGCGCGAAATTGCGACCGCGGCCCGAATCGGGGGCGGCGATCCGGACGCGAACGCGCGCCTGCGCCTCGCCGTCGACAAGGCGCGCAGCGCCAACATGCCCAAGGACAACATCGAGCGTGCGATCAAGAAGGGCACGGGCGTCGGGGAAACCGAAGCCTACGAAGAGGTCGTGTACGAGGGGTACGGCCCCGGCGGCGCGGCGCTCTACGTCGCGACGCTCACGGACAACAGGAACCGCACGGTGGGCGAGCTGCGGCACGCGTTGACCCGTTTCGGTGGCAACCTCGGCGCGAGCGGCTGCGTGGCCTATCTGTTCGAGAAGAAGGCGCAGTTCAGCTTCGATCGCGCGGATCTCGACGTGGACGCACTGCTCGAAGCGGCTCTCGAATCCGGGGCCGACGACGTGATCGAGAGTGGCGATTCGGTCGAGGTGGTCGCGGCGGCAGCCGGCTTCGAGCCGCTCCGGCGGGCGCTCGAGGCCGCGGGCTGGAAGCCGGCGAGCGCCGCGATCGTCATGGCTCCGCTTTCGACGGTGCGCGTCGAGGGGGAAGCCGCGGAATCGATGCTCCGCCTGGTGGACGCGCTCGAGGACCTCGACGACGTCCAGGACGTCTACGCGAATTACGACATCTCGGACGAAGAAATGGCGCGCTTCGCGAGCTAGCATCCCGCTGGGCGCGCGCCTCCCCCCTGCGCGTCCGGCGAAAAGCGGTCCTCCCCGATCCTCCCTAGGGAGCAAGATGCGAATCCTGGGTATCGATCCGGGCTCGATAGCGACCGGATTTGGTGTCGTCGACCGCGAGGGCGGCAAGCTCGTCCACGTGGCTCACGGCACCGTGCGGCCGCCGCGAGGCGTCTCCCTGGCGTTGCGACTGCACCATCTCTACCGCGCGCTCAGCGAGGTGATCGCGCAGCACCGCCCAGACGTCGTGGCGGTGGAGCAGGTCTTCGTCGCGGTGAGCCCGCGTGCCGCGCTCGTGCTCGGACACGCGCGCGGGGCCGTGCTCGCGGCCGTCGCCGCCGGGGGGCTTCCCGTCGCGGAGTACACACCGGCGCAGATCAAGCAGGGAGTGACGGGCAGCGGCGCGGCTCCGAAACCGCAGGTGCAGGCGATGGTGCGCCGGATCCTCGCGCTCGATCGCGCGCCCGCGGCCGACGCCGCCGACGCGCTCGCCGCCGCGATCCGACATGCTCACGAGCCGCGGCTGGCGCTGATCGGTGTCATGTCGCGTCGCTCGCGGCCGCGCGCATCGGCCCGCTTCGCGGTCGTGCCGAGGCAGGGGCGGTGATCGCCCGGCTCGAGGGAGTTCTGCGCGATCAGAGCCCGACGCGCGTGATCATCGACGTGGGAGGGGTGGGCTACGCCGTGCTGATCCCCCTCTCGACCTTCAGCGAGCTGCCGGACGAGGGCAAGACGGTCGTGCTGCACGTCCACACGCATGCCAGCGAGGGCGCCATTCAGCTCTTCGGCTTCGCGAGCCGCGCGGAGCTGGTGGCGTTCGAGCTGTTGCTGCGCGCGAGCCGGGTCGGGCCCCGCCTCGCCCTGACGGTGCTTTCCGGGATCACGCCCGCGGCGCTGCTCGATGCGATCCGCGGCGGCCGGATCGCGACCCTGCGCGCCGTCCCCGGTGTCGGCACGAAGCTCGCCGAACGGATCCTGCTCGAGCTGCGCGATCGCGTGGACGAGCTCGCGCTCGCCGTGGCCGGCGCCGCGGGTGCGGGCGCACCGCGCGCCGCGTCCGACGAGGCCGCGCGCGAGCTGACCCTGTCGGCGCTCGTGAACCTCGGCTACCCGAGGACGCAGGCGGAGCGCGTGGTCGAGGAGGCGCTGGCGGACGCCGGCGCCACGGCAACGCTCGAGACCCTCGTGCGAGCGTCGCTCAAGAGGCTGGCGAGATGAAGGAAGTGCAGGCCGAACGCGCGCAGATCGTCGGCGCCGCCTTGCCCGAGGACGCGAGCATGGACGAGCGGCTGCGCCCGCGTTCGCTCGCAGAAATGATCGGCCAGGATCGGCTGCGCGAGAACCTCGAGGTCTTCATTCGGGCCGCGCGCGATCGCGGCGAATCGCTCGACCACCTGCTTTTTCACGGGCCTCCCGGACTCGGCAAAACCTCGCTGGCGCACGTCGTCGCCCACGAGATGGGGGCACCGCTGCGGGTGACGAGCGGGCCGGCGATCGAGCGACCCGGCGATCTCGCGGCGCTGCTCTCGAACCTCGAGGCCGGCGACGTGCTGTTCATCGACGAGATCCACCGTCTGCCCGCCATCGTCGAAGAGATTCTCTATCCGGCGATGGAAGACTTTCAGCTCGACATCCTGATCGGGCAGGGGCCCGGCGCACGTTCGATGCGCCTCGATCTGCCGCATTTCACGTTGATTGGCGCGACCACGCGCGCGGGATTGCTCACCTCGCCGCTGCGCGATCGTTTCGGTTGGGTGGCGCGGTTGGAGTACTACCCGCCCGCGGATCTCGAACGCATCTTGCAGCGTTCGGCGCGCGTGCTCGGCGTCAACCTGGACGCGGAGGCCTGCGCCGAGCTTTCGTCGCGCTCGCGCGGCACGCCGCGCGTCGCCAACCGGCTGCTTCGCCGGGTGCGCGATTTCGCGGAGGTGGACGGCGGCCCTGGCACGCTCGTCGATCGCGCGCGGGCCCACTTCGCACTCGAACGCCTCGAGGTCGACGCGTCCGGCTTCGACCGTCTCGATCTGATCCTGCTGCGCACGCTGCTCGAAAAATTCGACGGGGGGCCGGTGGGGCTCGAGACGCTGGCTGCCGCGGTCGGCGAGGACAAGGGCACGCTCGAGGACGTGGTCGAGCCGTTCCTGATCCATGAGGGCTTCCTGGCCCGAACCCCGCGCGGGCGGGTGGCGACGCGCCTCTCGCGCGAATATTTCGGCTTCCCGTCCGGAATCGCGGCCGCCTCCCAGCCGAAGCTGCTCTAGCGCTCCCGTCCGGGATCGATCGGCACCGAAAGCCGGGCGCCGGCTCGGCGAGCATGCGACGCGATCTCTGATTCGGCTGCCTTCTCAGCCGTCGGGTGCCCCCGGCCCCATTTGGACCCTCAAAGCCGTGCCACCCCCGACCGATACGGGAAGGACATAGCGGGGGCCCCGGCAAATGCCCTGGGGCGTGAGAGAGGGGTGTGCCATGGGGGCGCTGAAACAGCTGGGCCGATGGCTCGCGATCAGCTCGGGTGTCGTGCTGCTGGTCGCGGGGGGCATCGCGCTCGCCATCGCCTACGCGCCCGATCAGCCCGCGCTGGCGGTGGCACGCCAGCTGGTAAACCAGACGGCCACGGTGCTCAGCGCCATCGAGCCGCTCGCTCTCGACGAGGACTTCCCGATGTCCGTCGAGGCGTTCCTGCACGGCGCGATCGCGCGCTTCGGATTCGCGCCCGCGGGCCTGTTGCTGCTGATCGCCGCGCTCTTGCCTGGGCGCAAGCAAGAGACCGACGAAGAAGCCGAGGCTGCGCCGGACGACCACCCGAAGGCCGACGCGCGCATGCTGCGCAAGGCGCGCAAGCAGGGGGCGGGGATGGCCAAGCGCGGCAGTCCCCTCGAAGCCGCCGAGTACTGCTTCGCGAGTGGGCTGCTCGAAGAGGCCGCGGGCTACTTCATCGAAGCGGAGGAATACGCCCGGGCGGCCGAGATCCGCCACGATCAGAATCGTTTTCTCGAGTGTGCGGAGCTCTACCTCAAGGGGCACAAGTTCGATTCCGCGGGCCGCATCTTCAGCCAGCAGGGAGAAAACAAGCGCGCGGCCGAGGCCTATCTCGAGGCGGGCAACAAGAGCGTCGCGGCCGAGATGTTCGAGAAGGCCGGCGACTTCCGCCGCGCTGGCGATTGTTATGCGCAGACGGATTTTGCGCGCCATGCCGCGAAGGCCTACGTCAAATGCAACGAGTGGAAGAAGGCAGCGGAGTGCCTCGATCAGGTGATCCTCGAAGAATCGACGGGCGCGGGGGCGACCGACCCGGCGCGCCAGGCCGAGACCCGCAAACTGGTGCGGATGGCGGGCGATCTCTACGGGCGCGCCGGACTGCACGACAAGGCGCGGGCCGTGTTCGAACGCGGGGGGCTCTGGATTCCGGCGGCCGAACTCGCGCTCGCGCATGGGAGCAAGGAACACGCGGCGGCGCTGTTCCAGAAGGGCGGCGACGCGCCGCGCGCGGCCGAGGTGCTGAAGGCGTTGGGCAAGGGCGTGGAAGCGCTGCGTCTGCTCGGTGAGCACCACCGCGACAAGGGTCAGGAGGCGGAGGCGGCGCGCTGCTACGAAGAGGCGGGGGAGCATCTCGCCGCAGGCGATCTCTACCGCATGCTCGAGCAGTACGAGAAGGCCGGCAGCTGCTACGAGACGCTCGGCGAATTCGCCCAGGCAGCCGAAATGTTCAAGAGCGCCGGCGATCGTGTGCGCGCGGGCCAGAACTATGAACGCTGCAACCGCTTCGCCGAGGCGGCGGAGTGCCTGGCGAACACGGGCGAGCCCGAGCGCGAGGCGGATCTGCTCTCGCGCGCCGGGAACAAGCTCCGCGCCGCCGAGATCCAGCTGGCGAACGGGCTCGAGGAGGCTGCGATCAAGACGCTTCAGGAGCTGGTGCCGGAGCACGCCGATTTCGCGAAGGCGTCGGCGCTGCTCGGCGGGATCTTCCTCAAACACGGCAAACTCTCGCTCGCGATCAAGAAGCTCACGCACGCGATCGGAAGCTCGTCCGTCTCACACGACAACGTGCAGGCGTTCTGCTCGCTCGCGTCGGTGTACGAGGCGAACCAGGAGGTCCAGGAGGCCGTCGAGCTGTACGAGAAGATCCTCGCTTTCGACTACGCCCACGCGGACGTGAGCGTGCGGCTCGAGAGCGCACGCGCGCTGCTCAAGAAGCAGGCCGCGGAGAAGCAGGAGGCCGCGCAATCCAGCGCGCAGCTCAGCGCTTCGCAGAAGGAAGGGCGTTACAAGATCGTCGGCAAGCTCGGTCGTGGCGGGATGGGAGTCGTTTACAAGGCGCAGGACAGCGTGCTCGACCGCATCGTCGCGTTCAAGGTGCTGCCCGAGACGCTGAAGGAGAATCCGCAGGCGCTCAAGAACTTCTTGCGCGAGGCCAAGAGCGCCGCGCAGCTCAATCACCCGAACATCGTGACCGTCTTCGATGCCGGCGAGCAGGACGGTGCGTACTACATTGCGATGGAGTACGTCGACGGCCATACGCTGAAGGAGATCATCAAGCATCGCGGTCGCATCTCACCCGGCGGCATCAATCACGTGCTCTCGCAGTTGTGTGAAGCGCTCGCCTACGCGCACGAGAGCAAGATCGTGCATCGCGACGTCAAGACCGCGAACGCGATGTGGACGAAGGACAAGAAGGCCAAGATCATGGACTTCGGCCTGGCCAAGGCCGTCGAGGAAATGCGCAACCACACCACGGTGGTCTCGGGCACGCCCTACTACATGAGTCCCGAGCAGACGCTCGGGAAGAACGTCGACCACCGCACGGACATCTACTCGCTGGGCGTGAGTGTGTTCGAGATGGCGACCGGGACGCTGCCGTTTCGCGAGGGAAACCTGCCGTACCATCACGTTCACACGGCGCCGCCCGACCCGCGCGAGTTCCACGCCGACGTGCCGGAATCCCTGTGCGCGATCATCGCGCGCTGCCTCGAGAAGGATCCCGCGAACCGGTATCAATCGGCGCGGGACATCCTGACGGATCTGCGAGCCCCCCAGGGCAGCTGAGTCCGAACGAAAGCGTGACGCGATCATCACGCCCGTGATATGAACGTCACGCTTCGGCGCTTCGCACGAGCCGCCTCCGTGCGCGTCGAAAATCCCGCAGTTATGATCCAAGTATTGGATTCAAAAGGCTTCTTGGAGAGACCGCAGGAGATCGCAGGAATCCGGGATCCGGCATACGGCTTGCTGTTACGCGAGCCGCGACGGATCGAAGCTGGCGACCGTGGGGGATTCTTGCGAAAGCAACAGACGCTCGCCGAGTCGGTTTCCTGTACCGGCAGCGGCCTGCACAGCGGCGCGCCGGTGCGTCTCGCGTTGTCGCCGGCGCGTGCCGGCACGGGCATCGTCTTCGTGCGCACGGATCACGCGCATGCGGTCGAGATTCCGGCGCGTCCGGGCAGCGTCACCTCGACGCGCCTCGCCACCACGCTCGGCAGCGGCGACGCGAGCGTCGGCACGGTCGAACACCTGCTCGCAGCCCTCCACGGCCTCGGCGTCGACAACGTCCGCGTCAGCGTCGACGGGCCCGAGTTGCCCGTGATGGACGGCAGCGCGGCAGCCTTCGTCTATCTGATCCGCAGCGCAGGCCTGCGCGTTCAGCACGCGCCGCGTCCGGTGTTGCGCGTGCTCGAGCCCATCGAAGTCGACGAGGGTGGGCGGCGCATCCGGATCGAGCCCGCGCGCGGATTGCAGATTTCCTATGCCGTCGACTTCGCGCACCCGGCGATCCGGCGCCAGGAGCTGCGGCTCGGAGTCCTCGATCCCACGCGCTTCGAACGGGAGATCGCGTCGGCGCGCACCTTCGGCTTTCTGCAAGACGTGCGCGCGCTGTGGAACGCGGGACTCGCCAGGGGCGGCTCGCTTCGCAACACGGTTCTGCTCGACGATTCGCGTGTGCTCAACCCCGACGGCCTGCGCTGGCCCGACGAGTTCGTGCGTCACAAAGTGCTCGATCTGCTCGGTGATCTCGCCCTGCTCGGGGTTTCGATCGACGGGCACGTGAAGGTCGAGTGCGGGGGGCACGCGCTGCATCACCGCCTGGTCGCGGCGCTTCTCGAGCACCCGCGTGCATGGCGCCTGCGCGAGTCGGGAGCGCGCCGCACACCCGATCTCGCGCCGCTGCTGTCGCCCGCCTAGCCGCCGAGCACCGCCGTGCGGAAACGGCGGTTCAGGAATTCCCGTCGAGTTCGGAGAGTTCGCGTGCGAGGCGAGCGGACGCCGCGCGATCGGTGAATTCGATGCCCATGCCCGCGGCCTGGCTACCGGGGCTGCCCGGGCGGCGCGCCCACACCACGCGACCCTCGATCTCGTGCCGGGTCGCGCTCTCCGGAAGTTGAAAGCACAGCTTGAGGGACGTGCCCTCGCGCTGCGGCGACTCGGTTTCGACGAAGAGGCCGCCTGCGCCGAGGGTCGTCGCGGGGTCGCAGCACAGGCCGCCCGCGCACAGGTATTCGACGAACACGCGCAGCGTGCGTCGGCGGAAACGGCGGGTCGTCTCGCGTGCAAGCGTGCGCCTCGGCATTCTGGACTTCCTCAGCGCCCGCCGCGCCGGCGGCAAGCGGACGGCTCAGGCTGCGCTCTCATGCGCACACCTGATCGAGCCAGGTGCGCACCGCACGCCCGAGGAGCGAACGCGCCTCGGCGTGTGCCGCGACGAGCGCTGTCAGATCGACGGCCTCGCCCAGCAAACCGTTCGCGTGCTGCGCGTCGTCCGCGACGCAAGCGAGCAACGCCGTGCGCAGGTCGCCGTGGGTTTCGTCGAGGACGTTGGCGGCAGCGAGCGCGCGCACCTCGGCGAGCCAGGCGCCGAAATCGAGCGCCGTGATCGCCTCGAGCGACGTGCCCTCGAGCACACGACGCAGGCGCCGGCGTGCGCGCCGGCCGATCGCGGAGGCGAGACCATTCACGAGCTGGCCGCCGCCGCGCACCAGATCCGGGGCGACCGCCAGACTTGCCACCAGCCGCAGTACCTCCCCCTGCTGTGTCGCGGGCAGCGGCAGCAGGGCGGGTGCCGTGAGACGGCCCTGCGCCGTGAGCGCAGCCGACCGGAAGGCGGCGACGTTGCCCGAACCGGCCGCGTTTGCGAGCACCGATGAGGAATCGAGCGCCTCGGCGATTTCCTTGGCTGCTTGTTGGGCGAGCTTGCGGACCGTCTCGGCCACCGGGTGGGCGAGCTCGCCGGTTCCGAACAGCGAGCGCGACAGGCTCGCCGGCGCGTCGTCCGGCTCGGCGACGCTCGCCGCGCCGAGCGCGCGCAGGATCGCGCGTCCTTGCGCCGCAGCCTCGGGGCGTCCGCTGCCTTCGGCGATTCGCAGCACGGCGCGCAACGAGGCGGCGAGCGTCGGGTCGGCCTCCAGGGACGCACGATGGTGTCGAAGCGCTTCGGGCCAGTCGCCAGGGCGTTGGCTCAACAACTGTGCGAGCGCGGTGCGCGTTGCCGTCCTCTCGGGTTCGAGCTCGAGGGCGCGGCGGTAGGCCTGGATCGCACCATCGACATCTTCGAGCGGTCCCGCGCGCAGCCGCCCGAGCTGGTCGAGAACATCCGCCAGCCCCGCCGGGTCGTCGCCCGGGTGCCGCGTGGAGAAAACGGCGAGCGCGCTGCCCGCGGCCCGCCATTGCCCCTGCGCCCGCAACAGGCGCGCGGCGGAAACGGCGGCCTCGATGCAGCGGGGATCGGCCTGCGCGGCGGTCTCGAACGCCGCGGCCGCGGCAGGCATCTCGCCCCGCCGTTCGAGCACGCGCGCGCGGAGCAGGGCGAGTCCCGCGCGTTCCGGCGCGTTCGCCGCGTCCGCGAGGGTGCTGGTAGCGACGGCGAGCGCCTCGTCGGCCCGGTTCGTCTCCCACAGCAGGGTCGCGAGCAGCAAGCCGGCGCGTGCACCGGCACCGTCGACCGCGAGTGCGGCGCGCAGATGCTGCTCGGCCGCGGTCTGGCGCCCGCCGGTGCGCAGTTCCAACTCGGCCGCGCGCAAGAGACAGCGGGCGCGAAGTGCCGGGTCGGCGGCGTGCTCGACCCAGCGTTCGAGCGCGCACAGTGCGGGCTCGATACGACCGGCGCGCTCGTGAAGTTCCGTGATCCTCTCGTGGGCCTCGAGGTGCGTGGGCTCGAGCGCGAGCGCGGCTTCGAAGCGCGCGAGCGCAAGGTCTTCCGCGCCTTCGGCCTCGAGGCAACGGCCAAGGCACACGAGGTGGTGGGCGCGGCCGGCATGAGGCGCAGGGCTCTCGAGCCGCGCTTCGAAGTGGCTGCGTGCCGCGCTGAAATCTCCGAGGCCCAGGAGGGCCTCGCCGAGACTCGCTTGCGCTTCCAGATCGCCGGGCGTCTCGGCGAGCCGCGCGCCGAGGCAGCGCACGGCGGCTTCGAGCTGACCGAGCGCGAGTGCACAACGCGCTCCGAGCCCGGCGATCTCGCTGCGCTCGGCTCCCGAAACGGCATTCGTCATCAGCTCGAGCGCGCGCTCCGCCGCGGTGAGAGCGCCGGGCAGATCGCCGCACGTCTCGCGGGAGGCGGCGAGTGCCCGCAGCACGCCGGGCGCACCCGGGTCGTGGCGTGCGGCGCGCTCGAGCCATGCGAGGGCCTGCGGCGCGTCGTCGTTCTGCCGCAGCTCGGCAGCCCGCAACAGCGCCTCGGCAGCATCGGCGCCGTCGGCGAGTTCAGCCGCGCGCGCCCACGCCTGCGCCGCACCGGCGCCATCGGCGAGCCTCTCGCGTGTTCGCGCCGCGAGCTTCCAGGCGGTTCGGTCCGCGGGCGCCTGCGCCAGCGAGCGTTCTACGCGCGTGAGCGCATCGGCGAAGAGGCCGAGTTCTTCGAGGCTTCCCGCCAACCGCAAATGATCGGTGGCTCCTGCGCCCGCGGCGGGGTCGTCGCACCAGGTCGCGAAGACGGTGGCGAACGCCGCGTCGTCGCCGCAGCGCCGGTGAAGCTCGGCCAGCTCCAGGCGCGGGGCCGGCGGCAGCTCGCCGAGCGCGGCAGCCTGCACGTAGGCGCGCAGCGCGCGCGGGGTCTCGCGCGTGTGATCGCGGGCGATCTCTCCAGCGCGCAGCCAGGCCTGCTGGCGTCGCAGGGGATCGCCCTCGCCGCGCATCTCGACCTCGCTTTCGTAGAGGCCGAGGGCGCCGTGCCAATCCTCCATCGCCTCGAGCAGGGCTTCCAGCGCGAGCAGCGCCTCGAGGTCGTTCGGATCGGCTTCGAGCGCAGCGGCATAGCAGCGGCTCGCTCGCGTGGTCGATTGCAGGCGGCGCCAGGCGATGTCGCCGAGTCGCCGCAGCAGCGCGGCCCGCTCGCTCGGCGGCGCGCTCGCCGACTGCTCGATTTCAGCTTCGAGTGTCTCTGCGACGACGCTCCAGGCGCCCAGGCGTTCGCAGACGCCACGCAGCCCGCGCAGCGCGGCGAGCGAATCCGGAGCGAGTTCGAGAGCGCGACGGTAGGCCTGCTCCGCGAGCGTATTCGCGTGCAACTTTTCGTCGCGCAGCTGCGCCAGCTCGAGCCAGCCCTCGGCGGTCTCGGGACCGCGCCCCAGTTGGGCCGCGAGCTGCGATTCCAGCTCGATCGGGCCCGCGCGCAGCCTCAGCATTCGCAACAGCGCGGCTTCGATTTCTTTCGCCACGTCGTCTGACAACGCGCGCGCGGCGGGGCCGTCGACGAGCGCCCGCAAGTGGCGCAAGGCGGCGTCCGGACGCAGCAGCGTGTGCTCGTAGCTCTGGGCGAGCGCGCGCGCCAGCTCGACGCGGCGATCCTCGAAGACCGCCGCCGTGGGATCGAGGGCTCGCAGTTCGGCTTCGGCGCAGCGCGCCCACGCCTCGGGAGGGCCGGCAATGCGCAGGGATTCTCCGAGTGCGCGCAGCAGCTCGACGTGGAGACCGCTCCCGCGCGGTGTCATGGCGATGGCCTGTTGCAGGAGCGAGGCCGCCCGCTGCGGCTCGCCGAGCGGTCCCGCCCAAAGAGCGGCCACCTCGCACAAGAGCGGCACGCGTTCCGCGTCGTCGACCTGTGCGAGCAGGGCCTCGAGCACCTGCACGCGTTCGCGCGGGCGACCCAGATCCCGGTGCAGGCGTTCGAGCTCGCGCAAGACTTCGGCGTCTCGCGGGTCGACACGCAGGAGCGTTTCGAGTTCGGTGACCGCGCGGCCGGGGGAGGCGAGATCGCGTTCGAGAACCCGCGCGCGTTCGAAATGCAGCGCGCGCTGGCGCGTGGGGTCTTCCGAGAGCGCGAGCTCGTCTGCCAGCGCGCGCAGCTGCGCCTCGCTGCGGCCGGCCAGTCGGTGGGCTTCAGCGCAGCGGGCGGGCAGGCTCGCATCGGCCGGCCGTTCGCTGCGCAGCCGCGCCAGCCACGGCAGCGCCGCGTCCGGTGAGACATGCTCCCAGGCGATCGCGGCCCCGCGTTCGAGTTTTTCGGCGCGGCGATCGGCGTCCGCGGCGAGCGCAGCGTGCTCGCAGGCGGCGAGCAGCTCGGGCCAGCGACCGAGCTGCTCGAGCAGGGCGAGGCGCTCGGCGCGTGCCGGTGCGAGCGTCGGATCGAGCGCGAGTGCGTCGTGCAGATCCCGCTCGGCATCGGCGGGTTGGCTGGCAGCGAGCAGACGCGCTCGTTGCAGCAGCCGGCGCGCGCGCAGGGGAGGGGGCGACGCGTGCCCGAGCGCATGCTTCAACAGCTCGAGCAGGAGGTCGCTCGAGGCATGTCGTTCGGCGAGTTCGAGCGCGAGGTTCTCGGCCTGGGCGTGGGCGGGCTCGAGCTCGAGCACCCGGCGCAGGTGGGGCAGCGCTTCCGTCGGCCGGGCGAGCGGACCGGCGAGCAGGCCCGCCAGCTGGATCCGGGTTGCCACCTCGCTCGGGGTCGACGGGCGTGCGAGCTCGACCTCGAGCAGGCGCGCCAGCGCTTCGTTTTCGCCCAGGCGCCGATACAGATCTCGCAGCGCCGACTCGGCCTCGCGGTCTCCGGGGCGATCGCTCAGCACCTGGCGATAGGCTTCTGCGGCTTCGCGCTCGCGCTGATGTCTGCGCAGGGCTGCGGCCCGGCGCAGGCGCCACGCGCCGCGTTCTCCTGCATCGGGGCTCGCCGCTGCGGCGCGCTCGCACAGATCGATCAGGTCGTCGCCATAGCCGGCGCGTTCGTAGAGGTCGGCGAGCGGCTCGGCGACCACGGGCTGGGGTCCCAGCTCGGCGAGGGCAGGTTCGAGGCTGGCGATCGCCGCGTCGGGATCCGCGAGCCGATTCGCGTGCAGTCCCGCGATCCGCAAGCGCAGCGAAGCGCGCTGCGCGGCCCACTCCCCGCGTGCGTCGCGAGGCAGTCCGTCGAGTGCGTCGAGGCGCGCTTCGAGCAGGCTGACCACCCGGCTGGCGTCATCGAGAGCTTCCGAGTGGGCGATCAGATAGTCGGACGCCGACGCGTTGGCGCCGTCGAGTTCGAGGACACGGGTCCAGTGGAGGTGCACGCGTTCGGCGGCCTCGGGCGCGCTGCCGAGCAGTGTCGCTACGCGGCTGCGCAGGACGATCTCGCGCTCGCGGTCCGGGCCGGTCGCGATCTCGGCTTCGAGCGCGCTGAGCAGCTCGCTGTTGCGGCCCGCTTCGGCGTGCAGCTCGGCCAGCGCGCGCCAGGCTTCCGCGCGTTCGGGGACGAGGCGAGCGGCGGTCTCGAAGTGGTGTAGCGCTGCGCTCGCGTCCGAGAGCCGGTCGCGGCAGAGCCGGCCGAGCCGTTCGTGCAATGCAGCCGCGTCGCTCGTCTCGGCGTCTGCGAGCGAGGCTTCGAGCAACGCGCGCAACGCAGCGGTGTCGCCCGAGCGTTCGAGCAGCGAGGCCAGCCGCGCGCGGGCCTTGTCGCGCAGCGCCGGATCGGGAACGCAGGCGAGCGCCTGTTCGAGCGCCAAACGCGCGCCGTCGCGAGCGTCCGGAAGCTGCTCGAGCAGTTCGGCGCGCTCGAGCGCGAGCGCCGCACGCGCCTGCGGATCGGCCTCGTAGCCTTCGCGGAAGGCGAGCTGCGCTGCGAGGCCCGCCAGGTCGCCTGCCGCGCGCAGCGCCGATTCGAGTCCTGCACGCGCCTCCTTCGATCCGGGGTGCTGCGCCAGCAGCTCGCGGTAGAGCGCGGCGGCTGCGTCCGCTTGTCCGAGCGAATCTCCCAAGACCTGCGCGCGACGCAGACCGAGGCCCAGCGCCTCGCGGCTCGCTGGCGGGAGGGCAGCGCGCCATTCGAGGAGGCGGGCTGCGAGGTCGTCGAAGCGCCCCGCCTGCTCGAGCAGCTTTTCGAGCCGCGGCTGCACATCGGCGGGGGCGCCCTCGCCAGCGGCCAACAGCGTCAGGACATCGATCGCGCCAGCGACATCGCCGACGCGTTCTGCGAGCAGACGGGCGAGCGCGTCGAGGCACTCGCCGCGTCGCTCCGGTGGCGCGGCGTCTGCGAGCCAGCGGCGGGCGCGAACGAGCTCTTCGATGCGCCCCGCGCGCTCGAGTTGCTCGATCAGCGCGCCCAACGCTTCGAGATCGCGCCCGTCCGATGCGAGCGCCGCTTCGAGGCAACGGATGCTGTCGGCGTCACGGCCCTGTTGCGTATGGTGCTGCGCCAGCCGCCGGCGATTCGCAGCGTGCGCTTCGCCCTGGATCCGCTGGGCCTGTCGCTCGAGACAATCGACGAACTCCGCGTCCTGCCCGAGTGCGGCGTGCAGGCGCGCACAGGCGTCGAGCGGTTCGGCGCTTTCGGGGAGGCTTTCGGCCCAGCGTTGCGCCCAGGCGAGCGCGGGTTCGAAACGCCCGGCCTGTTCGAAGCCGTGCACGAGCTCTTGTGCGAGCTCGGCGAGGCGCGAGCGGTCGCTCGTGACGGCCGCCTCGCTGGCGGTGGCCCGCAGGAGCGAGTCCGTGTCGCCGCGCTCGGCGGCGAGCCGGCGCAGGCCGCGGTGCGCGGCGGGCGTGCGCGGCTCGAGCGCGAGCGCCGCCTCGTAGGCGCGGGCGGCCTCCGCCGGCTGGGCGAAGCGCTGCGCCAGCAGGTCGCCGAGCGCGCAGGTGAATGCGACGCGCTGCGCTTCCGGCCCGACGGCGGCAGCCTTTTCGAGCAGGCTGCGCAGCGCGGTCCAATTCTCTGCCTTGCGGTGCAGGCGTTCGAGCGCCGTCGCCACGTTGGGCGTGCGCGGATCGATCTCGAAGGCGCGTTCGTAGGCGATCGCGGCGGCTTCGGGATCGGCGAGTCGCTCTTCGTGCAGCGCCCCGAGATCTGCGAGCACGGCGGTGCGGCAGGCAACGTCATCGCCAGCGAGGGCGGCGCGCCGTTCGAGCACGTCGACCAGCTCCTCCGAGCGGCCCAGACGCGAGAGTGTGTCGGAGAGGGCTTCGACGACCAACGCGTCATCGGGTGAGCGCCGCAGCGCGCGTTCGAGCCAGGCCGTCGCCGCCGTATCTTCGCCGCGGTCCGAACGCAACGAGGCGGCTTCCAGCAGCACCGAAACGGGCGTCTCGTCGCCGCTGATCTCGGCTCGCTGTTCGAGGCAGCGCAGCAGCTCGGTATCGTCGTCGCGTCCGCGCGCCACTTCGGCGAGTCCGTCGATCACGCGCGTGTCCGCGGGGGCATCGGCGAGCGCGCGCAGCCACCAGCTGCGTGCGCGTTCGGGGCTGGCCAGCCTTTCGGAGGCGAGCTGTCCGGCTTCGATGGCGATTTCGGCGCGCGCTCGTGGCTCGCTCGCGGCTTCGAAGCGACGTTCGAGCAGCGATGCGAGCAGGCTCCACTCCTTGGACGCGCGTGCCAGGATGCAAAGGCCATCCACGGCGGCGGCGCAGCGCGGATCGTCGCTCAGCGCACGCCGATAGAGTTCGCTGGCGCGCGCGGGGTCGCCGAGCGGTCCGGCGTAGAGCGCGGCCTGGGCGGCCAACGCCGCAGCGCGCTCCGCCCCACGCCGATTCGCGGCGAGGCGATCCCAGGCAGTGGCGGCCTCCTGGTGCTGAGCTTCCGCCTCGCAGGCGCGCGCGAGGCCTTCGAGCGCAGCCGGCTGATCCGGAACGAGCGCGAGCGCGCGTGCGAGCAGCTGGCGGGCCTGCTCCGAATCGCGGAGCTCGCGCAGCCAGATCTCGGCGGTTTCGGCGAGCAGCGCGGCGCGCTCTTCGTCGCGCATCGGCAACGCGATCTCGAGGTCTGCGAGCTGGAGCGCCACGTCCCACTGCGCGCGCGAGGCGTGGATGCGGCGCAGCTCGCGCAGCGCGGGCCGCTGCTCCGGACTGGCGGCAAAGGCATCCCGGAAGCAGCGCGCCGCTGCGTCGAGATCCCCGCGCCGCTCGGCCCGGACCTGGCCGAGGCGCAGGAGCATTCCGGCACGTTGCTTGGGGTCCTTGGCGAGATCCGCTGCCGCCAGGCGTTGTTCGTAGAGACCGACGAGGTCGTCCCAGCGTCCCGCGACGAACCAGCCCTCCTCGAGAGCGGCGAAGGCACGGGTATCCCCCGGATCCGCGAGGAAGCGCTCGCGGTGGCGTTCGAGAATCGCCGACACCCAGACCTCACGTCATCGCGCGGTAGCGGGAAATACGGGTGCTACATCGTCCGGAAAGGCGCAGATCTTGATGGGAATCGCTTGCAGTAGCTGGCGAGTTTGATTAGTATTTTCGCCGTCTTAGCTCGGAAGGCGCAAACCGGAGTACGACCGGTGCGCTGGCTGACGACCCACCGCGCCTGGTGAGGCCTTCCCCCCCATGCCGCACGCAAGCCAGCCTTCGGAGCCCGCCCCCGCGAGCCCGGGCCATCCCGTGGACGCGGACATCCGTCGACTTCCCGAAGCCGAACGCCGGAGGCGACGGCGCGAGCTGTGGATCAGCAGCGGCGTCGGCGTCGTGCTGCTGGCCCTGCTCCTGCTCCAGCCGATCGCAGGTCTCAGCGAGCTGATCGGCGACAGCGGGCTCTTCCTGTTCCTGAATGCGGTCGTCGTGATCCTGATCCTGCTGCTCGGCTTCCTGGTCACGCGCAACTTCTGGAAGCTGGTCGGCGAGCGCCGCCGCGGCACGCTCGGCTCGCATCTGAATCTCAAGTTCGTGTCGGCGTTCGTCCTGATCGCGTTCATCACCGCCTCCCTGCTGTTCGCGATCTCGGCGGTCATCGTCACGCAGTCGATCGACCGTTGGTTCAGCGTGCAGGTCGATGGCGCGCTCGAGAAGAGCGGCCGGATGGCAGAAAACTATTACGAGGGGATGGCGAAACGCTCCCTGGTGTATGGTGGGCGAATCGCCGAACAGGTCGCGAAGCGGGGCCTGTTGCGCGAGGAGAATCGCGCCGCGCTTTCCGCCTTGATCGAGGCGGAGCAGCGCGCCTACGATCTCGGTGTCGTCGAGATCTTCGGCCGCGGCAGCAACGAGATCCTGAGCGCCGTCAACCCGGAAGTGCCGTCGAGCGATTTTTCGCGCGGCGACAGCGAACTGGTCCGTCAGGCGCTCAAGGGTCGCTCGGGCTGGCGGGTGCAGCGGGCCGGCAAGGGAGACGTGATCCAGGGCGCGGTGCCGATCGCCTCGAGCCGGCGGCCCGGACGCACGGCCGGCGCCCTGGTCTTCGCCTTCTTCCTGCCCGAGTCGCTCGCCCCGGACACAGCGAGCATCCGCGACACGCTTGCGCAGTACCGCGCGCTGCGGCCGAGCGCGTGGAACATCCGCACGGTCTATCTGCTCGAGCTGCTGCTCGGCTTTCTCGTGATCCTGATGCTGGCCACCTGGGTCGGATTTCGGATCGCGAAGGGCGTGACCGGCCCGATCCGTGCGCTGGCCGCAGCCTCCGCCGAGGTTGCGCGCGGAAATCTCGAAGTGGCGGTCGAATTGCCCGCCGACGACGAGGTCGGATTTCTGGTGCGTTCGTTCAACGACATGACGCGCGATCTGCGCGACGCGCGGGCGCGGCTCGAACACTCGAACGCCGAGCTCGATCAGCGGCGCCGCTCGATGGAAGTGGTGCTCGGCACGATCGGCGCCGGCGTGCTCTCGCTCGACGCCGACGGCCGGATCACCACGCTCAATCCCTCGGCGCGCCATCAGCTCGGAATTGCGTCCGACGCGAACCCCATCGGGGGCCGCTTCGTCGATCACGTGGCGCAGCCGCAGCTGCGCGACCTGATCGTCGAGCTGGGCGGCAGGCTCCGCTCGGGCGCGCGCGAGAGCATCCGGCGCCAGCTCCAGGTGCCTCTCGGCGAGGATCTCGCGACGCTGCTCGTGACGGTGACGCTGCTCCACGACGAGGCGGGCGGTGTGCTCGGCCGGGTGGTCGTGCTCGACGACTACACGCAGCCGGTCAAGGTGCAACGCATGGTCGCCTGGCGCGAGGTGGCGAGCCGGATCGCCCACGAAATCAAGAATCCGCTGACGCCGATCCAGCTGTCGGCGCAGCGCATCCGGCGACGCTTTCGCCAGCGGATCGGGGCAGACCCCGAGGATATCCGGGTCTTCGACGAGTGTGTCGACGCCATCACCAGCCAGGTCGACGGGTTGAAGCTGCTCGTCGACGAGTTCTCGAATTTCGCGCGGCTGCCGACGGCGAACCCGCAGGCCGGCGATCTGAATCGCCTGATCGCCGACGCCGTCGCGAGCTACGACGGCACCGAACACGTCGCTTTCGACGCGAACCTCGATCCGAGCCTGCCGACGGTCGACATCGATCGCGAGCAGATCCGTCGGGCCCTCACCAATCTGATCGACAATGCGATCGCCGCCGTGCAGCGAGGCCAGCGCGTCGGCCGGAGCGGTCGGGTGATGGTGAGCAGCGCCTGGGACCCGTCGCTGCAAAGTGTGCGCTTCGAGGTGGCAGACGACGGTGTCGGGATTCCGCTGGAAGACCGGCGCCGCATTTTCGAGCCCTACTTCTCGACGCGTGCGAACGGCACGGGGCTCGGCCTCGCGATCGTTTCGCGCATCGTGGCCGATCACCATGGCTACATCCGCGTGCAGGACAACGAGCCGCGGGGCACGCGCTTCATCGTCGAGCTGCCGGCGCGGGGAGCCTAGGTGGAACGCATCCTGATCGTCGACGACGAAGAGAGCATCCGGCGATCGCTGGAGGGCATCCTGTGCGATGAGGGCTTCGAAACGCGCATGGCGGCGGACGGCGAAGTGGCGCTCGCGGCGCTCGCGCGCGAGCGATTGCCGGATCTGGTGCTGCTCGACATCGCGCTTCCGGGAAGGGATGGCATCTCGGTGCTCGCCGAACTGCGCGAGCGTTGGCCGCAGCTGCCCGTGGTGATGATGAGCGGCCACGGGACCATCGACACGGCGGTGCGCAGCACACGCCTCGGCGCCTTCGATTTCGTCGAGAAGCCGCTGTCGATCGACAAGCTGCTGTTGACGCTTCAACACGCGCTCGAGCGCGCGCGTCTCGAGCGGGAGAATCGACGTCTGCGCGCGCTGGCGTTGCGCGCGCACGAAATTCTCGGCCGCTCCGATGGGATCGCGCAGCTCAAGCAGCAGATCCAGGTGGCGGGCCCCACGAACGCCTGGGTGCTGATCACGGGCGAGAACGGCACCGGCAAGGAGCTCGTCGCGCGCCAGATCCACCTCCAGAGCCGGCGCTGCGAGAGCCCGTTCGTCGAGGTGAATTGCGCCGCCCTGCCGGGAGAGCTGATCGAATCCGAGCTGTTTGGCCACGAGAAGGGCGCGTTCACGGGCGCGCTCGCCCAGAAACGCGGGAAATTCGAGCTGGCCCACGGCGGGACGATCTTTCTCGACGAGATCGCCGACATGAGCCTGATGACGCAGGCGAAAGTCCTGCGCATTCTTCAGGAGCACAGCTTCGAGCGCGTCGGCGGTATCGAGTCGATCCAGATCGACGTGCGCGTGATCGCCGCGACGAACAAGAACCTCGAAAAGGAGATCGCTGCGGGCCGCTTCCGCGAGGATCTGTACTACCGGCTGAACGTGATCCCGTTCGCCGTGCCGCCCTTGCGAGAGCGGCGCGAGGACGTCGAGATCCTGGCGCGTCACTTCGTGCAGGAATTCTGCGCCGAGTCGGGAACGCGGCCGCGCGAGCTGACGCCGGCGTGTCTGGCGGCGCTCGAGGCGCACGCCTGGCCGGGGAACGTGCGCGAGCTGCGCAACCTGATGGAGCGGCTCGTGATCATGACGCCGGGACCGGGCATCGATGCGCGCGACCTCCCGGAAGCGTTGCGCGCCGCGGCGCTCGGAGACGCCGAGGAAGGCGGTACGCTCGAGCGGGCGCGACAGGGATTCGAGCGCGAGTATCTTCTCGTGAAGCTGCGCGAGCACGGCTGGAACATCTCGCGCACGGCCGCCGCCATCGGCATCGCGCGCGAGAGCCTCTCGCGCAAGATCAAGCTCCACAAGATCGGAGTCGAACGTGGTTGATCGCGCAGCGCCGCACCGCGAGGCGAAACCCGACGCGGGAGCGGACGCGTCCGCCGGGGGGCCGCGCGCGCTGCGGGTCGATGCCGAGGTGATCGAGAACCGCTGTGAGGGCGGCGAGAACCTGCGGCTGCGCCTGCGCGTTCCGGGCTGGCCGGGCTTCCTGCCCGGGCAATTCGTGATGCTCTCGCCCGGCGCGCGCACGTCGGTGGAGCGCACGGATCCGTTGCTGCCGCGCCCGATGGCGATCTTCCGCAGCCGGCCCGAGCAGGGAGGAGCCGAGGTCGAGATCCTCTACCGCCGCGTCGGTCGCGGCACGCGGCTGCTCGCCGAAACGCTTCCCGGGCAGAGGCTGCGCGTCGTGGGCCCGCTGGGTCGCCCCTTCCCGACGCCCGCAGCGGGTGAGCGGGCCGTGCTCGTGGCGGGCGGCACGGGCATCGCATCGGTCTACGAGCTCGCAGCGCGCAGCCAGAACGGCGGGCGCGTGGAAGTGCTGCTCGGGGCCCGCACCGGCGCCGATTTGATGGCAGAGGCGGATTTCGCCGCGCTCGACGTCTCGCTTCGGATCGCGACCGAGGACGGCAGCCGCGGTGAGCGTGGACTCGTGACGGCGTTGCTCGAACGCTCGCTCGCGGAGCCGGGGGCGGCCCGGGTCTACACCTGCGGGCCGCGCGCGATGATGGAGCGTGTCGCGATCCTCGCGGCCGCCAGCGGCCGGGCTTGCGTCGTATCGCTCGAAAACCACATGGCCTGCGGCTTCGGTGTTTGCCTGGGGTGCGCCGCACCGCTGGCGCGCGGAGGCTTCGCCCTCGTGTGTCGTGACGGACCGGCGTTCGAGGCCAGCGAAATTGCCTGGGGAGCGCTGCCGTGAGCGATGCGCTCGACACGAGCGTCGATCTCGGCGGCATCCGGCTGCGCAACCCCGTGCTCACCGCCTCGGGCACCTTCGGCTACGGCGTCGAGCTCGCGCCGTTCCTCGATCTGCGCCGGATTGGCGGCTTCGTCGCCAAGAGCCTCACCCTCGAGCCGCGCTCCGGAAACCCTCCGCCGCGCATCGCCGAGACACCGTCGGGAATGCTCAACGCGATCAGCCTCGAGAACGTGGGCGTCGAAGCCTTCGTTCGCGACAAGCTGCCGGCGCTGCCGGAGGGCGTCACCGTGATCGCGAGCGTGTTCGAGACCGAGATCGAGCGCTACGCAGAAGTGTGCAAGCGCCTGACCGGGGTGCCGCGCGTGGCGGGGATCGAGGTGAACGCCTCCTGTCCGCACGTGAAGAGCGGGGGCATCGAGTTCGGCCAGCAACCGCAGGTGCTGGCCGAATTGGTGCGCGCGACACGGCGCGCCACCACGTTGCCGCTGCTCGTGAAGCTCTCGCCCAACGTGACGGACATCGCGGCGATGGCCCGCGTATGCGAGGCCGAGGGCGCGAACGGGATCAGCCTGATCAACGCCGTCCAGGCGCTCGAAGTCGACATCGAGACGCGCCGCCCACTGCTCTCGAACGTGCTAGGGGGGCTTTCGGGGCCAGCGATCCGGCCGATCGCCCTGCGCATGGTCTGGCAGGCGGCGCGGGCGGTCCAGATCCCCGTATGCGGGATCGGGGGCATCGCGAGCGCCGAGGATGCCATCAAGTTCCTGCTGTGCGGGGCCACGGCCGTGCAGGTCGGGACCGCGAACTACCTGAACCCGGCCGTCGCGGGTGAAATCGCCGACGGCATCGCCGCCTACGCCTCGCGCCACGGCTTTCGGCGCGTGGCCGACCTGCGTGGAGCGCTCGAGCTGCCCGGTCGTTAGGCTTCCCCGCTCGCCCGCCGCGGTGGCGGCGCCCGCCCCCCGGAGTTTGCATTCCCCTTGCATTTTAGATAGTTTGCGCCGGCTTACGCAGTGAAACGCAGGTCGCCCACCCCCACCGTTGCGCTGGGGAAGCGGTCCGCGGGGCTGGATCTTCGCAAGCGCAGCGGGTGGTTGGGACCATCGGGTCCCGGTGGTGAAAGTGGGCGTCGAGTCCGCTTTTTTTGTTTGTGGGCCAGAGCTTGCCGTGTATCGGGACATTCCGGAGGAGCTCAAGGTGCTGATCGAACCGGTCGTCCGCGACTCGGGTTTCGAGCTGGTTGACGCCTTGCTCACGCGCGGCCGCGCGCCGTGGTTGCTGCGCGTCACGCTCGACACGCCCGAGGCCGACGGACGCGTACCGATCGAGCGCTGCGCCGCGGTGGCGCGGGAGATCGGCAGCCAGCTCGACGCGGCCGACGCGATCGCGGTGCCGTATCGCCTGGAGGTTTCGTCCCCGGGCCTCGACCGACTGCTCGCGCGCGAGAAGGATTTCCAGGTCGCATGCGGCGGAGAAGTGCAGGTCGAGACGCTGCGACCGATCGACGGACGTCGGCGCTTCCGCGGTGTGCTCGTCGCTTTCGAAGCGGGCATCGCCCGGGTTTTGGTGGATGGGCGGGAATACAACCTGCCGTTCGCGGAGATCACGAAGGCTCATCGAATCTACAAGTTCACGCGTGACGACTTCGCGCCGCACGCGAACCCGAAGAGGGTGCGTCCATGCTCGGCCTGAAACGCGAGATCGATCAGATCGCCAAGGACAAGGGAATCGACCGCAAGGAGATCATCCGCGCGGTCGAGGAAGCCATGAAGCAGGCCGCGCGGCGTGCGCAGGGCCAGGACCGCGAAATCGAGGCCCGCTACAACGAAGAACTCGGTGAGATCGAGCTCTTCGAATTCCGCGAGGTCGTCGAGGACGTCGCCGATGCGACCAGCCAGATCACGCTCGCGGAGGCCCACCGCTACGACCCCGAAGCCGAACTCGGTGACGAGATCGGCGTGAAGGTCGATACCTCGGGCTTCGGACGCATTCTCGCGCAGACGGCCAAGCAGGTGATCATCCAGATGATCCGCGAGGCCGAGCGCGACAACGTCTTCGAGGAGTACAAGGACCGCAAGGGCGAGATCGTGAACGGCATCGTCCGGCGCTTCGAGAAGGGCGCGATCATCGTCGATCTCGGGCGCGCCGAGGCCGTGCTGCCGCTGCGCGAGCAGGTGCCAAGGGAAACCTATCGCCCGAACGATCGCGTGCGTGCCTATGTGATCGACGTCAACAAGGCGTCGAAGGGCGCCCAGATCATCCTCTCGCGCACCTGCCTCGAGATGCTGACGAAGCTCTTCGAGCAGGAAGTGCCCGAGATGTACGAGGGCATCGTCACGATTCAGGCGGCTGCGCGCGAGCCGGGCGGGCGCTCGAAGGTTGCCGTGGTGTCGCGAGACAGCGACGTCGACCCGGTGGGCGCATGCGTCGGCATGAAGGGCAGCCGCGTGCAGGCGGTCGTGCAGGAGCTGCGCGGCGAGCGAATCGACATCGTGCCGTGGAGCCCGGATCCGGCGCGCTACGTGTGTTCGTCGCTCTCGCCGGCGCAAGTCTCGAAGGTGATCATCGACGAGGGCGCGAAGTCGATGGACGTGATCGTCCCCGACGATCAGCTCTCGCTCGCGATCGGGCGCAAGGGCCAGAACGTGCGGCTCGCCGTCCAGCTCACGGGCTGGCGAATCGACATCAAGAGCGAGTCGAAGATGCGCGAGCTGGCGCAGTGGCTTTCGGAGGCCGTTTCGGTCGTCGAAGGCTGCGGCGACGCCGATGCGGAGCTGTTGTTGCAACAGGGGATCACGTCGCTCGAGGATCTCGCGGCCAGCGACCTCGGGCTGCTCACGTCGTTCCCCGGCATCGACGAAGCCGGTGCCCGAGCAATTCAGCAACGCGCACGCGAACTCGCGGAGCGCAAGAAGATCGAAGAAGAGGCGGCGCGTGTCGAAGCCATACGGGTTGCGGCGGAGACGGCTGCGGCAGCGGCCGCTGCTGCCACGGCTGCGGCGCAGGCTGCTGCCGCACCCGAGGCGCCCGTGCAGGCGGAAGCCGACGCGAGTCCCGCGACGGAATGAGCCGGGTGGCGCACGCCGCATGACGGCGGGTGCGCGGACGCGGCGAGAGAGTGAATGGCGAAGATCAGGGCCTACAAACTGGCGGAAGAGCTCGGCATCGACCGCAACGATTTCGTCGAGCGGGCGGCAGCCGTCGGCGTCGAGCTCAAGAGCGCGATGGCCTCGCTCGACGAGGCCGAAGTCGACAGGCTGCGCAAAAAGCTGGGCGGCGTGCGTCTCGCGCCGGGCGCCGTCACCGAGAGTCGTGTCGAGGGGGATACCGGCGGCGCGGTGATCCGCCGGCGCAAGAAGGTTGCCCCCGAGCCCCCGCCCGTCGTCGAGCCGGCTGCTCCGGCTCCCCCCATCGTTTCAGCGCCGGTTGCGGCGCCATTGCCCGGCGAGCCGACCCCCGAATCCGAGCTGATCCCCGATCCCGAGCCGATCCCGGAGCCGATCCGTGCGGCCGAGGTAGCGACCGGGGCGGGGCCGCTGGTTCCCCAGGAGCCGGTCGAGTCGGAAGAGAAGCGCGGTCGTCCGACGGGCCCGGGCCGTGCGGCCACCGCGGCTGCGGAAACCGCAGAGCGCGCGGCGAAGGAACGCAAGCGCGTGCGCGAGGTCGTGAACCTGCGCGAGCAGGAGAACCTCGCCCGCCAGGCCACTTCGCGAACACTCGCGCGCCGCCCGATTTCGGTCGAGCCACGCTCGATGGTGTCCCCGCGACGGCGCCGGCGCGACGCGCCGGTGGTCGAGAAGCCGGCGGCGCAGCGCGTGCCGCGCGAAGAGAAGCGGGTCGTGCGCGTCGAGGGCTCCGCTACCGTGGGTGAACTCGCGCGCATGCTCGGCGTCAAGGCCGCGGCCGTGCAGCGCGAGCTGATGAAGCTCGGCACGATGGTTTCCGTCAATCAGACGCTCGATCTCGAAACGGCCCGCACCGTCGGGGCGGAGTTCGGCTTCGAGGTGCAGGACGTCGCGTTCCGCGAGCAGGATTTCTTCGGGGACGATCGCCCCGCCGATACCGCGCCGGCGCGCGTACTGCGCCCGCCGATCATCACCGTGATGGGCCACGTCGATCACGGCAAGACCTCGCTGCTCGACGCGATCCGCAAGACCGACGTCGTCGCCGGCGAGGCGGGCGGAATCACGCAGCACATTGGCGCCTACCAGGTGCACATCGGTGAGAAGAAGCTCACCTTCATCGATACGCCCGGCCACGCGGCCTTCACGGCGATGCGCGCTCGCGGCGCCCAGCTCACGGACATCGTGGTGCTCGTGGTGGCGGCGACCGAGGGCGTGATGCCGCAGACGATCGAAGCGATCGACCATGCCCGCTCGGCGGGGGTGCCGATCGTGGTCGCCGTCAACAAGTGCGATCTGCCCGGCGCGAACCCGCAGCAGGCGCGCCAGCGGTTGATGGAACATGGCCTCGTGCCGGAAGATTTCGGCGGCGAGACGATCTGCGTCAACGTCTCTGCGACGAAGGGCACGGGCATCGATCAGCTGCTCGAAATGCTCGCCCTGCAGGCCGACCTGCTGGAATTGCGCTGCGATCCCACACTGCGCGCGATGGGCGTCGTGATCGAATCGCGGCTCGACAAGGGCCGCGGACCGGTGGCGACGGTGCTGGTGCGCGATGGCACGCTGCGCCGCGGCGACATGGTCGTGATCGGCACCGCTTTCGGGCGCGTGCGCGCGATGGAGGACGACAAGGGCCAGCGCGTGGACGAGGCCACGTCGTCGATGCCGGTGCAGGTGATCGGCCTCTCGTGCGTTCCCGATGCCGGCGCTCCGCTCAACGTCGTCGAGAGTGAACGCGTCGCGAAGGACATCATCGATCATCGCCTGATCGAACGGCGGGCGCCGCCCGAGGAAGCCCGCGCTCCGATGAGCCTCGAAGAATTCTACGGGCAGACCGCGAGCGGCGGCGTCAAGGAGCTGGCGATCCTGGTGAAGGCCGACGTGCACGGCTCCGTCGAGGCGCTGCGCGAGGCCCTGCTCAAGCTCTCGACCGACGCCGTGAAGGTGAACGTCGTGCATTCCGGTGTCGGCGCAGTGACCGAGACGGACGTGATGCTGGCGCGGGCGACCGGCGCGATCGTGGTCGCCTTCCACGTGCGCCCGGATCCGGCCGCGCGTCGCGCGGCGGAGGCGCAGGGCGTCGACATCCGCGCCTACCAGATCATCTACGAGGTCAGCGACGAGGTTCGCAAGGCCATGACGGGCCTGCTACCGCCGACGGTGACCGAGGTCTTCCTCGGCCGCGCGGAGGTGCGCGCGACCTTCACCGTTCCGCGCATCGGGATGATCGCCGGTAGCTACATCGTGGAAGGGCTGATCCGGCGCGGCGGCATGGCGCGGCTGCTGCGCGACGGCGTCCAGATCTACGAGGGCAAGATCGCTTCGCTCAAGCGCTTCAAGGACGACGCGCGCGAAGTGAACTCTGGCTTCGAGTGCGGAATCGGGATCGAAGGCTTCAACGACGTCAAGGTGGGTGACGTCATCGAGGCGTACGTGCGCGAGGAGCGGGCCGCGACGCTCGCATGATCGTCGGGGCGGCCGCCGTCGAGATCCACGTACACGATTCCCAGTCCCTCAAGCAGAAGCGCGGTGTCGTGCGCTCGATCGCGCAGCGGGTGCGCAACCGCTTCAAGCTCTCGGTCGCCGAAGTCGGCGGCCAGGACACCTGGCAGCGCGCGGTGATCGGGCTCGCCGCGGCGGGAAGCGATCCGGTGCGGGTTCGCGCCGTGCTCGAGCAGGCGGCGCGCTTCATCGAGGAAATGCACCTCGCCGAGGTGATCCACGTGGATGTCGAGATCGTCGAGCTCCCGTACCAGGAGACGACGTGGGATTCGGAGGACTGACGATGTCGCGGCGCACCGAGCGCATCGCCGAGCAGCTCCAGAGCGAGATCGCGAAGCTGTTGCGGGCGGAGGCAACCGATCCGCGCATCGGGCTGATCACGATCACGCGCGTCGACGTGGCCCCCGATCTATCGAACGCGCTGGTCTTCTGGAGCGCGCTGGCGGCCGACGATTCCGACGAACTCGGGCGCATCGAAGCCGGTCTCGAGAGTGCGGCTTCCTTCCTGCGGCGCCGGCTCGCTCGCGAGCTGCCGCTGCGACGCATGCCCGAGCTGCGCTTCCGCTTCGACCCCTCGCTCGCGCTCGGCAGCCAGACCCTGCAGGTTCTGAAGGAGATCGAGGACGATGGCTCGGCGTAGACCCGAGTCGCCCGGAGCGGCGGGCTTCCTCGTCGTCGACAAGCCCCGCGGCTGGACGTCGCACGACGTGGTCGATGCCGCGCGGCGCTGGCTCGGAACGCGCCGGATCGGCCACCTCGGCACGCTCGATCCGCTCGCGACCGGCGTGCTTCCGCTCGCCGTGCGCGAGGCGACCAAGCTCGTGCCCTTCCTGTCGGCCGGCGCCAAGGCCTACACGGGCGAAATCGAGCTGGGGGCCGAGACGGATACGCTCGACGCCGAGGGCCGCGTGCTGCGGCGCTACAGCGGCGAGCTTCCCTCCGAGGCGAGCTTGCGCGCAGTACTCGCGGGCTTCCTCGGCGAAATCGAGCAGGTGCCGCCGATGTTCAGCGCGGTGAAGATCGGCGGCGTTCCGCTGCACCGGATGGCCCGCGAGGGCCAGGACGTGCCGCGCGCGTCCAAGAAGGTCCGCATCGATGCGCTCACCCTGATTCGCTATCAGCCGCCGCGTGCGTGCATCGAGGTGCTCTGCTCGACCGGCACCTACGTGCGCAGCCTGGCGGCCGACGCCGGCACGGCGCTCGGCTGCGGCGCCTTTCTCGCTGCGCTGCGCCGCACGCGCAGCGGTCCCTTCGGCATCGAGGATGCCGCAACAGTGGAGGAGCTCGAGGCGCTCGCGAGCGCCGGGAAGCTCGAGGCGAGGCTGATCCCCCCCGTCAACGTGCTCGGGCTCGCCGTGGTCCGGCTAGAGGCGCCCGATGAGCGCCGCGTTCGCAACGGCAACGACGTGACGCTGCCAGGAGTGGCGCTGCCACCCGAGGGGCGAGTGGCCGCCGTGGGTCCGGGGGGCGAGCTGATCGCCGTCCTCGAGATCCGTCCCGGGAGACGCCTCCAGCCGCTGCGGGTTCTGCAGTCGCTTGCCGGGTCCCCCTAGCTCTGCCACAATCCGCCCGCATCACAGGGGCAACGCAGCTCGGGCCCCTCGCCGTCGCCTCCGCAGCCGATTTCGAGGGCGGGAGCGCGGCTCAAACCCGCGCATACGCGACGAACCACAAGCATCGAACGGGAAGGAACCGCAGTTGATCTCGAGAGCCGCCAAGCAGAGCGCAGTCGAAGCCTATCGCACGCACGACACGGACACGGGTTCGTCGGAAGTGCAGGTCGCGCTATTGACTGAGCGGATCAATCAGCTCGCGGATCACTTCAAGCTACACGCGAAAGATCACCATTCCCGCCGCGGCCTGCTGCACCTCGTGAGCCAGCGCCGCCGGCTGCTCGACTACCTACGGAGGACGGGTCCGGATCGGTACCGGGCGATCATCGAGCGCCTCGGTCTGCGCCGCTAGTTCGCGCCCGGCTTCGGCCGGGCAAACTCTCGCGGCGAATCGAAACGATGACCTAGATTGGACAGGCAAGACCTGAAAGCAGACGCTTTCAGCGCAAACGAACCGGGCAACGCCGGACGCAGCGTCAGGGAATGCGGAAGTCTGCCATTCGCGAAGCTCGGCTTCGCGCATCGCTGATTCCGCATTCCACCGCGTGTCGATCCTCCACCCCCATGGCGTCTGCCCACAATGACTCCGGCCCGTAGCGGTCGGAGAGGAGATGGAAGCACGCATGCCTTCTTATTGGTTTAAACCCGAAACAGTCTCGTTCGAGCTCGGCGGCCGCACACTGACGCTCGAGACCGGCCGCCTGGCCAAGCAGGCCGCTGGCGCCGTCGTCGTGACGTATGGCGAAACCGTCGTGCTGGTCACCGTCACCACCGGCAAGCCCCGCGAGGGCATCGATTTCTTCCCGCTCACCGTCGACTTCGTCGAGAAGACGTCGGCGGCAGGCAAGATTCCCGGCGGCTTCTTCAAGCGCGAAGGGCGCCTGGCAGACCGCGAGGTCCTGATCTCCCGATTCATCGACCGTTCGATCCGGCCGCTCTTCCCGGAGGTCTTCCGCGACGAGGTGCAGATCACGGCAACGGTGCTCTCGGCGGACGAGGCGAATACGCCCGACATCCCGGCCTTCATCGGCGCCTCGACCGCGCTCACGCTGTCGCAGCTGCCCTTCCTGGGGCCGATTTCGGCCGTGCGGCTCGCCCGCATCGACGGCCGCCTGATCGTGAACCCCTCGCGCGAGGAAATCTCGACGAGCGATCTCGACATCGTCGTCGCGGGCAGCCGCCAGGCGCTCGTGATGGTCGAGGGCTCGGCAAAGAACATCCCGGAGAGCGAGCTGCTCGCCGCCCTGCGCACCGCGCACGCCGCCCTCGCGCCGTCGCTCGACGCCCAGGAGAGCCTGCGCCAACGATCCGGAAAGACCAAGATCGTGCTGGCCGAGCTGCCCGACCGCACGGCGCTCGACGCGAAGGTGCGCGAGCGCGCCGAGACGCGGCTGGCCGCGGCGCTGCGCATGGTGAAGAAGGACGAGCGCTACACCGCGATCGCGGAGATCGAGAAGGAGGTCATCACCAGCTTCCTCGAGCCCTACCGCAGTGAGCGAGTCACACTCGATACGCTCGCCGCGGTCGAGGGGCGGCGAGACGGCTTGCGCAATCTCAGCAACGACGTGAAGAGTTCGCTTCACGATCTGCGCTCGGATCTCGTGCGCCGACGCATCCTCGATCACGGTGAACGCATCGATGGGCGCAAGCCGACGGACATCCGTCCGATCGCGTGTGAGGTGCGCCCGCTGCCGCGGCCGCACGGCGTGGCGCTGTTCACACGCGGCGAGACGCAGGCGCTCGTCTACACGACACTCGGCGGCAAGTTCGACGAGCAGACGATCGACGGCATCGCCGAGCGTTTCTCGAAGCGCTTCTACCTGCACTACAACTTCCCGCCGTTCTCGGTGGGCGAGGCGCGGCCGCTGCGCGGGCCGGGCAGGCGCGAGGTCGGTCACGGCAATCTCGCCGAGCGCGCGATCCAATCGGTGCTACCGCCGCGCGAGGTCTTTCCCTACACGCTGCGCATCGTTTCGGAGACGCTCGAGTCGAACGGGTCGTCCTCGATGGCGACGGTCTGCGGCGCGACGCTCTCGCTGATGGACGCCGGTGTCCCGATCGAGGCGCCGGTTGCCGGCATCGCGATGGGTCTGATCGAAGACGGCGACCGCGTGGCCATCCTCTCCGACATCCTCGGCGACGAAGACCACCTCGGCGACATGGACTTCAAGGTCGCCGGGACGCGCGCGGGCGTCACCGCGGTGCAGATGGACATCAAGGTCCGCAGCATCGACTGGAAGGTCATGGAGCAGGCGCTCGAGCAGGCCCGGGTCGGACGCCTGCACATCCTCGACTGCATGGAACGCGATACGGCCCAGGATTTCGCAGGCTTCAAGGCCCGCACCGAGCTGTCGCGTTACGCGCCGCGGGTCAAGATGATCCGCATCAAGCCCGATCGGATCCGCGACGTGATCGGGCCCGGCGGCAAGGTGATCCGCGCGATCCAGGAGACGACCGGCACCAAGATCGACATCGAGGATACGGGTCAGGTGACGATCTTCTCGCCGGATTCGGATGCGCTCGAGCGCGCCGAGGCGATGGTGCAGGAGTTGACGCAGGAAGCGGAACTCGACCGCGTCTATCTCGGCAAGGTGAAGCGCATCACCGATTTCGGCGCCTTCGTCGAGATCTTCCCCGGCACGGATGGCTTGATCCACATCAGCCATCTCGCCGAGGGACGCGTCGAGAAGGTGACCGACGTCGTTGCCGAGGGCGACGAGGTGCTCGCGAAGTGCATCGACATCGACCCCTCGGGCCGCATCCGTCTGTCGCGGAAGGAAGCGCTGGCGGAAGCCGCCGCGAAGGACTGAACACTTGGCGGAAGTGCGCGCCGGCGTACGGGTGCGCATCGCGCGCCTGCGCGGCGCGCACGACCTGCCGCTTCCCGCGCGCGCGACGCGCGGTGCGGCGGGCTTCGATCTGCATGCGGCCGTCGAAGCGGCGGTCGTCGTCGCTCCCCGCGAACGCGCGCTGATTCCCACGGGCTTCGCGATCGCCGTGCCCGAGGGCTACGAAGCGCAGGTGCGCCCGCGCAGCGGGCTCGCGCTCGCGCACGGAATCGTCCTGCCCAACGCTCCCGGTACGATAGACTCCGACTACCGGGGCGAGGTGAAGGTCATCGTGTGCAACACCGGGGAGAAGGCGTTCACGATCGAACGCGGAGATCGCATCGCGCAGCTCGTGATCGCGCCGGTCGCGCACGCGGAGTGGGAAGAGGTGACGGCCCTCGATGCCACCGAACGCGGTGAGGGCGGCTTCGGCCATAGCGGCCGGGGCGTCGTCGGCCGCGGCGCGTGAGCGAGGCCCAGCCGGTGCCCACGAACGCTGGCGAGGGCGGCGCGTCCGCGACGATCCATCCGCAGCCCCCGACCCCCGCGGTCCCGAAGAGTCCGAAGAAGCGCAGCGATCTCGTCGTGCGGCTGCTTTCCGCGGCGGTGCTGGTTCCGGCGGTCGTCTACCTGATCGTCCTCGGCGGGATCCCCTACCTCGCGACGGTCGTCGTCATCATCCTGCTCGGCCAGCGCGAGTTCTACCGTCTGATCGAAGACAAGGGCGCGCAGCCGCTCGTTGCCTACGGGCTCGTGGCGGGCGCGGCGCTGCCCGTCGTCGCCTTCATGGGCAACGAGTATCACGCGACACTGCTGATGACGGCGACGCTGCTCGCCGTGATGGTGCGCCAGCTCGGCAAGGCGCAGATCAAGGATTCGCTCGCGAGCATCTCGGGGACCTTCTTTGGCGTGTTCTACGTGGGTTGGCTGCTTTCGCACACGATCGTGTTGCGCCAGTTCCACGATTCGGTGATCTCCCGCTTCGGGCGCGGCGCCGTCGCGCAGCTCGGGATCGTCGAGGAGGCCGGCATCTTCTTCATGATCTACACGCTCACGGTGGTCGTCTGGTCGGACGCCGGGGCGTATTTCGCGGGGCGTGCGTACGGCCGGCGCAAGCTCGCGCCCAAGATCAGCCCGGGCAAGAGCGTCGAGGGCGCGATCGGCGGCTTGTTTGCGGGCACGCTGGCCGGCTTTCTCGCCAAGGCGATCTTCGACTTCTTCTGGCCGTCGCTTTCGCAGTCATTCGGCTGGGGCGCTGCGCTCGTCTTCGGGCTGGTGATTTCGCTGGTCGCGATCGTGGGCGACCTGGTCGAATCGCTGCTCAAGCGCGACGCCGCGGTCAAGGACACCGGCACGCTGCTGCCCGGTTTCGGCGGCGTGCTCGATCGGATCGATTCGCCGCTGCTCGCGATTCCGGTGACCTATTATCTGCTGCTCTTCTACGTCTTCCTGAGGCTGGGTCCCACATGATCGAGCGCTACGCGCGGCCGCAGATGCAGGCGATCTGGAGCGACGAGGGCCGCTACCAGCGCTGGCTCGAGGTCGAGCTCGCTGCCTCCGACGAACTCGCCGGGCGCGGGCTGATTCCGGCCGCCGCAGCGGTCGAACTGCGCGCACGCGCGCGCGTCGACGTCGCGCGCGTGGCCGAGATCGAGCGCGTCGTGAAGCACGACGTGATCGCCTTCCTGACGCAGATCGCCGAGACGGTGGGCGAGCCGGCCCGCTGGCTGCATTTCGGGATGACGTCGAGCGATACGTTGGATACGTCGCTCGCACTCCAGATCCGGGATTCGGGAGCTCTGCTGCGCGCGGGTGTGGCGCGTGTATCCGATGTGCTGCGGCGACGCGCCCTCGAGTTCCGCCACACGCCCTGCATCGGGCGCACCCACGGCATCCACGCCGAGCCGACCACCTTCGGGCTCAAGCTGCTCGTCTTCCACGAAGAAATGAAGCGTCAGCAGGCGCGACTCGATCGCGCTCTCGTCGAAGCCGCGGTGGGAAAGATCTCCGGCGCCGTCGGCACCTTCGCGCATCTACCGCCCGACGTCGAAGTCGCCGTCTGCCGCCGTCTCGGCATCGGCTTCGAGCCGGTGGCCACCCAGGTCGTGCAGCGCGACCGCCACGCCGCGCTGCTCTCGACGCTCGCGCTGATCGCCTCGAGCCTCGAAAAATTCTCGGTCGAGTTCCGACATCTGGCGCGCACCGAGGTGCGCGAGGTCCAGGAGGAGTTCGGCGCCGGCCAGAAGGGCTCCTCGGCGATGCCGCACAAGCGCAATCCCTGGCGCTTCGAGAACGTTTGCGGCCTTGCGCGCGTGATGCGGGGCTATGCGTCGGCCGGCATGGAGAATCAGGCGCTCTGGCACGAGCGCGACATGAGCAACTCGTCCGTCGAGCGCATTGTCTTTCCCGACGCCATGACGCTGCTCGACTTCATGCTCGAGCGCTTCGCCGGCCTGGTGGAGGTGCTCGTCGTGGATGCGGAGCGCATGCGCGAAAACCTCGATCTCACGCGCGGGCTCGCCTTCAGCGGCACGCTGCTGCTCGAGCTCACGCGCAAGGGGCTCTCCCGCGAAGACGCCTACGCGCTCGTGCAACGCCATGCCCTGGAGACCTGGGATCACGGCGGTGATTTCCGCGAGCGCGTGCTGGCGGACCCGAAATTCAGTGAGGCGCTGTCGAAGGAAGAGATCGACCGCATCTTCAGTCTCGATGAGGCATTGCGGCAGGTAGACGCGATCTTCGCGCGCGCGCTCGAGGAGAGAGGGACATGACGTTCAAGGCCGTGGTTCACGTGACGCTCAAGCGCGATGTTCTCGACCCGCAGGGCAAGGCGATCCAAAACGCCTGCAAGAGCCTCGGCCACGCGTCGGTTGCGAGCGTGCGTCAGGGCAAGCTCTTCGAGCTCGAACTCGAGGCCCGCGACGAGGCACAGGCGCGCGCTGTGCTGGGCGAGCTGTGCGAGAAGCTGCTCGCGAACCCGGTGATCGAGGACCATGCGATCGTGACGCTCGCGCGCGGGGCGTGATCCCCCGCAGCCTGCCCCCGTGTCCGTTTCCCGTTGCCGGTTCGTTGCCCCTCGCATGCCGGTCATTTGCATCCCGCTGACACGGATTTGCGTGGTTTGACACATCCGTGTGGTAATCGCCACATTTCCGGCATGAGGACAAAAAAGCGGCTCATCGTCGTCACGCTGCTCTCGGTGTTGGCATTCGCCGTGGTCGCCTCGGGCAGGGGCGCGGCGCTGCTGCGCGATTGGTGGATCCATCCGCGCGGCGAAAGCTACGACCCGGCCGTGCACTACAAGGCGCCGGACGGCGAGCTCTACTTCCACGCCGAAAACGATCTCGGCAGGGGCCTCGAAGCGATCGTCGTTCACGGCGGGAGCGAACCGCGGGTGACGGCCGAACTCGGGGCCGACCTGTGGGCGTACGTCGCGCGTCACGGGGGATCCCTCGTGCCCGTGATCCTGTACGACTCGAACGCAGACGGCCGCGTGGATCGCACGTTGCGCGGGCGTCTCGATGACCGCACGGCGGTCTTCAGCGACGCTCGCGTCGCGGACGTCGACTGGCGCGGGCGCCATTGGCAAATGGGCATCCGCTACGAAGCGGGGCCGACGGGCCTGGCCGCCGACGATCGCCGCTACCTCGCATCGGTCGCGGGCGAGACGGCCCGCGTCCGCTTTCCGCGCGTCGATGATCTTCCGGCCGTGAGCGCGGCGAACAATGCCGTGATCAATCCGCTGCTCCAGGTCACGCTCGGTGTCGCGTCATCGCCCGAGGCGGCAGATGACGCCGGGCACGTCACGGGCGCCGTGACGCAGGCCTGGGCGCAGAATCTTCCCGGCTCCGAGCGCAGCATGGACGCACTCAATCCGCTCTCGCTCTGGTATCACGACCGCGCGTTCAAGCCGACGGCCTACACCCGAACCGACACACAGCTCAACATCGATCGGCTGCTCTCGATCGCCAACATGTTCGGCGTCTACGGACTCACCACCCTCGGCGGTGGCTCGGGTGGGGGCGCGGGGGGTGGCGGCGGCGGAAGCCCGCCGCCCGGCGTGACGCCGGGGCCGCCCAGCGCGCCTCCGGTCGTGATGCCCGGCTGCTGAGCTTGCGCGCGTTCCCGGCTCACGGGCTGGCAGGCGCCGAGGCTGGAACCTCGGACGCGGCCTCGAGTTCATAGAGTCGCCAGAGCGCGGTGTCGTCGTCGCTCTTGTACAGAAGCTTGAAGCCGGGCACATGCCGGTAGACGCGGGGATTGGGGTTGAGGAGCTCGAACGCCGCAGTGCCTTCGATGGGATGCCAGGCGCTCTGTGGCAGTCCGGCCTGATAGCGCGCGCCCCAGATCAGATTCATGTCGATCAGCAGGTAGCGAGAATCGAAGCGTTCGCGCAGCAGACGTGCGAAGGCGTCGAGCGGCTGGTGAAAGAGCGTGCCGAGAAACGCCTCGATCCGGTCGCGACTCCGCCGCGTTTCATACTTCGGCTGGAGCACGATCGGATTCCCGCTGTGCACGAGGATGCCGGTCGAGTTGACGAAATCGGCTGTGATCGCGGCATCCCCCGGAAGATTCTCGCGGATCCAGTGCTCCGTGCGCGCGAGCTCGAGCTGTTGCTGGGGGGCGTACCAACCCGCGAGCCGCGTCCCGTAATCCTGCAGGTAGGTGGCAAAGCTCAGCGACTGGACCAGGCCGAGGCCGACCACCCAGGCGGTCGGAAATCCGGGCCGAAGCTCCCGCAGCAAGAGGCAAACGGCGACCGGCGCGACGAGACCGCCGAGCACGACCATGCGTTGCACGAGAAACAGGGCGACGATGCTCGCGCCGCAAAATGCCAGCAGCACCTGCGCGCGAGCGTCTCCGGTTCCGCGCAGCCAGCCTGGCGCGGCGCGAGCCAGTGCGACGGGCAACAGGACTCCCGGAACCACGAGCGTTCCGAGCGTGCCCCAGAACGAGACCGTCGCGAAGGGCCCCTGCCAGAGCAGCCGGGTTCCGAAGGAGAGCACGTTCGGATCTTCGGGGAGCGCTCCCAGGAATCGCAGTTTGTCCCAGGCGAAGTCGATCACGTGGCCGAAATCGTCCGGCGGCGCGAGGCCGCGCGCGAGCGCAGAAACGCCCGCAACGAACGCGAGCCAGACCGCGATTCCGATGCCCCGGCGCGCATTCGGTCCGAAGGGTGCGCGCCGCTCGACTTCCGCCGCGAGCCACAGCCCGGCCAGCATCTGCATGCAGAGCGAGACCACGAACCATTTTGCGTGCAGCACCGGAACCAACACTGCGCCGAGGGCGAGGATCAGCGGGAAGATCCAGGCGCGGCGGGCCGCCAGCGGGTTCTGACCGGTGCGCAGAAACCAGGCCACGACACAGGCAATCTCGATCGTCACGAAGAAGCGCATGGCGTGCCACGTCGAGAGCGCGAGCACGAGCGCGACGGCCGCCAGCGCGATCGAGGCGCCGCTGCGGATGCGCAGCGCGCGGGCCAGCAGCCACAGATGCAGGGCAAAGAAGGGAAGACTCCCGTCCTCGCGGATCAGGACGAACCCGATGGTGCGGTAGTTCGCGGGGAGGATCGCAAAGAGCACGACGGCGCACACCGCCCAGCGCAGCTGGCCCGTGAGCTCGAACGCGAGGCCGTAGACGCCGATCGCCGCGAGGCTCGCGAAGACACCCATCACGATCGTCGCGAGCACGTACAGCGGCAGCCGCCCGCCGCTGAGCAGGTGCGCCCACGCGACGAGGAACTCCGCGCCGACGGTTTCCATGGCAGGCAGGTCGGTCGTCTCCGGATGCTCGACACGCGGATCCGCGCGGAAATCGCCCGGCGGCAGCCCTCCGCCATCGATGATGCGGGTGGTGATGTAATAGAGCAGTGCGGTGTCGCTCTTCAGGAGCCCGTCCGGGTTCCCGGCAGCGAAGGCGGGCAGCGCGAGCGCCGTCTGGATCCGGACCGCCGACCCGAAGGCCAGCACGGCGAGCAGCACACCGAGGCCTGCGAGCGTAGCGGCGCGGGCGCGTGAGAGAATCACAGGATGGTGTCCTCAGGCCCTGCCTGCGACGGGGGCGAGGGGTTTCGATCTGCCAAAGCCTTCGGCCGCCATCCGCACTCCTCGGGCGCCCAGTATACGGCTGCAAGCCTGGCCGCTCGTACTGCTGGGGGGCGCGCGCCCCAGCGCGGGCGCAGCCGGCTGGATGGCCCTCAGGAGCCGGCAGGTTTCGCGTCGCTCTCCTCGAATTCACTACAGAAAGCCCGCCTGCCTGCCGATCGCCTCCTGCATCGGACGGGCGCCCGCTGGGGCCTGATCCCAAAGGAGGCTGCCATGGCTTTGCGCCCGCTGTGCTTCGGATTCCGCGCCAAGGGGAGAACGGTGAAGGTCGTCGCGAGTACGCGCGATCCCAAACGCTACGTGGTCGAAGTGGAGCGCCGCGGCAAGCCCACCCGGCGCAGCGATCACGCCTCGCTCGCGGCGGCGGCGCAGGACTTTTCCCGGGCCTGGCGCGATCGGCTCCACTGAAGAGCCTCACGCACCCGATTCCCACCGCGGCCTGCAGCCCTGTGCCAGAATGGCGCGCGCGATCCGCGGCGTGCGGAAGCACGCGGCGAGGGTTTCGTGAAGCGCCTGCAGCTGGTTCTCCTGAAGTACGTGGATCGCCTCGTTTCGCAGAGCGACTTCGAAGGCCTGGCGGAGCGGGTCCAGCGGCTGGCGCCCGAGATCGACGTCGTCATCACCAGCCGACACCGCCTCGCACAGTGGAAGCGCCTGCCGCAGGCCTTCCGCCCGACGCTCACCGTCGTGTTCGGCCGGATGCGCAAGGGGCATTGGGCCCATGGCCGGGTCCTCGATTGCGCGAAGTTCGCCAAGCACGAGGAACTCGCGAAGCTGCGCGCTGTCGGTATTCCGGTCCCGGACTTCGTCGTCGTCGAGCCTGGGACGATTCTCGACCCCGCCGTCTGGGGGCCCTACGTCGTCGTCAAGCCGACGCTGGCGGCACGCGGCCGGGAGGTCCGAATTCGCAAGACCTCGCGTGTGCGCTTCGCGCCGCCGGAAGACTTTCCGCGCGAGCATCCCATCCACAGCGGTCCCCTGATCGCCCAGCGCTTCGTGTACACCGGGCCGTGGGCCGTCTCCTACCGGGTCTGCACGTTTCTGGGACGCGCGCTCTATTGCTGGCGCGCCGAGCAATCTCACAGCAAGCGGCGGCTCGAGGGCCGCTGGGATTTCGCGGCGAGCGCTGGCGGCGTCCAGATCATCGCACCGGCCCAGACCTCGACCTATACACTGGTCGATGACGCCGAGGTGATCCGCGTGGCGGAACGTGCGCACCGGCTGGCGTTTCCGGATTATCCGTATCTCGGCTTCGATCTGGTTCGAGACGCGGAATCTGGCGAGGTTTCGGTGCTCGAGGCGAATTCGGGCGGCAACGTGTTGCATCTGTCGTCGAAGCTCGGCGTCACGCTCCAGCGCCTGCACGGCTTCGATCTCTACCGGCAGTTCGGTGCGCTCGAGCGGGCGGCGGAGCGGCTCGTCGAGGTGACGCGGGAGCGTGCGATCGTGGCGCCCCTTGGCCGTCCCCTGCGCTCGCGGTCGCTCGCTGCGGGTGCGGGCGCCCCGGCGTGAGCTAGATGCCGAGCCGGCGCCGGATGCGCGGGAGCGGGGGCTCGGAGCTGGGCTCGAAGGCGCGGCCCGTCACCTGTTCGAAGGCCTCGATGTAGCGGCGCGCCGCCTCGCAGCGCACGTCGACGGGAATCTCCGGCGGCGTGCCTTCGCCGCGGTAACCGTTTTCGGCGAGCCAGCGCCGAACGTATTCCTTGTCGAGGGCTTCGGGATCGCGGCCGGCCTGCAGCGCGCGCACGTGCGCCTCGCGATACCAGTAGCGCGAGGAGTCCGGCGTGTGGATCTCGTCGATCACGACGACGTCCCCGGCTTCGTCGAGGCCGAGTTCGTATTTGGTATCGACGAGGATCAGGCCGCGGCTGGCGGCGAAGCGGGTGCCTTCGGCGAACAGGCTCGCGGTGATGCGCTCGCACTCGGAATAAACGGCTTCCGAGATCGTTCCGCTCGCGAGAATTTCCGCCCGCGAGGTGAGCTCGTCGTGCTCGCCCTGCGGCGCCTTCGTCGTCGGCGTGAGGATCGGCTCGGGCAGCGCCTCGTGGCGTCGCAGGCCGTCCGGAAGCCGGTGCCCGCAATAGACGCGCTCGCCGCGTGCATAGGCCGTCCAGATCGAAGTCGAGGTCGAGCCGGTCAGGTAGCCCCGATAAACGAACTCGACGGGCAGGGGCCGGCACTCGCGCACGATCGAAACGTTCGGGTCCGGCGTCTCGAGCAGGTGGTTGGGAGCGATCGCACGCGTGCGTTCGAACCAGAAAGCCGCGATCTGGTTCAGCACCTGACCCTTGAAGGGCAGGGTGCCGACGACCCGGTCGAAACAGCTCACGCGGTCCGTGACGACGATGAAACGCCGTTTCCCGTCGATGTAGCTGTCCCGGACCTTGCCCTCGCTGCGCGTGCCGAGCCCCTTGAAATCGGTGCTCGCCAGCGTGTGCTCGCACTGCTCGCGCAAAATGCCCAGATCGATGCCCATCGGACCCCCCAAAGCTCCTCTCCGTCGGAGACGGAGCCCTTCGCGGCTATTTAACCTGCGGCTCGCAGGCCAGTCAACCGCGTCGAGGTCCGCGCTTGTTCCCGCAGGGCGTCGCAGGTAGACTTCGGGCGTTCCCGTTCGAGACAGTGCAATTCCGCGGGCGCCAGGCGCCCCGCCGGTGCCCCGGAGGTTCAGCCCCCACGTGTTCGCGGTGGTGCAGTTCCCGGGCTCGAATGATGATCGCGACGCTCGCTTTGCGATGAAGAGCGTGCTGGGTGTCGCGTCGGAGCTCGTCTGGCATCAGCGCGCCGAGTTGCCGGCCGACACGCAGGCGGTGCTGCTCCCGGGCGGGTTCTCGTACGGCGATTATCTGCGCTGCGGGGCGATGGCGAAGTACTCGCCGATCCTGGCCGCGGTCAAACGTTTCGCCGAGAGCGGCGGTCCCGTGCTCGGCATCTGCAACGGTTTCCAGGTGCTGTGCGAGTCGGGGCTCCTTCCGGGCGTGCTCGTGCGCAACCATCACCTGCACTTCGTTTGCGATTTCGTGCACGTGCGCGTCGAGAATCCGGCGCCGGTCTTCACCTCGCGCGCGCGGCCTGGCCAGGTGTTGCGGCTACCGATCAAACACGGAGAAGGCGCCTACTGCGTGCCGCCCGAGCAGCTGGCCGAACTCGAACGAACCGGCCAGATCGTGCTGCGCTACTGCGAGCCCGATGGCCGCGTGACGCCCGCCGCAAACCCGAACGGCGCCTGCGCCAACATCGCGGGCGTCCGCAATCTGCGCGGCAACGTGATGGGCCTGATGCCGCACCCCGAGCATGCGGTCGAGCCCGCGATCGGCGGCACCGATGGCCTCGTGTTGCTCGGTTCGCTCGTGGCTGCGGGTCTTCGCCGCGGGGAGCGCTCGTGACGCGCGCCCCCGACCCGCAGGTCGATCTCGCGCTCGCGCTCGCGCACGGGCTCACGCCGGAGGAATGGCAGAGCGTGCTTTCGATCCTGGGCCGCGTGCCGAGCTATCCGGAACTCGGGATCTTCTCGGTGATGTGGTCGGAGCACTGCTCCTACAAGTCGAGCAAGAAATATCTGCGACGGCTGCCTTCGCAGGGCGCGCATGTGCTGCAGGGACCCGGCGAGAACGCGGGCTGCGTCTCGATCGGCGACGGACTCGCCGTCGTCTTCAAGATCGAGAGCCACAACCATCCCTCGTTCATCGAACCCCGCCAGGGCGCGGCGACCGGTGTCGGCGGCATCCTGCGGGATATTTTCACGATGGGCGCGCGGCCGATCGCTTCGCTCGATTCGCTGCGCTTCGGCCCGCTCGAGGATCCGAAGCACCGCTACCTCGTGCACGGCGTCGTCGCAGGGATCGGCGGCTATGGAAACTCGGTGGGCGTTGCCACCGTCGGTGGCGAAACCAGCTTTCATGAGTGTTACCGCGGCAACATCATCGTGAACGCCTTCAACCTCGGTCTCGTGCGCGAAGAAGGGCTGTTTCTCGCGAAGGCTGCGGGCATCGGAAATCCCGTGCTCTACGTCGGCAGCAAGACCGGGCGCGATGGCATCCACGGCGCGAGCCTGCTCGCCTCCGCCGAGTTTGGCGAAGGCAGCGAGGCCAAGCGCCCGACCGTCCAGGTGGGCGATCCTTTCACGGAGAAGTGTCTGATCGAGGCCTGTCTCGAGGCGATGGCGACGAATTGGATCGTCGGCATCCAGGACATGGGCGCGGCGGGGCTCACCTGCTCCTCCTTCGAGATGGCGAGCAACGCCGGCACGGGCATCGAGCTCGATCTCGATCGCGTGCCGCAGCGCGAGTCCGACATGACCCCGTACGAGCTGCTGCTCTCGGAGAGCCAGGAGCGCATGCTGCTGGTGGCACATAAGGGCGAAGAAGCCCGGCTCGCAGAGATCTTTCACCGCTGGGGGCTCGAGGCCGTCGTGGTGGGTCACGTCACGGACGACGGCCGCATGCGAATCCGCTTCCACGGCGCCGTTGTCGTCGACATCCCGGTGGATCCGATCGCGAAGAGTTCCCCCGAGCTCGATCGTCCCGTGCGCGAGCCGGCGGATCTGCGCGAGCGCCAGAAACTCGATCTCGCGAGCATCGCTCCGGAATCGGATCTTCCCGGCGCGCTCGCGGCGCTGCTCGATCTGCCGAATCTCGGGTCGAAGGCGTGGATCTATCGCCAGTATGACCAGCTGGTGCAGGGCAATACCGTGCTCGGCCCCGGCGGCGACGCCGCGCTCGTGCGCGTGAAGCTCGAAGACGGAACACCCACACAGAAGGCCCTCGCGCTCGCCGTCGATTGCAACCCGCTCTGGTGTTGGCTCGATCCCTACACCGGCACCCTGGCGGCCGTGGCCGAAGCGGCGCGCAACGTCGCCTGCACGGGCGCGCGTCCGCTCGCGCTCACCAACTGCTTGAATTTCGGCAACCCCGAGAAGCCCGAGATCATGTGGGAGTTCGCCGAGGCGACGCGCGGGCTCGCGGAAGCCGCACTCGCGCTTGGGACGCCCGTGGTGTCGGGAAACGTCTCGTTCTACAACGAGACCTCCGGCCGCGCGATCCACCCCACGCCGACGATCGCCGTGGTGGGGTTGCTCGAGCCGTGGGAGCGTCACGCCACGTCGCATTTTTCCGAGCCGCAGCGCGCAATCCTGCTGCTGGGTCGTACGCGCGAAGAACTCGGCGGCTCGGAGTGGCTCGCGCTGCGGCGCGGGCTCGAAGTGGGGCATCCGCCGACGGTGGATCTCGCCCACGAGCGCCGCCTCGCGGAGCTGCTGCATGCGGCGATCGCGGGGGGGCGGATCGCGAGCGCGCACGACGCGGCGCGCGGCGGGCTCGCGGTGGCGCTCGCGCGCTGCGCGATGGCCGGACCCACGCGGATGGGCGCCGAGATCCAGCTTGCGGATTCGATTCGGCCCGATGCGCTGCTCTTCGGCGAATCGACGGGCCGCGTGATCGTGACGAGCACGCAGCCGGAAGCGCTGCTCGCAGAGGCGCGCGCTGCGGGAGTTCCCGCGGTCCGCATCGGCACGACGGGCGGCGCGCGTCTGCGCATCGGCCCGGTGCAGGGCGCGGCCTGGATCGACGCAGCGCTCGCGGATCTTCACACGATCTGGTCGCGGGCCCTGCCGCGACGGCTGGAGGCCGCGTGACGGACCCCGTGCTCGACGCAACCCAGCAGCGGGAACTGCTCGCGCTGCGGGAACGTGATCGCTTCCATGACGAGTGCGGCGTCTTCGGCGTCCACGGCCACGCCGAAGCCGCGCACATCACCTATCTCGGTCTCTACGCGCTTCAGCACCGCGGGCAGGAGAGCGCGGGCATCGTGTCGGTCGCGCAGCACGAACAGCACGTGCACCGCGGCATGGGCCTCGTCGCCGACGTCTTCAACGAGGAGATTCTCAAGCGGCTGCCGGGGCGCCACGCGATCGGCCATGTGCGCTACTCGACGGCGGGCGGCAGTTTTGCGCGCAACGCGCAGCCCTTCTACGCCAGCACCGACGCCGGCCCGGTCGCGATCGCGCACAACGGCAACCTCGTCAACGCGCTCGCGATTCGCCGCGAGCTGGAGCGGCGCGGCGCGATTTTCAGCACCACCGCCGACAGCGAGGTGATCGTGCAGTTGCTGGCGCGTTCGCGCGAGCACACGCCCGAAGAACGCCTGATCGACGCGCTTTCGCGCGTGAAGGGCGCCTTCAGCCTGTTGACGCTCACGAGCGACGCGCTGATCGCGGCGCGCGATCCGAGCGGTTTCCGGCCGCTTTCTCTCGGCCGCCTCGACGGCGCCTGGGTGGCGGCGAGCGAAACCTGCGCGCTCGACCTGATCGGTGCGACCTTCGAACGCGACGTCGAGCCGGGCGAAATGGTGGTGATCCGGCGCGGCCGGCTGCGCACGCTGCGCCCGTTCAAAAACCCGACGCGCGAGTCCTTCTGTATTTTCGAGTACATCTATTTCGCCCGGCCGGATTCGAATCTGAACGGCGAAAACGTCTACGCCTACCGCAAGGAGCTGGGTCGCACGCTCGCGCGCGAGCACCCCGTGAGCGCCGATCTCGTGGTGCCGGTGCTCGATTCCGGCAACACCGCGGCGCTCGGCTTCGCCGAGGAATCCGGGATTCCGTACGAGCAGGCGATGATCCGGAATCATTACGTGCGGCGCACGTTCATCGAGCCCGCGCAGGCGATTCGCCATTTCGGCGTGAAGGTGAAGCACAACGCCGTGAAGGGCATGCTTCAGGGCAAGCGCGTGGCGCTCGTCGACGATTCGATCGTGCGCGGCACGACGCTCGTCAAGCTCGTGAGCCTGCTGCGCAACGCCGGCGCGCGCGAGGTGCACGTGCGGATTTCGTCGCCGCCGACGATCGGCCCCTGCCACTACGGCATCGATACGCCCACGCGCGAGGAGCTGATCGCCCATCAGCACACGCCGGATGAGATCCGCCAGATCATCGGCGCCGATTCCCTCGGCTATCTCACGCTCGAAGGCTTGCGTGCGACGGCGCGGCGCCTGAAGCGCGGATTCTGTGACGCCTGCTTCTCCGACGACTATCCGGTGCCGGTCGAGGATGCGCAGACACCCCCGCAGCTCTCGCTCTTCCACGCTGCGGTCGACGAGGTCGAGTGACGTGACGGTGCGCGGCAGCCTCGATCCGGCAACGCTCGCTCAGGAAATCGCAAGCGGCGCGATCGAGACCGTGATCACCGCGCTGCCGGACCTCTACGGAAGACTCGTCGGCAAACGCATCCACGCGGGTTTCTATCGCGACGAGATCGCTGGCCACGGCATGCACGTCTGCGAGTATCTGCTCGCCTGCGACATGGAGATGGATCCGACGCCCGGCTACGCGTTCACGAGCTGGGCGAAGGGCTATGGCGATCTGCGCGCCGTGCCCGACCCCGCGAGCCTGCGGCGTGCGGCCTGGCTCGACCGCAGCGCGATCGTGATTTGCGATGCGCTCGAGGAAGAACGCGACGTGCCGATCGAGGTGGCGCCGCGCTCGATCCTGAAGCGCCAGCTCGCGCGGCTCGCGGAGCGCGGCTTGCATCCCGCGATGGGGAGCGAGCTCGAGTTCTTCCTGTTCCGCGACGACTACCGTACGGCGCGCGCCAAGGGCTACCGCGGGCTCGATCACGCGGGCGGATATGTCGAGGACTACCACCTGCTCTCGGGCACCTTCGCCGAGCCGATCCTCGGCGAGATCCGGCGTCGCGTCGATGCCTCGGCGATCCCGGTCGAGTTCAGCAAGGGCGAGTGGGGCCCGGGCCAGCACGAGCTGAATCTGCGCTACGCCGCGGCGCTCGAAATGGCCGACCGGCACGTGATCTACAAGCAGGCGGCGAAGGAGATCGCCGCGGCGGCCGGCGCGTCGCTCACCTTCATGGCGAAGTTCGACGAGAAGCTCGCCGGCAGCAGCCTGCACATCCACAGCAGCCTGTGGAGCCCGGACGGGCAGCCGCTCTTCGGAGGCAAGGGCGAGCCGCTCGCGGGCACACCCGTGCACGCGCCGCCGCTCTTCCGTTGGTTTCTCGCGGGAATGCTCGAGCATGCCCGTGAGCTCGGCTGGTTCTTCGCGCCCTACCCGAACTCGTACAAGCGCTACCGGGCCGGCACTTTTGCGCCGACCGGCATCGCCTGGAGCTACGACAATCGCACGGCGGGTTTCCGGATCGTCGGGGAAGGCCCGTCGCTGCGCGTCGAGTGCCGCATCCCCGGCGCCGACGCGAATCCGTATCTCGCCTACGCGGCCCTGCTCGCCGCCGGCCTCGACGGCATCGAGCGCAAGCTCGAACCGGGCCCCGCCTTCGAAGGCGACGTCTACACGGCGAAGGATCTACCGCACGTCCCCCGCACGTTGCACGAGGCGCTCGCCGAGCTCGAGAAGAGCAGCTTCGCGCGCCGCGCCTTCGGCGACGCCGTGATCGATCACCTGCTCCACTTCGCCCGCACCGAGCAGGAAGTGTTCGACACGCGCGTCAGCGACGTCGAGCGCGAGCGGTATTTCGAGCGGATTTGAGCGCGCCCCACGCTCGTCGAATCAAGGCCCCCGTGATCGAGCGCTACGGAACCCCGCAGTCCCGGGCCTCGCGCTGCCTCGAGACGTGCGGCAAGCGGCCGCCGCTCGCGCGCGTCCTCAAAGGCTAATCGGCGTCGGGCGGCGATCGCTCTCGCGAGGCGTCTCAAGCCCGCCCGCCGCGTGTTCGATGCAGGCGGATGCGCATTGCACTCGCCGTCGAAGGCACGCGCGGAGACGTGCACCCGATGCTCGCGCTGGGAGACCGGCTGCAGGCGCGCGGGCACGAGATCGTCGTGTGCGCGCCGCCGGATTTCGCGGCGGACACGCAAGCCCACGGATTCAGATTCCATCCGGTGGGGCGGGCCGCGCGCGAGACTCTCGGGGATCTGGCCGAAGCCGTCGTGAAGGGCGGTCTGCGCATGCTGCGCGCCGCCAACGGCTATCTCGATGGAAGCCTGCGCGCGCAGTTCGCGGCGCTGCCCGACGCGACCTCGGGAGCGCATCGGATCATCGGCGCAGGGCTCCAGATGGCGGCCGCGTCGGTGGCGGAGCGACACGGTGTCGCGTATCGCTACGTTGCCTATGTGCCTGTGCTGATGCCTTCATGCGAGCACGCGCCGTTCTTGCTGCCGCTGCCGCGGCTCCCGCGTTGGGGCAATCGGCTCGCGTGGGCACTGGTCGAGCGCAGCTACCGCGCCCAGCTGCGCAGGCCGCTCGCGCGCGAGCGGGCCGCGCTGGGCCTCGGTCCCGTAGGCGATGTGTTCCGGTATCTGTTCACGGACCGGCCGCTGCTCGCCGCCGATCCCGAGTTGGCTCCCGTGCCCGCGGATCAGCGCGATCGCACCACGGTGATCGGCTGCCTTCACCGGGCCGATGGGCCGGATCTTCCGCCGAAGCTCGAGTCCTTCCTCGCGTCGGGTCCGCCGCCGGTCTATTTCGGCTTCGGAAGCATGACCGACACGGATCCGGCCGCGACGACGGCAGTGCTCTTGCGCGCGATCGAGCACGTCGGGTGTCGCGCGCTCGTCTCCGAAGGCTGGGCAGGGCTCGGCCAGCAGCCGCTTCCGGAGGGCGTGCTCGCGATCGGCCCGGTTTCACACGCGCGGCTGTTTCCGCGCATGGCGGCGATCGTCCACCATGGCGGAGCGGGCACCACCACCAACGCAGCTCGCGCGGGTGTGCCCCAGATCGTCGTGCCGCATCTTTTCGACCAGATCTACTGGGGCGAGCGGGTCTCGGCACTCGGGCTCGGTCCGCCGGCGATCCGGCGGACGCGCTTGAACGCGGAAGGCCTCGCCACCGCCCTGCGCGAGGTACTCGAGAACGAGGTGATCCAGGAGCGCGCACAGACGCTCGCCGGGCGTCTCGCGGCCTGGCGCGCGCAGGCTGGCGATCCCGCGCGGCATTTCGAACTCGACTGAGCGCGTCGAAACGCCGGCGGAAGCGGTGCCGGCCTCGGGCTATGCTGCGGCTTCACTTCGGCCATCAGGAGAAGCCCCATGCGCCACAGCGCCCCCGAATTCATCGAGATCACCCCCGAGATGCGCGAGCGCCTCGAGAAGTTCCGCACGCAGCACGCGGGCGACAAGCTCGGCAAGGTCGCGAACCACATCCTCTTCGAAGACGAGAACGTGCGGATCTGGGAGATGAAACTCGAGCCCGGCGAGCACTCGGACCTGCATCACCACGAGCACGAGTACTATCTCGTGATCGACTCGGGCGATCTCGTCGCGGGGGTTCCGCCCAAGGACAGCCCGATGGATTTCTTCATCGGCAAGGTTCCCGCCAACGGCAACACCGTCCGCGTCCCGAAGGGCGGCACGGAGTGGGCCCTCAACGTCGGGAAAAAGACCTACCACGAGATCCTGATCGAGCTGAAGAAGACCTGATCGCTGGCCGCTACTCGATCGGCGCGGTGAAGCTGAGCTCGGTCAGCTCGATGGCGGCGCCGGTCGCCTGATCGCTGAGCCAGATGCCGCCGTCGTCGGGTTCGCCGCCCAGGATGCGGTCGCGGTCGCGGTTGCCCTTGACGTCGAGGAGGCCGGGGTAGTGGCAGGCGTCGAAGAATGCGACGCCCTTGCCGGGATCCTTGCCCGCTCGGAAACAGGTGTCCGAGCCGTTCTTGATGGCCAGCGCGTTGGTCTGGCGCGCGCTGCGCACGCTCGCGCTCTGCGAGATGTGTACCTCGAAGCTGCCGCTGCTCGCGCCCGAGATCGTGATGCCGGCGGCCTCGTCCTTGAACCAGTCCGAATCCTGCGTGCAATCGCCCGACTCGGCGATGGACAGGTGCACGCCGGCGAGCCTGTTCAGTTTGGCGATCGCGCCATTCGTGGCCGTGAAGCTGAACATGGGGGCGCTCATCACCGAGGTGCACGCGGGCAGCGTGCCGCCGTCCACGATGGCATTGAGGTTGCCGTAGCTCTGCACGTTGATCCGGATCTCCCAGGTCGCCACGGACGGCGCCACCGTGATGAGAAGCACCAGATCGGCCGTGGCCTCCACGAAATGGTCGCTGCCGCCGCAGCTGCCCGCGCCCAGGCAATGATCGGCTTCGATCCCCCAACGCAGGCCGACTTCGCCGGTGGCGCGATCCGACAGCTTGTCGAAGGCGAGCGTCGAGAGCGACCCGACCAGGCCGGAGCGGATTCCGACGAGCCCGTTCCCCGAGTCGAAGTTGCCGTTCTGGGCGCCGACGGCGGCCGCTACATTGGAAGCCGTGATGGCGCTCCGGTTGGCGAGCGAGACCGTCAGCGGGGCGGCGTCAGCGGGCGCTGCGAGGGCGAGCAACACGACGCTGCCCGAGACCCGGAGCCAGGGCGTCCTCACCGGCAATCCTCCCCATGTTCCACGTAGGCGGCGTACAGGTACTGAAGCAGCATGCGCTGTGTGTTGAAGAACGATGCGTTCAAGGCTATCGCGTTGCGCATGATACCCATATAGCGCTCGCGCTCGGCAAAAAAACACGGAAGCACGGCGGTGTCGAGTTTCTGGTAGAGATCGTGCGCGTCGCTGGCGTCGCGATCATCCGCCGGCCGTTGTCGTGCGCCGCCGTCGTTCCCGATCGACCAACCGGTGACACCCTCGACGAGGCCCTCGACCCACCAGCCGTCGATCACGGACAGGCTGGGGACGCCGTTCAAGGCCGCCTTCATGCCGCTCGTGCCCGAGGCTTCGAGCGGCGGCACGGGCGTGTTGAGCCAGAGGTCGCAGCCCGAGACGAGGCAGCGCGCCGTCTCCATGTCGTAGTTCGGGAGGTAGGCGACGGACAGCGTGCCGGCGAGCTCGGCGCCAGCCGCGACGACCCGCTGGATCATTTGCTTGCCTTCGTCGTCTGCCGGATGGGCCTTGCCGGCGAAGACGAACTGCAAGGGGCCGTGGGCCTGTGCCAGGGCGCGCAGACGGCCGAGATCGTGGAAGAGCAGCGTCGAGCGCTTGTAGGCCGTCGAACGCCGCGCGAAGCCGATCGTGAAGGCCTCCTCTCGGAAGCCCGTCGCGCCCGCTTCCTTGAGACGCTCGAGCAGCGCCCGCTTCGCGCGCGAGTGCGCCCACCAGATCTCGCCCAGCGGAATCTTCACGGCATGGCGCAGGGATTGTGCGTCGCGACGCCATTCGCGGAAGTGGAGGTCGAACAGGGCCCGGAAGGCCGGTGCCGCCCAGGTCGCGGGATGGATCCCGTTCGTGATCGAGCGGATGGAGTACCCGGGGAACATCCGAGACGACACCTCCCCGTGTCGCATTGCGACGCCGTTCACGAAGCGCGCGCTGCGAAGTGCCAGATCGGTGAGGTTCAGCTCCACGGTCTGGCCGAGCTTTGCGAGCGTTCGCTGCGCCGCCTCTCCGACCACCGACGCGACGAGTTCGTGTGGAAAGCGATCGTGGCCTGCCGGCACCGGCGTGTGGGTGGTGAAGACGCAGCGTTTTTTCACCTCCGCGTGCGCGAGCTCGCCGTCGCCTCCCTTCGCTCGCCGGGTCTCCTCGGCGAGCAGCTCGATGACCGCGAGCGCCGCGTGCCCCTCGTTCAAATGGAAGCGATCGATCTGCGCGTGTCCCAGCGCGCGCAGCATGCGCACGCCGCCAATCCCGAGGATCGCTTCCTGGCAAAGCCGGTAGCGCAGATCGCCACCGTAGAGATGATGCGTGAGCGCGCGGTCCTCGGGGGTATTCTCCGGAAGATCGGCATCGAGGAGGTAGACGGGCACCTCGTCGCCACAGACGCCGCGCACGCGGTAGCACCAGGCGCGCAGCGCAACGACCCGCCCCTCGATTTCGACCTCGACGCGCGCAGCCATCGGCTCGAGCGACGCCTCCACGTTCCAGCCGGCATCGCCTTCGGTTTGCGCGCCGCTCGCGTCGAGCCTTTGGACGAAATAGCCGCGGCGGTGGACGAGGCTCACGGCGAGCAGCGAAAGCCCCAGGTCGGCCGCCGAGCGGATCGAGTCGCCGGCCAGCACGCCCAGGCCCCCGGCATACGTCGGGATGGCAGGCTCGAGAGCGATTTCCATTGAAAAGTAGGCGACGATCGGCGCGCTCACGGAACCCCCCGTTCAGAGGCGCGGGATTCTGCCGCGCCCGCAACCGCAGTTCAACGCGTGCTGCGGCGGGGGCGCCGGCCGCGCTGCCTGCGCATGGCGGCGAAGCACGCCCGCAGGCCGGGGTGGGCCGGCAGGCGCTCGAGCGGGAGGCGCATGCGCCGGGTCCAGCTCGGGAACGCCTCCGGACCAACACCGGGAAGGTTCACGGGCTCGGTTTCCCCGACCGCATCATCGAGCGAGAGCGCGACGAGCGGGCAGGGGGTGCGCGCGAGGAAGCCCGAGGCGGCTTCGGTCAGCGCGCTCGCGTCCGGTTCGGGGGTGCGCAGCAGGCCCTCGGCAGCGAAGCGCCGCACGAGCGCCCGCGCGCTCGCGGCACGTTCGGCGAGCGCCGTCCGCAGTGCGGCTTCGCTCGGGATTGCGCCCACGCGGTGCCGCAGCACGAGATCGCGGCCCGCAGCGAAGCCGGGGAGGGGCACCAGATCGTGTGTGTTCGCCGTCGCGAGCGCGCGTCGCGAATAGCTCCGCGCTGGCTTGAAACCGGTCGCATTCCGCTCGAAGTAGAGTACGCGCGACGAGAGGATTGCGTGGCGCGCGAGCCGCGCCGGTGTGCCCGGCGGCACCGTGCCGAGATCCTCTCCGACGACCAACGCCCCCTGGCGTTGGCTCTCTTGCGCGAGGATCGCGAGCAGCTCGCGGGTGGGCTGACGGACATAGGCGCCCTCCGAGGCCGGGCGTCCATGCGGGATCCAGTAGAGCCGGAACAAGCCCAGCACATGATCGACGCGCAGCGCGCCCGCGTGCGCGAAAGCCGCGCGCAGGAGCTGGCGAAAAAAAGCGAAACCCTGCTCGTGTAGCTTCAGGGGGTCGAGAGGCGGGATCCCCCAATCCTGCCCCGACGGGCTGAATCCGTCGGGCGGCGCACCGATGCTCGCGCCGCCTGCGATGAGTTCCGGATAGGCCCAGGTTTCGGCGCCGCCGCCGGCGCTGCCGAGTGCGAGATCGGGGTAGAGGCCGATCCGCATGCCCGCACGCTTCGCCGCCGCCGCGGCCGCCCCGAGCTGGCGATCGAGTTCGAACTGCACGAAGCGATGGAAGTCGATCTCGCGCTCGTGCTCGCGCCGGAAGCGGGCGACGCCTTCGGAATTCGGATCGCGCAATTCACGCGGCCAGACGTGCCAGTCGCGCTCGCGTTCACTGCGCGCCGAGCGGTGCTCTCCCAGTGCGAGGAACGTTGCGAAGGCGTCGAGCGACGGACCTTCGGCTGCCCGATAGGCTGCGTAGGCCTGCGCGCGCGAGCGGGTCGGCTGCTCCCGGAAATCCCGGTGCAGTGCGCGCAGGATCTCGCGCTTTGCCGCGGCAACGCGCGCGTACTCGACGCGAGACGATGCGCGTAGCCGCGCGAGCTCGCGCTCGAAACCCGGCCGTGCGAGCAACGCGCGGGCCTGCGCGCTGCGCGCGAGCTCGGGCACCCGCAGCACGTCGAGGTAGAGCTCGCTGCGGTAGAGCCGGCTGATCGGCGAGTACGGAGAGGCGTCGGAGCCGCGATTCCAGAGTGCATGCAGGGGGGAGATGCCGATGAAATCGGCGCCCTCGCGCCCGGCGAGGCTTGCGAGGCGCGCGAGATCGGAGAGATCTCCGACGCCAAAATTGTGCTGGCTGCGCAGGCTGTAGAGATTGGTCCAGATCCCGAAACCCCGGCGGCCCGCGAGCTTGCTCGCGACCGACGTGCAGCGACGCGTCTCGCTGCGGGCCCCGGCGGCCCGCGGCAGGTTCCGCAGGCGTTCCTCCAGCGCGCGCAATGCGGCGGCCGCAGCCCCCTCGCTCGAGGCATCCAGGTGCATGGCGGCGAGCAGCGCCTCGCGCGTGGCATCGCTCGTAGGGCGCGGACGGCGGTCCAGGAGCGAGAGGTAGGACGGGATGATGCCGGCGCGCAGGGCCAGTGCGCGGAGCTCGGGACGCCGCGTCACGAGCGCTCGCGCCATCGGCGTTCGCGGAGTCCACGCGCGGTTTCTGCGCCGCCGCTCGGGCTCGGGCGCAGCACTACTCTAGCGTGTGTCGAGTTGCCCGCGCGTCGACCCGGAATGCGAGCAAGGCGAGCGAACGTGAAGCGACGCGGACGTTGCCCTCCGGGCGGAGCGCGGCGTCCGCGGTCGTCAGCAGGGTCTCGAATCGGCCCGGTTGCGGCATCGCTGGCAGTCGAAAGTAGCAGTCTTCAGCGCCGGCGTTCAGCAGCAGCAGCAGCGAGTCCTGGTGGAGCGTGCCAGCGAGAGCGTCCGTCTCGCCGTGGGTATCGCCCGAGATCAGCATTCCGAGCTCTCGGCGCTCGGGATCGCGCCAGTCGTCGGCGTTGAATTCGCCGCCGTCGGGGCGCAGCCAGCTCAGGTCCTTCGCGAGGCTGCCCGGGGCCGGCTGGCCCGTGAAGAACCCCAGACGGCGCAAAATGGGATGCTCCCGGCGCAATGCGAAGACGCGGCGCGCGAACGCGAGCAGCTCGCGGCCGGCGGCATCGGGCTCCCAGTCCAGCCAGCTGAGCGGATTGTCATGGCAGTAGGCGTTGTTGTTGCCGAGCTGGCTGCGGCCGAGCTCGTCGCCGTGCGAGAGCATCGGGACGCCCTGGGAGAATGCCAGCGTCGCCAGGAAACTGCGCTGCATGCGCGCGCGCCGCGCCAGGATCTCCGGATCGTCGCTCGGCCCCTCGACCCCGGCGTTCGAACTCCAGTTGCTGTCCGTGCCGTCCCGGTTCTCGTCGCCGTTGGCCTCGTTGTGCTTGTGCTCGTAGCTGACGAGGTCGCGCAGCGTGAAGCCGTCGTGACAGGTGACGAAGTTCACGCTCGCGTGTGGTGTGCGGCGGCCGTAGAAGTCTTCGCTCCCGGCGAGCCGCGACGCCAGCTTCGCGACGCGACCCGCGTCGCCGCGCCAGAAACGTCGCGTCGAGTTTCGGTACTTGTCGTTCCATTCGGCCCAGCCGTTCGGGAATTCGCCGAGCCGGTAGCCGTTCTCGCCGACGTCCCAGGGCTCGGCGATCAGCTTGACCTCGGCCAGCGTGGGGTCCTGCTGCAGCAGCGAGAAGAAACGCCCGACCCCATCCCCGACCTCGAAGCCGCGAGCGAGCGCAGGGGCCAGGTCGAAGCGGAAACCATCGACGTGCATTTCCGTCACCCAGTAGCGCAGGCTGTCCATCACGAGCTGGAGTGTGCGCGGGTGCAGGAGGTTCGGCGTGTTGCCGCAGCCGGAAAAATCGAGGTACTCGCTCGGGCGGTTGGGCTCGAGCCGGTAGTAGGCGGCGTTGTCGATGCCGCGCCAGCAGAGCGTGGGCCCCGTGCGGTCGCCTTCGGCCGTATGGTTGTAGACGACGTCGAGCAGGACTTCGATGCCGGCGGCATGCAGCGTCTTCACCATCGCCTTGAACTCACGCACCTGCTCGCCGCGGTCGCCCGTCGCAAAGCGCGCGTCCGGCGCGAAGTAGCCGAGCGTGTTGTAGCCCCAGTAGTTGCGCAGGCCGCGCTGCGCGAGCGCCTCTTCGCTGAAACTCTGGTGAACGGGCAGCAGCTCCAGCGCCGTGACGCCCAGTGCAACCAGGTGTGCGATCACCGGCTCGGCGGCGAGGCCGAGATAGGTTCCCCGCAGCATCGGCGCCACGCCTGGATGGCGAGCCGTCATGCCCTTCACGGAGCACTCATACACGAGAGTGCGACTCCAGGAGGTGCGCGGAGGCTGATCGTCCATCCAATCGAACTGCGGATCGACGACGACGGATCGCGGGGCGCAGGCGGCGTTGTCGCGAAGATCGGGCTCCGAATCGACGCCGGAGTCGCTCTCGCGGTCGCCCCGCATGGACGCGTCCCAGGCGAGACGCCCCGCGATGGCCCGGGCGTAGGGATCGACGAGCAGCTTGTGCGGGTTGCAGCGCACGCCGCGCTCGGGCGCGTAGGGCCCGTGAACGCGGTATCCGTAGAGCTGTCCGGGGCGGACGTCGGGCAGCAGGACGTGCCAGACGTGTTGCGTGCGCTCGCGCAGGTCCAGGGTCATTGCGGGCTCGCTGGCTTCCGCGGAATCGAACAGGCAGAGCTCGACGCGCGTGGCCACCTCGGAAAAGATGGCGAACTGCGTGCCATGGCCGGTCCAGGTGGCGCCGAGCGGGTGCGGCTTGCCGGGAAGGCTGCGAGTGGCTCGCGGCTCAGCGCGCATCGCGCGCCTGGCGCGCGACGTCCGTGAGCAGGGCTTCCCAGCGCAGCGCCGGCCCGGCCCACGAGACGTCGAGGCTCATGAGCGAGCGCCGCAGCGCGCGCGGCGTGCGTTCGGCCACGAGCGCGGCGGCGCGGCCCACCGCGGCGACGAGGGACGCGGCCGACAGCGGTGCGAACAGGATGCCGCTCTCACGATCCACGATGGTGTCGGAGAGCCCGCCCACGCGGTGCGCCACGGGCAGCGCTCCGTAGCGCTGCGCCACCAGCTGCACCAGTCCGCAGGGCTCGAAGCGCGAGGGGATCAGCACGGCGTCGGCGCCGGCATACAGTCGCCGCGCGCGCGCGTCGTCCCAACCGACGAACAAGCTCGCCCGGCGTGGCTGGCGCGCGCAGGCGGCGCGCAGGCGCTGCGCGAGCGCCGCATCTCCATCGCCGAGCAGTGCGAGCGAGGCGCCGTGGGAGATCAGCGCTGGCAGCGACTCCTCGATCACGTCCCAGCCTTTCTGGGCGTCGAGGCGTCCGATCGCGGCCAGCAGACGGCCGGGGGGCGGCGCTGCCAGGTCGAGCTCGTTCAGCAGGGCGGCGCGGCAAGCCACTTTGCCATGCGAGTGCTCCGCGTCGAACGAGGCCGCGAGGGCAGGGTCGCTGGCCGGGTCGTAGCGCTCCACGTCGATCCCGTTCGCAATCCCGCTGAGACTCTTCGCACGCTGTTGGTAGACGCCCTCGAGGCCCGCGCCGAAGGCCGGCTCGAGCAGCTCGCGGGCGTAGTTCGGCGAGACGGCGACGATCCGATCCGCGAAGACGAGCCCCGCCTTGAGCAGCGAGAGATCGCCGTAGAACTCGACCCCTTCCGCTCCGAAGAGCTCAGCCGGCAGGCCCGTGAGCGGGAATGCCGAGCCCGCGAAGCGCCCCTGGTGCGCGTTGTTGTGGATCGCGACCACGCTGCCCACGCCGCGCCAGCGTTGCGCGTCGACGGTTCGCATCAGGCACGCCGCGAGCGCCGCGTGCCAATCGTGGGCGAGAACGACGTCCGGGCGCGGCAGGTTCTCCGCGGCTGCCGCAGCGCGCGCCAGCGCGATGAAGCGCAGGTCGTTGTCCCCGTAGACGCCGTTCGCGTCAGCATAGAGTCCCGGGCGTGCGTAGAGTTCCGGCAGATCGAGCAGGCGCAATTGCACGCGCGGCGCGAGCTCGCCGACCAGAAAGCGCCCGCGCAGCTCGCGCTGCGGGAGCGAGAGGCGGACGCTGCCCGCCTCTTGCAGCGCAGGGCATTCCGGATGATCGAGCAGGCTGCGGTAGGCGGGGAGCGTGCACACGATCTCGTGTCCGCGCACCGCGAGCGCACGGGCGAGCCCGCTGACGGCCTCGCCGAGCCCGCCGCTTTGCGCGAGGGGCGCGAGCTCCGCCGTGACGAAGCCGATGCGCAAGGCCATCTAGACGTCGTACTCGTCGCGCTGTCCAAAATCCGCGCGCCCGACGGCAACCACGCCTTCGGGGCTCACCGTGAAGCGCGCGCGGTCGCGATCGGGATCTTCGCCGATCACCTCGCCGGGGGGGATGCGCACGCCCTTGTCGACGATGCAGCGCGTGAGGCGCGCATGGCGCCCGATGTCGACGCCCGGGAACAGCACGCAGCGCGAGATCCGGCTGTAGCTGTTCACGCGCACGTCGCTGAAGCAAACGGTCCGGTCGATTTGGCCGCCGGAGACGATCGTGCCGACGCCCACGATCGAATCGCGCGCCGAGCCCACGCGCCCGCCCGCGTCGTCGGAGAACACGAACTTGGCCGGGCCGGCGAGCGGAGAGATGCCGCGGATCGGCCAGTCCGGGTTGTAGAGGTTGAGCCGCGGCTCGACGGAGACGAGATCCATGCTCGCATCGAAGTAGGCATCGAGGGTTCCGACGTCGCGCCAGTAGCCGCGCGAGTTCTCGGTTTCGCCGGGGCACAGCTGCGTCGAGAAATCGTAGGCGGCGACCCGCATGCGTTCGTGCGCGGTCGCGAGGATGTCCTTGCCGAAATCGTGCGACGTCGATTCGGCGGCGGCATTGCGGCGCAGCTCGTCGAGCAGGGCGCCGGTGCGAAAGATGTAGTTGCCCATCGACACCAGCGAGAGCTCGGGCTGCCCCGGAATCGGCGGCGGGTCCGCGGGCTTTTCGACGAAGCCGATCACCCAGCCAGCGGCATCCACGGCGACGCAGCCGAAGGCGCTGGCTTCCGCGCGCGGCATCGCGATGGTCGCCACGGTCAGGTCTCCCCCCTGCCGGCGATGCAACTCCAACATCCGCTCGATGTCCATCTTGTAGACGTGATCCGAGCCGAAAACGGCGACGTCGCGCGGCTTCTCGTCGCGCAGCAGGTCGATGTTCTGCCAGATGGCGTCGGCGGTGCCGCGAAACCAGGTGGGGCCGAGATTCATCGCGGCCGGCACGGGTTCGATGTACTGATCGAGCAGCGTCGAAGCCAGCGACCAGGAACGCGTGAGGTGGCGCACGAGCGAAGTGGCTCGATACTGTGTCAGAACCTTGATCTTCTGGAAGCCGCTATTCACCAGGTTCGAGAGCACGAAGTCGATCAGCCGATGGCGCCCGCCGAAATAGACGGCCGGCTTGCTGCGCTCGCGCGTGAGCGGATGCAAGCGCCGGCCCTCGCCGCCCGCAAGCACCAGGGCCAGAACGTCTCGCAAAGTCGGAGCCCTCCCGGCGTGTGGGTAGCGATCCGCGGAGCGGCGATCAAGCGCGCGAGGGCCATCCGCGGCACAATCCGGCCGGGCCGATCCTCGAGCCCGCGGCCCAGCCATGGAACTCGAATTCTTCGCCGTCTGCGCACCGGGGCTCGAGCCCTTCACGGAAGCCGAGTTGCGCGCTCTGGGCGCCGGCGCGATCCGGGCCGAGCCGGGGGGCGTGGCATTTCGGGGCGATCTGCACGTTCTCTACGCCGCAAACTTGCAGTCGCGCACGGCGACCCGGTTCCTCGTTCGTCTGGGCGAGTTCCACGCGCGTGATTTCGAGCAGCTGCGGAGGCGCACGGCGCGTCTGCCTTTCGAGAGCTACCTCGCGCTCGGGGCCAGCGTTCGCATCACGGTCGCATGCAGCCACTCGCGCCTCCGGCATACCGGCGCGGTCGCAGAGCGCGTGCGGCAGGCGATCGGCGACCGCCTCGGAGGCGAGCCGCCTGCGCCTGGCGCCAGCGACCCGAACGAGCAGGGGAAACGCAAGGCCGCCAGGCGGCCGCGCAACGACGAGCAGGTGAGCGAACCGAAGGAATGTCCGTCCGCGAAGCGGCCGGACGATGAGCCGCAGGCGAGCGACGAGCAATCGAACCAACCGCTCGTGCTCGTGCGGATCGTGCACGATCGCTGCGTCGTGAGCATCGATACATCGGGTGCGCTCCTGCACCAACGCGGTTGGCGCAAGCTGGCGGGTAAGGCGCCGCTACGCGAGACGCTGGCGGCGGCGCTGCTCGTCGCGTCGGGTTGGGACGCGGTGTCGCCGCTCGCGGATCCCTTTTGCGGCTCGGGGACGATCGCAATCGAGGCGGCGCTGTTGGCGCGCAGGCTCGCGCCAGGCCGCGGCCGCCGTTTCGCATTCATGGACTGGCCCGGCTTCGACGCCGCACGTTGGTCGCAAATTCTCGCCGACGCGGAAGCTGCGGTGCTCGCTGCGGGTCCCGCCATCGGGGCGAGCGATCGCGATGCGGGCGCGATCGAGGCTGCGCGCGCGAACGCGGATGCGGCGGGCGTAGCGCTGGACATCGCTCTCGCGTGCCGCCCGATCTCGGATTTCGAGCCGCCGCCGGGCACGGGTTGGATCGTCAGCAATCCGCCCTACGGTGTGCGCTTGCGCGGTGGCGGCGATCTGCGCGATCTACACGCGCGCTTCGGCAGCGTGCTGCGGAGCCGCTGTCCGGGCTGGCGTGTGGCGTTGTTGTGTGGGGATCGTCGCCTGGTGAGCGCGAGCGGGCTGCCGCTCGAACCCGCTGCGAGCTGGCGCAATGGGGGCCTGCGGGTCGAGGTGTTCACCGGTGTGGTGCCGGGGGCCGCGTGAGGCGGCGCGTGCGAACGTGAGCGAGGCGACCCAAAGCTACCGCGTGCTCGGACTCGAGCTCGGCCTCGAGGAGCCCGAGGCGCTGTTGCGCGAGCGCGCGCTCGCGGCGGCGGGCGTTGGCGGCGAGCAACTGCGCGGTTTCCGCATCGCGCGCAAGGCGCTCGACGCGCGACGCCGCGGCGGCGCGCGGCGGCTGCGCTTCGTCGTGCATGCCGATCTCGTGCTCGACGCGGGCCCGCCGCCGACCGGCCTCGCGCGCGCACTGCGAGCAGGGCGCGTGGTTCCGGCTCCCCTGCGCGGTGCGATCGAAGTCGAAAACGTCCATGCGAGCGTGCGCGGCGCGCACGTCGCCGTAGTGGGCGCGGGCCCGGCAGGATTGTTCGCGGCGCTCGTGCTCGCGCGCAATGGCGTGCGCGTGACGCTGCTCGATCGCGGCCCCAGCCTGCGCGAGCGTGGCCGCGCCGTCGCGGCCTTCGGGAACCGGCGCGAGCCCGATCCCGAGGCAAATCTATTGTTTGGTGAGGGCGGCGCCGGGACCTATTCGGATGGCAAGCTCTACACCCGCGTCGAACACCCGCTCGAAGTGCCGTTGCTCGAGGAGCTGGTTGCCTGCGGCGCGCCGCCCGAAGTGCTCTATGACGCGCGCGCCCACCTGGGCACCGATCGTCTGCACAGGATCCTGCCCGTGCTGCGCGAGCGCCTCGCCGCGCGCGGTGTGCGCTTCGCATTCGGAACGAAACTCGACGCTCTGATCGCCGACGCGGGGCCACCGCGCCGGATCCGGGCGCTCGCAACCCGCAGCGGCGAGATCGGCTGCGACGCGGTCGTGCTCGCGCCGGGCCACAGTGCGCGTGACACCTGGCACGCCCTCGAGCGCGACGGCGTCGTGCTCGAGGCAAAGCCGTTTCAGCTCGGCGTTCGCATCGAGCATCCACAGGCGCTGGTCGATGCTGGGCGCTATGGAGAGGAGATGGCGAGCGGTCTATTGCCTCCCGCATATTACGCGCTCGCGTGTCGGGCGAGCGAAAAATCTGCCGCGGCGCACAGCTTCTGCATGTGCCCGGGGGGCCAGATCGTCGCCAGCGTGAATCAACCGGGCCTGCTGTGCACGAACGGCATGAGCAACTCGCGCCACTCGTCGGGTTGGGCGAACGCGGCGCTGGTCGTGACCCTCGGGCCGCGCGAGCTCGGCGGGGGAACCTGGGCGGGAGTCGACTTCCAGGAAACACTCGAGCGGGCAGCCTTCAGCGCGGGCGGCGGCGATTACACCGCGCCCGCACAGCGCGCACCGGATTTCCTCGCGGGCCGCGAGACCCGCTCACCCGGCGCCACGAGCTACCGGTTCGGCGTGCGTCCGGGTCGCATCGACCTGCTGCTCCCAGAGCCGGTCCGCGATGCCCTGCGCCACGCGCTCGCGCGTTTCGAGCGCGAGATCCCCGGCTTCGCGTCCGAAGCGGGCCTGCTCGTCGGCCTCGAGACACGCAGCTCCGGCCCCGTGCGACTGCCCCGCGAGGAAGCGACCCGCCGCGCACGCGGCTTCGCCAATCTATTCCCCGTCGGCGAAGGTTCGGGCCACGCGGGCGGGATCATGAGCGCGGCGATCGATGGCGCGCGCTCGGCGCAAGCGTTGATCGCGCAGGGGTTCGCAGGCTGAGGGATCCTGATCGCCCCCCGTTCGCGTGATTCAATGCGGAGCAGGGCCAACGGTTCCCGGATCGCGCTCTCGCAGCGCCAGCCAGGTCGCCAGCGCCAACAGTCCGGCGGCGAACGCGCTCAGTACGGCCCACAGCGCGAAATTGGACAGCGGGATCTCGGCCAGCAACCACGGTCCCCGCGGCCCCTGTAGAAGCTTCAGCAGCGGAAAGAAATCCCAGTCCAGGTACAGGCGGTCGTCGGCGAAGATGTTCGTGCCCCGTGGCAGGTAGATCTCCATGATCCGCCGATAGAACGTGAACGGCTCGCCGAGGCTGAAGGCGATCTGCTCGGTTACGCAGACCCACGATGCGACGGCGAAGGCCACGAGCGCGCCCCGCCGACGCTGTTCGAGCACGCGATCGAGCCATGGCACGATGGGCAGCAGCAGCAAGGGCACGATCAGCAGCAGCAGGCGCGGGCCGAGGCAGAAGCCGCCGTGCCAGTCGCTGCGTCCGGCGATGAACAGCACGCGCGTGATCGAGGCTCCGGCGATGAGGAGTCCCAGCGCTCGCTGCGAACGCAAGAACGAGGGCAGCAGCAGCAGCCCGCCGAGCACTGCGGGCACGAAGACGAACAGGCTCTTCCCGCTGCCGACGGCGAAACCCAGGAGACCGGTCCACGGGGGCACCGCGTGGCCGTAGCTGAAGCGTTGCGCGAGCACCGCAGCGACCGATCGCCCGGTTTCGAAGGGGCTGCCGAAACGCAATTCGTTGTACAGGCCGAGCAGGATCAGCACGGCAGCGAGCCCGCTGCAAAACGCGAGGCCCGCCCAGCGGCGGTTCGCGGAGGGGGCGTTGAAGAACGCGTAGCCCGCGAAGAACGGAACGAAGAGGATCGCCGTCACGTGCGTGGCCACGGCACAACCGAGGGCCAGACCCGAACTCACGAGGGCGAGGCCGCCCGAGTGCATCAGCGCCAGCAGCGACAGCAGCATGAACAGGATCGCCAGCGGCTCGCTGAAACAGAAGCCCGAGTAGGACCACGCCAGTGTTCCGAAGGCGTACAGCGCGGTCACGCCCAGGGCCGCAGCGGGACGCCGCGCCAGGCGCCGCGCGATGGCGTAGAAGACCCAGGCGCCCAGGGCGCCGGCGAGCACGTTCAGATACGCAGCTACGAAGCGGTCGCCGTGCGGCGCGCGCGACGCAATGGGCAGCTGATCCCTGAACCTCCGGAGGCCGTCGTCGACGTAGAAGCTCGGGTGGATGCGCGCGGGGGCCCCATCACCGGCAATCCCCAGAACCCGCCCGGCCCACAACATCGGCACGCAGGCCAACGACTGGCCCACACCAAACACCGAGTACATGCGTCCGTCGCGCCCTGGGGCCAGGCCGAAACCCTCCCATGCCGACACGCCCTGCACGGCGAACGTTCCGTGATCGGCCAGGGCCTCGCAGACTTCGAACACGACCTCGCTGTCCGGAGAGCGCAGCGCGCCGAAGCTAGTCAACCCGTAGATCAGCAGGCACGCGGCGAAGACCGCGACCCCGAGCCCGCGCTCTCGTGTCGCGTGGGTCTGGGTGGGATGGGCTGGCTGGTTCGTGGGTGACACCGGGTTCTCCAGCCGTTCGCGAAGCTACTCGCAGCTGATTTCAGCGGCGAACGGAAGCAGCTTTCGGCACTGAAGCTCGCGCAAAATGCTTTCGGCCGCCGCCCGATGACCCGCTGCCGTCGGGTGCCACACATCGAGAAACAGTCGGGCTCCCGATTGCGCTGCGTGCTGGAACGCGGGCAACAGGTTGAGGGTCGTCCATTTTCCTGCCTGGCCCAGGTTCACCAGGCGTTCCTCGACCCGCCCCGAATCCCGACCCTCGACTTGATTGCGATACGGGAACGCCAACACCAGCAAAGGTGCGTGCAGCGCCTCGGCTTGGCGAGCGATCGCGCCGTAGCGTGCCCCCAGCCAGTCCCACTGCGGCCCCGGGTTGCCGAAGTCGGGAGCGTAGGCCGCAATCGCAGCCTCCGCGTCGGGTTCCGTGCGATTGTGGGCGAGCCATGCGGTATCCAGCAGCGCGCACAGGCGCGAACGCCGGCAGAGTGCAACCGCCGCAGCGGGCGCGCCCGGTTGCGGCCGCCGCAAGGCCGGATTGGGAAATGCCGCGTCGGGAAGCGCGCCGAGGTGCAGCAGCGTCTGGCCATCGAAGTGCACCGTGGGATCGTTCAGATCGTTGATGCAAAACTGCAACAAGACGAGATCCGGCTCGTAGCTGACGCCGATGGTTTGAAACTGCATCTCCTCGGTGTACGGGTTGTAGCCACCCACGCCGAAGTTGAGCACTTCGATGCGTTGCGTCGCGGGCGCCAGGCGGGCGAGGCGCTCCTCGAGGACCTTCGGGAAGCTGGCGGCTTCCTCGACGCCGTAGCCGAAGGCGACGGAGTCGCCCAGGACCAGAATACGAAATGTGCCCGGCGGCTTCGGACGTGGGTAGAGGCGGTCACGAAAGCCGTCGGCATTGATGGCGTACGACGTCACGGCGCCCGAAATCATCAGGTCCGCCCGGGCCCCCGGCCGCAAGCCGTACAACCACGGGCGATCGGGTCGCGGCTCGTGCAACCCATGCAGGCCGCCGCCGGTCCCTTCCAGGCTGGGCCGCAATCGAAGGCCCAGCTCGGCAAGGCCGAGGGCGATGACGATCCCGAACAGCACCAGTCCGAGATGGGACGCGATTCCGATCCACCGTCGCATGGGGGGAGGGTGCCACCGCCTCTTTGGCATTGCTCGCAGGCTTTGCGTTGGCGCCCTTTCGACGATCAGGCTCGCTTGCGCGCGGTCACCTTGATCTCGGCGCGCGTGCCGGGAATGACCAGCTCGCTGACGCCGATCCAGGTGGACGCGGGGTAGGGCTCCCGGATGAATTCATCCTTCACCTTGGCCATCGTCGCGGCGTGTTTCTGTAGATCGACGATATAGAGCGTGGAATCCAGGATGTCCTCGTATCCGACACCGGCCGCCGCCAGCGTCTTGCCGAGCGATTGCCAGGCATTTCGAAACTCGGCCTCGGCCGATTCGCCTCGGCCGATGACTCCCGAGAAGAAGATCAGATCGTTGTGGCGAACCGCGGGAGCGAAGTGCCAGCTCTCGTAGGTCTTTCGGGCGGAATCCGGAACGATGACATCGATGCTCATGCAGCGATCTCCTGGGCGTGTGTCGGGTGGAACGATTCGGCGCGAGGACGCAGCAGCGCGCTGAGTCTGCAACCCCTGAAACTACAGTCCCGGAAGGTATCGTGGGCGCCAGGATCCGCAGCATCGATCGAAGCCGACGAATCGCTGGCCGGCGCGGCGTCGGGCTGCGCTTTAGAACTGGAAGTAGCTGAAGGGGCGGCTGGTTGCGCCGAAGATCGCGATCGCCACCACCACCACCGCCGAAGCCAACGCGATGCGTCCAGGCCAGCCCAGGCGCTCGAGCAGATCTTAGTGGTAGCACCTCTTTACCGTCGGCGAAGGCTCCGGCCACGCCGGCGGCATCATGAGCGCCGCCATCGACGGATCAGCTCGCTCGCTTCAGGATCGCGACCTCCCGCTTCAGCCGCGGCCCCAGGCGATCGCGCTCGACCTCGAGGGCGTAGCGCGCCTGGAGATTCATCCAGAACTGCTCGCTGGTTCCGAAGTACCGCGCGAGTCGTAGCGCGGTATCCGCCGAGATCCCCCGCAGCCCGTGGACGATCTCGTTGATCCGCCGAGGCGGAACGCTGATCTCCTTGGCGAGTCTGTATTGGCTCACGCCAAGATCCGCCAGAAATTCCTTCTCGAGGATCTCGCCGGGATGAATCGGCGCATGTGATCGGCGCGGCATGCTCCTCTTTCTAATGGTAGTCGCAGACTTCGACATCGTACGCGTCCCCTTCTCGCCAGCGAAAGCAGATGCGCCATTGCTCGTTGACGCGGATGCTGTACTGGCCCTTCCGGTTTCTGTAGAGCTTTTCCAATCGATTCGCCGGCGGCACGCGCAGCTCTTCGAGGCGCGTGGCGGCGTCCAGCAGCAGCAGCTTCCGGTGCGCGCGGCGTTGAACGTCGGGTGGTAACCCACGCGCCCGCAGCCTCCGAAACACCTTCTCGGACTCGGTGCTCGCGAAGCTTCGAATCACCGAGAAAACGTAGGATAGCCGATAGTAACGGAAACCGTTAACAGTGGTTCACGCCGTGAACGGCCATCGGTTCATCGTTCTTCAGGAAACGGCTAGCGCGTAGGGGACCTTGATCTCCTCTTCGACCCTGGCGCGCTCGAAGCAGGCGCGGAGCCTAGATTTCTTCACGACCTCTCCTGTTCCCTGCAGGAGAGTCGAGTTCGAGAGTGCCAACCGGCTGGGGGAGCTCACGGACTCCGTTCCTGCGCGCGCGCCAGGCGAGAATCAGAAACCCCGGTGGCCCGATCAAGGCTGTCGGCAGCGTGGAGAGCGCGGGTTCGGGTGTCCCCTTCAGGCTGTGAACGAGAAACGTCAGGCTTACGGCAATGCTGGTCGATACAAAGGCCGCCAGCAGCAAGGCGACTGCAGGCTTCGCCCCTCTTCGCGCCAGCCTCTCGTTGTTCTTCACGATGAAACCCGCGACGAAGAATGTGTAGGTAGCCTGTTTGAGGCCGGCAACCGTTGCAAGCGGAGCGCCGTGGGCGTAGTTGAGGCGGAACACGATCGCGCCGAGCAGCGTCGCGCCGATGATGGCTCCGCGGTAGTCGATGTTGGCGTCGAGCGCCTCGCGGATCCGTTTCAGCATGTTGCATCCGGGCGCTTCGCAGGCTCATAGCCGAGCGCGGCGAATGCAAAGCCGAGCTGCGCGTCGATCTGGCGCTTCAACACCGGATCCTCGGCGAAACGGTGGGGCGCGTAGTTCTCGATGCTGCGGATGTATTCCTCGAGCGGGCCTGCCCGCTCGGCGAAGTCCCCGAGCGCGAGCTCGTCGTAGATGACACGCAGCCAGCGCATCCGGTCGGCGATGAAATCCTCATAGCGGATCTCGATGAAGTTCTCGGACGGGATCCTGTGCTTGTCGCGCAGGAATCCCTCCATGTAGCCCTTGTACTGGTACAACGCGAACTCGACGATCTGCGGGTCCGAAACGGATTCGAGGCCGTACTTGCGCGCCATCGTCGCGTGCAGATGGATCTGCGACGGAATCACGCTGTAGGGGTTGCGCTTGATGTGAATGAACTTGGCGTTGGGGAATAGCTCGAGCACGACCGCGAGATTGGCCATCGTGGCCGGGCTCTTCAGCAGCGAACGCTGGCGCTGCATCAACACGGCCGCTTTGCGCAGCGTGCCCAGATACGCGTGCTTCCATTCCGGATAGGCCGGCGAATCGATGGAAAAATCGAATACGTAGCTGTCCAGCCAATACCGGTAGTTCCGCGGAAAGCTGTACTTGTGGTACTCGCAGTGCGGCGTGAGTTTCACCAGCGGCACCTCGTCGTCCTGCGGGCTGCCCGGGCCGACTGCCATGTCGTCGAACGGGCGCCGGAAATCGATAAAGCCCAGCAACGAGTCCATCACCCTGTCGAAGAGGATGCAGCAGCCCGGCAGCACCATCTGCGAAGGACGCGTGTAGGCGAACTGCGGATCGAGGCTCATCAGGTTGAGCAGGTGCGTGGTGCCGCTGCGGTCGTGACCGAGAATGATCAGCGGGCTGTCGCTGAGCTCCGTCTCGGCGATTCGCTTGCCGAACCAGGCTCGTTCCAGCCAGTTGAACGGCAGCAGCGCGATGGACACCAGAAACAGCATGAGGACGCGTGGGGTATGTCGAGCATCGAACCCGCCGTTGGCTTTCAGGATCCGGTACAACGTGACCGGGTCGGTGAACGCGAGGTAGGCCGGAAATTGCAAGGCGTCACTCTCCGCCGGCGGCAGGCCGCGCATCGGCGATCCTGAGGATGCCTTCGACCACACCGAGGTAGACCGCGCCGTCCCTCGCGATCGCGGGCGAGCCCCAGTTGATGTCGAAGTGCTGGCCGGCGCCGATGAAGCGTTTGTAGACCGGTTTGCCGGTGACGAAATCGAGAGCGATGAAATACCAGGCATTCTCGCCATCGGGTTGCTGCTCGAACGCGTAGAAGTAGAGCAGGCCGTTGGTGGACAGCTTTCCGACCACAGCCGGCACGCGCTCGGGCGCCGTCCACACCACGTCGCAGCCGCTGTCATCCTCGCGGATGTCGACGCGCAGGATGCCGCCGGCGATCGCCGCCTCCGATGTGCCGTGAAACGCGCTGCGGTAGCCGGAATCGTTCTTCACGACGAGCGAACGACCCCAGCCGATCGGCGAGATCTCCACGGCAGACGCGTCCTTGCCAAAGAGCGGCACCCGGCAGATCTGGCGCGGGCCGCGGACATCGGCTTCGCGTCGGTAGACGACCAGGCCCGTGCGGTCATCGCCAGCATCGGTGATGGCTACGTATTTCCGGCCGCGCGCATCGTCCATCAGCGTCGGGGTCGAGCCGGAACCGTTATTGATGTTTCCGTAACGGTAGCGGTCGCTGCGCAGGTAGGTTTCCTTCCACAGCGTGCGTGGCTTGCCGTCGCCGTCGGCAACCATGTGATAGAGCGCGTAGTCGGTGATCACGTACATGCCGTCGCGATCCGCCGACAAGCTGTTCTGGATTTCTTCCCCGTCGAAACGATGTACGGCGACTTCGCCGGTGGCCGGGGTGAGTGTTCCGACACGGCCGAAGCGCGTTACCCACCAGATGCGCCCGGCGTAATCCGGCATCACCGAAGTGATCGGGTCGCACTCGCCTTGCGGGAACCAGTTGTCGATGTCGAGGCAGTCGTGCGGTGCGACCGGCTTCAGGTCCCACGAATCCGCGACGTGGAATTCCCACTCGCCATTGGCTTTCTGGCGATGGGCAATTCTCTGGATGCGTTGGTCGGCGTCGGCGAGCACCGCGCGGTCCTGGTCGTCGAGATAGAAGTAGCTCCCTCCGCTGGTGTCGAGGAAGATGATGTCGAGGTTCCATTTCACGAGCGCCTCGAAGCTGGAGGGGCGCGTGACGAGCTTGTGGGTTGCGAGCAGGTTGAGGCTGTGGGGCTCGAAAAGATTGAGCTCGAAGCCCAGAAACGATGCGCACATCGCGACGATCAATCCGCTCTTGTCGAAGGTGATCGTGGGGCAGACGCCGCCGGGGAAGGGCGAGACGCTGCGGGTCTTCACCTGCAGGTCGTTGCCGAGCGGGCCACCGGTGACGTGTACATCCGAGTTGTAGGCGTTGCCGTGCAGACCGCCGCCTTCGAAGGCCATGAACGGGTGCAGGATTTGTTGGGATGCGAAACCCGTCAACGGCTGGGGAATGGCGGGGTAGCTCCGAAACACCTCCCCAGCGAATGACACACCGACGATCGCGGTGGGTTGCTTGCCCGCTGCGAGCAGGCCCGAGCGAAGCATGAAGGCGACCACCAGCAGGAAGGTGATCAGAGAGCCGATACCCAGTTTCAGAAAACGCGCCATGTGGGTTCCCATCGGGTTGTAGCCATGCGAGCGTCGCCGAGGATCGATGTCACGCTGGTTGCTGTAGGAGGCAAGCCGAATGGCGGTATCGCGTCGTGCGGATACGGATCGTCAGTATAAGAGGGCAGCCAGCGTCCGAGTAGGGGGCTGCGCCGCTAACTCGTGAACAGCGCGAGCGTTTCGACGTGGCGGGTCTGCGGGAAGAGCTCGCAGGCGAGCAGCTCGCGCAGGCGGAGCGGGCTGCGCTGGATGAGGGTGCGGGACTGTGCGAGGAACGTGGTGGCGTCGCAGCTCGCATAGATCAGGCGCTCGGGTGGCTGCGCGATCAGGGCTTCGAGCAGGCGGGCGTCGAGGCCCTGGCGCGGGGGATCCGCGATCACGGTGTCGCAGACAGCGAGCGCCCCGAGCGCGGCTCCGGCTTCGCCTGGGATCACACGCGCGCGGATGTGTTCGGCCTCGGGGCGCGCGGCGAGGCCGAGCGCGAGGCCCTCGAGGCCCGCCGGTGACACTTCGTTGAACGTGACTTCGCGGCTGCGCGCGAGCAGCCCGAGGCCGATCGGTCCGCAGCCGGCGTAGAGCTCGAGCACGCGCCCGTCCTCCGGAACCCAGGCGTGCACCTGCTCGACCAGCCGATCGGCCAGGTCGAGATGGTTTTGCCCGAAGGCGGCGGGTGGAAAGAAGACGTCGACACCGCCGATGCGCTCGCGCACGGTCTCGGGCCCCGAGAAATGCTGCCAGTGCGGACCGAGGATCACGTTCGTGCGCTCGGGATTGCCGTTCCACCACAGGCTGTGAAGATCGTTCGCGAGCAGCGGCTCGAGCGCGCGCGCGAGCCGCTCGAGCGGCGTGGGCTCGATGGCGTTGCCCACCAGCACGACCTGCGCGCGCTGGCTCGCGCGTTCGATCACGATCTGCACGCCGCGCAGCGCGCCGCGGTGCGGGCGCTCCGCGTAGGGCGGCGTGGCCGTCTCGCGCAGCGCGCGACGCAGCGCCGCCGCGACGCGGTTGATGACGGGATGGTGGACGCGACAGCGGGGGATGTCGACGATCCGGTGCGTGCCTTCCTGGAAGATCCCGAACTTCGGCGAGTTGGCGCGGCCGCGCACGGACAAACGCGCCCGGTGTCGATATCCCAGGCGCGCGCCCGAGATCAGACGTGGCGGCGCGAGCCCGGCCTCGCGCGCGAACTCGGCCAATCGTTCGGCGACGCCGGGATCGATGCCGGGCTCCCCCCAACGCGGGCAACCGGGGCAGGGGGGTCTATGCGGGCACTCCGCTTGCGAGCCGGGAGCCAGCTCCTGCGACGTCGGCGGGGAAGTCAGACGGCAGCCCGCAGGCGCGCGATCACTTCCGGCCGCGCGCGCAACCGCAGCCGGGTTCCGTGCTCGTCGTGGGATTCGGAGAGCACCCGGCAGGTGCCATGGATCTCCGCGACGAGTTTCTGGCGTGCGTACGGGATCGAGAGTTCGGTTTCGATCATGTCGCGCTCGAAGAAGGTCCGGATGCGCTCGTGCAGCCGCACCACGTCCTCCGGATCCTTGGCGGAGAGCAACAGCGCGTCCGGATACTCGACACGCAGCGCCTCCCGGCGTGCGGCGTCGACGCGATCGATCTTGTTGAGCAGCAGCAGGCGCGGTCCCTGCGCGCCAATCTCAGCGAGCACGGCGCGCGTGACTTCGATCTGCGCCGGGAAGGCGGCGTCCGCGGCATCGACCACGTGCAGCAGCAGCTCCGCATCGCGCGCTTCATCGAGGGTCGACCGGAAGGAAGCGACGAGCTCGTGCGGCAGCTTCTTGATGAAGCCCACCGTGTCGGAGACCAGGACGCGCGGCTTCGTCTCGGGCTGGAGCGCGCGCACGGTGGTGTCGAGCGTGGCGAAGAGCCGGTCGGCGACCATCACGCCGCTGCCCGTGAGCACGCGCATCAGCGAAGATTTTCCGGCGTTCGTGTAGCCGACGAGCGCGACCTTGTTCTGCTCCTCGCGGCGTTGCCGCCGCACGCCGGCCTCGTGCTCGATCGCCTTGATCTCGGCGCGCAGCTCGGCGATGCGGTCGCGCAGCTTGCGGCGATCGAGCTCGAGGTGGGATTCGCCGGCGCCGCGGCCGCCGACGCCGCCGCCCTGGCGATCCTTGCCGCCGCTCTGTTCGCGCACACGCGGCGCCCAGTAGCTGAGGCGAGCGATCTCGACCTGGAGCCGCGCCTCGCGGCTGCGCGCGTGGCGCTGGAAGATCGCGAGGATCACGGCCGAGCGGTCGAGCACCTCGGCCGAGGTGGCGCCCTCGAGATTGCGCGCTTGCGAGGGGGAGAGATCGTGGTCGACGAGCACGACGCCCGCACGCGGGCTGGCGGCAGGCGCGTCGGGTTCGGTCTGCGCCGGCGCTTCGGCGCTCTCCTCGGAGTCCGATTCCGCGTCCTCGGCGTCCTCCGAGCCGTCTTCAGCGTCCTCTTCGACCTTGCTGCGCCGCCCGCGCGGTCCCATCGGCACCACGCCGCTGCCGCCGGTCAGGGCCGCGAGATCCTTCAGCTTGCCAGCGCCGACGACGCTGCCCGGGTGGAGCTTCGCCCGGCGCTGGACGACGCGCGCCACCACGTCGACGCCGAGCGTCTTGCCCAGCCGCGCGAGCTCGGCGAGCGAGGAGGCGTGCTCCTCGTCGGAGACGCCGGGCAGTTGTACGCCGAGCGCGATGGCGCTCTTTCGTTCTTCGACAGGCATGGCTTCTCGCGCTGGAGCTTACGCGCGCGCGGGCGCTGGCGTCACTCCGACCAGGCGTAGCGTACGCCTTCGGAAGTCCGCTCGCCGACGAGCGCCCCGAGCGCGAGCACGCGGGACATCTCTTCGGCGGCCACGTCGGCCGCGACGCCGGTCGCCGCCGCGACCGCCTGTTCGAGCTCGCGCGGCGCATCGCCGCGGAAGGCCGGCAGGCCTTCGACGGTGTCGTTCAGCAGCAGCTGCCAGAGCAGCGACTGACGGCGCCGGCGCAGATACATCTTCTTCTCGTAGCCTTCGAGCTTGTCTTGAGCGAACAGATAATCCTGGTAGCGCATGTAGCGCTCCATCGTTTCTTCGTACTCGTCGGCGACGTTTTGAATCGCGGCGGTGTCGGCGCCCGGGGTGCGCGTCACCACGTGGTTGGCGTCGTATTTCGTCCAGTCGTTGCTGAGGATCTCGAGCCCGTAATCTTTCGCCTTGTCGCGCACCTCGGTGCCGGGGAAGGGCGCCAGAATGTGGAAGCCGTACAAGGACCCGAACTCCTGGTGCAGTTCGTTCGCGAACTCGACGGTCTTGCGCAGCGTCTCCTCGGTCTCGCCCGGCAGCCCGATGATGAACGAAGCCAGCGCGCTGATGCCGACGTCCTGTGTCATGCGCATGGCTTCCTTCACCTTGTCGAGGCTCGAACGCTTCTTCACCAGGTCGAGCACCTCCTGGCTGCCGCTCTCGACGCCAAAACAAATCGCCTGGCAGCCCGCGCGCGCCATCGTCTCGACGATCTCGGGCGAGATCGTATCGACGCGCGAGAAGGCGTTCCAACGGATGCCGGTGTCGCGGCGCACGAGCTCGTCGCAAACCGCCATGAAGTGCTTGCGATAGAGCGTGAAGAGATCGTCCTCGATCGTGATCTCGGTGAAGCCGTGTGCGGCCAGGCCCTCGATCTCGTCCACGCACAGCGAGGGCGTGCGGTAGCGCACGCTGCGCCCCGTCCAGGCCGGCGCCGAGCAGAAGACGCACTCGTAGGGACAGCCGCGCGACGTCACGACGCTCGCGTGGCTGTCGAAGGCGAGGTAACGCGCGAGCGGCACCAGATCGCGCGCCGGAACCGGCAGCCGATCGAGATCGTCCTCGAGCGGGCGCGGCGCCGTGCGCACGATGCCGCCGTCCCCCCGGAGCGCCAGGCCGCGCACGTCGCGCACGTCCATTCTGCCAGCGAGTGAGCGTGCGAGCTCGACCATCGTGTGTTCGCCCTCGCCGATCCCGATGTAATCGAGCCCCGGGAGATCGCGGAACGAGCCTTCGATCTCGAACGAAACATGCGGGCCGCCCATCGCGATCCGCACGTTTCCGTCGCACTTGCGCACGACTTCGCCGATCGAATTCGCGATGTGATGATTGAGCGTCACCGACGTGATCCCGACCAGCTGCGGCCGAAAGCGCTGCATGCGGCGCTCGATCTTGTCGGGCGTGGTGCGCGAGAGCAGCAGGTCGAGGATTTCGACCTCATGGCCCTCGGCGCGCAAGGACGAGGCGATGTACGGCAGCGTGACGAGGAGCCGCGGGAACTCCTCGAACGGATAGGACGGGTTGATCAGCAGGATTCGCATGGGCCCCCCGGCATGGCCCTGCCCGAGGCGGACCGATGGGGATCCACGCCGGCCTGACCCTGGACGCGGCGGATTCTACGCTCGGGAGGCTGCCGAGTCACCTTGGAAACGGGGCATTTTGCGGCGGTTCCGCGCGCAGCCCGCGATTTTCGCGGCGGCTGGGCCAGGCCGCGACGAGTTCGGGTTGCCAGCGAGCCCGACGCGAGGGCGCGCTCGCCCGGCGCTGGCAACTCCATTGCCGGCACGAGAGCGTAAAAACACCCGCTGGAGAGGGTTGAGCCGATCAGCAGAACTGCCGATATGCGGGCAGCGAAACTGCCGATAGGCGGTCGCTGTGGGGTGTCCCGACCGCAGCCTGGAGGCCGATTGGCGAAGTCGACGCGGGTGCTGCGAATTTCGTTCTCGGATGCCGAGGCGTTCCAGCACGAGTACGTCCAGAATCTGGTCAATGGCGGCGTTTTCGTCGCCACGATCCAGGCCTTTGCGCTGCGCGAACCGGTGCGCGTCGAGATCCTGCTGACCTTCTGCAAGCAGAAGCTGCGCGTGAACGGCGAGATCGTCCACATCGTTGCCCGGGAGATGTCGCAGGTGGGCGCGACGCCTGGCGTCGCCGTGCAGTTCGAGGGCTCCGTGCAGGAGATCCGAGCGCAGTTCGATCCGCTCGTGATCGCTTGCGGCTCGCCGCAATACCACCCGCCAGATTCCGGCCGACGGCGATCGCCCCGCGTGGCGGCGCGGGTTGCCGCGCGCATCGAAGGCGGCGGCGAGGGGCGGACGCGCAATCTTTCGCGCTCGGGCGCGCTGATTTCGGTCGACGACGGGGCACCCCCGATCGGCGAGCGCGTGCGCGTCACGCTCGCGCATCCGACCAACGGCGAAGAGATGCAGGTGGAAGCTCGCGTCGCGCGGCAGATCGAGACGGCCGGCGTGGTGGCGGCGATTGGCGTCGAGTTCGAGACGCCGGTCGAACGCCGCGCCGAGGTCGAGCGCTTCCTCGAGAACGTGCAGACGGCCGAGCACACGCGACGCCTGGGTGGCATCACCGGCGCCATCGCCACGCTGGGCGCGCAGGAACTTCTCCAGATGTTCGGAACCTCCGCGCAGGTCGGCACGCTGATCTTTCACCACGGCGATGACGAAGCGATCGTCGGCTTCACGGGCGGCATGCTGTGCTATGCGCGGCTCGGCCCCACCACGGGCATGAAGGCGCTCGTGCGCATGCTCAGCTGGAAGCAGGGCGAGTTCGAGTTCCACTCCCGACTCGACCCCGTGAAGCATCCCGAGGCGCCGCTGCCGCTCGTAGCCGCGCTGCTCGACGCCGTGCGCCAGATCGATGAAGGCAACCGCAGCGACCGGCGTCGCTTTCCGCTGGCTGCAAAACCTCGCGTCAGCGATCTCGCGTGCGAAATCGACGGCAAGACGGCCGAGGCGGTGCTCGATCTCGCGCGCGCTGGCTTCCATGTGCAGCGCATCCTCGACGTGATCCCCGAGCCCGATCCCGAGATCTACGCCGCGCTCGCCCAGTTGCTCGACGCCGGAGCAATCTCCTTCGATCCCGAGTGAACCTCTCTCGCCTGCGCCTCGCGGCGCGCGGGCTGTCGCCTGGTTCTGGTGAACTCCGCTCGGCTACGCCTTGCGGCGCGCGGGCTGTCGCCCGGTTCTGGTGAACTTTGCTCGGCTACGTCTCGCTGCGCGCGGGCTGTCGCCCGCTTGCCCACTCGCTGATACCCTGCGCGCCGATGCCGGCCGACTCGACGCCGCGGCGAGGCGCGAACGCCTTCGGGCTCTGGATCGACGGCTGCGCCCAGCACGCCGAGGCGCGCGCCGTTTCGAGCGTGCTCGAACCGGCGACGGGAGCTCCGCTCGCCGAAGTGGCGCGCGCGTCGACCGGCGACGCGCGTCGCGCGGTGGCGTCGGCCCGGCGGGCGTTTCGCGAGGGGCCCTGGGCGCGCCAAACCGCCGCCGCGCGTGCGCGGGTGTTGTTCGACCTCGCGGCCCGCGTGCGCGTGCAGGCGGACGAGCTGGCGACGCTCGAGGCGCGCAACACCGGCAAGCCGATCGCGGATGCGCGTTGGGAGGTCGGCAGCGGCGCCGCCTGCCTCGAGTACTACGCGGGCGCGGCCACCAAGCTCGCGGGTTCGACGCCTCCGGTCGATGCGCCCGGGCTGGCGCTGACCCTGCGTCAGCCGCTCGGGCCCTGCGCGCTGATCGTGCCCTGGAACTTCCCGTTTCTGATTGCCTGCTGGAAGATCGCGCCGGCGCTCGCGGCTGGGAACACCGTGGTGGTGAAGCCCGCGAGCGCGACACCGCTCTCGGTGCTGCGGCTGGCCGAAATCGCCGGCGAGGCCGGACTCCCGCCGGGCGTGCTGGGCGTGCTGCCGGGGCCGGGCGACGTGGTGGGCGCGGCGCTGGTTTCGGATCCCGACGTCGTGAAGGTCTCGTTCACGGGCGATTCGAACAACGGAGCCGAGATCCTTCGGCTCGGCGCGGCCGACATCAAGCGCACGTCGCTCGAGCTGGGCGGAAAATCGGCGAGCGTCGTCTTCGCCGACGCGGATCTCGGGCGCTGCGTCGAGAAGTCCCTGCTCGCCGTGTTTGGCAACGCCGGGCAGGATTGCTGCGCGCGCAGCCGGATTCTCGTCGAAGCGAGCGTTCACGATGCCTTCGTCGAAGCCTTCGCCGCCGCCACGCGCGCGCTCACGATCGGCGATCCGCTCGAAGAAAGCACACAGATCGGATCGCTGATTTCGCGCAGCCACCGCGAGCGGGTGCAGCGCTATCTCGCGATCGGTCGCGAAGAAGGCGCGCGGCTCGTCTGCGGCGGCGACGTTCCGGACGAGCCGGAGCTCGCCGCCGGCGCGTTCCTGCGCCCGGCGGTGTTCGATCGCGTGACGCCTTCGATGCGCATCGCGCGCGAAGAAATCTTCGGTCCGGTGGTCGCGATCCTGCCGTTCCGGGACGAAGCCGAGGCCATCCGGCTCGCGAACGACTCGATCTATGGTCTCTCGGGCTCGCTCTGGACCCGCGATCTGAAGCGCGGGCTGCGCGTCGCCCGCGCCATCGAGACCGGCGTGCTCTCGGTCAACTCGAGCCGCAGCGTGTTTCTCGAGTCGCCCTTCGGCGGCGTCAAGCGCAGCGGGCTCGGCCGCGAACTCGGCATGGCCGCGCTCGAAGGCTACACCGAGCTGAAGAGCATCTACTTCGAGACGGAGGAGGGAATGTGAGCACAGCGCAGGGTCGGCTCGCGGGGCGCACGGCGCTGATCACGGGAGCGGGAAGCGGCATCGGCCGCGAGGCGGCGCAGCTCTTCGCCGCCGAGGGCGCAAACGTGGTGGTCGCCGATCGCGAAGCGGCGGCGGGGCGCGAGACCGTCGCCGCGGTCGCAGCGGCGGGCGGACACGCGCGTTTCGTTGCGGTGGATGTCGCGATCGCGGCGCAGGTGGAATCCGCGATTGCCGAGGCCGAGCGCGCCTACGGTGGCCTCCACATCCTGTTCAACAACGCCGGGATCTTTCCGGGCGCCGATGGCTCGCCGGTCGACACACCCGAAGACGTCTTCGACCAGGTGATGCGCGTGAACCTGAAAGGCGTGTTTCTCGGCTGCAAGTATGGGATTCCCGCGCTGCTGCGCGCGGGTGGCGGCTCGATCATCAACACCGCGTCCTTCGTGGCCGTGGTGGGCGCGGCGACTTCGCAGGTGGCCTACACGGCGAGCAAGGGCGGCGTGCTCGCGATGACGCGCGAGATCGCGGTCGAATATGCGCGCCGCGGCATCCGCGCGAATGCGCTGTGCCCCGGGCCGGTGAACACACCCCTGCTCCAGGATCTGCTGCGCGAGCCCGCCGCACGGGCGCGGCGTCTGGTGCATGTGCCGATGGGCCGGCTGGCCGAGGCGAAGGAGATTGCCCGCGCCGCGCTCTTCCTCGCGTCGGACGAGTCTTCCTACGTGAATGGCGCCACCTTCCTCGTCGATGGCGGCATCACGGCGGCGTACGTGACCCCGGAATAGCGGGTCCCGTCAGCCCGGGTCGAGCCCGGGCGTGGCCAGCTCGCGGCGGACCAGGCGGCCGCCGCTGTAGATGCTGCGCACGTCGATCGACCCGTTGGCGTCGACGTCCTCCTCGCGCAGCACGACGTCGCCGTGTTCGTCGAGGCGATCGAAGCGATCGAGTCTGCCGTCGTGGTTGCTGTCGCGGCTCTCGCTGGTGAGCGTGCCGGCCGTGTAACCAAAGACGCGCTCGGGGTGGCCGTTGCCATCGTCGTCGAGCTCGATGCGTTCGAGCGGATCGCCGCCCTTCGCGAAGATGAGGTGCACGTCGGGCCGGCCGAGGCCGCGACCATCCTCCCAAATCTCGTGGCGCGTGCCATCGACGTAGCCGATCCAGCGATCGGGCCTTCCGTCGTGGCTCGTGTCTTCCTCCCGCAGCAGCGGCAGCGCGGCGCCGCGCGCGAAGTAGTAGCGCGAGAGGATGCTGCCGTTGGGCGCGTAGACGCCGCGCGTTTCGATCTCGCCGCGGGCGCGTTCGCGCGCGAGCTTGGATCCGAAACCGCCGCCCTCGGAGGCGGGTGCGAGCGGCAGCGTCGCGAGCAGCTCCGCAGGCGGGACGTGCAGATCTTCATCGAGCACGGCGAGCAGCGCGAGCAGTTCGTTTCGTCGCCGCCGTTCGTCGTTGAGCAGCGCGTCGGCCGCGGCGCGTTCCTGCGGCGACCAGCGGGGATCGAGCGACGGTTCCTTCGCGCCGCCCTTGATCTGCTGCGAGAGCGCAAGCGTCGCGCGCGTCTCCTCGAGATAGGCGCGTACGTCCGGATCCTCGGGATCAACGCGCGCAGCGCGCTCGAAATCCGCTGCTGCGGACGCGAGCTGCCCGCTCGCGAGCGCGCTGCGTCCGGTTCGGACCTGCGCGTCGATGCGCAGGCCGAGGCCGGGGAAGAGCGTCCGGATCGCGGCGGTCGTGAAGGGCTTGCCCGCCGCGCCGGCCGCCTCCGAGCGCGTGAGCGCGGATTCGACCAGCGGCGACACGAGCGCCTGCTCGAGCGCCCGCGAGACCCCCTCGGCGAGGCAGCCGCCTGCCAGTCGGGGCTCGGACACCAGCGTGCGTACGAGGGTCGCGCCGCCGCTCTGGTCGGCGGGGATCTCGGCGGCGACCCGCAGCCAGGTCATGCCGAAGCGGCCATCCTTCTGGGATTCTCCGCAGAAGGCGCGTTCGACGCGCAACGAAAGCATCGCGCGCGGCCGGAAGCGCGTCAGCCAGCCGCGCGCGGCGGCGACGCTCTCCGGGTCGGCATGCATCACCTTTGCGTCGGGCAGGCGCAGCGCCAGCCGGCGCTCGAGCGTCGCCGCGACGACATCGTTCGGCCAGTTCAGCGGCACGCGCTCGCCCAGGAGCGGGGGCACGAGCACGACGAGGACGGCCGCGCTCGCGCGCGGCAGGGGAACGTCCGGGGGCGGCGGGGGAGGGGGATCGATCGCGTCGGCGCGGCGTTGGTGGGGCTCGGACTCGGCGCTGCGCCCGAGCTCGATCAGCACACTGGCGAGCGAGCGATGCAGCGCAGCGTCGTCCGGAGCCGTGGCGAGACCCCGCCGCAGCGCCTGTTCGGCCTGCGCGAGGTTGCCGTGGCTGCGCTGATAGCGAGCGGTGGAGAGACTATGGCGCGCGGCGATCGCGCGGGCCCCGTCGCTCGGACCGGGCGGCTCGCTGGGCGGCAGCGTGCAGCCTGCCGCCAGCGCGGCCAGCGCGACGGTGATCCAGACGAGCGGGGGACGCGGGTGCATCGCGGTCAGCAAGCCCGAAGCGGCGGCACGCGTCAAGGCGTGCGCGGCTTGGAGGCGGAGCTGGCAATCACACGCGGGCCGCGCAACTCGGTATCCTGGCCGTAGCGGACGTCATCGCGCTCGGGATGATCGACGTTGTAGTGCAGGCCGCGGCTCTCGTGGCGCCACTCGGCGCAGGCGATCACGAGCTGGGCCACCGTCGCGAGATTGCGCAGCTCGACCAGGTCCGGCGTGAGTTTGAAGTTCCAGTAGTACTCGGTGATCTCTTCCTGCAAGAGTTCGATCCGGCGGCGTGCGCGCGCGAGCCGCCGATCGCTGCGCACGATGCCCACGTAGTTCCACATCAGGCGGCGGATCTCATCCCAGTTCTGTGTGATCACGACGGCTTCGTCGCTCTTGGTCGCGCCGCCGGATTCCCACGGCGGGACTTCGCGGGAGTCTTCTGCGAGATCGCGCAGCCGCGCGATCGATGCGTTCGCGGCGCCGTCGGCGAACACCAACGCTTCGAGCAACGAGTTCGAGGCGAGCCGGTTCGCGCCGTGCAGCCCGGTGCTGGCGACCTCGCCGGCCGCGAACAACCCGCTGAGATCCGTCTCGCCAGCGAGGTTGGTGCGCACGCCGCCGCAGGTGTAGTGCGCCGCCGGCACCACCGGGATCAGCTCGCGCGAGATGTCGATGCCGAATTCGAGGCAACGGGCATGAATATTCGGAAAGCGCGAGCGCACGAACTCGGCGGGCCGGTGCGTGAGATCGAGCGTCACCCACTCGTCGCCCGATTGCTTGAGTTCGGTGTCGATTGCGCGCGCGACCACGTCGCGGGGCGCCAGATCCGCCATCGGGTGATAGCGCGTCATGAAGGCCTCGCCGCGCCGCGTGCGCAGGACGGCGCCCTCGCCGCGCACGGCTTCCGAGATCAAAAACGACTTCGCCTGGGGATGAAACAGGCAGGTCGGGTGGAACTGGACGAACTCCATGTTCGCGAGCGTGGCGCCGGCCCGGAAGGCCATCGCCATGCCATCCCCCGACGCGATGTCGGGGTTGCTCGTGTAGAGGTAGACCTTGCCGGCGCCGCCGGTCGCGAGCAACGTGAGGCGGGCGCGGAAGCGCTCGACCTCGCCCGTGTGCACGTCGAGCACATAGGCGCCGAGCGCGCGCTCGGGGCCGGCGAGGCCGGCTTTGTGCGCCGTCAGCAGATCGACACCACAGTGATTTTCGAACAGCGTGATTCGCGGGTGGGCGCGGACGCGGGCGAGCAGCGCGCGCTCGATCTCGCGTCCCGTGGCGTCCCGGTGATGCACGATGCGGCGCCGTGTATGGCCACCTTCCCGGCCGAGATCGAGCGTGCGCTCGGTCTCACCGGGATCGAAATCCGCGCCGAGCTTGAGCAGCGCCTCGATCATCGCCGGGCCGCGTTCGACGACGTGACGCACGACATCCTCGCGACAGAGCCCGGCCCCGGCCGCGAGCGTGTCCTGCACGTGATCTTCGAAGGAGTCGTCGCCGGCCAGCACGGCGGCGATACCGCCCTGGGCCCAGTTCGTGGCGGAGTCGGCGGCGCTCTTCTTGGTGACGACCGCGACGCTGCCGTGCTCGGCGACGCGCAGGGCGTAGAACAGCCCCGCGATGCCGCTGCCGATCACGAGCACGTCGCTGTGGTGCGGGTCGGGCACGGCTCCCTCGGGGCACCGGGGGGGTCTAAGGACCGAGCCCGGGGGCACCGATGAATGCGGGGCGATGGATCGTCCCGATTCTACCCAGCTGGCTTGGGCAGGGGCAAACTGTTCCCCGAGGGGACGGGTGCGACCTGGGAATGCCTGGGCTCGCGGGCTGCGCCGGGCCCTGCTCGCCGCCGTCCTGGCCTGGTCTGCCTGGGGGGCCGCCCTGCCGGTCGTCGCCAGCGCCCAGATCTACACCTTCGTCGATGATCGCGGCGTCACCCACTTCACGAACCTGCCGCCTCGCGATGCGCGCTATCAGCCGATAGTCGGCCGCACAGCCACGGGCTTCGTGGCGGGCGCGGCGCCCAGGCATTGGGCCTACGACGGCCTGATCGGCCTCACCGCTCGCGAGCAGCGCGTGCAGCCGGCGCTGGTGAAGGCCGTGATTGCCGCCGAATCGAACTTCGATCCGGACGCTGTCTCGAGGAAGGGCGCGCGCGGTCTGATGCAGCTGATGCCCGCGACGGCCGAGCTGCTCGGGGTCGACGATTCGTTCGAGCCCAGCGACAACGTGCGGGGGGGTACCCGCTACCTGCGCAGCATGCTCGATCGCTACGGCGATCTTTCACGGGCGATTGCCGCCTACAACGCCGGCCCGACGGCCGTGGACCGTTACGGCGGGATTCCTCCCTATCGCGAGACCCAGGATTACGTGAATCGCGTCCTGACCTACTATCGCGCGTACCATGGCGACTTCGGCCGGTGAGCCGGCGCTGACACCGCGTGGCGAGATCGCGCCGCCGGTGCCGATCGGCGCCGAGCATTTCTGGAATCTTCCCAACACGATCACGGTCCTGCGCATCGGGGTCGTCCCGGTGCTGCTCGTGCTGCCGTTCGCGAGCGACAAGGCCGGCAGCCAGATCATCGCCTGGGCCTTCATCGTGGCCGCCTTGACCGACGTGGTCGATGGCTGGCTCGCGCGGCGGGGCCAGCAGGTGACACACATCGGCAAGCTGCTCGATCCGCTCGCCGACAAACTGATCGTCGCGACGGCGCTGATCGTGTTGCTGGCGATGGGACGCGTTCCCGAATCGGCCGCCTGGATGGTGGTGGTGATCGTCGGGCGCGAGCTCGCCGTGACCGGCTTGCGGGGCATCGCCTCCGCCGGGGGACACGTGCTGGGCGCTTCCTGGCTGGGCAAGGGAAAGACACTTTCCCAGAACGTGGCGATCGGGGCCCTGATCTTCCATTACCCGACCCTGGGGTTGCCGGCCCATTCGATCGGGCTGACACTCTTGGCCGCCTCGACGGCACTCACCCTGTGGTCGGGTTACTTGTATTTCCAGGATTTTTTTCGGGCCCGCGCTCGTAACGGCGGTTCCGGGGAAGGCACGACATGAGCCGGCTCGAGGATCTGAAGCTGCGCATCGCCTCGCGCGAGGCTCACATCGGCGTGATCGGCCTCGGCTACGTGGGCCTCCCGCTCGGGATCGAGTTCACGCGCGCCGGCCACCCCGTCACCGGCTTCGACGTCGATCAGGAGCGCGTCCAGGCGTTGTGCGGCGGCGTCTCCTACATCGAGGACGTGCCCTCCGACGCGGTGGCCCAGGCGGTCGCCGCGGGCAAGTTCACGGCGACGACGGATTTCGGCCGGCTCTCGCTGTGCGACGTGATCAACGTCTGTGTTCCCACGCCGCTCACGAAGGCGAAGGATCCCGACGTTTCGCACATGGCGGCTGCGCTCGAGCAGATTCGCAAGCGCCTGCGCGCCGGTCAGCTCATCATCCTGGGCAGCACCACCTATCCGGGCACCGCGCACGAGCTCTTCGTGCCGATGCTCGAATCGACGGGCCTGCGCTGCGGCGTCGATTTCGCGCTCGCCTTCGCGCCCGAGCGCATCGACCCCGCGAACCAACGCTTCCGGGTGCGCGAGGTGCCGAAGGTCGTGGGCGGGGAAACACCGCTGTGTACGGAGCTCGCGTCGCTCGTCTTCCAGGGCGTCTTCGACCGCATCGTGCCGGTTTCTTCGACGCAGGCCGCCGAGATGGTGAAGCTGCTCGAGAACACCTTCCGCGCCATCAACATCGGCCTCGCCAACGAAGTGGCGCTGATGTGCCACCGGCTCGGGCTCGACGTCTGGGAGGTGATCGAGGCGGCGGCGACGAAGCCGTATGGCTTCATGAAATTCCTGCCCGGCCCGGGCCTCGGCGGCCACTGCATCCCGGTCGACCCGACCTATCTGGCCTGGAAGATGAAGTCGCTGAACTTCCCGGCGCGTTTCATCGAGCTCGCGACCGACATCAACAACCACATGCCCGAGCACGTGGCCGATCGCGTCACGGATCTGCTCAACGAGGACCGCCTCGCCGTGAACGGCGCGCGCATCCTGGTGCTCGGCGTCGCCTACAAGGCGGGCGTCTCGGACATGCGCGAATCCCCCGCGCTCGACGTGATCCGCCTGCTCGCCGCCAAGGGCGGCGACGTGGCCTATCACGACCCGCACGTGCGCGAGTTGCTGCTCGAAGGCACGAGCTACAAGAGCGTCGATCTCAGCGACGACGCCCTCACGAGCAGCGACCTCGTCGTGATCATCACCGACCACGCCGACGTCGATTACGAGCGGGTCGCCGCCAGGGCCCACCGCATCTTCGACACGCGCAACGCGATGCGCGACGTCAAGAACGGGCGGGAGAAGATCCGGAAGCTCTAGGCGCCAGCGCGCGAGCCCACGGCGGGTGGATCTCCGCCCCGCCAGGGTTGACGGAACCCCCCGGCGCGGCTTGACTCTGGGGCTCGGTTTCGCGCACGAGTAGCTCAGTTGGTAGAGCGCCACGTTGCCAACGTGGGGGTCGCCGGTTCGAGTCCGGTCTCGTGCTCCAGGATTTGAGAACGCCCTCGGCGGGTTGCACCCCGGGGGCGTTTCCGTTTGGCGCGCCATTCGCCGAGTCGGGGACGCATCGAGACGTTCGCTGATGGCGGCGTCCTTCGTGCCGAAGAAAGGCAGGAGGCCAGAGGGGTGACCGCGTCTTCCGAGGCGGGCGCTCCGTGTAAACTCGGCGTTCGGAGTCGAAAAACGTGACCACCTTTGGCAGCGCCAGTCCCGCGGCGCGCGATGCGAAGATCTGGCTTTACGGCGCAGCACCCGACCTTCTGCTCGGCGCGGGGCTCGGCTACCTGTTGAGCGTTCCGTTGCTGCTCCTCGTCACACCGTCCCTCGGCTTCGAGGCGTGGCCGTTCTGGGCGGTCCTGGCGGTCGTCTGTCTGGCGAGCGCTCCGCACTATGGCGCGACCGTGCTCCGGGTCTACGAGCGGGGCGAGGAGCGCCGCCGCTACGCGCTTTTCACCGTGTGGATGACGCTCGCTCTCGTCGGAGCCACGGCGGCTGCGTTTCACGTGCCGTTGGTGGGATCGCTGCTCGTGACGGCCTACGTCACCTGGGCCGCCTGGCATTTCTCCGGCCAGAACTACGGCATCGGGCTGATGTTCCTGCGCCGGCGCGAAGTGGACGTGCAACCGGCGAAGCGCCTGCTCTACGCGTCGTTCGTGCTTTCCTTCGTGCTGTCGTTCCTCGCGATCCACGTCGAGGATTCGAGTGTGGCCTACACCGTTCCGACGAATCTCGGGGCGGGCGGCTTCGGCATACTCCGGCTGGGGATTCCGCGCTCGATCGCGCATCCGCTCTTCCTCGCGAGCGCCGCCAGCTATCTCGTCGTTACGATCGCAGCACTTCGGCGCTTGCGCGCAGGGGCGTCGTTTGCGGCGCTCGCGCCGGTGATTTTTCTCCTGCTCACGCAGTCGCTCTGGTTCTCGGTTCCGGCCTGGCTCGACCTGAATGGCCTACGGCAGGGGCAGGGCCTGATCTTCGCAACGATGTGGATCAACGCCGCCCATTCGATCCAGTATCTATGGATCACCTCGTACTACGACCGCGTGATGCGGCCCTCCCGCGCCATGCCGCTCTACCTGCTGAAGGCCACGCTCGCCGGGAACGCAGTCGTGGTGATTCCCGGACTCGTGTTCGCGCCCTACCTGCTCGGCAATGTCGCCTGGGACCGCGGCCTCGCCATCCTGATCGCTGCCGTGGTGAACCTTCACCACTTCATTCTGGACGGCGCGATCTGGAAGCTGCGAGACGGGCGCGTGGCGAGAGCACTGCTGCGCGGCGCTGCGGTTTCGAGTCGGAACGCCGAGCCGGCCCCGCAAGCGAATCGCGCGCCTCGTCTCTGGCCTGCCATTGCGATTGCTGCGATGGGCGTCGCCTGCTTGTGGGTCCAGGGCGAGGAGCTCTTCTGGCAGGCTGCGCTTCGCGAGGGGCGGACGGAACAGGCGCGCGCCGCCATGGACCGGCTTGCCTGGTTCGGGCGCGACTATTCCGAAGTCCGCCTGCGGCTCGGCGGGAACCTGCTGCGCGGCGGCCGCTACGAAGAGGCCCTGGTCCAATACGAAACGAGTCTGGCGCTCTCTCCGAACGAGATCGGCTACTACGGCATGGGGCGCGCGCAGGAGCGACTCGGAGATCTGTCGGCGGCCGCCGAGTCGTATCGCTCGGGCCTCGCGATCGCACCGGGCCATCGCGGCCTGAATCGGGCTGTCGAGCGGATGGCCCAGGCCGCTCGCGCGGCGAGCGCGTCTGCCCCGCTCCAGGATTCCGCCCGCGGCGTTGCGCCCGCTGCGGGCCGCTGATGCAGGCGATCGAACATCCCGTCTGGAGTCCACGCTCAGAGCCCGAGCTCGGATAGCCCCGCGTGCTGCGCCGGGCCCGGCGCCGGGCGGCATGCCGGCCAGCGACGATCCGTGCAGGGCGAAGTCCGGATAGGCCGAGCTGCCTGCTCGCTCGTCTGCGAGGCTCGGAAACGCCAACGTCATGATCGGGAGCGCAATCAGCGCTCCGCGCGTCCAATTCTTTGTGGTGCAGGGTCCCAGGCGGGGCGTAGAGCGACCTGCGTGCCGAAATCGAGACGAGATCGAGCCCGCCGGTCTGGGCGCGATCGCTGACGCTCGGGCCGTTTTCGGCGCGCCGCCGATTGCCAATGGATTGGGCAGCGCGTGCCGAGAGATCGGGCGCGCAGCGGCGCCCCGTGCCGCTCCGGCGAGCGTGCCGGGCGCGGCACGCGGGTTCACTGCTGGCACAGCGGTTGCTATGGCAACCGGCCAGGCCCCGCCCGGTGTGTAACGCCGGGCAGCGTCCGACGGGTTCGGATCGCGGCGGATTCGCCGGAGAACGAGCGTCGGAAAGCAAGCGCAGAGGAGCAGCGTCGTGACGTCGAGCAACGAACGAATCGGTTTGAGGGGGGCGGCGCGTGGCTGGCCGGCTCTCGCAGGGATCCTGATCCCGTTCCTGGCGGCGCCGGCTGCCTTCGCGCAGGACGCGGAGCCTGTGCTCGCCATCGATACGGGCGATACGGCCTGGGTGCTCGCCGCCTCGGCGCTCGTCCTGATGATGACGCTGCCGGGTCTCGCGCTCTTCTACGGCGGTCTCGTGAGATCGCGCAACGTGCTGAATGTGTTCATGCAGTGTTTCCTGTCGGCAGGCGTGGTGGGCGTGCTCTGGGTGCTGGTGGGTTACAGCCTCGCCTTCGGCACGGGCAACGCCTTCATCGGCGATCTCTCGAAGCTCGGGCTCACGAGCATCAGCGCGGACGCGATGGTCGCCAACTTCGCCAGCCCGCCGCGGCAGATCCCGGAACTCCTGTTCGTGATGTTCCAGGCGATGTTCGCGATCATCACGCCGGCCCTGATACTCGGCGCCGTCGTCGAGCGCATGAAGTTCAGCGCCTTCGTCGCCTTCATCTCGATCTGGGTGCTCGTCGTCTATTGCCCGATCGCGCACATGGTCTGGTCGGCCGAGGGCTGGATCTTCAAGGCCAGCGCGATCGACTTCGCCGGCGGTCTGGTCGTGCACATGTCGAGCGGATTCTCGGCGTTGGCTGCGGCGATCATGCTGGGCAAGCGCCGTGGCTTCGGAAAGGAGCCGATGGCGCCGCACAGCCTGCCGCTGTGTCTGATCGGGGCCGGGTTGCTGTGGGCGGGGTGGTTCGGCTTCAACGCGGGCAGCGCGCTCAGCGCCAGCGGGCTCGCGGCCCTGGCCTTCCTCAACACCAGCACGGCCGCGTCGATGGCGGTGGTGACCTGGGCCGTGATCGAGTGGCTGCACCGCGGCAAGCCGACCGCGCTCGGGGCCGCCACGGCGGCCGTCGCGGGGCTCGTCGCGATCACCCCCGCCTGCGGCAACGTTTCGCCGCTCGGCGCGCTCGCCGTCGGGGCGGGCGTGGCGGTCGTCTGCTACTGCGCCGTGACCTTCCTCAAGCCTGCCCTGGGTTACGACGACTCGCTCGACGCTTTCGGCGTCCACGGTCTCGGCGGGGCCTGGGGCGCCCTCGCTGCCGGCCTCTTCGCCACCACGTTGGGAGGCGGCATCGAGAGCAACACCGCCCAGGTCATGGTGCAGCTCAAAGGCATCGCCTTCACGGCGGTCTTCGCGCCGCTGATGACCGTGATCATCCTCGGCGCCCTCAAGCTGGTGTTCGGGTCGCTGCGGGTCGACGACGAATCGGAAGCCGCAGGCCTCGATCTCTCCGAGCACAGTGAGGCGGCCTACACGACGATGACTGGCGGCGGATCCTTCACGACGGCGGGCGGGCACGGAGGCCACGGCCTCTAGCCGCCAGCGGACGACGAATCAGGGCCGCCGCCGCGGGTTTCAATCCTGCGGCGGCGGCTTTGCCGTTTGTTGCAGCTGCGCCGCCGCGTCCCGCGCGATTTCGCGATAGATCGCGCCGTTGGGATGTCCCGCCCACAGCCACTGGCGCTGCTCCGGCGGAACGCGGGCCTGGGAGGTCCGGGAATCGACGCTGGGGACGCCGCTTTGCGTGCCGACGGCGCGCATCGCGCGGTTCGCCGCCGCGAACATGCCGAGGTCGAGCGGATACTGGATCAACACGAGATCGGCGCCCGCGGCGCGCGTGATACCCACCATCGCCGTGTAGTCGGCTTGCGCTCGCGCCTCGACCTGGGCGTCGTCGGCATACACGTTTTCGCCCTCGCGAGCGTGCGTGAAGCGTTCGATGCGGCCGTCGCGCCGCACCGTCCAGGTCTCCTCGCTCGAAAGCGCGCCCTCGACTTTTGAGACGTCCCAGACGCCGCGTCCGCGCGCCACGTCGCGCTCGAGCGCCAGATCGTGCAGCTTGACGCGCAGCAGCCGCCAGACGCGCGAGCGCAGCGCGAGCTGTTCGAGTGCGAGTCGCAGCCCGCCGCTCGTGTCGTCGATCTCCGAGACATTCCAGGAGTCGTTCGCGCCGCTCCAGGCGACCACCACGTCGGGCTGATAACGCGAAAGCCAGAGCGGGAGGCGGTTGCGCACCTGCGTCGAGCTGAGGCCCGGAACGCCCAGGTTCACGACGGACCAGACGCCGGGTTCGCTCGTGTCGAGGAAGCGCTGCAGATGCGCCGGGAAGGTGTCTTCGCGCCGGACGAGCGCGCCATAGGTGTGCGAATCCCCGACGCAGAGCACGCGGTGCGTGGCGCCGGCGGCCCAGGTATCGGAGCGGTCGGAAACGAAGTGCGAGCCGAGCTGGAGGGCGAGTTCGAGCGCAATCAGTGCCACGAACACGACGCCGAGCGCGAGAGCGAGCCTGCGAACGAGCCGCACGAGCGGCGGAGGCTACTCCCGGCGCGATCGAGCAGCCAGACCCAGGGCGAGCTCGCACAGCCGATTCCGAGAGCGAGCGCGCGGCGAGCCGCCACGCTCCGACGCTGTGGAGCAGGCATTGCAGCCAGCGGGGCAGCGGATGCGCGGGGTTCACGGGGCGCGCTGTGGGTGTACCGTAGCCGTTCGCCCGGACGCGCCGCGGACTGAGGCCGAGAGAAAGAGGAGCCGATGAGCGATTCCCTGGCGTCCCTCGACGCGGTTGCGCAGGCCGCACTCGTCGCCAAAGGCGAGCTGACGCCGCGTGAGCTCGTCGAGGCCGCGATCGCGCGCGCCGAGCGCCTCGATCCGCAGCTCGGCGCGATCGTCAGCCCGCTCTTCGACGAGGCGCGCCGGGCGGCTTCCGCGGCGCTGCCCGATGGGCCGCTGCGCGGCGTGCCGTTCTTGATCAAGGACATCGGCGCGACCCAGGCCGGACAGCCGCAGTTCATGGGGAACCGTGCGCTGCGCGACGCCGGCCACCGGGCGCCTCGCGATACGTATCTGGGGGCGCGCTTGCGGCGTGCCGGGCTCGTGACGCTCGGCACCAGCAACACGCCTGAGTTCGGCTTGCAGTCGACGACGCAGCCGCTGGCTTTCGGGCCGACGCGCAATCCCTGGGATCCCGCGCGTTCGACGAGCGGCTCCTCGGGAGGCTCGTGCGCCGCGGTGGCGGCCGGCATCGTGCCGATTGCGCACGCCAACGATGGCGCCGGCTCGATCCGGTTGCCGGCGGCCTGGTGCGGGCTCGTGGGCCTCAAACCTTCGCGCGGTCGCATCGCGCTCGAGCCCACCTGGATCGGCCGATCGTTCGTCGGCTTCGGGGTGACCCGCAGCGTGCGCGACGCGGCGCTGCTGCTCGACGCGGTGCACGGCAACGAGGCGGGCGATCTTTTCGTGCTGGCGCCGCCGTCGCGCCCCTATCGCCTGGAGGTCGGGGCCGATCCGGGCCGCCTGCGAATCGGCCTGCTCACCCAGATCCGAGACGTGCGCGTCCACCCGGATTGCAGCGCAGCCGCGCAAGCCGCTGCGAAGTGTCTCGAAGCGCTCGGTCACGCGGTCGAGGAGGCCTGGCCGGAGGCGCTCTTCGACGAAGAGCGCGCGCTGCGCATGCTCGCCTTCGGTCCGCTCGAGTACCGCATGTGCCTGCGCACGCTCGAGCGGCTGCTCGCACGGCCGGTCGAGCCGGACGACGTGGAGAGCTTCTTGTGGACGATCGCGGGCCTCGATTGGCCGCCGGTCACGGCAGAGGCTTACCTCGAGGCAGCCGAATGGCGGCAAGGCTGGGCGACACGCGTCGCGGCCTGGTGGGCCGGCGGTTTCGATCTACTCGTCACGCCGACGGTTTGCGAGCCCCCGGCGTTGCTCTCCGAGCTGGCGGCCGGCGCGGGCGGCCCCTGGGAGCTGCTCGAGCGCCTGGGTCCCCACATGGCCTTCACCGAGCCCTTCAACGTGACCGGCCAGCCGGCGATCTCGCTGCCTCTTCAGGTAACGGCGCAAGGCCTGCCGGTTGGTGTGCAGCTCGTCGCAGCGCTGGGCCGCGAAGATCTGCTGCTGCGGGTCGCGAGCCAGCTCGAGCAGGCGATGCCCTGGAGCGGGCGGCGCCCGCGGCTGCACGCCTAGCGCCTGGTTTCGTCTCCGGGTTGCGACAGGCGCTGCCGCCACGCGCGCGCCTTGCGCTCGAACGCGGCCTGAATTGCCGCGGCGCCGGGGGCGGAGCGCAGGAATGCCGTCCAGTCCGCGAGGCCGCGCGGCGCAGCGACTGCCGGGGCGTCAGCTTCCGGCCCGGCGGGAAGACAGAAATCGCGCAGCTCCGCCTCGTACGCGCGATCGTGTCGTGCGTACCAGGCCGCGAGCGTCTCGGCCGGGATGCGCTGGTCATCGGCGCTATCGAAGGCCCAGAAGGAGTTCTGCGTCTCGGGCTTGAGGTCGGCGTGCAGGCAGCGCCACGGCGCCGTGCCCGTGGCCGCGAGCGGCGCGACGGGATTCAGGTCCCCGAGATCGCGCAGGGCGATGACACCCGTGGGGCGCAGATCGCGAGCGAGCTGGATCACGAGATTCTGGGGGTTGGGCGTGTCGTACTGGAGCCCGTAGCGCGTCAGCAGCTTCGCCTTCGCGCGCCCGATGGCCTCGGCGTAGCAGACGCCCCAGAACTCCTCGAAATCGGCGCCGTGGAGCTTCGCGATCGCACGTCCCCACCACGGCAGGCTCAGCGCTGGGAGATAGAAATTGCCGTCCCGCAGCGGCGTGAGATCGCGCACCAGGTAGGCGCTCTCGGAACCCGGCACCATCACCGCGATCACCTCGCGCAGCAGCAGCAGGCTCGGGTCGGGGCCGAGCGCGGCATCGACGCGTTCGAAGAGCGCCGTCCAGCGCAGCGCGTCCTCGGCCTCCTCGCGCAATTTCGTCTTCTCGGGCTGCAGGAAGTCCGGGTGGGGGTGATCGGTGGGCAGCTTGATGGAGCACAGCACGCCGCCAGGATCGACCACGACGAGCGTGCGCGAGGACGTGAAGCGCACCTGCCAGATTTCGGCGGCGGGCTCGTCGAAATAGGCGACGCTCGGGTCGGCATTGAGCGGATGCTTGGGGTAGAGCACGAGTCCGCGCCGGAAGAAGCGCCGTTCGATCTCGCGCGGCGCGGCATCGGCGAGACGGATGCGCAGCTGTTCCGCCGGAATCGCGGCGACCTGGAGGTCGACGGGCAGCGTGCTGGTGCGGAAGCCGGGCAGGTTCGCCTGCTCCTCCCAGCGCAGCCATTGCTCGATCGGGTCGGGATCGACGTCGAGCGGCGGGCTCGGTCGGCGGCCAAGGGGGTCGGCGTTGGGGCTCGACATGGGCGACGCGCCTCCCGCGCGCCCGGCCGGCTGCGCACTGTACCACACTTGAACGACGCTCTCGATTGATGCGCCGATCCTCAACTGATCGGTGCGATCTGCTGCTGAACGATCTGGAGAACCGCTGAGCATGGCAGGCAAGACCCGGCTCGAACTCACCTGGTGCCGAGGGTGGATCATCTGAGCACGCCCGCGGTGCTGGAGGTGATCCGGCAACAGGTAGCCGAGCGTGTGGTCCGGCCCCAGGTCGAACTGGATGTGGGCACAGTTCCGGACATCGCCGGGATCGTCGGGCGCATGGTGGAGATGGTCCGAAACCAGACGATTTCCATCCCGCGCATCGTGG
>JANNIY010000177.1:0-7843 GCA_031405455.1 Deltaproteobacteria bacterium | reverse complement strand
CCCGAGAAATTACAGTCGTTTCTCATCGTCCGGCTCGTGACGATCGCGATCCTCATTGCGATTGGGCGGTGGGGCGCTGACCGGTGGCCGCTCGGATCGAGTCTGTGCGGCTGCTTCGCTACAGGTGGAAGCCTCCTGTGGGTAATCTATGGAGCCGGTGGAGCTACCAGCGAGTACTCGCCGGGCCTGATGCTCCTCTTTGTAGGTATCCCCGTTCTCTTGCCGTTCTCTGCGAGTCAGGCTGCGCTGATCTCGGGAAGTCTGTTCTTCGCTTATGCGGTTTCTCCGTGGATTCTTGACACGCCGGTTGTGTGGCGCGAGTACGTGTTGAGAGTTTGCTTTCCATTTGCAGCAGCTCTCGAGTCGGTTGCCAGCACCGCGGCCGTCGACTTAATCCGATTCAGGGATTTCAAGCAGCGTGCTGAACTTCAGCGCGCCCGCGACGATTTGAAAGCGCTGGACCGCGAGAAGTCCCGCTTCACTGCGAATGTTCACCACGAGCTTCGAACGCCACTCACATTGGTGCTGGCACCTCTAGAATCCCTACTGGGTGGTGAATTCGGATCGGTGTCGGATGATCAGCGCGGTTATCTCCGCACGATGCACAGCAACGCCCTCCGGCTGCTAAAGCTCATCAACAACCTTCTCGATCTCGCAAAGAGCGAAAGCAAGCAGCTGCGGATACGGCGTCGGCCGACGCGGGTGGGGGGGGTGGTCGAGGACCTGATCAACGGCGCTCGGCCGCTCGCGGACCGAAAGGGTGTGGCGCTTGAGACGCGCGGCTTCGACGTACTCCCGCTGGTGAACCTGGACCAGGACGCCCTGGAGAAGGTGATCGTCAACCTGGTGGGGAACTCGCTCAAGTTCACGGACCGCGGCGGGCGGATCGAGGTGCTGGGACGGGCGCTCGACGATGGGGGAATGGAGATCGTCGTCTCCGATACCGGCGCGGGCCTGCCGGCGGATCAGCTCGAGCGGATTTTTGATCGTTTCGCACAGGTGGATGCCTCGAACACGCGCCGGCACGAGGGCACCGGAATCGGGCTCGCGCTGGTGAAGGAGCTGGTGGAGCTGCACGGGGGCCGCGTCTGGGCCGAGAGCCCGGGCGTCGGGCACGGGGCGAGCTTTCACGTCGTGCTTCCGGTTGGCGACGTAGATGTGGAAGAAGAGGAGCAGCTGCTCGAAGCCTCGCAGGGGCGCTCGGCGTCGCTCGGGAACACGCTTGCGGCGATGGAGGGGGAGCTCGAGTTCGACGATTCGGAGCAGGCCGAAGCGCTGCGGATGACGGAGATGCAGCGCACGGTCGAGCGGACGGAATCCGAAGCCAATCCTGTTGAGCATACGCCGCGGATGTTCGGGGCCGTGAGCGCAGATTCGCCCGAGGTCTTGGTGGTCGAAGACAACGCCGACATGCGCCGTCTGCTCGTCGATCTGGTCGGGCGCGAGTTCCGCGTGCGCTCCGCGCGCAATGGGCGCGAGGGGCTGGAGGCGGCGCGCGCGAAGCACCCGGATCTGGTGCTGACGGACGTGATGATGCCCGAGATGTCGGGCACCGAGTTGTGTCGCGCGCTCAAGTCGGATCCCGCCACGCAGGCGATTCCGCTGATGCTCGTCACCTCGAAGGCCGAGCGCGAGATGAAGATCGAGGGGCTCGAGCTCGGCGCCGACGATTACGTGACGAAGCCCTTCCACCCGCGCGAGCTGCTGGCCCGGGTGCGTTCGCTCGTGCGGCTGCGACGGCTGCAATCGGAACTCGCGATCCGCAATGCCCTGCTCGAGAGCACGAACCACGAGCTCGCGAGTACGCTCGAGGAGTTGAAGGAAGCCGGCGTGCAGCTCGTGCAAGCGGAGCGCCTCGCCGCGGTGGGTGAGCTTGCGGCGGGTGTGGCGCACGAGGTGAACAATCCGGTCAATTTCGCGACAAATGCGCTGAAGACGCTGCGCACCTACGTGAATGACATCAGCCGCGTGACGAGCCGCTTCGCCGAGCTCGAGTGGAGCGATCCAGCGAAGCTTCCCGAGCAGGCCCGCGAGCTCGCGCGCCTCGAGAGCGAGGTCGGGTTCGATGAGCTCGTGGGATCGCTCGGTGAACTCGTCGACATCGTCACCGAAGGCCTCGAGCGCACGCATCGGTTGGTGGCGGATTTGCGGGATTTCGCCTCGCCGGGGGCGGCGCGGCAGGGAGAGGTGGATCTGCGGCGGGGGCTCGAATCGACGCTCCAGCTCGTGCGGCACGCGCTGCGCGAGGCCCGGGTAGAACTACGGGTCGAGATCGCGGAAAACCTGCCGCTGCTGCGAGGCGATGCCCGCGCCCTGAATCAGGTTTTTCTCAACCTGCTCAAGAATGCGGCCGAAGTACTCGAGGGCAGGGGAGGGGTCGTCACGTTGAGCGCCGTCGCAGACGGGGCCGGGGTCGTCGTGCGGGTTCGCGACGACGGTCCGGGAATCGCCCCGGAGTTGCACGCCAAGCTCTTCGCGCCGTTCTACTCCACGAAGGAAGCCGGCCGGGGCACGGGCCTCGGGCTTTCGATCAGCCGTCGGATCGTGATCGACCACGGCGGGTCGATCGAAGTGGAATCGACGCCGGGGCAGGGCACGACCTTCAGTGTCCGTCTGCCGGTGGGGGAGCCAGAGCGTGAGACCCAGGCCTGATCGGCTGCTCGACTACCGCGAGTTCCCGATCCTCTACGTCGACGACGAGCCCGAGAACCTGCGCATCTTCGAGCTCACGTTCCGGCGCGAGTTCGCGATCCTCACGGCGAGCAACGGCGAGCGCGCGCTCGAGCTGATCAACACGCAGCCGGTGGCGCTCGTGCTCTCCGATCATCGCATGCCGGGCATGACGGGCATCGAGCTGCTCGCGCGCGTGAACCAGCTCGATCCGAAGACCGTGCGCTTCCTGGTGACGGCCTATGGCGACGCCGAGACGTTGTCGAGCGCGATCAACGACGGCTCGATCTATCGCTTCATTCCCAAGCCCTGGACGCCCGAGGACATGCGCCTCAACCTGCGGCGCGGGATCGAGATGTATGCCCTCGATCGCGAGCGCGATCAGCTCGTGCGCGAGCTCTCGTTGCTGAACCGCGTTTCGCGCTCCATCACGCAGGAGCTGGCGCTCGAGCCGCTGCTCGATCTGCTGCTCTCGACCGTGATTCAAGACCTCGGCTTCGATGCCGCCGGCATCCTCTTCTTCGACGCGCGCGGGGAGGTGCTGGCGTGGGGGCATTTCGCACCCGCGGATAGCCCCGTGAGCCAGTCGCTGCGGGATCTGAAGTTCACGCGCGATACGGCGCCGGCCTTCCTGCGCCGCCTGCGCGAGGGCGAGCCGCAGATTCTCACCGCCGCACGCCTGACGGATCTCGAGGGTCCGGTTCGCCGCTGGGTGACGGAAGTCGCCGCCGACGAGATCCTGGTGGTGCCGTTGATCGGCAAGAAGGGCACGATCGCCGCGCTCGCCGTCGACAACCGGCGCGGCGGCACGCACTTCAGCGGCGACGACCAGACGCTGCTCGAAGGGCTCGGCAACCAGGCGGTGATCGCGATCGAAAACGCGCGGCTGGTCGACGATCTGCGCCGCACGCGCGAGCAGGTGATCCGTGCGGATCGTCTGGGGACGCTCGGCACGCTTGCAGCCGGCCTCGCGCACGAGATCAACAACCCGCTGGTTTCGATCCACACGTTTCTCAGCATGGCACCCGCCAAGCGTCATGAAAACGACGAGGAGTTCTGGACGGATTATCACGCGCTCGCGGCGCGCGAAGTCGATCGCATCCGACGCCTCGTCGATACGATGCGCCGGCTCGGCCGCGCGAGCGAACCGGCGGCCCCGCTCGAAGCGACGGATCCCGGCGGGCTCGCACAAGAGGTCGTGTCACTCGTCCAGCGCGAGACGCGCAAGGGCAATCTCACGCTGAAGCTCGAGCGCGATGGCGACACGCCGAAGGTGATGGCCGTGCGCGATCGCCTACACCAGGTGGTGCTAAATCTGCTGCTCAACGCCATCCATGCTTCGCCCGACGGCGGCGAGGTGTGCGTCCGCACGTATCCGCACCCGTCCGGCGATTCGGTGTGCATCGAGGTGACGGATCAGGGCGCCGGGATTCCCGAGGAGCATCTGTCGCAGATCTTCGATCCGTTTTTTACGACCAAGGGCCCCGACCAGGGCTCCGGCCTGGGGCTCATGATCTGCCACCGCGTGGTCTCGGATCACGGCGGCACGATCGAGGTCCGCAGCCGGCCGGGAGACGGCACCACCTTCTGCGTCCGTCTGCCGCTCGAGATGCGCCCGCCAGAGGCCCCTTTCGAGCCGGTTGCTTGACCCACCGGAATCCGGCTGGTACCCCTCTCGCGGGCTGACGAAATCTTCAGCCTGTGTCCCGAACCCCCCGGGAGAACGTCTGGTGAAATGGCGAAGCCTCGGCCTCCTGCTGGGAGGAGCGAGTTTTCTTTGCTCCGTGAGCACAGCGGACGCCGCCCCGGTACGGGTGGCGCTGCTGCCGATCGCCGTCCACAGCGCCGATGAGGGCTCGGCCTACCTCTCCGCCGGCCTCGCCGAGATGATCTCGGCGCGCCTCGAGCAGTCTGGAGGCGTCTCGGTCGTGCTGGTGTCGGGCCCGGCCGTGGCCACATCGGAGCTCGAGAAGGCGGTCGCGGCAGGCCGCACGGCGGGCGTCGATTACGTCGTCTTTGGCTCCTTCACACAGTTCGGCGCTGGCGCGAGCCTCGATATGCAATGCGCCGCCGTGAAGGGTGACATCGAGCCGCAAGCGCGGCGGATCTTCGTGCAATCCGGAACCCTCGGCGAAATCATCCCCAAGCTCGATGATCTCGCGGCAAAGATCGCGCGCTACATGACCGGCGGCGCGCCGGCGAGCGCTGCCGCGCCCGGCGCGGCGTCCTCGGACGAGAGCGAGATCAACGAACTCCGGCAGCGCGTCGACAAGCTAGAGCGCAGCGTCTTCACCCAGGCCGATCGCCGCGCCGAAGCCGCCGCTGCGCCGGGCGGCCCGAAAGCCACGACGAAGCACTAGCGCCCGCCGCTCGGCGCGCGGTAGCCGAGCCAAGGTGGCCCCCGCTAGAGTCTGCCCGCGGCGATCGCTCCGCGTTCGCACGCTCCGGATCGGGCGGTGTAGCTCAGTTGGTTAGAGCGGCGGCTTCATAAGCCGTAGGTCGGCAGTTCGAGTCTGCCCACCGCTACCGGAACCCCTCGTAATCTCAGGGAAATTAAAACCGGCTCCCGATTCCAAGTCGCCGTTGTGAGCAAACTGTGAGCAATCGGCGAGCCGAGCCAGCAGGTCGGCGGGGATTTCGCCCGGCAGCAGCGTCAGCGGGGCTCGGTATTCCTCGCCGTCGATCCGGATCACGACGCAGGGCGGCAGCGGCTCAGAGCACCGCAGCGACCCCGATGGCCGCGAGACCCGTGACCACGATTGCTGCCGTGGCGTACAGGATCGGGCCCCGCAAGCTGCGCGCCGCGAGCATCACCACCATCGCGCACTTGAGCAGCGTGTTTGCGAGCGTCGCGATCAGGATCGACGTGGCTCCCAGCTGCGCCGTGCACTCGCCCCTGCCGACACAGCTCGCCATCGAGAGCGTGATGGGATCGACGTCGGCCAGACCGGCGAGCCCCGCCACCGCATACAGCCCGTGCCCCGGCAGGTAGGTCTGCATCAACGCGACGATCAGAAGCACGATGGCGAAGACGAGCGCGAAGCGGATCGCCGCGATCATCCTGAAGGGGTTCTGCAAGGGGACTTCGTCGCCTGCGACGTTCGTCGAGGCGGCGGCGCCGCGCAGCAGCCAGAGGGCCGCAATCCCGGCAGCTGCGCCCATGCTGGCGAGCGGCAACGCAAGGGTTGGCAGCAGCGCGGGGGTCACGATCGCCACCACGACCGCGACGCGCGCGAGCATCACCAGCCAGGCCAGCGCGATGCCGCCGGCGAGCAGCGCGCCGCTCTTCGCGCTCGTCTGCTCCTGGCTGCGCCGCGCGAAAGCCAGCGTCACGGCGGTCGACGAGACCAGGCCACCGGCGACCGCCGTGGCGGCCGTACCTCGCCCCTGACCGAGCCAACGCACCGCGACGTAGCCCGCCAGCGAGAGACTCGAGATCAGGATCACCAGCAACCAGAGCTGGTAGGGATTGATCGCACCCCACGGATCGAGCGCCCGATTCGGGAGCAACGGCAGCGCGATGAAGGTGGCGATCAGCAGCTTGAGCCCCGCGAAGATGTCTTCGCTTCCGATCCTTTCGACCACGCCGTGGATCGGCTGCTTGAAGGCGAGCACCGCAGAAGTCGCGATCGCGAGGCCCACCGCGACCTCGGGATATCCGAACAGCGTGGCCCCACCGAGAAGGTAGACGGCGACGGCGGCCGCCTCCGTCGTGAGGCCGAGCGAATCCGGCTTCAGACGCGCGCTCGCGAGGTAGCCGGCCGTCACGATGCTTCCAACCACGAGCGCGCCGACGACGAAGATCCAGGCGTTGCCGGTCTGTGCCGACAGCCATGCGGAGATCGCGCCGGCTTCGGCGAACAGGATGAAGGTCCGGATGCCGCCGATTGCAATCGGGTCGGCGGACGTCCTTCGTTTCTCCCGCTCGATCCCGACGAGGGCGCCGATGAAGAGGGCGATCGCGAAGTCGCGAGCGAGTGTCAGGTCCACGCCGAGCGAAGCTACGGCAGCCGGATCCGCCCGCCAAGCCGAGCGTCCGATCGGCGCCGCGTCAGGCCGCGAGCGCGTGACGCAGGCGAACATAGGTAGTTCAAGCTGGATTCTCGCAACTTCCGAGAAGTAGCATTCTGTCAGCTACCCCCGTAGCGGGGCGTGCTCGTCATGATGGGCCTACTCGGCTTGCGTACCGGCAGAGGCGGCTCGGGCGCGCTCGAATCATGTGAGCAATCTTGTGAGCAATCGAGCATTCAAAGCGCATCGGAACCTCCCGAAATCCCCGAAGGCGACACTACCCGAAGTCGCTAGAGCTTCCTGCGCTTTTTCATGAGCCGTAGGTCGTTGGTTCGAGGCCAACCACCGCTACCGGATCCGCTGGTCAATTCAGCGTGTTGGTTCCCGACCACCGCTAGGACGCAGATCGCCCGATGAGCCGGTGCTTCTGCACCTTGCCGGTTTCGGTGCGCGGCAGCTCGGCCACTTCGAGGAAGCGCTTCGGGAGCTTGAAGCCCGCGAGCCGTTCTGCTCCCCAGGCGCGCAGCGCAGCGGGCTCGAAGCGCGCACCGCGCGCCGGCACGACGTAGGCCTCGCCGACCTCTCCCCATTTCGGATCCGGTACACCGACGACGGCGATCTCGCGCACGTCCGGGTGTTCGCCGAAGACGCGTTCGATCTCGGCCGGATAGACGTTCTCTCCCCCCGAGATGTACATGTGGCGCGCGCGGCCCACGAGCGTGAGGAAACCCTCGTCGTCGCGGCTCGCGAGGTCTCCCGTGCGCAGCCAATCCCCGCGCAGCGTCTCCGCCGTGGCCTCCGGGCGATTCCAGTAGCCGAGCATCGTGATCGGGCCGCGGACGACGATCTCGCCGGTCTCGCCCGGCGCGCACGCCTCCCACGCGTCGGGCGGCCGCGCGAGCGTCTCGCTCCGCACGATGCGCACGTCGGCGTGGAAGACGGGCCGCCCGACGCTGCCCGCTTTCCGGATCGCGTCGCGCGCGTCGAGACAGCAGATCACCGAGGTCTCGGTCTGGCCGAAGCCCTGCTTCAGCACGAGGCCGCGCGCCTCGAAGGCGCGGATCAGGTCGACCGGGATCGCGGCGCCCGCCGTGAAGAGGAAGCGCAGCGCACCGAGCGCGAAGCGTCCCTCGGGCGCGCCGACGAGCGCGTCGTGCAGCGC
>JANNIY010000176.1:0-3268 GCA_031405455.1 Deltaproteobacteria bacterium | reverse complement strand
TGAGGCCGGGCTGCAGAAGCTCTTCCTTCAGTTCTCGTTTCCCGGAGGCATTCCCAGCCACGCATCGCCGGAGTGCCCGGGCTCGATCCATGAGGGCGGTGAGCTGGGATATTCGCTCAGCCATTCGTTCGGGGCCGTGTTCGACAACCCCGAGCTCGTCGTCGCCTGCGTCGTCGGCGATGGCGAGGCGGAGACGGGGCCGCTCGCCACCGCGTGGCATTCCAACAAGTTTCTCAATCCTGCCACCGACGGGGCCGTGCTGCCGATCCTGCACCTCAACGGTTACAAGATCGCCAACCCGACGCTCCTCGCGCGCATCACGCGAGAGGAGTTGGAGCAGCTGTTCCGCGGCTACGGCTGGACACCCCTCTTCGTCGAAGGCCACGAGCCCGAGCTGATGCACGAGGCGATGGCCAGGGCGCTCGACACCGCCCTCGAGCAAATCAAGGCCATCCAAGAGGACGCCCGCGATCGCGGCAACCTCAGCCGTCCGCGCTGGCCGATGATCATCCTCAACTCACCCAAGGGCTGGACGGGGCCCAAGGTCGTCAATCGCTTGCAGGTGGAAGGCACCTTTCGGGCGCATCAGGTTCCGCTCCACCCACGAGCCCATCCCGAACACCTCGAGCTGCTCGATGATTGGCTGAGGAGCTACCGGCCAGAGGAGCTCTTCGATGAGCGAGGCGGCTTGAAGTCGGAGCTGGCTGAGCTTGCGCCGAAGGGTGAACGGCGCATGGGCGCCAATCCGCACGCCAACGGCGGCATGCTCCTCCAGGATCTGCGGATGCCGGATTTCCGCGAGTACGCGGCCGACGTGCCCGCGCCCGGGGTGCGCGGCGTAGGCGACACGCGTGTGCTCGGGCCGTTCCTGCGCGATGTGGCGAAGCTCAATGGCGAGCAGCGGAACTTCCGGGTCTTCGGACCGGACGAAACGGTCTCCAACGGCCTCGGAGCCATGTTCGAGGTGACCAATCGTCAATGGGACGCCGCGACCCTGCCGAACGACGAGTTTCTCGCGCCGACCGGACGCGTGCTCGACTCGATGCTCAGCGAGCACCAGTGCGAGGGCTGGCTCGAGGGCTACCTGCTCACCGGACGGCATGGAATCTTCAACTGCTACGAGGCGTTCATCCACATCATAGATTCGATGTTCAACCAGCACGCCAAGTGGTTGACGGTCACGGCGGATCTGCCGTGGCGGCGCAAGATCGCGTCGTTGAACTACCTCCTGGCTTCGCACGTCTGGCGCCAGGACCACAACGGCTTCACGCACCAGGATCCCGGCTTCGTCGACCTCGTCGTGAACAAGAAGGCGGAGGTAGTACGAGCGTACTTTCCGCCGGACGCCAACTGTCTACTCTCGGTGATGGACCACTGCCTGCGCAGCCGCCATTACGTGAACCTCGTGATCGCGGGCAAGCACCCGGCCCCGCAGTGGCTGACGATGGATGCCGCCGTCAAGCACTGCACGGCGGGCATCGGCATCTGGCAGTGGGCCAGCAACGACCAGGGCGCTCTGCCCGACGTGGTCATGGCCTGCTGCGGCGATGTGCCCACGTTGGAGACACTCGCCGCTGTCTCCATCGTGCGCGAGCACCTTCCCGACTTGAAAGTCCGCGTGGTCAACGTCGTCGACCTCATGAGATTGCAGCCGGAGTCCGAGCACCCGCACGGCCTGTCCGACGCGGACTTCGACGAGCTCTTCACCAGGGACAGGCCGGTCATCTTCGCCTTCCACGCCTACCCGTGGTTGATCCACCGCCTCACGTACCGCCGCACCAACCACGAGAACATCCACGTCCGCGGTTACAAGGAGGAGGGCACGATCACCACGCCTTTCGACATGACGGTGCTGAACGATCTGGACCGCTTCCATCTCGTCATGGACGTCATCGACCGCGTGCCGCAAACCGGCGCCAGAGGCATCGCCCTGAAGCAGCAGCTCAAGGACAAGCGGGTCGAGCACAAGCGATACATCAACAAATACGGACACGACATGCCGGAGATCCGCGACTGGCGCTGGGGCACAAGGCGGGCCGCAGACGGCGGAGCGACATGAACCAGGCGCTGCCGGTGGTTTACCTCGTACGCCACGGCGAGACCGCGTGGACGCTGACGGCGCAACACACCGGCCGTACCGACCTTCCACTGACCGAGCAAGGCGAGCGGCAGGCGCGCGAGCTCGGGGCGAGCCTCACTGCGCTGGGCATCGATCGCATCTTCTCTAGTCCGCTGCAGCGCGCCCGCCGTACTGCCGAGCTTGCGATGCCGCACGCGCGCGTCGAGGCTGACGACGATCTGATGGAGTGGGACTACGGCGCCTACGAAGGCAGACGAACCGCCGAGATCGAGGTGGAGCGCCCAGGTTGGCAACTCTTCCGCGACGGCTGCCCCGGCGGCGAGACGCTCGAGTCCGTGGGCGCGCGCGCGGACCGCGTCATTTGCCGCATTCGCGCCGAGGGCGGCAGCGTGCTCCTCTTCGGCCATCGTGAGATTCTGCGGATTTTCGGCGTGCGCTGGATCGGGCTTGCGCCGATCGAAGGCTGCCGCCTGCTGCTCGCGACCGCGTCCCTGAGCGTCCTCGGGTACGACCACAACCTCGGCGAGCCCGTCATCCACGCCTGGAATGGCCGCGTCACGGCCGCTGCGAGTGCCCCGTGAATGAACCGGCCAGCAAGCTGCACACGGCCATGAGCGGCGAGACACCGGGGATCGATGCCGAGCTGGACAAACTGCAGCGTGACACCTTTGGATACTTCCTACATGAGACGAATCTCGCCAACGGCCTGGTGATCGACAAGACCGCGGAGGATTGGCCGGCGAGTATCGCAGCGACTGGCCTCGCCTTGGCGGCGTATCCGGTGGGCGTAGAGCGCGGGTTCATCTCGCGCTCCGCCGCGGTGGAGCGAACGCTCGCGACGTTGCGATTCTTCTGGAACAGCCGGCAAGGCCCCGAGCCCGACGCAACCGGCTACCACGGGTTCTACTATCATTTTCTCGACATGCAGACCGGCCGTCGCGCCTGGCAGTGCGAACTGTCGACGGTGGATAGTGCCTTCTTACTGGCCGGCGCGTTGACGGCCGGGATGTATTTCGATGCCGACACGGCCGACGAGCGCGAAATCCGCGACCTCGGCGATGCGCTGTATCGCCGCGCCGATTGGCAGTGGGCGCAAAACCATGGGGCGACGGTGACGCATGGTTGGAGGCCAGAAAGCGGCTTTCTCAGCTACCGGTGGGAAGGCTACGACGAAGCACTGCTGCTGTA
>JANNIY010000175.1:0-4184 GCA_031405455.1 Deltaproteobacteria bacterium | reverse complement strand
CGCCCTCGACCCCGCTGTCGAGCAGGGCGGCGCGATCCGCCTGCTCTCGCGCTTGCACTCCGAGCTGCCGCGCGTGCCTCTGCTCTCGGGCTGGGTGGATCACGCGCAGGCCGTGCCGCTGGCCGAACGCGCGTTGAAGGAATACCCGCAGCATCCGGGCAACGCCTATCTGCTGGGCCTGGCGCTGCTCTCGAACGACCCGGAGCGACGCGCAGACGCCATCACCCTGATCGAAGGCACTGCAACGCTCGAGCCGCGCTCCGACCAGCTCATCGAGGATCTCGCGATCCAGATCGACGCGCGCGAGCTGCTCGAGGAAGAGCGAAGCGGCGCGCTCTAGTGCTCGAGGCAGGCGCGGTTCAGACGGCAGGCAGCGGACCGCCGGGGAGGCCCGCGAGTTCATCGAACGTCGCGTCGTCCAGCTGCTCCGGCCGCAGTTGCTCTGCCGCGTAGCGCAGGTAGACGCGCTCCCGCACGAACACCTCGAACAGATCCGCGTCGAGGTGACCGTGCTTGACCATGCTGCGTAACTTTTCGATCGCCTCGCTCACGGTCATCCCCATCCGGTAGGGCCGATCCGGTGCTGTGAGCGCCTCGAACACGTCGGCGACGCCAAGCAGCCGGCCCTGGAGGGTGATCTGGGCACCCGCGAGACCGAGCGGGTAACCCCGGCCATCGATCCGCTCGTGGTGAGAACCCGCAATGCGGGGCACGGCGCTGAGGTGCCGCGGAAACGGAAGCTGCGCGAGCAACCGGATGGTCAAGTCCGCATGCTCCTCGATCACCTTCCGCTCGCGGGCGTTCAGCGTTCCGCGCGGAATCGTCAGGTTCTCGATCTCGTCGTCGCTCAGAATCGGCGCGACGATGCCTTCGGCGTTTCGCCAGCAACGGCTCGCGCCGATCGCGCGAACCCGTTTCCGCCGTGCGGGTTCCATTTCTTCGCCGCCGAGGTTGCAGGATCGCAGGAATGCGAGTTCTTCGCGCAGCTCGGCGAGCTCAGCGGGCTCGCCGCCGTCGCTGCCAGCCTCGGCCGGCCTCGCGCGGAGCCAGGCGTTTTCCGCTTCCCGCTGAAGCACCGCGTAGCGAGTCGCAACGAGCTCGATCCGGTCGTGGATCGTTTCGAGCTTCGTCGACTTGTCCATCACGTGCACCGGTGTAACCACCTTGCCGAAATCGTGAAGCAGCGCGGCAATGCGAAGCTCATAGCGCTCGGCCGCAGAGAACTCGAAGTTGGCGAAGGCTCCCTCCTGTGTGCGGCACACCGCGTCGGCGAGCAGTTCGGCGAGGATCGGAACCCGCCGGCAGTGTCCGCCCGTGTAGGCCGACTTCTCATCGAGCGCCGTCACGGTGAGACCGATCAGGCCCTCGAACAGCGCCCGGAACTCGTCCACCATGCCGCGATTGTTGAGCGCGACCTCCGTCTGCGAAGCGAGTGAACGCGCCGCAGCCAGCTCCGACTCCCGATAAACTGCGAGCGGCGCTCCGTGCTCGTCGCGCGGCTGCGATACCTCCAGTATTGCCGTGAGTTGCTGCTCGTGATCGAACAGCGGAAGCGCGAGCGATGCCGCATCGCCCGGGCGGGAGCCCGACCGGAGCACGATCCCCCGGCTGCGGGCAGCCTCGGTCGCCGCGGAAGACACGCCTGCCCAGGGGCCGAGCGTGGCCGCCGCCTGCAACCCCGCTTCGCCGGACGGACGCAGGAAGGCGGCGCATTGGCTGTTCGTCGCATCGACGAGCGCTTGCAGGACGAGCGCGACCAACCGCTCTTCGCCGCGCTCGTGCGACAGCGCGACGCCGACGGCGCTGGCCGAGGCGAGCGCCTGCACGTGTCGTTCGATCCGGCTTGCCATCCCGTCGAATGCGTTGCCCAGCGCGCCGAACTCGTCGCGCGTCTGGATCGAGGCCCGTGTGTCGAAGCGGCCCTCGCCGAGCTGCCGCGCAGCACGTGCGAGCAGCTGGATCGGGCGCAGCGTACGCCGGATCTGGACCGACGAGAGCGCCGTCACGACCAGGATGGCGAGCAGCAAAGACCAACGGAAGACGGCGCGGAATTCGGCGAGCGGAGCGAACGTCAACTCGCGCGACTGGCTGCGGATCACGTACCAGGATGGCGCCGCAATGCGGCCCGCCAGGAAGAGCAGCCAGGGCTCGGCGATCGGAGCGTCGTCCCGAGGCCGAGGCGGGTCTTCTCGGAGTACGCCCGGAACCGCAGCCTCGGCCAGGCCGCGTGCCTCGTCGGCAGCGAGCGAAGTGAAGACCAGCTGGCCTTCCGCGTCGACGACCGAAAGCCCGGAATCGGAGTCGTCGCGGTCGTAGGTCCATAGATAGGCGGGGTCGAGATCCGCCGCGATCAGCTGACCTGTGCGCGCCGGGTCGGGCGCGTGGATCAGAAGCACGCGCTGGTCGCCGAGCACGCGCAGGACGGCCTTCCCACTCGCGAGTGCCTCGCGTTCCGCCGCAACGAGTGGCCCGCCCGATAGCTCTTCCGCCCGCGTTCGCCGGAGCGAGCGCCAGGGCATCGCATCGGAACCCGCCCCGCCTGGCGCGGCCGCGAGCAACTGTGTCGAAGCCTCTCCGAGGGCGCGCAGCAGGCCGTCGGCCACCAGCAGTCGCGAGAGGATGGCCATCCCTTCGCTCTTGCTGTCGCGACGCAGTTGCTCGCGTTCGGCACGCTCGATCTCGCTCGAAGAGCGGCTCCACGCGAACACCCCGACGACGCCGGTGGGAACCAGGGCGCAGGCCAGGAAGAGGAAGAACACGCGCTGGGCGACGCGGCTTCCGAAGTCGCCGAAGTCGAGCGTGCGCATCTGGATCAGAACTTCGAAGCGAGCCCGACGAAGGCTCCGTTGGCAGCGCGGACGACGTCGTCGCGGCTCTTCGCCGCCGTCAGCGGAGGGACGCTCTCGCCGTCCTTGCCCATGCTGTAGAGATCGAAATCGGTGTTGATCGGAACCAGGAAGCGGTCCTTGCGCGCATGGGCCGGCGGTCCGCCTCCGCCCCCGTTGCCACCGCCGCCGCTGCTGCCGCCGCCGCCAGCGTTCCCGCCGGCGGTGCCACCCCCGCTGTTGCCGCCCCCACCCGCGGCTCCTACACCAGGCAGATTCATCCCGATGAGCGGCAGATATTCGTAGGGGTTGCCCCAGGGATCGATGGGAGTGCCGAGCCCCGCGTCGGCGAGCGTCTCCGGCAGACTATCGCCCGACGCGAGATGCCCACTCAACGCGGTTGCAATGTTCGTGATCTCGAGCACCGCGCGGGTCACGCGGACGCGCTCGAGATACGCGAGATACGAGGTCGACGTGATCGCCGCTAGCGCACCGAGGATGGCCAGCACGACCCCGAACTCGACCAGCGTGAAACCAGCCGAGGCGACGATCCGGTGGCTGCCGAACGACTTCCGCGCGTGCGCGGTGCTCCGCCGGCTCATGTCTCCCCACCTGGATCCGGGACCTGGGGCGAGTGCCCCCACGGAACGACTCGTGCCTTCGGATTGGAACTGCGCGGCGTTTGCCGCCACGGTAGCGGTTGTGTCTCCAGACGAAGCAGCGGCGTGGGATGCAGTTCCACCAGGAAGGACAGCGTGGTGTCTTCATTGTCTCGATCGATCCCCTCGATCTCGAAGTGGACCGACCCCTTGCCGCTACTCTCTTGTGTCACCGCTCGAACCCGGATCGCGTCGAGTTCGTTCTTGCCCTGCATGAACCGGATCCACTCGGGGTTGATTTCGAGCGTCCGCCCATCGAATCGCTCGTCCTCGCTGTACCACGTCCCGAGCAGCGCGCTGGGCGCCTTCTCGGGCGCGCAGCCCAGCAGAACGGCAGTCGCCCCAACCACGAAAGCGGCGCGACACACGCTGGCCCAAACCGCCGGCATCTCCACCTCTACACAGCCGCCAAGCCGCATTTCTACGTACCCGCCACGGGGCCTTTCGGCCGACACAGAGAGACACTTGAGGCGGGAGTTGCACCCCTGCGTGCGAGCGGGCTCGACCCGGACTCGCCTGGCTGTGCGCGGCTGGTGCCCTGGCGGCGATCAAGCGTGCATCGCGAATCGGCAACCTGCATTTCTCGCGCAACGCAGGTGCAACCTCGACGGCGTATCCCATCACGCCTCGCCTCGGGCCTGCCGATAAGCCGAGATCGGGGAGCGGCAGGCGGGGCGCTCGATGATCAAAACCGGTCCGG
>JANNIY010000174.1:0-126941 GCA_031405455.1 Deltaproteobacteria bacterium | reverse complement strand
CTAGCTATATTATTAACCCAAGATTCAGATATAAAATTAACACCAAGACAACGAGAAGTATTAGCAGTTTTATCTCACCAAGGCGGAGAAATTTGGGTAAATGACTTAAAAGAATTAGCGAATTGTAGTGATTCTGTGATTGAACAATTGGGAACCAAAGGCTATATTATTCTTGAAAAAAGAGAACGACTAAGATTATTGTCTCAACCCGAAACTAGCAGGGATCAAGCTAAAACCCTAACAATTGACCAAGCTCAGGCGGTAAATACTTTAAGAAATTTAAAAGGTTTTGCTCAAGTTTTATTACATGGTGTAACTGGATCAGGCAAAACAGAAGTTTATCTTCAGGCGATCGCGCCCATTTTAGCAACAGGAAAGTCTGCCTTAATCTTAGTACCAGAAATTGGTTTAACTCCCCAATTAACTGATCGTTTTCGAGCTAGATTTGGCAATAAAATTTGTGTTTATCATAGTGCTTTATCTGATGGCGAACGTTACGATACTTGGCGACAAATGTTAACAGGAACTGCTCAAATTGTGATTGGAACTCGTTCAGCAATTTTTGCTCCCTTGCCCAATTTAGGATTAATTATTTTAGATGAAGAACACGATAGTAGTTTTAAACAAAGTCAACTAATTCCGTCTTATCATGCCCGCACAGTCGCTCAATGGCGAGCCGAATTAGAAAATTGTCCTTTGGTTTTGGGATCAGCAACTCCTTCTCTAGAAAGTTGGCTCCAAATTAAACTTGCTCAAAATTCAAAATTTGTTCATTATCTTTCCCTACCAGAACGTATCGCCGCGCGACCTTTACCACCTGTTGAAATTGTTGATATGCGAGCAGAACTTAAACTAGGTAATCGGTCAATTTTTAGTTATTCTTTACAAACTGCTTTAAAGCAACTAAAACAACAGGGAAAACAAGGCATTCTTTTTGTTAATCGTCGTGGTCATAGCACCTTTGTTTCTTGTCGGAGTTGTGGCTTTGTTTTGGAATGTTCTCATTGCGATGTTTCCCTTTCTTTTCATTACACTCATACAGGAGCAACAGAACTTTTACGCTGTCATTATTGTAATTTTACCCAACTGCAACCTCGCCATTGTCCGAGTTGTGAATCGCCCTATTTAAAATTTTTTGGGAGTGGAACTCAAAAAGTTACAGAAGCTTTGAGCGAACAATTTCCTGATTTAAGTTGGCTTCGTTTTGATGGGGATACAACCCGCACAAAAGATTCTCACCGCAGAATTTTAGCTGAATTTACTGAAGGAAAAGCCGATATGTCGGTGTATCCCAGCCGAGCGCCCAGTCCGAATCCGGCGGGAGCTGCTGGCGCGTCAAGAACGCGCGCACGCTCTCGCGCGGCAGGCGATCGCTGCGGCCATGCCAGACGTCGAGGAGCGTCTGGGCAAAGGTCATCACGTCGTCGGCGCTCGAGAACAGACCCGCATGACCCGCGACGCCGCCCATCACGGAAGCGTTCGGGTCGTGCACGTCTCCCCACACGATGCGCCCGCGCCAGGGGCAATTCTCGGTCGCGGCCACGCGCCGTCGCACGGCTTCGGGCAGCGCGGGCATGCCGTCGCCCGTGCGCACGAAGAAGGTGTCGCGCATGCCCAGGGGCCCGAACACGCGCTCGCCGCAGACCTCGTCGAGCGGCTGGCGGGTCACGGCCTCGACGACGGCGCCGAGCACGATGAAATCGAGATCACCGTAGACCGCAGCGGCGCCAGGCTCGTGGACCAGGCCCGAGCGCAACGTGCGCTCGAGCACGAATTCGCGGGCCGCGGGGGTTCCGATGATCCGCTCGCCCGTGCGTCGCTCCCGCTCGAGAATCAGTTCGTGAAAGCCCCGCCAGGGTTTGAGGCCGGACGAGTGGGTGAGCAGATGGCGCAGCGTCACGTTCTGTTTGTCCCGCTCGGCGAACTCCGGAAGGAACTTCGAGACGGGATCGTCGACCCCGAGGGCTCCGTCGTTCGCGAGCAGCAGGATCGCGGTGGTCGTGGCGATGGGCTTGGTGAGCGACGCGAGATCAAAGATCGTTTCGCGAGCCATCGGGATGCGCTCGGGTCGCAGCACCGCGAACCCGCGCGCGCAGAAGTGCTCGAGGCGCTCGCCGTGTTTCGGCATGCGCGCGAGCACCACCGCACCGGGGATCTCCGCCTTCGCGATCGCCTGATCGATGGCGCGATCGACGCGCGTGAGCTTGCGTCTGACGGCACTCCATCTCACGACGCGACGCTCACTCCCCGTTCCAACATCTGAAGCTCCCCACGATCCGCGTCGAGCTTAGCGCGGCAGCCCATCGGCCAGGGGTAATTCCCCTTCACGTGACCGAACGGCAGGTCCGTCACGAGCGGGATGCGCAGCGGAGCGATCTCCTCCGCGACCAGCTGCTCCGCGCTGCGATCGGGGAAACGCTCATCGAGGCAGCTCGAGAAATCGCCGAGGCCCACGCCCACGAGCGGCGCGAGCTTGCCCGCTCCGCGCAGTTGTTGAAGCATGCGATCGATCCGGTAGGGGCGTTCGCCACGGTCCTCGAGCAGCAGGATCGCTCCGCGCGTATCGATCTCCCAGCTCGTGCCGATGCTCGCCGCCACCAGCGTGAGCGATCCACCCACCAGCCGGCCGGTCGCCACGCCTCCCGCGCGCGGCGTGCCTCGCAGCACGGGTGCGCGCTCCCCCGTGAGAGCCCCGATCAGCGCGTCGAGCACCGCGGGCTCGACGTCGGATCCGCGCTCGAGCATCGGTCCGTGGAAGCCGACTAGCCCCGCCTGGCGGCGCTGCCAGAGCAGCAGAGCCGTCACGTCGCTGTAGCCGACGAGGGGCTTTCTCGCAGCGCGGAACGCTGCAGCATCGAGGCGCGGCAGGATACGGTCGCAGCCGTAGCCGCCGCGAGCGCAGACGATGGCATCGACCTGGGGGTCGGAGATGAACTCCGCTAGCTCGCTCGCGCGGCGCGCATCGTCGCCCGCGAGATAGCCATGCCGCGCGAACAGATCGTCGCGCATGCGCGTCCGGAAGCCGCGGCCCTCGAGCAACGCGACGCCAGCGAGCAGGGCCTCGCGATCGACAGGCCCGCCAGGGGCGGCGATCCCGAGCGTCGCGCCGGGTCGCAGCGCGAGCGGCTTGCACAGTTTCGCCACCTACAGGACGTCTCCGTCGAGATCGGGCGGAGCCTCGTCACGCGCGAAGCCGACATCCGCGGGAAGCCCGAGGCCCTGGCGCGTCTCCTTCGTCAGGTCGCGGAAGTTCGCATAGCGCGCTTCGAATTGGAGATGGATGGTCCCGGTCGGGCCATTGCGCTGTTTGGCGACGATCAGCTCCGCGAGACCCTTGTTCTCCTCACTGCGGTTGTACACCTCGTCGCGATAGATGAACGAGACCACGTCGGCATCCTGCTCGATGGCGCCGGATTCTCGCAGGTCACCCATGTGCGGACGCCGCTTGTCCGGGTCGCGCTGCTCGGGCCCGCGGTTGAGCTGCGAGAGCGCAATCACCGGAATGTCGAGTTCCTTGGCGAGCGATTTGAGCCCGTGGCTGATCTCGGCGATCTCGAGATCCTTGCGGTGCGTCGGCGTATCGCCGTGACAGAGCTGGAGGTAATCGACGAGCACGAGGTCGAGCCCGCGCTCCGACGCGAGCCGGCGGCACTTCGCCTTGATCTCGAGAATCGTGATCATGCCGCTGTCGTCGATCCAGATGTCGGCGCCCGCCAGGCGTCCAGCGGCCTTCACGAGCCGCGCGTTGGCATCGACGGAGCCGAAGCCGCGGCGGAAGGGAGTGAGATCGACGCGCGCCTCCGAGGCGAGCAGGCGCAGCGCGAGCGAACGCTTCGTCATTTCGAGCGAGAAGATCGCAACCTTCTTGCCGTGATCCACCGCAGCGTTGCGCGCGACGTTGAGCGCGAGCGCCGTCTTTCCCATGCTGGGCCGCGCCGCGATGATCACGAGTTCGCCGGGTTGCAGCCCTCCCGTGTCCTGATCGAAGTCCTTGAATCCGGTCGGCACGCCGGTGAGCTGGCCCCCGCGCGCCATCAGCGACTCGACGTAGTTGAGCGCGTCGTTCATCTCGTCGTGCAGGCTGCGAAACGTGACCTGGCTCTTGGCGCGGCTGATCTCGAAGATCCGGGACTCGGCGACGTCGAGCATGTGATCGGCACGGTCGCCCTGCTCGTAGCCCACCTCGACGATCTCGGTGGCGACGCGAATCAGGCTGCGCTTGATGGAGTGGTCGCGCACGATCCGCGCGTGGTGGAGCACGTTCGCGGCCGTCGCTTCGTAATCGGCGATGTCGGCGAGGAAGGAAGTCCCGCCGATCGCATCGAGTTTCTTCTGGCGGTTCAGGTAGTCGGAAAGCGTGTGAAGATCGACGGGCTCGTTCTCGTCCTGGAGCACGAGCATCGCCTGATAGAGCTGCTGGTGGGCGGGGTGATAGAAATCGTCGGGCTTCACCTCGGTGAGCACCGAATGAATCGCCTGATTGTCGAGGAGCAGGGCCGAGAGGACAGCCTTCTCGGCTTCGAGATCCTGCGGCAGCACGCGGCCCGTGACGCCTTCGTCTGTTGTCTTCGTGCGTGCCACGGCCCCCCCCCGACGGCAAGCTTGGCGGCGCCAATTCTACCAGAGAACCATGGCCGAGACGTGCAAGGACGCGAAGCGGCCGCGCAGCGAGCCGCAGGCGAGCGAAGTCACCGAACCTGCCGCAGGCGAGCGAAGCTCAATCAGACTTGACGACTCGCACCTTCAGGCTCGCGACGACGTCCTTGTGCAAGCGCACCGACACGACGTGCTCCCCGATTTCCTTGATGGGCTCATCGAGCTGGATCTTGCGTCGGTCGAGATCGATGCCCTTCGCCGCAATCAGCTCGCCGATCTGCACGACCGTCACGGAACCGAAGAGCTTCCCCTCCTCGCCGACGTTCGCATGCACTTCGAGCAGGAGCGACTCGAGACGGGCCTTCTCCAGACCGAGCTGTTTGAGCTCGCGCGTAACGCGATCGGCCACGACGCGCTTCTGATGCTCGATTTCGCGGACGTTGCCGTCGGTCGCGAGCGAAGCCTTGCCCTGCGGGATGAGAAAATTGTGCGCGTGGCCCGGCTTCACGACGATGATTTCGCCGGCCTCGCCGAGGCTCGGAATCGACTCGCGCAGGATCACCTTGACGTTCGCCATCGCTCCTCCACTTCGCAACCGCTTTCGCGCCGCTCCAACTCGCTGCGCGCGCTCGGCTACAGCTCCTGCCCGGCCTGCGGCAGCAGGGCCAGGTGCCGGGCACGCTTGATGGCGATCGCGAGCGGCCGCTGATGACGCGCGCAGTTTCCGGAAATCCGGCGCGGAATCATCTTGCCCGTCTCGGTGACGAACAGACGCAGGGCCTTCGGATCCTTGTAGTCGATCTCGATCGTCGAATCCGCGCAGAAGCGGCAGACCTTGCGCCGGACGAAACCCTTCTTCTTCTGGCGCCGGGCCTTCTTGCGGGCGCGAGCACGAAGTCTCGCCTTGACGCTGTTCGGCTCTTCGCGGCGTTCGTCGTCGCGGCGGTAGCCATCATCGCGACGGAAGCCGCCGCCCTCTTCGCGGCGGAAGCCGCCACCACTGTCGTCGCGGCGGAAACCCTCATCGCGCCGGAAGCCGTCGTCGCGCCGCGGGCCCTGCGGACCGAAGGGGGAACTCATCGGTCGTCCTCCTTCTCATCGTCGTCGTTGTCGGCGTCGGGTCGAACATCGTCGTCGTCATCATCATCATCAGCGTCATCATCGTCGTCGTCTTCGGCATCGCGCGCAGCGCGGGCCGATTCGCCGGCCACGGCCTCGGCGGCGAGGCGCGCGGCTTCTTCGACTTCGCGCGCGGCGCGCTCGGCGGCGCGCTGTGCGCGCAGGCGCTCGAGCTCGGCCGCTTCGGCCTTGCGCGCTTCGATGTCGACGACGTTGTCCTTGGCCTGGACGGTAAGAAAGCGCAGCACCGAGTCATCGAGGCGCAATACGCGCTCGACCTCGGGGACGACCTTGCCTTCGTCGAGGTACATCATCAGGATGTAGCGGCCCTTCTGGAAATGGCGGATCTCGTACGCCATCCGTCGCCGGCCCTGATCGTCGTACAGCAGTCGGATGGCGCCTTGCTTCTCGAGCGTGGCGTCGAGGCGCTCGCAGAGCGCCTTGACCCCCTCGTCGGAGATCTCCGGCTGCACGATGAAAGTCGTCTCGTATTCCCGCATCGATCCTCCTCATGGACAGGGCCCGTTGGCCCGGGTCGCCGCAGTCGGGCATGCCTGCGACGGGTTCGCAGCAGCACCGGCGGAGACCGAGGAGCGGGGCCGAGGCCCCGCCAAGGGCGCGATGGATACCACAGGCGCGCGAGCCAGGCCACGCCTTCTCTGATTCCCCCTGGTCCGTCGTGGCGGGCTCTCGGAGGGAGGCGGCGGGGGGTGGGCTAGCTGGACTTGGTGGCGAGGTCGAGCAGTAGGCTGTGTACGCGGGGGTCGTCGCCGAGCTCGGGGTGGAATGTGCTGGCCAGGTTGCGGCCCTGGCGTACGAGCACCGGCCAGCCATCGACGCGGGCAAGCACTTCCACCGACGGTCCGGGGCGCCGCAGCTGCGGCGCGCGGATGAATACGCAGCGCAGCCCGGGCAAGGCGTCGCCCTCCGCGGTCGCGGCAAACGAATCCACCTGGGTGCCATAGGCGTTGCGCACGGCCACGATGTCGATGAGGCCGAGGCTCGCCACCGGGTGGTTTTCGACCTCGCGCGCGAGCAGCACGGCGCCCGCGCAGGTGCCGAGGATCGGCCGACCCGCCTGCGCGAAGGCGCGGATCGGCTCGTAGAGGCCCACCCGCGCGAGCCCTTTCGAGATGGTGGTGCTCTCGCCGCCCGGCAGGATCAAGGCGGCGACGCCGTCGAGATCCTTCTCCGCGCGCACGCGAATTGCGACGGCGCCCAGCCGCTCGAGCACCCGGCGGTGGGCATCGACGTCCCCCTGGATCGCGAGGATGCCGACACGGAGCGCGCCCATCGAACGATCACCAACCCCGGTTCGCGAAACGCTCGTTCTCGGCGAGCGTCCCGATTTCGATTCCCGGCATCGCCGAGCGCAGCCCCCGGCTCGCCGCCAGCACTTCTTCGGCCTCGTCCCAGTGCGTGGTCGCACGCACGATCGCGCGCGCGCGGGCAGCGGGATCTTCGCTCTTGAAGATTCCAGAACCGACGAACACGGCCTCGGCGCCGAGCGACATGCACAGCGCAGCGTCGGCCGGCGTCGCGATCCCGCCCGCCGCGAAGTTCGGCACCGGCAGCCGGCCGTTCTGCGCGACACGGCGCACCAGCTCGAGCGGAGCGCCGAGTTCCTTGGCGCGCGTCGCGAGTTCTTCGGGCCGCAGCGCGCCGAGCGCGCGCATGGCGCCGAACACCTGACGCAGGTGACGCACGGCCTCGACGATGTTGCCGCTGCCGGCTTCGCCCTTGGTGCGGATCATCGCTGCGCCCTCGGCGATCCGGCGCAACGCCTCACCGAGATCGCGGGCGCCGCAGACGAAAGGCGACCGATAGGCATGCTTGTCGATGTGGTACGCCTCGTCGGCCGGCGTCAGCACTTCGCTCTCGTCGATGAAATCGACACCGAGCGCCTCGAGCACACGCGCCTCGACGAAGTGCCCGATGCGCACCTTCGCCATCACCGGAATCGAAACCATGCGCTGGATGCCCTCGATCACCTCGATCGAGCACATGCGCGCGACGCCGCCATCCTTGCGAATATCGGAGGGGACGCGTTCGAGTGCCATCACGGCAGCCGCGCCAGCGTCCTCGGCGATCTTCGCCTGATCGGGGTTGGTCACGTCCATGATCACGCCGCCCTTGAGCATCTCGGCGAGCCCTACTTTGAGCTCGTAGGCCTCCGCCGTCGTGCGCGCGCCGCCATTGCCGTTGCCGGGCTGGTCCGTCTTCTTCGACATCGCTTCCTCCTCGATCGGCGCCGGGAATCCGGCGCCCCCTTTCAGATGTGGACTCGCGCCGCCCCACGCGCCCGGGACGCGAGCCGATCCGCAAGCACGCGGCCGAGCGCCGCGACACCGCGACGCAAGGAATCCTCGTTCACCATCGCAATCGAAAGACGCAGGCAGCGCGAAGCGCGCCCATCGTGGTTGAACTGCGAGCCCGGCGCGAAGAGCACGCCGGCGCCGACGGCATCCGCCAGCAGATCGCGCGTGTCGATCTCCTCGGGCAGTTCCACCCAGATCTGATATCCGCCCTCCGGCGTCGTCCAGCGCGAACCGGCGGGCAGGTGTTCGGCCAGGGCCGCGAGCAGCGCGTCGCGGCGTGCGATCAGCACGCGGCGCAGGCGAACGAGATGGCGATCGTAGTCGCCGGCGGCCACGAACTCTGCGAGCGCGGCTTGCAACGGCATCGCGTCCGAATGATCGCTCGCCTGTTTGATCGCGAGCAGCGCGTCGACCGCGCGCCCGCGCGCCGCGATCGCGCCGACGCGGACGCCGGGGAACAGGGATTTCGAGAACGAAGAGAGCTGGACGACGAGGCCGCTCGTGTCGAGCGCCACGAGCGACGGCACCGGCTTGCCAGTGAAGCGCAGGTCGGCCTCGTAGGCGTCCTCGATCACCGGCTTGCCGCAGCGCGCGGCGATCGCGAGCAGCTGACGCCGGTGCGCGAGCGAAGTGGTCGAGCCGACCGGATTGTGGAAGGTCGGAATCGTGTACAGCGCCTTCACGTCGGGGCGCGCGAGCGTGCGCTCGAGAACGCCGAGATCGAGGCCGTCCTCGCGCATCGGAATCGCGGCGGTGCGCAGACCGAGCCCGACTGCGGCGGCGAGCACGTTCTGATAGGTGGGCTCCTCGAGGGCGACCACGTCACCCGGGGCCGCGAACAACCGCATGGCGAGCGAGATGCCCTGGCTCGCTCCGTGACACAGCACGATGCCATCCGCGTCGATCGCGACGCCGGCGTCGCGCAGGCGCTCGGCCATCACCTCTCGCATGCGCGGATGGCCGCCAGGGCCGCCGTAGAGCAGCAACGACGCGCCGCCCTGCTTGAGCACGCGGTTCAGCACGCGGCGGAAGGCTTCGGCCGGATACAGCGTGGGATCCGGCACGAGCGAATGCATGGGCACGGCTTCGCTCGAGCTGCCGAAGCGCGGGCGCAAGCGCTCGAGCGCGAGCAACTTCTCCGCGATCGGCGAGAGTTCGGGCTGGAAATCAACGGCGGGCGCGCCGCGATCCTCCCCGCCGCCGCGCACGAACGTCCCGCGGCCGACGGTCGACTCGACCACACCCGCGCTAGCCAGCTCCTCGTACGCGAGCGCCACCGTGTCACGGTGCACCTGGAGGCTTCGGGCCAGATCCCGGATCGCCGGCAGGCGCTCGCCTGCGGCGAGGCGCTCGCCCTCGATTTCGCGCCGGATCTGCTGGGCGATCTGCTGGTAGACGGGCAGCCGCTCCGGCCCGGCCTCGCGTTGAAGGGAGATGCGCATCGCTCGGCAGATTATCCGGCGGACAATCGCTCGTCAATAAAGACTTGTACGGTAAGAGTCCTTCTGAATGAACTACTTTAAACTCTCATGAACCTGACAATCTGATCACGACCCCAGCTTCGCTTGATCGGACCGAATCGACACCCTCCCCGGGGAGTCGTCGAAATCCAGCCCGCTCGTTCGTCTTCATCGCATGCCCCGCGACCGCGGCCCTCGTCGTCCCCGCGCGTCATGCTTCCTGCTCGGCGGGATTCTCAGAGCGACCCGCCGGCCGGTTGAAGCGGTTCATGGCCGCCTCGAGGCCGTCGCGGAGCCAGGCGTCGAGCGCGTCGGCCGCGGTGGCGAGCAGCCCGGGGAGGGATGCCTCCTCCTCGGGCGCGAAACGCTGGAGCACCCAGTCGACGACGTCGATCGGTGTCGTGGGGCGACCAATCCCGAAGCGCAAACGCGGAAGGTCGCTGCGCCCGAGGCGCTCCATCACGTGAGTCAGGCCCTTCTGGCCGGCGGCGCTGCCGGCGGCGCGCAGCCGCAGCCGCCCGAAGGGGAGATCGACGTCGTCGAGCGCCACGATCAGGTCGCGCGAGGGGTCTTCGACCGGGAGCTTCGAGAGCGCGAGCGCCACCGCGTCGCCCGAGCGGTTCATGAACTCCTGCGGCTCCAGCACGCCGACGTCGAGGGGCTCGCCGCCCGGGAGGGCGACGCGGCCGCGGCCGAAGCGCCCGCCGAAGCGCTCGGCATCCAGGGCGATCGCGTGACGCGCGGCAAAGCACTCCGCGACGCGGAAGCCCGCGTTGTGCCGTGTGCGCGCGTAGCGGGCGCCCGGGTTGCCCAGCCCGACGACGAGTTTCACTCGCGCTTCGGGCGTTTCTCGACTTTCTCGGACTTGTCGCCCTCGCCCTTCGCCTCGGCGCCCTCGGCCGGCGCCGCCGCCGCACCTTCGGCCGGCACCGCCGCGCCTTCGGCCGTCGCAGCCGCCGCCGGGGTCGGCTCCTCGAGCGCAGCAGGCGTCACGACGGAGATGACGGAAAGGTCGGGGTTGCTGATCAGCGTGACGCCCGGGGGCAACACGAGATCGCGGACGTGCAGCGACATCCCGATCTCGAGGCTCGAGACGTCGGCCAGGATCTGGTCGGGGATCGATCGCGGCAAGCACTCGATCTGGAGCTCGCGCAGTGCGTGGTCGAGGATGCCGCCCAGCATGATGCCCGGCGCGGTGCCAGTAACGTGGATCGGCACCGAGACTTCGATCGCCTGCTCGAGATCGACGGCGTAGAAATCGGCGTGCAGCGCACGCGCGCTGACCGGATCGCGCTGGAGTTCCTTCACCAACACGACCCGCCCGTCGTAATCGCCGCCGCCCGACACGCGCAGATCGATCAGCGTGTTGATGCCGGTGGCGCTCGACGCGAGCAGCTTCTCGAGACTGCGCGGGTCGAGGCTCACCGAGATGGGGGCACGCCCACGCCCGTAGCAGACACCGGGAATGCGGCCGGCGGCGCGCATCTGGCGCGCCGCGCCCTTGCCGGCGGTCGAACGAATTTCCACGTCGAGTGCGACGTCAGCCACGGTCCTCTCCTTCGGGGGTTCAGACGAAGAGCGAGCTCACGCTCTCTTCGTTGTTGATACGGCGAATCGATTCGCCGAGCAGCGGCGCAATCGAGACGACACTCACCTTCGGGCAATCCTTCGCGTCGGGGCGCAGCGGGATCGTGTCGGTCACGATCAGCGCCTCGAGCGGAGATTCCGAAATTCGCTTGATGGCGGGGCCCGAGAGCACCGGATGCGTGATCGCGGCGATCACGCGCGCAGCGCCATCGCGTTCGAGCGCGCGCGCTGCTTCGGTGAGCGTACCCGCCGTGTCGACGATGTCGTCGACGATCACGCACGTGCGCCCGCGCACTTCTCCGATGATGTTCATCACCTTGGAAACGTTTGCGGCTTCGCGCCGCTTGTCGACGATTGCGAGCGTCGCGTCGAGGCGCTTGGCGTAGGCGCGCGAGCGCTCCACGCCACCCGCGTCCGGCGAGACGATCGTGAGCGGCCCGGTGCAGCGGCGACGAATCGCCTCCAGGAGCACGGGCGTCGCAAACAAATTATCGACCGGCATGTTGAAGAAGCCCTGGAGCTGACCCGCGTGCAGATCGATGCAGAGCGCGCGATCGGTGCCAGCGGTCGAGATCAGATCGGCGACGAGCTTCGCCGAGATCGGCACACGCGGCGCCACCTTGCGATCCTGGCGTGCGTAGCCGTAGTAGGGAATCACGGCCGTGACGCGCCGCACGGAAGATCGGCGCATCGCGTCGATCATGATCAGCATCTCCATCAGATGCGTGTTGGTCGGCGCGCAGGTCGACTGCAGCACGAAGCAATCCGTGCCGCGCACGTTCTCGAAGATCTCGACCTGCACTTCGCCATCGCTGAAGGTGCCGACGTGCGCCTTGCCGAGCTCGACGTCCAGGTAACCCGCCACGGCCTGGGCGAGCTCGGGATTCGAATTGCCAGCAAAAATTTTCAGCTGCTGCATCGCTTGCCTCGGCTCCGAGACGGCTCGGCGAAAGGTTGGGGCGGGAGGACTCGAACCTCCACATGGCGGCTCCAAAGGCCGCTGCCTTACCAATTTGGCGACGCCCCAGGATCAGCCGCTCGCCGCGAACCGACTCCCCGCATGGCAACGCCCAGACGGCGGCGGGTCAGACTACCCAGCTTTCCGCGCCACCGCGACCCGGGCCCAGATCGGCGGCGGGAAATCGGCCTCGGCGAGCGCGTGGGCCGCCTCGGCGGTGTCCCGGAAGATGCCAAAAAGTGTGGGGCCGCTGCCCGAGAGGCCGACCGCCCGCGCCCCCAGCGCCCGGAGGCGCTCCCGCAGCGGGGCGATCGCCGGGCACAGGCGCTCGGCCGCCGGTTCGAGATCGTTGGCGAGATCGAGTCCGAGTTCCGGGTCGAGCGACCGCCGGGCGGACGTCGGTTGGGCATCGAAGGCTGCGAAAACGCTGGCTGTCGAGAGGGGCCTGCCCGGGTTCACGAGCAGGCACGCCAGCGCCGGCAGGGCCGCGAGGGGCTCGCTGCGCTCGCCAATGCCACTGACGCGTGCCGGGCGCGGCGCGAGGAAGTACGGCACGTCGGCGCCCAGCCGCAGCGCGAGACGCGCGAGCACCGGCGGCGCGAGCGCGCCAGGGAAACTCTCGGCGAGGCCCCGCAGCACGGCCCCCGCGTCGCTCGAGCCACCGCCGAGCCCGGCCGCCACCGGAATCCGCTTGGTCACCCGCAGGCGCAGCGAGCGGGCGAGCCCGGCCGCGGCCAGGAACTCTGCCGCCGCGCGCACGGCCAGGTTGCTGGCGTCGGCGGGCACTCCGGCAATCTCGCCCGCGAGTTCGAGCGTCACCGCGCTCGCCGTTGCGCCCGCGATCTCGAGATCGATCGCGTCCGCCAGGTCGAGCGGCACGAAGACGCTCGCGAGTTCGTGATAGCCATCCGCCCGGCGGGCGAGGACGCGCAGGCCCAGGTTGAGCTTGGCGGGTGCGACGACGTGAATGCGCGTTCCGGCCGCGCCAGCTTCCGCCTTCACGACGCGGCGCGCGTCCTCATTTGCTCGCTTCCACGAAGCGAAGACGCAGCTCGTAGAGCACGCCCTCGAGCAGGTGGGCTTCCTCGGCGTCCAGGTTCCCGCCCGTCTTCTGCTGGAGCATCGCGAGCGTGTCGATCGTCTGGCGCGCGAGCGGGAGGTCCGGCTCCGGAGTCGGTTGGTCGTGTTCGGGATCGCCCATGAATCCCATGTGATAGAGCGCGGACGTCGCCAGCGAGAGCACGAAGCTCGTGAAATCGACGGGCGGCGCGAACTTCGCGGGGTCGGCGAGGGCTTCGTCGTGCGGCGGAGGGCTCGCGGGTGCCGGCGTCTCCGGCGCTTCGGCCCCCCCACCCCCGCGCCGGTCGATCACCGTGAAGCCGCGATCGGGTTCATCCTCGCGTGTCGCCATCAGCTGCGCTCCCCCAGAACGGCGCGCTCGGAGGCGTCGATCTGCTGCATCTCGTGATAGGCCTTCGAAAAGCGCTGCGCCACCGTGACTGCGCTCCCGAGCGTGATGATCCAGAGCGCAGGCACGAGAAAGCCAAACAAGGCGCCGAACGCCAATACGACGATCCTCTCCGCACGCTCGAAGAGCCCGACCCGGAAATCCGGGACGACGAGCTCCGCGCGCGCCTGTGCGTAGGAAACGAGCACGCTCATGATCAGCGCGATTCCCGCGAGCAACACGAGGGGCGCGTCGCCGCGCGCCGCGAAGTAGCAGGCGACGCCGACCAGCAGCGCCATGTCGACGAGCCGGTCGAGCGTCGAATCGAGAAAGCCACCGAACCGGGTGACGATGCCATGGTGCCGCGCCACCACGCCGTCGATCAGATCGAAGACTCCGCCTGCAAGGATCAACACGCCAGCCGCTCGAAAATGTCCGACGGCGAATGCCGCGGCGGCGAACAGCGAGACGGCGGTCCCGATCACCGTGAGCAGGTTCGGACTCACGCGCCGGTGGAACAGAAACGGAAAGCCCGCATGGAGCCAGCCATCCACGCGATTTCCGAACTTCGACTTGATCACGCGAAATCCCTCGCGTCCGACGTCAGGCCGCTGCGGGAGACGTCGCTCCGGCGCATCAGCTCGCCGGGGTAGGCTCCGGCTTCACGGCCTCTTCCTCGCGCGGGGCGATCTTGTCCGAAACATCGGGCAACGCCTCGAGCGCGCGCGCCAGCTCTTCGCGGCCGAGCCAGCCGCGGCGCCGCATCAGGCGCCGATCGAAACGGAACTGCTGAATCGCTTTCTGGTCCATTGCGCCTCCGGTTCGGAACAGGGGCGAAAACCTTAGCAAATTGACACGCATCGAAGGAAAGCGATAGCTTGCGCCGAGCTGGCGGCTCGGGGTGCGGGTGCTCCGTCAATGGTTCTCGATTTTCTGGCTTTGCCTCGCGCTGTGCCTCGGCGCGGCGTGCGCGAGCCCACCCCCCGCCTTCGAAGAGATCCCGCCGGCCGAAGAACTCTACGCCACGGGCCAGAAGATCCTGCTCGGCGAGCGTTGGCTCTGGATCATTCCCCACACGAACTACGGCAAGGCGATCGAGACCTTCCAGTCGATCATCGACAACTATCCCTACAGCGATTACACGATCCAGGCCGAGCTCGCGATCGCCGACGCCTACTTCGCCGACGAAAAGTACGAGGAGGCGCTCTCGTACTACCGCGATTTCGTGGATCTGCATCCGCAGCACGAGAAGGTCCCCTATACGCTCTTCCAGGCCGCGCTCTGCCACGAGCGCCGGACCCGCGGTGCGAATCGCGACCAGACCCCGACGCGCGATGCGCTGGTCTACCTCGATCAGCTGCTCGCGAGCCATCCCCACTCGGAGTACGCCGCCGTCGCCGAGGCGCATTGGCGTGAGCTGCGGCTGTTGCTCGCGGAGCAGGTGCAACTGATCGCCGAGTTCTACATGAAGCGCGGCGAATGGGAGAGCGCCGGCGATCGCTGGCGCATGCTGCTCAACGAGTATCCCGGCCTCGGCCTCGACGCCCAGGCTCTCTACCAGCTCGCCGTGTGCTACACGGAGATGAACCGTATCGAGGAAGCCGACAACATCTTCCAGGCGATCGTCCAGAATTACCAGGACAGCGAGTGGGCCGACGATGCGAAGCAGCGAATCGCCTCGAGCCAGTGACGTGAAACCCGGCGCCGCGACGCGTTCCGGGCCGCTGACACCCGCCGAACGACGCAACTACGAGCAGGGTTGCCGCAGCTTCGAGCGCGGCGACGCCGACGCCGCGCTCGAGCAACTCGGCCAGCTGCTCGCCAGCCGCGACGGTTTCGCCGACGTCCACTACATGCTGGGGATCCTGCTCGAACGCAAGAACGAGATCGAACAGGCGACGCGCAGCCTGGCGCGCGCCTTGCGCATCAATCCGGGCTACACCGAGGCGATGCTGGCGCTCGCGAGCCTCTACGAACGCCAGGGCGATTTCGAGCGTTCGCGAGAGATCGCCGAGCGCGCGCGCCGTGCGCAAGCGACGCCGCCGGGCACGCTCGACCCCACCACCCGCGGCAAGCTCGCGAACCTGCAAGCGCGCGTCGGTGACGCCTATCGCGAAGCCGGTGAGCTGCGCGAGGCCGTCGAGGCCTATCGCAAGGCGCTCGATCGCTGCCCCGGGTTTCACGACATCCGCATGCGACTGGGAACGGCATTGCGCGATCTCGGTCTCCAGGACCAGGCGCTCACGGAGTTCAGCCGCGTGCTGCGCGGCAATCCGAACCTGCTCGACGCCTCGGTGCAACTCGGCCTCACTTTCTACACGCTCGGCCGCAGCGCCGACGCGGTGCGCGAATGGAACGCGGTGCTCGAACGCGATCCGAGCCGCGACGATGCCCGCATGTACCTGCGGCTGGTGCAGCCCCGCTAGCGGAGGAGCCATGGCCCCGGTCGATCTGCTGGCGCTTTGCGTGCTGTCGATCGCGGTGCTGCGCGGCCTGTTTCTGGGCTTGATCCGCGAGGCTTTTTCGCTCGCCGCGATCGGCGCCGCCTGCGTCGCCGTACGCTGGTTCGCGCAACCGGCCGCCGCGCAACTCGAGGCGCTGACGGACGGTCGCATCGGCTCGTTCGCCGCGCCGTGGCTCGCGGGAGCCGGCGTCGCGATCGCCGCCGCGGCCGCGGTCGCGATCACCGGCCGGCTGCTGCGGCGCGGGGCGCGGGCGGCGGGCCTGGGCATGCTGGACCGCGCGGGCGGCGCGCTGCTCGGCGCGGCGGAAGGCGCGCTGGTGGTGGCGGTGGGGCTCGTGCTCGCGACGACCGTGCTCGGCCGCAGTCACCCGCTCATCGGAGGCACGCGCTCGCTCGTGGCGCTCGAACGCGTCGAAGAAGTCGCCGCCGGCGTGCAGGACACGGGCGTGGCCGCACCCCCGCCCTCCCGCCGAAACTAGCTCGGATCCAGCCAGCGGCCGTGCTCGCGGATCAGCGCGACCAGGCGATCATCGGCACGCGCCTGCGGAACGTGGCGCTCGACCAGCTCCTTGCCGACGTAGAGATTCACGCTGCCGGGGCCGGAGCCGACATAACCGAAATCAGCGTCGGCCATCTCGCCGGGGCCGTTCACGATGCAGCCCATGATCGCGATCTTGACGCCGGAGAGGTGCTGCGTGCGCGCCTTGATGCGCGCTGTCGTCTCTTCGAGATCGAAGAGCGTACGGCCGCACGAAGGACACGAGATAAACTCGGTGCGCGTGGTGCGCAGGCGCGCGCCCTGGAGAATGCGATAGCCGAGATCGAGAGCACGGCCCGGATCTTCCCAGCCCGCGAGCGCCACGGCATCGCCGATGCCATCGCACAACGGCGCGCCGAGATCGACGGCGCAAGCGAGCAGCGACTCCTCGGACGAGTGCGCGGGGTTTCGGCGGTGGCGCAGGACGATCGGCACGTCCGCCGCGCCGCGCATCCGCAAGCGCGCCGCGACCACGCGGACCGCGTGCACGGGAAGATCGGCATCCACCGAGACGAGCACTTCCGCGAGCTCCGCGCTCGCCGTCAGCGCCCGGTCGAGCAGCCCTGCAATCTCGCGGACGCTTCCGCACAGCTCCCATTCGAGGCCGTAGCCGCCGCGCCGAGCGGTGGCCACCGCCGTCGCGAGCTCGTCGTCGTTCACGAGCGCACCGACCGACACCACCGCGCGTGAGGGGGCGGCGCAGCTCGCCGCCAGAAAACCGGGCTCGGCGCGCACCGCCAGCGGCAGCGCGAGCCCGGCGGCGACGAGCGCACTGCGCAGCTCCGCCAGACGCGCGAGTGCGTCGGGATCGAAGGCGTCGACCAGCAACCCCTCGCAAGCGACCTCGCGCACGCGGGCGAGCGACTCGCTCAGGCTCTTCGCGAACGCGCGCGGATCGGCGGGAAGCCCGCCCAGATCGAGTTCGACGCGCACGGGATGCGAACCGCCGAGCGCGAAATCTCCCGAGCCGATGCTGCGCGTCGCGCGCCGGCGGTGGGAAAAAGGATCGTCGACGAAGGCCGCGCCCGGATCGGCCATCTCGCTGCGCGGCAGTGCCCAGCGCGCCGCGCAGCGACGGACCAGCGCCGCGGCCACGGGAATCTCCTTCACCGGATCTTCGGTGAGCGACACGCGGATCGTGTCGCCGATGCCGTCCTCGAGCAGGCTGCCGATGCCGATCGCGCTCTTCACGCGTCCGTCCTCGGCATCTCCGGCCTCCGTCACCCCGACGTGGAAGGGATACCCCGGCTGACCCGGCGCGCGCGCCTCGAGCCGGACCGCGAGCAGGCGGTAGGCCTGGATTGCCACCTGCGCGTTGCTCGACTTCATGCTGAAGACGACGGCGCGAAAGCCCTCGGCCTCGCAGACGTCGAGAAACTCGAGCGCGCTCTCGACCATGCCGAGCGCGGTATCGCCGAAGCGGTTCATGATGCGATCCGAGAGCGAGCCGTGGTTGGTGCCGATGCGCAGTGCGCGCCCGAGCTGCTTGCAGCGCCGCACCAGCGGCCGGAAGCGTTCCGCCGCGCGCTCCACCTCTTCCTGCCAGGCGGCGTCGCTGTACTCGCGGACGGAAAACTTCTTCTTGTCGGCGAAGTTGCCCGGATTGATCCGCACCTTCTCGACGTGCTCGGCGGCGATCATCGCGGCTTTCGGCGTGAAATGGATGTCGGCGACGAGCGGAATCCTGATTCCGCGTCGCCGCAGCTCGCGCTGGATCGCGGCGAGATTCTCGGCCTCCTTCTGCGAGGGCGCTGTGACGCGCGCGATCTCGCAGCCGGCCTTCACCAGGCGTTCGATCTGGGCGACGGTGGCGTCCGTGTCGAGCGTGTCGGTCGTCGTCATCGACTGCACGCGCACGGGGTTCGTACCCCCGATTCCGATGTCGCCGACGCGGACCTCGAAGGTCGGCCGGCGGAGCGGCGCATACACGGAGGCGACGTAGCCGGGCGTCACGTCCTCAGCCGGCCAGGATCAGCGCAGCGAGGCGCTCGAACGCGGCGTCGAGTTGCGAAGCGTCGTTGCCGCCGGCCTGCGCGAAATCAGGGCGGCCGCCGCCCTTGCCCCCGACGACGTTCGCCACTTCGCGCACGAGATCTCCGGCGCGAAAGCGGCCGACGAGATCCGGGGTGACGCCGAGCGCGAGCGAGACGCGCCCGTCCTGTTCCGCCGCCAGCAGCACCACGCCGCTGCCGAGCTTCTGACGCAGCTGGTCGACGAGCGGACGCAGATCCTTGGCATCGACGCCCTCGACGCGCGCCATCACGACGTTCACACCAGCGAGGTCCTTCGCGGAAGCCGACAGATCGCCCGTCGCGGCGCCGCGCTTCGCGGCGCGCAGCTTCTCGATCTCGCGCTCGGCTTCGCGCCGCTCGGATATCAGCTTTTCGACGCGCTCCGGTACTTCCGTGACCGAAGTCTTCAGCGCTGCGGCCACCCGCTCGAGCGAGCGCTCCTGATCGCGAAAGATCGCGAGCGCAGCCAGCCCGGTCGCCGCTTCGATCCGCCGTACGCCGGAGGCGATACCCGAGTCGGACAGGATCTTGAGCAGGCCGATGTCGCCGGTCGCACGCGCGTGCGTGCCGCCGCACAATTCCGTCGAGTACGGCCCGAAGGAGATCACGCGCACGCGCTCGCCATACTTCTCCTCGAAGATCGCAACGGCACCCGCCGCGATCGCTTCGGGATAGGCCATCTCGCGCACATTCGCCGTCACATTGGCCTGGATCCAGGCGTTCGCGAAATCCTCGATGGCGTCGAGCTGCGCGGTCTCGAGCGGCGCGTCGTGCGTAAAATCGAAGCGCAGGCGCCCGGGCGCGACCAGCGAACCCTTCTGCATCGCCTGCGGACCGAGCACGCGGCGCAGCGCGGCGTGAAGCAGGTGCGTGCCCGAGTGGTTGCGCACCGTCGCCGCCCGCGCCGCAGCGTCGACCTCGAGCTCCGCGCGCGCATCGGCGTGGATCTCGCCCTGCACGACGCGGCCGCGGTGCACGATCAACTCGCCCACCGGGCGCTGCGTGTCTTCGATCTCGACGAGGCCGCCGGCTGCGCGGATCACGCCGCGATCGCCCACCTGGCCGCCGCCCTCGGGATAAAAGGGGGTCTCGTCGACGACGATCTCGACTTCTTCGCCCTCGCGTGCGCTCGCGCGGCTCGCGCCGCCGACCAGCAATGCGCGCACCCAGGAGCTGCCGCGCAACTCGTCGTGGCCGCGAAACGTGCTGCGCAGGTCTGCCGCCAGCCGACCGTAGACTTCGGCGACCCGCGCGTCGCCGCTACCCTTCCAGGCGGCCCGCGCACGCTCGCGCTGGCTCTGCATCGCCGCGTCGAAGCCGTTCTGATCGAGCGTCATGCCGCGGCCGCGCAGGATGTCCTCGGTGAGATCGAGCGGGAAGCCGAAGGTGTCGTAGAGACGGAATGCGGTCTCGCCCGCCAGGCTCTGGACGCCGCGCTGGCCGGCCGCGGCGAGTTCTGCTTCGAGCAGCGCGAGGCCCTTCGAGAGGGTCTCGAGGAAGCGACCCTCCTCCCGCTCGATGCGGTCGACGATGTAGGCGCGGCGCTCTCCCAACTCGGGGTAGGCGCCGGACATCGTGTCGATCACCGCGCCGGCGACCTGGAACAAGAACGGCCGCTCGATTCCCAGCAGCACCCCGTGGCGGGCGGCGCGGCGCAGGATCCGCCGCAGCACGTAGCCGCGCCCGTCGTTCGAGGGCAGCACGCCATCGCCGATCAGGAAGGTCACCGCCCGTGAGTGGTCCGCGACGACGTGCAGCGACACATCCTTCTCGGGATCCCTGCCGCGCTCGACGCCCGCGATCTCCTGCGCGCGGGCGAGGATCCCCCGAAACAAATCGCTGTCGTAATTCGACGGCACGCCCTGGATCACGGCGGCGACCCGCTCGAGCCCCGCGCCCGTGTCGATCGACGGTTTGGGCAACGGTGTCATCTGCCCCGAAGCGTCGCGATTGAACTGCATGAACACGAGGTTCCAGATTTCGAGCCAGCGCCCGCAGCCACAAGCGGGGTTGCAGTCCGGATTCACGCAGCGGGGATTCTTGCCGAAATCGACGTGGATCTCGGAGCACGGCCCGCACGGGCCCGTCTCACCCATCGACCAGAAGTTCTCGGCCTCGTCGAGGCGGATCACCTTGTCGGCCGGGAGGCCGATGCCCTCGCGCCAGAGATCGTAGGCCTCATCGTCTTCCCGGAATACCGTCGTCACGAGGCGCTCGGGAGCGATTCCGAAATCCTGCGTCACGAGCTGCCAGGCGTACTCGATCGCTTCGCGCTTGAAGTAGTCGCCGAACGAGAAGTTTCCGAGCATCTCGAAGAACGTGTGATGCCGGGGCGTGCGGCCGACGTTCTCGAGATCGTTGTGCTTGCCCGACACGCGCATGCACTTCTGCGCCGTGACCGCGCGCGTGTAGGGACGCGTCTCCTCGCCGAGAAACGTGCGCTTGAAGGGGACCATGCCGGCGTTGGCGAACAAGAGCGTCGGATCGCCTTCGGGCACGAGCGACGCGCTCGCCACGCGGCGGTGGCCGCGGGCTTCGAAGAAGCGCAGGAAGGTCTCGCGGATCTCGCTCGCGGCGAGCGGCATGGGCGTCTCCAGCCCCGCGAAAGGGCGAGGAAAACGCAAACTATAACGGAGAGTTACGCGAGCCGCGAAAGCGGGGCGCTAGAAGCGCTGGATGAATTCGTCGTCGCTGGTGCCGGGGGCGGCCGGCGTCTCGTTGGCGGGGGCCTCGGGCTTCTCCTGCGCGTCCTTGTCCTCGAAGGATTCCCAGCTCCCGTCGGAGGTCGAGGCGATGCCGCGGAAGCGCAGCGCGAAGTCGTCCGGGTTCGAAACGTGCTTGAGCGACTCCTCGTAGGTCACGAGGCCCTTCTTCACGAGGTGCATCAAAGACTGGTCGAAGGTCTGCATGCCGTAGGTCGAGAAGCCATTGGCGATCGCGTCGTGGATTTCCTTCGTGCGGTCCTTGTCCGCGATGCACTCGCGCACGCGCGCCGTGGTCACGAGCACCTCGAGCGCGGGAACCCGGCCCTTGCCATCGGAGCGCGGCACCAGGCGCTGCGACACCACGGCCCGCAGGATCGCGCCGAGCTGGAGGCGGATCTGCTTCTGCTGATACGGCGGGAACACCGAGATGATGCGGTTGATCGTTTCAGTGGCGTCGAGCGTATGCAGCGTGCTCATCACCAGATGGCCCGTCTCGGCCGCGGTGAGCGCCGTCTCGATCGTCTCGAAATCCCGCATTTCTCCGACGAGGATCACGTCGGGATCCTGGCGCAGCGCCGCACGCAGCGCGTTCGAGAAGCTCTGCGTATCGACGCCAATTTCGCGCTGGTTCACGATCGAGCGCCGATCCCGGATCAGGAACTCGATCGGATCCTCGATCGTCATGATGTGACATGTGCGGTTCGCGTTGATGTGCTCGATCATCGACGCGAGCGTCGTCGATTTTCCCGAGCCGGTGGTACCGGTTACGAGGATCAAACCGCGCTGCTCCATCGCGATCTGACCGATCACCGGCGGCAGGTGCAGGCTCTCGATCGTCTTCACGCCGAACGGAATCACGCGGAAGACGACGCCGACGCTGCCGCGCTGCTGAAAGGCGTTCACGCGGAAGCGGCCCAGGCCAGGAATGCCATAGGCGAGGTCGACTTCGCGCGTCTCCTCGAAACGGGACTTCTGGAGCGGATTCATGATCGCGAGGGACATCTTCTGGATGTCCTCGGGCATCAACCGCTCGCCGTTCTTCAGCGGCACGAGCGCGCCGTCGACGCGGAACATCGGAGGCAGCCCGGACTTGAGATGGATGTCCGAGGCACCGCCCTTGAGCGCGATCTTCAGGATCTCATTGAGCTCCAAGCGACGCCCTCTCGGTGCTCCCCGCACCCGTTCCCGAGCCTGCTCGCGCTTCTTCGTCCGATTTCGCCCACGTCTTGAGCCAGGCGGCTGAAGCCCGGGCGCCGCCCCGCCCGCGGCCAAAGCCCCCAGTCGGCTGCCCCGCCTCAGGTTTCCCGCGACTACGGACGAAATATCGGAACGCCGGATGGCTGCGCTGGGCTCCGGGGCCAGGGGGGGAACGTGCACGGGAATGCTGTACGCGCGCGGGGCGCGCGGCGCCTCGCCATCGCGGGTCTCGCGGCGGGGTTGTTCGGCCTGACTGCGTGCGTCGTGCTCCCGGTGCGGATCGGCCCCGCGGTGGCGGGCCAGGTCGTCGATCAAGCCAGCGGAAAGCCGATCGCGGACGCGATCGTCGTGGTGCGTTTCGACGGCCGCTACGACGACGTGCTGCCCGATCGCGACCTGATCGGACACCAGGAAGCGCGCACGGATGCGAGCGGACGCTTCCAGATGGATCGCATCGTGCGGCCGGGCTTCTCCGCCTGGCCGCTGTTCCAGACCGAGGCGCGCGTCGTCGGCGTGATGCACGCGGGCTACCGCTGCGCCTCGCCGCGCGCGGTGCCGGAGGCGGGCCCGGTGCGGATTGCGCTCACGCCGGCGCTCGACGCGCTCGACCGACGCGACTCCTGCCGCCCGGTGAGCGCCGAGCGCGGCGAAGTGACGGCCTACATGGATGAGTGGCGGACCCTGTTCGCCGACAGCGGCGCGCAACCTCCCGACGGGAACGAGCGACAGGTCGAACGTCTGCTCGCAGCGCGCACGCTGCTCGGATTCGGTGAGAACTGCAGCGGCCCGGTGATGGACCTCGCGGTCGCACCCGACGGTGCGCGGGCGGCGTTCCGCGTGGCCGCTGGCGAGGGCGCCCGGGTGCAGCGTGTCGAGCTCGCGAGCGGCGCCCAGACTACGATCGACGTCGGCGCTTCTCTCAATACCCGTCTCGCCTGGGTCGGCGCTTCGGAGCTCGTGCTGGTCGAGCCCGAAAGCATGCAGACGCATTCGCTCGCAATGCTCGCATCGGCGCCCCACGTGCGTCTGTGGTCGGCAGCGCAGGAAGCGTCGCCCGCCGCTCCGGCACCCGGTTGGAGCAGCGCCTCGCGGCCGCGACCTCTCGACCCCGAGAATCTGAACGACGAAAACGATCGCGCCTGGCGCGGGCGCTCCTTCGTGCTCGCCCGCACGCTCGATTCCACGACCGGCCTGCCCGCGGACGAGCTGCGCGTCACGCGCACGGACGGCAGCCGATTCGCGCTCGCGTTGCCCGGCGAAGCCTGCGGGTTGCCGGGACGCTTCGGGCGGCCGCACTACCGGATGGCCGCCGACGGCCGCAGCGGACTCGATCTGCGATTCGTCGACGGCGGCTGCCACGCGCTGCGCATCGATCTCGAGAGCGGCAGCTGGCAGCGGCTCGACTCCGCCTCGCAGCCCACGCAGTGCGAGACCGCGCGCAGGATCCCGGCCGCAAATTTGTCGACGGCGCTGCGCGGCTACATGCGCGATGTGAAGGCCGCCCTCAGCGAGGGAGGCGCCGACCCTGCTGCCGCCTTCGTGCTCGAGATCGCGGAAGCCGGTGAGACCACCGCCCAGTCTCGCGACTTCGCCGGAAACCGCCTCAGCTTGCGCGTACCGCGCTTTCCGATCGCGACGCCCCTGCGGCGGATCGACGTATCGACGGTCGGGTTCGCGAGGCCCATGGCTTCGGACGCGCCCTCCGGGCTGGCGATGCCGGAACCCCTGTAACTCCCGGCAGCCTACGTCGCGTCGCTCGCTCACGCCCAGGAGATCGAGGAGACCCCGTAGCCAGGCGGCTTCGGCTTCAGGAGTTTTCGGGCGGCGGCGTGATGCCGTAGTACGGCATCAGCTTGCGCCAGGCGTCGCGCGCCGTATCGATGCGCGCCTGTAGCGGGCTCTGGACGAACATGCGCCGGAGCAGCACACGCACGTCGCGCGCGAGCACACCGATGTCTTCCATGTCGGGCAACGTCTCATCGCGTCCCTTGCCCGCCACGAGCGCACCCGCAAGACCCTGCGACTGTTCCTCGATGCGGCGAAGCTTTTGCTTGAGCTTGTAGGCATCCTGCGCCTGACCGGTGCCGATCTGGCCACCGCTCGATCCCGGCGTCCGGTAATACTCGTCGTAGAGTTCGACGCAGGCCTTCGCGAGCTGGCCGGCGAGGTTCGTCACTGCCGCCTGGTCCCAGGCCTGGGTGGGCTCGCCCGGCGCGGCGGCCGGCGGCGCGGCCGGGGCCGGAGGCGAAGCGCAGGCGAGCGCGCAGACCACTGCGAAGGCGAGCAGAGAACGGGTGCGCCGGATCGACATCGAGCATCCCTCCCGAACGATGGCGGCGCCCACCATACCCGAAGGCGGGTCGGGAGTGAACGCTGCGCGCGGCAGGCCCGGGCGGTCACGAGGCGCGGGAGCGACCCGGGCGAAGCGGCGCGTCAGCCGCGCAGGCGGCGGAGGCGACCCCCAGCGTGACGCAGCGGGCGGGGACGGGATAGGCTGCGGCGCAAGGAGGCGTGCCGCATGCTGCCGTCGCTCCGGGCCGGGCTCGAGCACTCGTTCACGTACCGCGTGCCCGCGGAAAAGACCGTTCGCCATCTATTTTGCGAGGCGCCCGAGTTCCAGCAGATGCCGGAGGTCTTCGCCACCGGCTTCCTGGTCGGCCTCGTCGAGTGGACCTGCATCCAGCTCGTGAACCCGCACCTCGACTGGCCGCGCGAGCAGACCGTCGGCACGCGCCTCGAGCTGAGCCACGACGCGCCCACGCCCCCCGGCTTCGAGATCAGCGTGCGCGTGCGGCTCACGGAAGTGGACGGGCGACGTCTGGTCTTCGACGTCTCCGCGAGCGATGGGCCGGACGCGATCTGCGCCGGCCGGCACGAGAGGATGGTGATCGACGCCGGGCGCTTTGCGGCGCGCCTGGCGAAGAAGCGCGAGGCATTACACCTGAGCGCGTAGGCGCAGCGCCGCGCGGCCGCGGACAAGGGACCGAGGGCCAGAGATCAGAGGGCCTGCGCGGGGCGCCTGCGCCGTACCGCAAGCCCGAGTAGGCCCGTCATCACGAGCAGCCCCGTGCCGGGCTCGGGGATCGGACTCGCGACACGAAACCCAATGTAGCTCGTTTCAACTGTTGGATTAGTGCTGCCAATGTTTGCTGCGGCTAATTCATCGGGGAGGAACGTAAAGCCGCCGCCCCGAAGTTCGCGAGAAGAGCCGAGGATCTGCTCGTTCCATTCGATGACGTTGCCGCCCTGGTCGTAGGTCCCGTAGGGGCTCGCCGAGCCCGTGTAGGCGCCCACTGTGGTGACTTGACCAACCGCGGAATTGCAGTTCGCGCGGTTCGCCGTCGCCGTGGGCGCTGCGCACACCGTCGCGAGATTGGTTCCCGCCGGATAGTCGAAGTAGCTGGTGGACACCGCGTCGTAGTAGGCCGCCTTGTACCACTCATTCTCGCTGGTCAGAAAGATCGAGGACCCGCCGTTGCGGGTAACCGTCAACCCATTGCTCGGCGTCGCGGTTCCGCCGAGCAGCGTATAGGCCCCGGTCTCGGTGCTCCCGCCGCCTTGCCCGTTGTTCAGCCAGTTGGAAAAGCGCAGCGTGTCGTAGAACGAGACGTAGTTGATCGGCTTGCTCGCGAAGCCCGACTTGACCGCGTAGCTGAAGCTGCCGCTGACTCCGCTGCGCGTGATGCCGCCGTTGTTCGTGTCGGATCCCATGGACGTGTTGTAGAGGCTCAGCGGATCCGTCGCCGCCTTCGCGTTCAGGAACTCCGCGTACTGCGCGTTGGTGACCTCGTACTTCGAGATGAAGTAGGAGGACGAGACCGAGCCGCAGCTCGCCGCGAGGCAGTTGCTCGACGGCGTGTCCGCCGCGTTGCCGGGATTCCCGATCGCGACCCAGTCGATCGTGACGGCGGAGGCCGCGAGCGGCGCGAGGCCGACGGCGGCAAGCACGAGGGCGGCAGCGAAGCGCGGCAGGTTGGAGCAGACGGAGCGAACGGCGGGAAGCAGCATCGGGAACTCCTCGGCCTCGGGCTCGGCAGATCCGACCCGGAGACATGGAGGAGCTTTGCGGCGCACGAGCTGGCGCCGCTCCCCTTCCCATGGGTGCGCGCATCCTGCCCCTCCCCCCCCCCGATAAGTCAAATCGTTTGCGGGTAAGGGAGCCGATTCCAGCCAGATCCCCGTCGGGCTCGTCGTGTGCTGATCGTTCACTGAAAATCGCTGCACGCGGGAGTCGGCGTGCCGGATCGGGGCGCGGTTTTTCGGCGGGGTCCAGGCGCCCGCACCCCGCCTCGGGGCCCTCGCAGGCCTTTGACAGAACGCCCCTACCCGGACGTCACACTCGAGAATCCAGCTTGAATCACCTTGGCCTCGACGGCGAGTCCGCTCACCGCAGCCAGATCGTAGGCGAGCCAGTTCTATTTCGTCTCCGGTTCGTTTCCTGCATGGTTGCGATTGATCCCAACGCGTTTGGATGTTCGGTGTCGGAGAGGCGCTACAGCTCGTCGAGCAGGTCGCGCCAGGGCAGGGCCTGCACGCCCTCCATCAGCGCGCGCGTGCGCACGCCCTCGCGGGGCGGCTGGTGCGCCAGGAAGGCGCGGACCTCGGAGCGCGGGCGCTGCTTCCGCGCAGCGGCGGCGAGGCGCTGAAGCGGCGCCGCCATCATCGGTGTCACGGTCTTCGCTGCCTTGCACTCGATCAGTGACAGACCTCCGCTGTGTCGTGGCACCACGAAGTCGACTTCCAGGCCCTGCTCGTCGCGAAAGTAGTAGAGCTCACGCCGGCGCCCCGCATTGACCTGCTGCTTCGCGATCTCCGACGCCACGAAGCCCTCGAAGAGCGCGCCGAGAAACGGCGACTTCGCGAGCTCCGCTGCGGTGTCGATTCCGAGCAGGTGGCAGGCGAGGCCCGAGTCCGCCACGAACAGCTTGGGCGACTTGACCAGGCGCTTGCCCAGGTTCTCGTAGAAGGGCGGAACGATCAGGATCTGCGCGGTCGTTTCCAGCACGCCGAGCCATTGCGAAACCGTCGGCACGCTCACGCCGAGCGGTGCGGCCAGATCGCTCTTGTTGAGGACCTGCCCGTGTCGGCTCGCCACCAGCGCAAGGAAGCGCCGGAAGGTTGCGAGATCGCGAACCGCGGTGACCGCTCGAACGTCCCGCTCGAGGTAGGTCTGGAGGTAGGAGCTGAACCAGAGGCGCCCGGTCTTGGGCCGGGCGACGGCTTCGGGGTAGCCGCCGTGCAGCAGCGTGACCTTCGAGGTTTCACGCACCGAGAGCGGCATCAGCTGGAGAACTGCGGCGCGGCCGGCCATCGACTCGCTGACGCGCTGCATGAGGGGCGCTTCCTGGGAGCCCGTGAGCAGCCAGCGCCCGGTTCGCCGAGGCTCACGGTCGATCCGCGTGCGGACGTAGGAGAACACCTCGGGAACGTTCTGCACCTCGTCGAGGATCGCGGGCGGCTTCACGGCATCCAGGAATCCCTGCGGATCGGCCCGCAGGCGCGCGACCACATCGGGGTCTTCGAGCAGGAAGTAGCTGGCCTTGGGAAACACGTGCCGTAGCAGCCATGTCTTCCCGGCCCGCCGTGGACCGGTGAGCACCACGGCCGAAAAGCCCTTCGCGGCCCTTTGGAGCTGGCGTTCGAGGTCGCGCGGGATGTAGCGCATGGATGAGAATTCTAAAGTTATACCTTCGAAAACTCAATACCACGTGCCGCATTCCCGCTACGCAGCTCGCGCCGGTCGCAACGGCGACTGGAACGCCAGACGAGGCCCGTCTCGACGCTAGCCGCGGGCTCCCCGCGCCATTGTCCCCCTACGGGGGGGAGGGGGGGGTAGCGGACAGAATGCTACTTCTCGGACGTCCCGAGACCCGAGAATCCAGCTTGAATCACTCATCCTCATCCTCTGAAGGAATTTTCTCAGGATGTTGATGAGTGCCCTTCCCAAGGAAAAGTTCGACTCCCTCCCGGCGCGCCAATGATCCCGCGGTCGGGCTACGGCCCTAGTCCAGGCACTGGACGGAACGAACGATGCTCGACGTCGACTGCACGAGCTCACTGGTCGTCTTGCGCGCGGCTGGATGGTGCTTGCGATACTCGATCCCATTCGACGCCAGGAGCGACTGCGCGAGGTCGGCTCGGATCGCGAAGTTGACGTTCTGCGGCAGCGCCTGCGCTTCGACGGGGAATTTCGCGGAAGTCAGGGTGGCAACGACGACGCCGGCAACGAGTCCCGAGGTGTCGACGAGCGGGCCCCCGCTGTTGCCCGGTTGGATGGGCGCTGTGAACTGAAACAAACGAGGGTCGTTTCCGGGACCGAGCGCATTGCTGACGATTCCCGAGCTGACGGACGGGGTGTCGGACAACTGTCCGTGAAGTGGGAATCCCACGGCAAGGACCTCGTCTCCAGGCTGGATGGTGTCGCCATCCCGAAAGACAGCAGCGGCGCCGCAGGTGGATCTGCTCTCGAGCAGAGCGAGATCGTTCGCCTCGTCGACGTCGACGACTTCGAGAGCAACGAGCTTCTCGTCGCAGCGAGTCCGAATTCGCCGGCAGCCGGCGACCACATGGGCATTGGTCAGGATCGAACCGCTCTCGTCGACGACGATGCCGCTCCCTGAACTCACCACGATACCCGAGAGATCGGTCGGCTCTGCGGGCGCAGCGACGGATCCTCGATAGGCGATCGCGGAGATCGTGAAGCGGTCGTTGAAACAGTTGGCCGCCGTCATGTGCGGCGCGATGACACTGACGACCCGGACGTAGGACGCGCCCATCTCTGCCGCGCGTTCCCGTAGCTGCCAGAGCGCGCGCTCGAAGTTGGCTTTCGGTCCGGTGAATCCGCAGCCCTTGCCGTCCGTAACGAACAGGGGGCCGATCAGCGCGTAGGACGGTCCGGGCTCGACTTCGTCGACCTTCACCTTGCGAATCTCGGCCAGCGGAAGTTGCATGGCGTGTGCGATGGCGTCTCGAAGACCGCCCACCCAGGCGTTGTAGCTCTTGTGGATGCGATGGCAGGTGTCGCCTTCGGGGACGCAGCCGAGGTTCACGCTCGTCACGTAGCGAAAATCCACGGAGTCGCTGTCGTACCTGATCCGAACGACGACGGTATGGACGTGGATGACGTAGGTGGCTTCGATCGCGCCGCTGGCTTCGTCGTAGCGAGTGGTCCACCCGGCTCTTGCCGATCCGTATTCGATCGCCTGGCGCACCAGCTCGCGCGCCAGGCCCGATGGCTGGATGGGTGGAGGGGTCTGCAAAGTAACGGACTTGCATCCGAACAACACGAGCACGACGCAGAAACATGCTGCTGCGAGACGGGCCATGACGATTGCGGGGCAGCATAACCGATGCGAACGACAATGGGCGGGAATGCTACCCCCTACGGGGTAGCGGACAGAATGCTATTTTTCCGACGTTGCTAGCATCGAATTCGAACCACCTACGCTCGGACATGCGCCGGTTGATCCGCGATCATCGAGAGAATCCAGGTCGAGCGCTCCATCACCTACGGAATGCTGCGCCGATTCGACGATGCCTCCTAGGATCCACCGTCTCTCGAACCGGTCGTCCCGCTTGGCGGCTTCTGAAGTCCGCATAGCGCTGGCGTAGCCATGACCCTGGGGCCGAATTCCGCATGACGAAACCGCGGATCGTTCTGCTCTTTTCCTGCGCGGCGATCGTGACGCTGGCCCAGCTGATTGCGGATCAGTTCGCCGACCCCGATCTGTGGGGGCGCTTGTCGGTCGGGGCCGTGCTGGATCAGGCGGGATTCGTTCCAAAGATCGACGACTTCAGTTTTACGGCCCGAGGTGAAGCCTGGATCGATCACGAGTGGCTGACCGGCGTCGTCTTCCATCGCCTGTTGTCGACGTATGGTGAAGCCGGGCTGATCGCATTCAAGTATGGGGCCGTGCTTACGTGCCTGATGCTCGTCTTCATCCTGAACCGATGGGTGTATGCCGGAACTGCGCGTTGGTCCGGCTGGTCGTGTGGGCTCTTGAGTCCTCTCGTGGTGCTGGGGTTCATGTCGTCGGTCCGTTCGCAGGTCTTCTCGTTCGTGTTTTTCATGGTCTTCCTCGTGGTGCTGGAGGTCGCGCGCGCGAAGGGTCCGAAGCGATGGCTTCTGCTGCTTCTCCTGCCGGCCGGTGTCGTTTGGGGAAATCTTCATGGCGGCGTCGCCATGGGTCTCATCCTGCTCGGCATCCATTGTGTGGCCCGCCTGGTGGAAGGGCGCCACGCCGATGCCGCCCTGTTGGCGGGCCTCGGCGCGGGCATCCTGCTGATTCTGGCGGCGGCAAATCCGTATGGGGTGAGATACATCGCCTTCCTGGCGGATGCATGGACGCTCGATCGAGGCAGGATCTCCGAGTGGGCGCCGCTGTTTTCCGGGCCCGACAACTGGCGCATCCGGTTCGCCCAGGCTCTGGCGATCGCGTCGATCGTGCTGGCCGTTCTCGGCCTCTGGAACGGGCGACGAATCCGTTCGGCGGATAGCGTCGCTCCGTGCCTCGTGCTGCTTCAACTGGCGATCATGAGTCTGGTGTCGATCCGGATCACGCCGTTTCTGGCACTCGGTTCTGCCGCACTGCTTCCCTTCTTCGCGGGCCAGGTGGCGTGGAGTCCGCGGCCGCGAGAGCGTGCGTTCATCCGCTTCAGCTTCGACGTGATGCTGCCCGTCGTTGCCACGTTCGTCGCGGTGTCGGCGCTCCCCATGGCTGGGAAGCCGTGGTTGGCCACGGTCGTTCCCGACGAAACCGCGGCCGGGGCCCGATGGGATTGGCGCTATCCGGTGGGCGCCGTTCATTTCCTTCAGGCTTCTCCATATCGGGGCGCCATTCTCAACCGATTCAACGACGGCGAATTCCTGCTTTGGAATCTATATCCCCGTTTTCGAGTGGCCATCGATGGACGCTACGAAGAAGTCTATTCGCAACCGCTCGCGCGCGAAATCGAGGACTTCTTCAAGGAAATGGGAATTCGTTCTTCCGAGGCCGCCGTCGCTTTCGCCAATCGGAGCGGCGCCGACTTCATCCTGTTTCGAGCCCGCACCGCGACCCTGCAGGCCGTCGAACGAGACCCGGAGTGGGTCAGGATCTACGGCGACGGTCTCTACGTGATCCTGGCTCGCGGTTCCCGCTTGCCGCATGCCCCCCATCCTCGCAGACAAGCGGTAGCTTCGCGGCCGCGCGTGCTGACCTTGGCATCGTTCATCGGCGGCCCTGAGCCGCATCGATTCGCGCAGTATCCGAAGCGCTAGCGGCGGCGGCCCGCCTCGGGGCCCCCACAGTGCTTTGACAGAACGCCCATGGGGTCCGCTCCCTGAAACCTGGTCCGGGGTGACTCGCGTTTCCACGTTGGCTCGGATCCGGCCGACGCCCACCGACGGTGCGCCGGAGGACCGATCGAAATGCGCAAGACCAAGTTCACTGAAGAGCAGATTGCGATGGCGCTGCGGCAGGCCGAGGCAGGGACGTCGGCCGAAGAAATCTGCCGCAAGCTCGGCGTCAGCAGCGCAACATTCTTCCGGTGGAAGAAAGCCTACGGGAGTCTGGGAGTTCCCGAGCTGCGCCAGCTCCGCGAAAGGAACAAGAAGCCCCCGCCTCGCGGTTTGACTGAACCCCCAGACCCAGACACACCCCAAAACGCAGCCTGTTTTTCGAACGGGCCTGAGCCCTCAGCTCCCGGCGGGCTTCGGCTCCCAACCCAACAGGCGCGAGACGCAGGTGGCCAGAACCGGGTACACGGCCGCATCGGGATGATTGTCGTTGGCGAAGCAGATTTGCGTCGACCAATGGCAACGGCCGAGAACCGGAAGATACTCGACGCCGGTGCTCTCGAGACTCGACGCCAGATCGAGGCCGTATGCGCCGCGCCGGGTCTCGTCCTTGTCCGGTACGTGCACGAAGCGGATGCGCGCTTCGGGATGAGCGCGACGGATGCGGCCGATCTCAGCGAGCGATTCTCCGACGACTTCCGCGTGGCGTGCGCTGCGTACCCGCGCGGCAACGAGGTCGAGCGCGAACGTGAGCAGACGCGAGCTGCGCAGCCAGGTTCGCACACGGCCGCGCGCGTGTGCGCGCGCAACCAGGTCGTCCTTCGTGTCGGCGGATTTCATGAAATGTGCGATCGGCACGCGGCGGAGGCAGGCCTCGTCCGACTCTGCGTCGGCGCAGACCCAGAGATCCCCGTCTCGAACGAGCGGACGCCACAGCGGCCGAAAGAAATCGTCGGAGATGGCAATGAAGATCACATCGCTGAAGACGCGCTGGCGGGAGACGCTCTCCAGCATCCTCTCGAAGCCGAGCACGCCCGTCGCGCCCATCCCAAGCGCATACGCCTGGAGCCCGAGACGATCGCGCAGCTCGGGAGTCCAGGGCTTCCCGCCCTCGACACCTGCAGCGTAGGAATTTCCGAGAAAGGCGTAGCTGGGTCTGTTGCCAGCTGGGGCAGGTAGTCGCGGTGATCGACGAGACCGAGGTCGTTGATGCGGAAGCTGGTGTCGATCTCGATCTCGTCGCCCACCAGGAGCACGCTCCGTATCGACCTTTGCGGCTGATATCGAATGGCGCCCAGATCATCGCGAATCGGTGCTTCGCTGGTGAACAGCAACCGGAGGTCCGGGCGCCCGAGGTCTGGCGCGGCGATGCGCAGGGTGATCTCGGCTACGGCGAACGAGATGGCGAGTGAGACCGCTAGGAGGAGGAGGTTTCTGCGCATGTTCATGGGCTACTGCGCAGGCAGCGTCCAGCGAAATATCGTGAGCGAATGGCGCGGGAATACCTCGCTGAAATTTCCGCCCGTGGTCCAGGGCGTCGTCACGAGGGAGACGCGATCGGGGTTCTCGGCTTCGTTGATCGAATCGTAGGAGGGCCCCGTGAGCAGCGATCGCGTGCCCGTGGTCCCCGCCGGCAGGTTGGTCTGCACGCTGGTCTCGACTTCTGAGACGAGGCTGCGGTTCACCACGAATAGGGAGAACTCACGCGCAGCCGGATCCCGCGTCGCCACCACATCGAGCATCGGCACGTCGGTCTGCGCCGGGGACACCTTCATCGCGATCGTGTCGAAGGTTGCGTCCTGCTCGTCGAGTGTCGCCTCCACGACGATGTGGTCGACCTCCCTGGCGTATTCGCGGTGGACGTAGAACTGCGGATTGCGGAAACGCGCTTCGCCATCGATACCCAGGAGGCCCCCGTAGTAACGGCTCGCCAGCGACATGTGGTGTGCCCCATACACCCGCTCGGAGCGCATCATCACCTGCAATGAGCTGGCGTTGAACAGAGCGGAGGCAAGCGTCGGGTTGCGCGCCAGCGTCGTTGCCGGAGTCTCAACGCTGTCGTCGGCAAAGAACGTTCCGCCGTATTCCGTCACGAAGATCGGAATCAGCCGGCCGCTGCGCGTGAGTTCGTCCGTGACCACGTCGAGCACGTGCTCGAAGGACTTCGTGAAGCCCATCATCGCGGTGTAGATGTCCAGCTCCGGCGGCACCGTCGGATTCGGGCCCGGCGTGTAGGCCCAGACCGGCGCGTAGTTGTGAATCGCAATTCCGTCGACCTGGGCACCGGCTACGCCCAGCATCAAGGTGTTCCAGTAGCTCGAATCGTTCACACTATCGATCACTCCAGCGGCGATGATCTTGGCGTTCGGCACATGAGCCCGAATCGCCGACGCGTACTCGAGCACTTTGAGCCCGTAGGCGTCGGGCGTGAGGCCCAGCGTTCCCGCTTCGTCGATGCCATCGAAGTAGGGCTCGTTTCCGATCTCCCAGTACGTCACGGGAAAGCCGACAGAGTTGAAATACTGCGCCCAGGCGCCTGCGAGGCTCGCGCTCCCGCTTCCAGTGTTCGCGGTGATGAAGGGCACCGCTCGCAGCGCCTTGGCGAGTTCGATGAACTCCTCGGGCCCGATCATGGGCCGGTAGAGTTGAAGCTTGTTGCCACTGGCTTGCAGCGCGCGTCGCGACGGTGGCCCCGTGGCCTGCCACCAGATGAAGTGATCCGCCGGGAGACCGCCCGGAAATCGCAGCATCGAGATGCGCGCATCCGACAGCGCCTGCACGATCCCGCCGTCGAAGGATCCGTGGGCCGCGATCACTTGTTCGCCGACGCCACCTTGTTCGATGGGCTCCAGGTTCTGACCAAAGAGAAACGCCGGCACCGAGCGCAGGTTCTTCGTGAAATCGACGGTCACCGTGCTGGTCGGCGTGGGCAGGGGGGGGAGCGCGGTGCGGGTGTAGTCGGGCCCGCACCCCCAATCTGCGGCCAACAGCACGAGACCGAGCAGCATCGCCACCGGGTGAATCTTCGTCGCTTGCGTCGTCACGCCCCGGCTCTTCATGGCGTACTCGGTGCCTGCATGGGCAGGACGCTCTCGTCACCCGCGGCGTCCGCGAAGTGGAACGTGGCGCGACGCGGCGCAGCTTCGCTCGAGAACAACCACCACTCGGATGCAAAGGTGTCGCCGTCCACGCCGAAGGGAAAACCGTGAACGGCATCGGGCGGATCAGTTGGCACCGTCACGAGCGGCACGCCGGCAAGGATTTCCTCGCCGCGGGCATTCAGTGTACGCGTGAACGCCATCGCATCGATCGCCGACGGCGCATTGGCGCGGAGCTGGCCAAAGAATCCGACCGGCGGCGCGGGCACGAGCTCGCTCACGAGCTGCAAGCGCTGTTCCCCCGCCGGCACGTCCAGCGTCCACACGCCGGCGGCGCCGCCGTGGCCGTCCTCGAGCAGAAGAGTCACCTGCATGGCCGAGGCGCTCCCGTTCGTGAGAACCAGCCCCGTGTCGCGGCGCGTGAGATCCACGGGCAGCCGCAGGTCCGTCGTAGCGAGTGATGGCGGCAGGCTCCGTGGCAGGATCAGCGGCAGCGTGCTCGAGCCGTAGTTGGCAGCGCCCACCTGACGCTCCTCGAGCTGGCGCACTCGGGGCGGTGGTCCGGTGTCGGTGACGACCTTCACGCTGGCGTTCGGTACGGTCTCGGTGCCGGGGACGCCAGCTGGAAAGCGCAGACGCAGGACGCGGTGTTCGCCTGCTGCCAATGCGAACGGGATGCTCGAGGCCGCGGCGCCGTTCACCTCGGCCTCCAGTGCGGCGCCAGTGCGATCCTGCACGAGGAGGGCACCGCTGGTCGTGGCAGGGGCCGGATTGAACAGCGCCAGTACGTGTTCAGTCGCCGCCGTGGCGAGCAGAACCTGCCTCGCGCCGATGGTCGGGACACCGACGTCGGACTCGTCGAACAGATGGAACAGGATCGGGTCGGTAGAGTTGAACGTGCGCAGATTCTCGGTCACACCCAAAATGCAGACGTGCAGCGGCTGGGTCGACTGGAGCACGAGAAATCCGTCGTAGCTGCGCGGCAACGCCAACGCTTCGTCCAGCATCACGCTGCGCAGCTCGCCGGGTGCGACACTCGCGAGATCGCTGCCACTCGCCGTGGGAACACCCGTAGGCTGGAGCAGCGTGAGGCCGACCGAAGCGTTCTGTGCGCCCGGATTGAAGAGTATGATGCGCGTGCGCCGCGTCCGGCCGTCGCCCGTGAGGCCTCCCATGCCCTCCAGCGTCCGGCCTTCGACCCAGGTGTTCACGCGCGTCACCGCGCTGCCGCGCGGGAGTGCCAGCTCGTTGATCACGCCGCTGCCGGCCGAGCTGCGCAAAAACTGGAGGCTCTCTGGAAGTCTCTCGCCCGCGTCCGGCGCAATCGTGAGCCTAAGCTCGCGTCGCGGCGACTGCGTTCCGGGCGTGGAGAGACGCTGAACGCCGGCGGTCGGCGTCGTGACCTCACGAACGGTCTGGAGGTAGTTGGCCGTCACGTCCGCCGTGAAGGTTTCGCTCCTCATCTCGAATTCGTGGACGCGCGGCAGGTAGTCGCTCCAGTGGTCGAAGACGAGCTCGAACGGATCGCCCGGGTCGAGATCGATGACGGCAGGCGCATCCAGCGGGTGTTGGGATCCGCTGGCCCACTGGAAGGTCTGAGGTGTCGCGACGTTTTGGCCGTCGATTCCGATCGTGAGGCCCGGTGGTTGCGTCCGGAATTCGATCTGGAGCGGCTGGAACAGCGCGGTCACCGAGAGCGGCTGGCTCATTTCCACGGAAGCGAGCAAGCCAGCCGTGCCGACTCCCAACCAACTCTTGAAGCGGTAACCCGGCGCCGGCAGCGCAACGAGCTGCACGATGCTCTTCAGCGGATAGAAGCCATCCTGCGACGCGGGAGCGGGAATGATACTGCCGCCCGCTGCCGGCGAAGCCTGCGTCGTCAGCCGATGCAGCACCTTGATCGCCACCGTGGGCCACTCGTTCAGGCCCGTGGCGGTGTAGAGCTGTTGCTGTGAGCCGTCGTTCAACCAGCTCACGAACTCCTGGCGGGTGTTCTCGGTTTGCAGCAGGTACGGCGCGATCGAGTGCTGCGTGCCCGCAGCCCAGTCACCGAAGAATGGGCCGTCGTACAGTACGCCGTCCACCATCAACCTCTGGCCGGGTGGAATCGTATCGATCGCCACCAGCGGTCGGACTGGAACCTTGAAAAGCCCGCGCCCGACTGTGCTCGTCACGAGGCTATCCCCGCTCACGACGAGCTTCGATGTCGAGGTCACCGGCAGTCCATTGTTGAAGAACGACCAGACTTGCCCCTCGCTCGCCGAGCGATATACGCCCTTTAGTGTGGAGGCGTAGAGGCCTCCGAAGGCGTCTCGCACGACGTCGCTCACGCCCGGAAGCTTGCCGAAGCTTTGATCCGCCCAGGTGACTCCGAAATTCTCCGTGCGCCACAGGGAGCCGACCAGGTTCGCGGCGTGGGTCATCGCAACATACACACGGTTCTGTGCGCTGGGATCAGGATAGACGGACGTGATGCGTGCGTCGAGCCGCGGGTCGAGTACGAAGTTGGTCGTGTTGATGCCGTCGGTGCGGTAGAGCGTGCCTCCGCTTTGCAGCGAGAAATAGAGCCGATCGGAGACGGCAGGCGATGGGGCGATCAACCCGACCTCGGGGGCTCCGATCGGTCGGTGCTCACTCCACGAATCGCCGCGGTCCACGCTGCGAAAGAGCTGGCTCCGGCCCGTGAAGAGTTCCCCGACGACGAGCGGATTCGGCGCCAGCGGCGCGACGTTCTTGACGGACTGCGTCGCGTCGAGGCCCGTCGTGATGGGCGTCCAATTCACACCCCCGTCATCCGAGCGCGAGAAATCGCCGCGGCGACGCCCGGCATAGAGCACGTTCGGGTCGAATGGATCGAAGCGAGCCTCGCTCGCCGGCTCGTTCTCGGCGAAGATCACCTGCCAGCCGAAGGGATCGCCCTGGCCGAGGATCGTGCCATGGTCGCTGGTTCCGGCGAGCAGAGCCCCGCTGCCGTCGCGCTTTGCGTCGAGGCTCGCGACCTGCGTGATCGGCAGTCCGGCGTTTCGGAGCGTCACCGTCTGCCAGGCTGCGTCCAGCACCGCTACACCCGAGCGCCCGACGACGACGGCGCCTGTGGCATCGATCGCAATTGCGTGTACGCCGCGGATCGTGGAGGCGAGCGGAGTCCAGCTCTGGCCCCCATCCGCGCTTCGGAACAGCCGATCGCCACCGAGGAGCATGCGTGCATCATCCGCAGGGTCGACGGCGAGAGCGTTCGCAAAGCCGCAACGATCCTTCTCCGGACAGAGCGAGGCTGGGGTGGGCAGTTGCGTCCAACTCGCACCGAAGTCGAGCGATTCGAGCAGGATGATTCGATCGGTTTCGGAGAAGGTCGCGAGATCCTGTACCGCTGCGCGCAGCAACCCTGGCGTTTGCTGCGAGACGGCGAGTACAGCCGTAGCCACGCCTGGATTCGCCACCGCGTTGATCCCGGGCCACGCCGAGACGAGGGCCCAGGTCGCGCCGCGGTCGAGACTTCGGTAGAAGCCGAGGCGGCCGGATGCGAAGCCACCGTTCGTGTCGAACGGATCCAGCGCGAGGCTCGTGAAGGAGTCGTTCTCCATCTGCGCGCTCAACGTCGCGCCACCATCGATCGAGAGCACCAGGCCCCGATCGCTGGCAAACAACACGCGCGCAGGCTCGCCCGGCCAGATCAGCACGGCGCCCACGTAGGCGTTGCGCAAAGGATCGTCCTGGATGCTCCAGCTCACGCCCTCATTGCTGGTACGCACGCTGCCGATGCCGTTGGTTACGGTGCCAGCGTCCAGCAACGCGCCCGTGCCGGCGACATAGCGGGCAGGGGCGCTCGGATCGATCGCCAGCGCGCTCACGGGCGCTACATCGAGCCACGCCGCGATCGAGACCCAGGTCGCGCCCCGGTCTTGCGAGCGCCAGATGCCCGCCGCAGGCGTTCCGATCAGAATCGAGTCGGAATTCGACGGATCGACGACGACCGACGTGACGCGACCCCCGATGTCGAATGGCCCGATCGCTTGCCAGGTCACAGCCGGCTGCGGAGCGGTGTTGCACGACTGGAGTGCGCAGGTTGCCGAACAACAGTCGGCGCCGGAGAGATTCCCGTCGTCGCAGCTCTCGCCCGCATCGAAGACGCCGTCGCCGCAAAGAGCGGTCGCGGTCGGCGCCGCCAGCGTCGTGAGGCCGAGCGTGGCGGCTGCCATCATTCCGAGCGTGCGCGCGATTTTCGGAGCGATCGACGTCTCCAATGCGAAACGGCCTTCCCGCGACGAACCGCAGCGCGATGGGCTGGGACCCGCAGAACGATTGCGCACTGCGAACCGCGTCAATAGCCAAACCCTGGATGAAGGCCGACGCGGCAGTTACACCTTGTCACGGGCGATCATACCCCGCGCAAGCCTTCCGATGCGGTGCCGTTTTCGTGGCATGTGTAAGATCTGCTGGATTTCGTTGAGAAAATGAAGATAGGATCGCTGGTCTTCCGGACCGGCATTCCGGAAATACATCAGCCGCCGGCAACTTCCTTCGATAGGGTCGCGCCAGTGAAGAAGGACTGCTTGCTGCAGCCGAGCCGCAGCGCGCGGTGCCAGAAGCCCGTGCGAGAGGCGGATACGCGTCCGGCGGGGGCGGCGGGGGTGATGGGTGCTAGGACCACAGAACAGGGCGACGACACCGTCCGATCCGGTCGCGCCGCCGCGCGCCCTGCTGCTCGCCGGTGCCGCCCTCTTCGCGGTCACGCTGGCTGGCGCTGGCATTGCCTCATCTCGCGGTGTCTTGCTCGGGCTGGCCGGGCTCGCTGGCCTCGTCGGTCTGGGCGCGATCGCTCGCTTTGCGCCGCAACGCGCGTGCGACAGCCTCCTGATCCTGCTCGTGGCCCTCACGCCAATCTCCGTGGACGCATATCTCGGCTTCCAGCAGCACACGGGAGGTTGGCCAGGTATACGCATATCGGTGTCGGATGTCTGCCTCTATCTGCTCGTCGCGGTGGCTGCGATCGGCGCGTTCCTAGGGCGCGTCGAGAACGCCATCCCGCGCCGTACGCTGGCGTGGATGCTCTTGCTGCTCGCGCAGTATTTCGTCTCGGGACTGCTCGCTCCCGATCGCAGGCTCGCCTTCTTCGAGTTCTCCGGCACCGTGCACGCCTTTCTCATCGCGCTCGTCGTGGCTCCACTCTTCCGGCGCGAACTGCTGGGCTGGGTGTTTGCGCTCATCGCCCTCCAGATGATCCTACAGGGCAGCCTCGCCGTGGCGCAAAGTGTGACCGGGCGCCCGATCGGCGCCGCCTGGCTCGGCGGAAGCTCCGCGATCCTCCAAGAGGTGCTCCGGACGGGAGCCATGCGGGTTCGCCCCTCCGGACTCTTCGTGCATCCGATCCTGTATGCAAATTCACTCGTGATCACGCTTCCGCTGATGATCGCCGGGCTCATGATCTGGCGAGGACACGCGGTTCGCACGCTGTGCGCGGTCGCGCTTCCGATCGGCTGCGTCGGTCTTGCGCTCACGCTCTCGCGCGGCGCCTGGATCTCCAATCTCGTCGCGCTCGGCGTGCTCGGCGTACTCGTGCAGCGCTGCCGGCTGATGAGCGCGCGCCAACTCCGGGCCGTCGCCATCGCTTCGCTCGCGATCGGTGTACTGCTCGGCGCCTGCTTTGGACCGCGCGTCTACGAGCGTTTGACGCGGAGCGAAGAGGGCAATGTGCAGGTTCGTTTCGAGCTCAACCGCATTGCGTTGCGCATGGCGGCCGGGAATCCGCTGTTCGGGGTGGGCCTCAACAACTTCGTCGAGACCATGGAGCCCTACGACGCGAAGAACGTGGAGAAATACTTTCCTGCACCCGTCCACAATCTCTATCTGCTGGAGGCGGCGGAAGCCGGGGTGCCCGCGCTCCTACTCTGGCTCGCACTCTTCGCATCGATTCTGCGGATGGGGGTCCGCCATCTTCCGCGCATGCACGACTCCACGCTGCAGTGGGTCGTGGCCGCTCTCGTCGCAGGGCTGGTGGGAATTCTCATCACGCAACTCGCCGATTTCAGTCATCGCCTCGAGCCGCTGCGATCGATGGTGTGGCTCAACATTGGGCTGCTCTTCGGGGCCCTGCATGTGAACCGGGGGAAGCGCAGCGCTGCGCGCCAACGGGAGAAGCCGCGGTGAGCGCGGCGCCGATTCCCAGCCCCCCGGGTTGTGCCCACCAGCGCCGGCACGAACTCTGGGGAGGACTGCTCGCGCGCTGCGAGAGATGTGGCCTCGTCTCGACTGCGCGAATGCCGAACTTCGCCTACACCGAGAAATACTTCGTCGAGGACGGAGCCGGTTACGACTTCGATTCGCCGTTAGCCCGCACGTTCGACGCCGAGCGCTTCGAGCGCGAACTCGCTGCGCTCGAGGCGCGGGGCCTTGGCGGGAAGGTGCTCGACGTGGGCTGCGCGATCGGCAGCTTCCTTTCCCACGCCAAGGCGCACGGCTGGGAGATCGCCGGCGTCGAGCAGGCCGAGTTCGCCAGGCGGGAAGCGAGCCGGCGTCTCGGCGTCGAAATCATGGGCTCATTGGCTGCGTTGCCCGCCGGGAGGCGCTACGACGTAGTCACGCTGCATCACGTTCTAGAGCACATCCAGGAGCCTGCTGCGTTCCTTGCGCGCGAGGTTGCGCCGCGTGTGGGGCGTCTGATGCTGGTCGAGGTGCCCAACTTCGCTTCGCTCGCGGCGCAGGTCGAAGGCCCGCGCTGGAGTGACCTCCGACCCGAGCAGCACGTGCATCACTTCGAGGCCCCGACGCTGCGGGCCGTGGTGGAGGCCGCGGGCTTCGAGGTGCTTCGCGTGTACACGCTGGCGGAACCGTTGTGGAGCCTGCGTGCGAGCCTGCGCACGCTTCGCTCGTTGCGCGCGCTCGCGGGTTCGCGCTCGTTCGACCCGGCAGATCTGCCGCCGCCCGCGTCCCTGGAAGCACGGGACTGGCGCCCGCCAAGGGGCTTGCGCCGGGCCGTCGTCGAAACCAACCGATGGCTGTTGCGGCCGCTCGTCGCCTGGATCGAGTGGACGCTGCGCGCTGGGCGCCTGGTACTCGAAGCGCGGCCGGGGCGCGGCGGGAGTTGAACGGTGCCGTCGCTCGTGAAGAACAGCCTGGCGATGTTGGTGGCGCGCCTCGCGGCGCCCTTGTTCTCCTTCGGCATCAACATCGGCGTGGCGCGGCTTCTCGGAAGCGAGGTGCTCGGTCAGTACGTCGGGATGCTTGCGCTGCTGCTCGTCGCGCAGGCGCTCGCGGGCGGCGGGCTCAGCCTGCTCGTGACGCGCGAGATTGCGGCGCATCCGGAGCGACGCGCGGAGTTGCTGCGTCGGGCCAACCGCGCGGGGCTTGCGAGTGGCAGCCTTGCAACGCTTCTTTTTCTGATTTACGCGCGGCTCGTTTTCGCCGCGAACCTGTGGGAACCGGCCTTGCTGCTCGCCGCCTCGATCCTGCCATCGGCCTGGGTTTCGGCGCAAGAAGGCTTGTTCATGGGCACGCACCACCACGCACGCATTGCTTGGGTCGCGCTCGTCGAGGGCTCGGTCAAGCTCATGGCTGCGGCCAGCGTGTTTGCGTTCGGCGGGGGGATTGCGGGGCTTTGTGCCGGCCTCACGCTCGCGCGTCTCGTGGCGCTCGCGCTCGGGACGCGCTTTGCCGTGCGCGCCGGCGCGTCGCGCGGTTTTGGACGGCCAGCGGGCAGCGCGCTCGAGTTCATACGGGCACTCGCGCCGTTTGCGGGAATCTGGACCCTCAGCATGCTCTACTTCCGCCAGGATGTGTTGGTCGTGAGCGCGTTGCGCAGCGAGAGCGAGACGGGTTTCTACGGTGCCGCCGCCACGCTCTACGCCCTTGCGCTGATGGCTCCGAACAGCATGATGGCGGCGATCTATCCGCGGCTATCCGCGGCCTTTGGGACGGCGCGCGAGGCCTATCACGAGGCGACGATCCTCAGTGCGAAGTTGCTCATGCTGCAGGGGGTCGTGATGGCGCTCGCGATCATCGCGATCGGGCCCTGGATCGTACGCCTGCTCTACGGGTCGAACTTTCTGGCCGCCGTTCCGGTGCTCTGCTTGCTGGCGGCCATCCTGCCGCTCCATGGCGTAAATTCCGCGCTCGGCCAGGCGATGCAGGCCGCGCATCTCCAGAAGGAGATGCTGGGATTCACGCTCGCTGCCAGCGTCGTGAATCTGGGGCTCAACCTCGTACTGGTGCCGAAGCTGGGCATCCTGGGCGCGGCCTGGGCGCTGCTCGCGAGCGCGGGGCTCGCAGCCTTCGTCCTGGGCTGGATCTATCACAGACGCGTCACTCGCATTCCATTTGGCGCGCGCGGCGTGGTCATGCTCTTCACCGTGATGGCACCCGTCGCAATCGTACTCGCGAGTCCGGAGCGGCTGCGGCTTCCCGCGGCGGGGCTAGGCCTCGTCTTGCTGGCCGTCGGAACGCGAAAAACCGGTCTAATCGGAGACGCCGATCTGGCTCGCGTCGCATTGGGTCTCGGCGTCGCGCGTTCGCAGAGCCCGCGCGCGTGAGAATTGCCATCGTCCACGCCGATCCCGTTTCGAGCCGCGCGGTCGGCGGAACGACACGGATATACGCACTGGTATGTCATTTGGCGCCGCGCCACGAGGTGCACGTATTCACGCACCTGCGCGGGCCAAAGGCCGAGGCGGATGCGGCTGCGGACGAGCTCGCCGCCCTTGGTGTCACGCAACACGTGATGCCACAGCCGCCGGCCTCGTGGTTCACCAAGGCGCGTTGGGCTACGCAGAAGCCTCCCTATTTCGTGAGCCACAACCGCAATCCTGTCATCGCCGCTGCGATCGCGGCCCTCGATCGCGAGCGGGGAATCGACGTCGTCCACATCGAGCTGAACACTCTCGCTCCACTGTTGGGCGGCCTCGGGCCCGGTTGCGCGCGCGTCCTGGCCGAGCAGGAGTTGATGTCGCTCAGTGTCGAGCGGTTGCGTACAGTTCCCGCTCGGCACAAGAACGTCTACCAGCGCTACATCACGCATCAGCTTCCGCGAATTCGCAGCTACGAAAGCGAGGTGCTTCGACGCTTCGATCGTTTGTTCGGCATCACCGCAGGCGAAGCTGCCCGCATGGCCGAACTTTCGGGGCGAGAGGTGGGTGTGCTCCCGCACGTGGTCGACACGCGGAGATTCACGCCCCTTGCCACTTCCAAGTCGTCGCAGACGATTCTCTTCGTCGCGAACTACGCGCATCATCCAAACGTCGAGGCCGTTTTCTGGCTGATGGAGCACGTCTGGCCGCTCGTGCACCGCGATGCTCCCCGAGCGCGCGTACGCCTGGTGGGCCCCGACCTCGAGGCGGGCCAGATCCGGTCCCTCACGGCGATGGGCGCGGAAGTGAGCGGCCGTGTCGAGGACGTCGCCCGGGCCTACTCCGAATCCGTCGTCTTCGCGAACGCGATTCGATCCGGCGGCGGGATGCGGGGCAAGGTGCTGGAGGCCTTCGCTTGCGGCATTCCCGTGGTGTCTACCACGATCGGCCTTGAGGGCATCGCGGCGATACCAGGCGAGCACTGCGATCGTTCCGACGATGAGCGGGGATTCGCCGCTGCCATTGTGCGCTTGCTGAACGACGAAGCGCAGCGCCGGGAGCGAGCGGAGCGGGCCCGCGCACTCGTAGCGACGCACTATGACGTTGGCGTCGTGCTGGGGCGGCTCGAGGCGACGTTCGAGGAGGCGTGTGCCGTCCGTCGCGCGCGGACCGGGGTGCGTGCATGAATTCAGCCCCGCTGCTGTCGATCCAGATCGTCACATGGAACAGCGCCGACACGATCGACGCATGCCTCGCGAGCTTGATCGCGCAATCCACTCGGGATTTCGAGGCGGTGGTGGTGGACAACGCTTCGCGGGACGATACTGCCGTGCGGGTCGAGCGCGCCTTCGCCCAGGGGCTACCCGGCTCGTTCGTACGCTCCGCCCAGAACACGGGCTTCTGCGCCGGTCATAACCTGGCGTTGACTCACTCGCGCGCGCCATGGGTGCTGCTGCTGAACCCCGATGCGACGCTGGCCGTCGATTTCGTGGGATGCGCGCAAGCACGGCTGCCTGCGCTCGACACCGAGATCGGTACGCTAGCGCCGCTGATCCTGCTGCCGGATGGCCGGGTCGATTCGAGCGGATTGTTTCTCGACCGATTCCGCCGCGTCTTCGATCGCGGGCAGGGACGGCCGGCGGCGAGCTTTACGCACGACGAAGACGTTTTCGGCTGCACCGGCGCCGCAGCCCTGCACCGGCGCGCCATGTTGCTCGACGTGGCGGAGGAAGGTTGCGTCCTCGACGAGCGGCTCTTCGCCTACTACGACGACCTCGACCTTTCCTGGCGCGCACAGATCCGGGGCTGGCGCTGTCGCTTCATGCCCTCTCTCGTCGTGCAACACGCCCGCGCGGGTCGCAACCGTCTTCGCTCGGGCGATCCCGGGCGTTCATTCGAGCAGCGCCTCGCCGTCCGCAACCGCCTGCTCGTGCGTCTCAAGTGCGAGCGCGCGCGCGACGCGCTGGCGGCCCTGCCGCGCGTGCTTCCCTACGAACTCGCGCGGCTCTGCTACGCGGCGTTGCGTGCCCCTCGCTCGCTTCCCGGCTACATCGACGCATTCCGGCTCGCCCCGTCGATCTGGCGCTCGCGCCGTCGGCTCTGGCAGCGCGCCCGCCCCGCACGCCTGCTCGCGGCGCCGTTCTTCCCCTTTCGGGATCGGAACGAAGCGTGAGGGTCCTCCACGTCATCGACAAGTCATTCATCGGTGGCGGCCAGGTCAACGTTCGGAACCTTCTCGACGGCCTCTCGGGACTCGGCATCGAGCTGCACCTCGCTTGCCGTGAAGGAGGTCCGCTCGTCGGATGGGTGCGTGAGCTCGGCATCCCGGTCCATCCGGTTGCCTTCGACAAGAATTTTCGGCCGGGCCCGGCGCGGGCGGTGGCGCGGATTGCGCGCACCCAGGGGATAGACCTGGTTCATGGCCACGGTCTGGTTGCCACATTCTACTGTGTACTCGCGCGCACGTTCTTTGGCCTGCGGGCTCCGCTCCTTTATCATCAGCACGGCTTTCACCACCGGAACTATGGCGCCGCCACGGTGGGGCTTCGCAAACGGGCGGAGCGCTGGGTCTGCCAGCGGGTAGAGTGCGTGATCGCATCATCGCGTGAAGATCGCGAAACGCTCGTCACGAACGGATATGCTGCGTCGGAGAGGATCTCGCTCCTGCACAACGGTATACCCGAACCCATTCCGACGCTGGATGAGAGTGCTCGCGCGCGAGCGGCGATCCCGTTTGTCGGTAAGGCATCCATCGTCGGTATCGTCTCTCGGCTCCACGTCCAGAAGGGAATCGACACATTCTTACGTGCCGCCGGGCGGGTGCAGGCCGTCGCGCCAGACACGCGTTTCGTCGTGGTCGGCAGCGGCGAGATCGAGGCCGAGATGCGGGCACTCGCGAGTGGCCTCGGCCTCGACGACGTTCTCGTCTTCACCGGCTCGCTCGCGAGCCGAGCGTGCCACCCGCTTTTCGACGTTGCGGTCATGAGCTCGCGCTGGGAGGGGCTTCCGATCACGTTGCTCGAGTACATGGCGGCCCGTCGCCCGATCGCAATCACGGCCGTCGGCGGCTGTATCGAGGCGGTAGGCCCCGAGGAAGCGGAACTCGTTGCCATGGACGACCCGGAGGCGCTGGCCGACGCCATTCTCCGCTTGCTTCGCGATCCCGACCTGGCGCGAAAACGCGCCGAGGCCGCGCGACGCCGCTACGAGGCCGCTTTTACGCTACCGGTGATTGCAGCCCAGTATCGGGATCTCTACCGGGAGGTGCTCTCGCGATGAATCGATGGCTCGCTTGCAGAATTCTGGCGGTAGCGAGCTTGTTCGCGCCGACGGCTTGCGCCGCGGCGGATCTGCCGCCGGCTCCTGCCTCGACCACACTGCGCAACGCGGCCTTCGACGAGGAAGCGGCGAACCCGGCGGCGCCTCCGGGCTGGGGCAGCCAGGGCTCGGCCTACGGTACGGCGAAGATCGTCGATCACGCCGAGGCGTCGGGCGGCAAAGCTGCCGAACTCATGCCCGCCGCGAGCGGCTCCTCCGACAAGCGATCGTTCATGCTCTACCAGGTCCTCGATCCCGCCGTCTTCCGGGGCAAGCAGGTGGACTTCGGCGCACGTGTTGCGACGGAGGGCGCCGGAATCAATCTCGTGGTCTGGTCGCCAGAGGGCATGGCCAACGATTTCGTGTCCGACGTGAATCACCCGGAGTTCGTCGATCGCCGCAGCCGCTTCAAGGTGCCGGCCGACGCCTCCATACTGACCTTCGGTGTACAGGTGCTTGGCCCGGCTGGCAGCCGTGCGTTCGTGGATGATGTGTTCGTGAAGCTCGCAGGAGGGCCCGAGGCCGTGCCCGCCAGCCTGCCTGCGCCCGCGGTCTCCGGCGCCACCGGAAGCACTGCGACGGTGACGATTCGCGCCGGTCGATTGTTGCGCGAGCTTCCGTCGGACTTCTTCTCCATGCACATCCAGTGGTTCAAGGATGCGAGCGGTATCACCGAGCCCGGCACGGGCACCCCGCGGACCGACGTCATCGCGCTGCTGAAACCGCTCCGGATTCCGTTGTTGCGCTTCCCCGGTGGCATCGCCGCCGACTTCTATGACTGGCGCAAGGGCGTCGGATCCCCGCGCGGCGAGATTCTCGATCCCTTCGAGAAAAAGAAGGAGATCGCAAGGTTCGGCTCTCCCGAGCTCATCGCTCTCGCAAAGCAGCTCGGCGCGCGGGTGTGCATCACCGCCAACTACGGCACGGGTACGGCGGCCGATGCCGGAGCCTGGGCGAAGTGGTTTGCAGAAAACGACTTTCGGCCTGATTGTTGGGAAATCGGCAATGAGATCTATCTGAGCGGTCCCAAGTCGACGGGGACGAATAGCCCCGAGATCTACAAACCGGGCGCGCAATATGCGAAGGATTTCCCGGCGTTCGCCAGCGCCATCCGAGCCAGCATTCCGAACGCGAAGATCGGGGCCATCGGGCACATCGATACGGGCGCCTTTCCGTACGCTCCGCCCAGCAATCGCAACTGGACGCGGGAGATGTTGGACGCTCTCACCACCCGCGCCGATTTCATCGCGCTCCACAACGGTTACGCGCCGGTCGTAATCGATGATGGGATCGATCTGACACGCGAGGCCGACCGCCAGAAGATGTACCGCGCCATGTTCGCAGCGGCGCTCGATACAAAAGCAAACCTCGCCGTCGTAGCCGACGAGGTGAAGCGGCGATCTCCGGCGAACGCCAACACCCCATTCGCCATCACCGAGTTCTCGACGCTGATCGGCATCAGCGGGAACATGAAGCAACACCTCGCCTACGTGGATCACAGCCGCACGCAAGCCGCGGCGTTGCACATCGCGTCGCTGCTCGACGTCTACATGGGCGATCCGCGCGTCGTGCTGACGATGCACACGAACCCGACCCATCGGTACTTTGGGGTTCTGATTCTGGTGGACCCTTCGGGGCTGGTCATGAGTCCAACTTATCATCTGTATCGCTTCTACCGCGATCGCTTCGAATCGCGGGTCGTGACGACGGACGTGATCTCTCCGACCTTCAGCTCCGAACGAGTGGGTGTCGTCAACGCCCATGCGGACGTGCCCGTCCTGGTGGCGCGCGCGTCGAAGAGCGCGGACGGCCGGCGGGTCACCGCCTTGTTCGTGAACCGCGCACTCGGGGGCCCGACCGAGACGGACGTCGTTTTGGTGGACTTCACGCCGGCCCGGGTGAGCTGCGAGATCCTGGCCGCGGCTCCGAACGCTATCAACGGTCCGAGTCTCACGAACACCGTGCTGAAGAATTCCAACGTGGCCCCGAAGCCGTTTCCCTGCGAAAACACCGCGAAGCAACATCTCTCGCTTCCGCCGGGTTCGATCCTGAGCCTCGTGGCGGAGGCCTCGTGACCAAGGAGATCCGATGACGAAAACGACTCGACTTCGCATACCGCTTGCCCTCGCGGCGGCGCTGCTGGTGGGGGGATGTGCGATGAACATCCCGCGCCTGCCCGACGATCCGTCCGTGCTCGAGCCTCCGGCGGAGTACCTGATCGGCGCGGGTGACGTGCTCAGCGTCAAGCTGTTCTACACCTCGGAGTTGAACGAAGATGTCACGGTGCGGCCGGACGGCAGGATCTCGCTCCAACTCGTGGGTGACGTGCGGGTCGCGGGGAGCACGCCGGCGCAAGCGTCGAAGGATCTGCGGGCGCGCTACGCCAGCTTCCTCACGAAACCCGACGTGACGGTGATCGTGCGCGGTTTCGCCAGCCAGAAAGTCTACGTGGGCGGCGAGGTGCGAAGCCCGTCGATGGTCATGATCGACGGTCGCACGACCCTCGCGGGCGCGGTCTTCCAGGCCGGGGGCGCTCTCGATACGGCGGCGATGTCGAGCGTGATCCTGATTCGCTACAAGCCTGGCGGACGCGACGTCTACAGGGTCGATCTCAGCGGCAGCCTCGAAGGCGAAGAACCCGTGCCCGTGCTGCGCCCCTACGACGTGGTCTATGTGCCGAAGAGCTTCATCGCGGAGGTCGGGATGTACGTCGATCTCTACATCAATCGCATCATCCCGAAGAATGCGATGTTCACGGCCTTCTACTCGATCAATCCGGTGAGCAACCCCGATCTCGGGGCGACGACCCCACCGTAGGATTGCGCGATACCTGAAAAGAGCCGTCTGAAGCGTGTGAGCGAGCCACTACCACGAGATCGCTGCGCTTACTGAGCCTTCTGGATCCCTCCGAGGCCCAAAGACTCAGTAGGCGCCGCGGCGCCTCGCGACCGCCTGGATGGTCTTCAGCAAGATCTGCAGATCCCCGCCGAACGACCAGCGATCCACATACTCGAGATCGAGGCGGATCCAGTCCTCGAAGGACAAATCGCTGCGGCCCGATACCTGCCAGGTGCACGTCATACCCGGCCAGACCGAGAAGCGGCGGTTGAGCGCCGGGCGATCGAATCGGCTCACGTCACGCAGCGGGAGTGGGCGCGGTCCCACGAGGCTCATGTCGCCTTTCAGTACGTTGAGGAGCTGCGGCAGCTCGTCGAGCGACGTGCGCCGCAACCAGGAACCAAGGCGCGTCACGCGCGGATCATTCTTGATCTTGAACACGGGTCCGTCGGCCTCGTTCAGCGTTTCGAGCTCGGCCATGTGTCGGTCGGCGCCGTTGATCATGGTGCGGAACTTGTTGCAGGTGAAGACGCGGCGCTGGAAACCGACCCGGGGCTGCCGGAACAGGACCGGGCTGCCCATGGTCACGCGGATCGCGAGCCCGATGGCGACGAAGACCGGCGCTAGCAGGATCAGCAGGATCAAGGCTCCCGCGCGATCGAGGCTGCGCTTCATCAGGTACGGAACTCCGTCCATGGGTCCGCTCGATAGGATGCTGATGAGCGGCACCGAGGCCAGGTGCGAGGATCTCGCTTGGGCGATGGCGAGCTTGAAGAGATTCCCCGGAATGTGAACGGCGATACCCTGCTCCTCGCAGATCTCGATTGCGTGCACGATCTCGTCGTAGTGCGAACGAAGCGGCAACGCGACGAAGACTTCGTCGACTCGCGTCTTGTGCAGGATGTCCGGCAGATCGCTCAGGCAGCCGAGATGCGCGAGGTCGACCGCTGAATTCGAAATGGGATCATCTACGATTCCAGCAACGAAATAGCCGTACTCGGGGTGGCACTCGATCTCGCGCAGGACGCGCGCCGCCCGAGGTCCGGATCCCACGATCAACGCCACGCGCAGGTTGCGGCCCCGCTGGCGCAGCCACACGAAGAACGACTGCTGCGCGACTCGCCCGGTGGCGCGCATCACGAGCAACGAACCGAAGAAAGTCACGATGAAGGCCTGGGAGGCAAGCACGGAGCTGCCCAGTACGATGCCGCCGGCGGCTATCACGGCCGCCGCAAGCGCGGCCTGGCGGATCGCGGTCAACGTGTGGGTGCGAAATCGTTCGAAGCGGCGCATGCTTCGCGGGATCGAATTGAAGGCCGCTGCGGCCTGCAGGCCCATCAGCAGGACCAGGAAATCCTTGAAGTCGAGGCTCGCGGCGACCTGTGACAGGAGAGTGCGCGTGTCTGGCCAGCTCGTGGCGATGATGCCAGCGCCGCACGCCACGAAAAATGTGACGCCGTCGAGCGCCTGATCGGCGACGCTCACCATCCGGCGGCGGAAAGACAAATTCAAATCGCATCACTCCATTGCATATGGACCCCGCGCTCGATCGTACGCGAAGCGGCCGGGCGGCCTCACGCGGCCACTCGATTCCGAACGCCGGCCGTCATCTCGAGCCGTCGCTCGAGGCCGGGCTCGTTGCCATCGGCCTTCCCATATACCAGAAAGCGGCCGGCACCCGCGAATGTTTCTGGTGGCTCTCCCGCTAGAGAACACCACGGGAGACGAACCACTCGCTGACGAGCGATTTTTCCCCTCGTCTGGAATCGTGGAAATGACTTTCCCATTGACACTACTTTGCACGTATCCGAGGGTCTCGCCGGGACCCCGATGGATGCGCAGGGGACCGGCATGTGCGCTAGTAACTGACTATGGGATCGCGGGAAATCCGCGGCGCATCGCCGCTGGCACGGCGCTTGCGGAGCGTTGTTGGACGATGGCGCCAGGAACGCCGTCGCACCGCTGCGCGGCGCGACGGCGATTACGGTTTCGGAGGCGCTGCGACTGCGAGGATGGCAAGATGTTCCCGGGATCGCGCGACCCAATCGGGCGGCGGGCAGTGACGATTCGTCGGAGAGGAATTCGCTGAGATGATCCGGCTGCCCGCTTTCGTGATCGTCGGCGTTCCGAAGGCCGACGTCGAGAACCAACCACGGTGAGTTGCGCGGCGCCGGAAACGAGTGGAAGGGAACCTACCACCTCTGGAAAGTTGCGAATCGCCGTCTACTACCCGTGGATTTATCTGACCAGTGGCGCAGAGCGCACCCTGCTCGAATTCGCCCGGCGCAGTCGCCATGAGATCGTCCTCTTCACGAGCCGCTACGAGCCCGAGGCGACCTTCCCCGAACTCCGGGATCTGGACGTCCGCGTTCTCGATTCCATTTCCGTGCGGCGATCACCGCTCCAGGTTGCGCTTTCCGGCCTCCGCATTTTCACGCGCAAGCTCGACTTGCGCGGCTTCGATGCCCTGCTGGTCGTGTGCGAGGGGCTCGGCGATCTCGTGGTTCTCCGCAATCTCCGCATCCCTGCCTTCAACTTGTGCCTGACTCCATTGAGGATCGTCTTCGATCCCGTTTACCGGGCCGCCTATCTGGCGCGGCGAAGCGGGCTCCAACGTCTGACGATTCGAACCGCGAGCTTCGTCTTCCGCTGGATCGATCGCCTCGCCTGGCGCCGGTACCGGTTGGTGTTCCCGATCAGCGCCGAGGTGAAGCGGCGAATCGAGGCAGGTGGACTCGCGCCTGCACGCAAGCTTCACGTCATGCACCCGGGCGTGGACCTCGCCGCCTTCGTACCGTCGTCTGATCGTGAGCGCACTTTCTTCGTTCCGGGCCGCATCATGTGGACGAAGAATCTCGAGCTGGCGATCGAGGCCTTTCGCCGCTTCCGTGAGCGCGCGCCGCAGCCCGAAAGCTGGCGGCTGCGCATCGCGGGGATCGTAGACGGCAAGAGCGAGAGTTACCTGGAGAAACTCCGAGCGCTGGCTGGAAACGACCCGGCGATCGAATTTTCGGTGCATCCGAGCGACAAGGAAATGCAATCCTACTATCGAAGCTGTTTCGCCACGCTCTTCACGGCCTTCAATGAAGATTGGGGCCTCGTGGTGATCGAGGCCATGGCGAGCGGCAAACCGTGCGTCGCGGTAGACCGGGGTGGCCCCCGTGAGATCGTCCGCCATGGGCATGATGGTCTGCTCAGCGAGGCCGAGCCCAGCGCTTTCGCCGAGGCGATGCTGCGGCTCGTGAACGATCCCGCCTTGCGCGAGCGGATCGCAACAGCGGGGCCCGCTTCCGCGAAACGCTTTGGTTGGCAGCCATTCATCGACTCGCTCGATGGCATGCTCGAGGAGTCGTTGCGAAACGGGGTCTGCGAACGGGCTTACCGACACCGTCGGGAGGAGGCGGCTGTATGAGCGACGCAAACGAGAATCACGAGGTTCATCCCAACGCCAGCGAACCGAACGTCGCAGACCTGGCCGATGCGTTCCGCGGGCTCTGGCGAACCGTCGTCCGCCGCCGGCGCGAATTCTTCATGGTCTTCCTGACGGTCGCCGGAGTCGTGCAGGTGGCGACCTTTCTGTGGCCAGCCACGTATGCAGCACGGGCCGCAATCCTGATTCAGAAGACACGCCAGGCTGGAAATCTCGACGCCTCCGGCGAGCGCTCCCCGACCGTGGTGTCCGGAGGTGTTTCGGAGGAGGAGGTGAATTCCGAGAAGGCGATTCTCACCAGCCGTCTGGTGCTCGAACAGACGATGGAGGCCACGGGTCTCGACAAGTTGCCGCCGTCCTTCTGGATGCGTCTGATCTTCGGCCCGCTCTGGCTCTACGACGACCTTCACGCCTGGTACCAGGGTGTTCCCGCCCCGAAGATCGCCGATCGCGCGCTTCGGGCCATCGAGAGTTCGATCTCGGTCGAGCCGATGAAGGAATCGAACGTGCTCACGGTGACGTATGAGGCAGGCAATCCCACGGTCGCGGAACTCGTGCTCAAGACGCTGCTCGAGAAATATCTCATGCATCACGTACGCGTGCACGGCGGCAATCAGGTGGAAACCTTCTTCGAGGATCAGGCGAACTCTCTCAAGACGGAGCTCACGGAGCAGGAGGATCGCCTCCAGGCTCTCAAACGCGAGCTCGGCATCTCGGATCTCCCTGTCGAGCGCACGGTTCAGCAGCAGAGCCTGGCCTCGTTGCGCGAGGAGCATGGGCGACTGCGGCGCACGGCGGCCGAGCTCGCATCCCGCATGAGCTCCTACAAGCGGTATCTCGGACACGGGCCGTCGCAAATGCAGACCACGACGGTCGAAGGACGCAACGATTTCGCGCTGCAGGCCCTGATTCAGGACAAGCTTCAGCTCGAACTCGAACGCGTGCGCCTGCTGGAACGCTACTCAGCCGACTCCCCGCTTCTGGTGGAGAACCAGCTCAAGCTCGACGCCGCCGCAATCGCGATCGAGAGTCAGCGAGCGGGCACGTCGCAGACGGAATCTACTCCTTCGCCAACGTCGGTGAGCGTGTCGCAGGATCTGGAGCGAACCCGCGCCGAACGCGATGGCTACCTCGAGCGGATCATGGCGCTCGATGGGCAGATCAAGGAATCCAGCGCGCGCCTCGCCATGGTCGACGAGAGACTGCTCGAGGCGACGCGCATCGAGCGCCTGATCGCCACCGGCGAGAGCCAATACATGCAGTATCTGCGTCGAGGGGTCGAGGCCCGAATCGACGCCGCGCTCGACCGTGGCCAGTTCACGAACGTCGCCGTGGTTCAGGAGGCCGTGGCCGAGCCGAGGCCGGTGCGGCCCAGGAAGCTGATCATGCTGATTGTGTCCCTGGTTGGCGGCCTGGTTGCCGGCGCCGCCGTCGTGGTGGGACAGGAGCTCTACGAATTCGGCTTCGAGGCTCTTCTCGGCTCGGTGGCCCCACGTCCCGCCGAGACTTCATAAAGACACTAATTAGTGTCTAAATCCTGGCCGGGTAGTCAGCGCTCGAGGCCCGCCCAAAGGTGGGCGATTCCCTCCTCGAGTGTGATCCCGGGAGTCCAGCCGGTGCGCGCGCGCAGCTTCGAAATGTCGAGAACGCTCCGGTGTACACCGGCGTACTCGCCAGGGACGGTCTCGAGCGCGAATTCGCGGCCCGTAACCTGCCGGATGACGTCCAGCACCTCGTGCATGCTCCGGCCCTTCCCGCACCCCACGTTGTAGATCTCGTTGCGTGCGTCGCTGCGCACGAGTGCGGAGAGCGCGGAAAGGATGTCCTCCACGTGTACGTGGTCGCGCACGGCGCTGCCGTCCCCCCAGATGCGCAGCGGCTCTCCGGTGCGGATCCGATCGAGGAAAGCGTTGATCGCCCCCTGCCGGTCGTGGCCGCGCACGCTCGGGCCGTAGGCGTTGGCGATGCGAAGAATGAGACAGTGAGGCCCGCCGGAGCGCGAATAGAACGAAAGGATGTTCTCTACGAGAAGCTTGCCTAGAGAGTAGGAGCCGACTGGGCGGACAGGCGCGGTTTCGGGAAAGCCGTGCTCCGGGGGGTCGTCGCCGTAGACCGTGCCGCCCGAGGAGGGGAAGACCAGCAGAGACGTTCCAGCCTCGCGCATCGCATTGAGCAGGCGCACGGTCGGGTGCAGGTTCGCCCGGACTTCGAGTTCGACGTCGGCCACCGACGTTGCGGGCACGGTGGCCGAAATGAAATGCAGCACCTGATCCACGCCCTCGAGGGCGCGTCCCACGACGAGATCGTCGAGCAGGTTTCCGTGCACCACTTCCGCGCCCGGCGCGTTTCGCGCCTCTTCGGGGATCGAATCCACCGAGAGGTCGAAGAGCCGCAGCGTCGAGCCCGTACGAGCCAGCCAGAGCGCGGCCTGGCTGCCGAGAAAGCCACCCGCGCCAAGCACGAGGGTGCGACCCGCCAGCCCGGGCGGAGGTCCGTGCACCGGCGCGAGCACGCGGCTCCCCATCAGAGCAGGGTTCCTCCCGCCGTGAGGCGTTCGCGAGAGATGCGAATCATCGGCTCCACCCGTTCGTGAGAATCACGCCGCGATTCCAACCGATCGCCTCATGGCGAGACGTCATCGAGCCGCGCCATCAGAAAGAGCAGCCCGGAGCTGATGGGTGAGCCAGCGAGAAGGTGATAGGCGTTGCGCGCGTAGATGTGGACATCGAGCTGCGGGGCCGGGGTGCCCGGCGGGTCGCAGGGATCGACCGAATAGAGGGTGACGGGGTGCCCCGTCCCCTGGCGCAGGATCGACCAGAGCAGCTGTTGGCCGACCGGTACGACGTTGTCCGCGCCCGCCGAGACGATCAGCGTCGGCGCCGTCTGGCTGAGGAGCGCAGGGATCGGCGAGCGGGATTCGTACTCGGCGTCCGTGCAGCCGATACGGCCACAGATCAGGCCGTCGAACACGTCGGCGAGCTGCGGGCCGCCGATGTTCCACTCGCGCGTTCCGCCTTCGCACGTCGACTCGGTCGCCGGTGCCCAGCTGGTCCGATGGTACTGGACGAGCGATTTCCAATCGGTGGGAGGCACGTAGGCAACCACGGCCCGGAGATCGGGGATCAACGCCGAGGCGCGTAGCGCGACGCAGCCACCGATGGAGCCGCCCACCAGTCCGATGCGGCTCGGGTCGATCATCTCGAGCGACCGGATCAGCAGCGCAGCGGACGCCACGTCGGTTGCTTCGCCCTGGCACAGCTCGCGAGTGCCTTCGCTGCCGTCGTTGCCGCGCAACGACGGGGCGAATGCTGCTCGCCCATGGTTCGCAGCCCAGTCGATGCAGGTTTGCACCATGTTGGCGCCGGTGCCGGCCGCGAATATGCCTTCGAGCCCGCCCGGCACATGGATCACCGCGGAATGCCGCGCACCGTCCGCCGGGTAACACAGCAGGCCGCCGACCGTGAGCCCTCCCGAGGCGTACGCCATGAGCTCCATGGCTACACCACCGATTGTCGATAGCAGGCGCCGGCCGAGCAGCGTTCCATCGGGCGCGGAGGTAGCGGGTATGATCAGGCCCGAATTCCATGGTGTTTGCAGCGCGAGCGGGGCGAGAGCGTCACAGCGCGGGTCGTCGGCCGGGAACATGGACGCGAATGTCGGGCCGGCCGGTTTTCCAGACGTCGTCGGGAGGCCTCTCGCGAGCTGCTTCGCGCGCGTGGTCTCGCATGCCTTTTGGGTCAAGGCCGTCAGAACCCGCTCGCTGCGCGAGCCGATGCCCGAGATGCCGGGCGCGGGTTCCCGACCCCCAGCGAGCCCCCCACCGCCATCCCCGGCCATCGACGTGCCAGCCCACAGCAAGACGATCAGGAGCGCGAACCGCGCCGACCGGGCCGTACGCCGGGCGGAACCATCGGGGGCAGCAGCGCGGCAGCACGAGTTCGCTCTCATCCGTTCTCCTCCGCATCCGAGCCCCTGTGTCGGGAACCACCGGCGCGGCAGCGGCCGTCGACTGGGCGAAGGCCATGCCCCCCCCGCCAGCATACGATCTTTGCGGGGGTGTCATGGGTTTAATTTGCCCCGGGTCGTCGGGGGCGCGATCGGGTCGGCGAGGCTTTCGAGCGACGGCTCAGCCGCGCTTCTGGCCGACGAAGTCGGCCATCGTCCGCAGGCTGCGGAAGTTCTTCGGGACGATCTCGCTGTCGTCGACACTGATTCCATAGGTCGCTTCCAGGAACGTCACGATCTGCATCAGCTCCACGGAATCAATGATGCCCTTGCGAATGAGGGGAGTGTCCTCATCGACTCGATCCGCCGCGGCGATCGCAAGTTTTTCGCGGAGGAACTGGCGTATCGACTCGACGATCTCCATTGGTTCACATCTCCCTTCGCGTGCAGGCGGCGTTCGGCGTCACCCTGAAATCAGTTCGACACTGGCTCCAATGTGGCGCGCAGCGCCCTGCGATCCAGCTTGCCAGTGGAGGTCATCGGCAAGCTGCGAACCCAACGGATCTCGGCCGGGATCATGTACTTCGGAATGCGCGTGCCCAGATCCTGGCGCAAGGCTCGTTCCGTCTTCGCGTCCGGCACCGCGCCTTCACGGGCCACGATGAAGGCGACGAGATCCGTTTCGCGCACACCCTCACGGTCGAACTCGAAAGGAACCACGGCTCCCTCAGCAACCCATTCTCCCAACATCAGCGCGGCTTCGACTTCCGCGAGTTCGACCCGATAGCCGCGCACCTTGATCATGTGATCGCGTCGCCCATGGAAGTCGTAGCTGCCATCGGCGCGCCGGGTCACCAAATCGCCGGTCCGGTATAGCCGGTCTCCGAGATGAGGGTAGAGAAAATCCGGCACCAGACGGGCTTCGGTCTGCTCGGGGTCGCCCCAGTAGCCGGACATCAGCGTGCCTCCGCGGACGAGCAGTTCCCCTTCGACGCCGTCCGGAACCGGCCGGAGGGTTTCGTCGACGACCACACCCTGACAACCCTCGCAGTCGAAGCCGATTGGGATGGAGGGCTCCGTCCAGTTGCAGAGGTCGGGCACAGGCCAATAGGTGCAGACGTTGGTTTCGGTGGGGCCGTAGAGGTTCACGAGGTTGCGACCGGGTAGCGTCGTCTGGAGGCTGCGCAGTTCGCTCACGGGATAAGGCTCTCCCGCGAAGAGCAGCGTGCGCAGCGCCGGCAGCGCCTCCGGGTCGAGTGCTCCCGCGCGCACCATTCGGCGCAGAACACCCGGAACCGAGTACCAGACGGTCAGTCGTTCCTCCGCCATCAACTGCGCGCAGGCTGCGGGGAAACGCACGCTTTCATCGTCGAGCACGGCCACGCAGGCGCCGCCGCATGCCGCTGCGAACACATCGAAGGTTGAGATGTCGAAATGGAACGGAGCGTGGTTGCCGAGCACGTCTTCGGGCCCGATGGCGAACCGTGCTGCCGCCCACTCCGCGAAGCTGAGCGCTGCGAGGTGGGAGAGCATCACGCCTTTGGGCGACCCCGTGGAGCCCGACGTATACAGGATGTAGGCGAGATCGCGCGGCGTCGCGGGCCGCCTCACGAAGCCTGGGGCGCTGCGCGTGGCCGCGTCGAGGGAGAGAATGCCGTCGCCTGCGAGCGGCTCGTCTCCGTCGATTTGGATCACCCCCACCTCGGGCGCGCTCTCGCGAATGGCGGCCGCCGCCTCGGGGAGCTCGCCGGAAACCAGCACCGCGCGCATGCCGCAATTTTGTGACATGTAGACGACGCGAGCGGGAGGGGCCTGGGGATCGATCGGGACGTAGGCAGCTCCGCAACGGAGCACGCCCCAGATACCTACGAGCGAGGCGATCGACTTCGGGAGCAGCAGGCCGACACGATCTCCCCGCTGCACGCCCAGTCCCGCCAGCGCAGCGGCGACTCGCGCCGTCTCCCGATCGAGCTCCCGGTAGCTGAGGCCGCGCCCAGCTCCTGCCAGCACGACTGCCGGACGCTCGGGGTGCGCAAGAACGGCGCGTTCGAGAAGTTGTACCAGCGAATGCGCCAAGGCTCACAGACCCAGATGGCGTGCGATGATCATCCGCTGGATCTCCGAAGTGCCGGAGTAGAGCGTGCCGCCCACGGCATCGCGGAGATCGCGCTCGATCCCGAGTTCGCTCACATAGCCGTAGCCCCCGAAGAGTTGGATCGCTTCGAGGCCCGATTGCACCATGCACTCGCTCACATAAAGTTTCGCCATTGCCGACTCCATGGGAGTGCGTTTGCCCTGTCCCTTCAGCCATGCCGTCTTGTAGATGAGTAGCTGCGCCGTCTCGATGCGAACGCGCATGTCCGCAACCTTGTTCGCTACCGACTGGAATTTTCCGATTGGCTGGTTGAAACGCTTCCAGGTTCGGGCGCGCTCGATGCACGCCTCGAGCTGTCGCTGCATGCCGCCGACGTTCGCCGCCAAAATGCAGGCGCGTTCGTGGTCCATGGCGCTCTGGAAGATGGCCACCCCGGCTCCCTCGTCGGCCAGCCTCTGCGACTCGGCGATCTCGCAATCGTCCAGGAAGACCTGCCCCATGGGCGACGTGCGCAGCCCCATTTTCTCCATGCCCGATGGGGCGGCGAGACCGGGCGTGTCTTTTTCGACGATGAAGGCGGTGATTCCCTCAGCGCCCGCTTGCGGGTCGACGGTGGCGAACACGATGATGACGTCGGCGATCGGAGCATTGGTGATGAACGTCTTCGAGCCGTTCAGGACATAGCGATCACCCACGCGGCGCGCGGTCGTCTGAACGTTGAACGCATCCGAGCCTGAGCCCTCCTCCGTCATTCCGTGCGCGCCGATCCATTCTCCGCTCACGAGCCTGGGCAGGTAGCGCTGCTTCTGTTCGGGTGTGCCGAAGCGAAGGATGGGAGTCTCGACGGCCCACAGGTGAGCGTTCACCGAGAAGATGAGCCCGTTGTCGGTGCAGCCGTAGCCGAGCCCCTCCATGGCGCAGACGCTGGAGAGGAGGTCGCGCCCCGAGCCTCCGTATTCCTCGGGTATCGACAGGCCGTGAATCCCGAACCGGGCGAGCGCGTCCCACTTCTCTCGTGAAAAGCAACCCGCACGCTCTTCTTCGAGGAGATTCTCGTTGAGCTCCTTGCGTGCGAAGTTCGCGACGGCCTGCTTCAGCTCCTCTTGTTCGGGACTCAGCTCGAAATTCATGCGCGAGACTCCCTCGGTCGTGGCCGTGCCGGGCGGATCAGTGGAAGGGCCAGAAGTGCTCAGCAGAGTAGTCGAGGTTGCGTGGTCGGCGGCCCACTATCTGGGCGGGATTTCCGCGCACGATCGAAAACGGCGGCGTGCTCTTGGTTACCACCGAGCCAGCGGTGACCACCGTCCCCTCGCCGAGCGTGACACCGAGAAGGATCGTAGCTCCGGAGCCCACGAAGACGTGGTTTTCGATGGTGATCGGCCCGGTGATACCCTGAAAGTTGGAAGCGAAGATGTCGTGGCTGCCCATGATCAAACTCGACCGATAGGCGATGGCGACATCGTCGCCGATCGTCAAATCGTCCATGCCCGCGCCCACGATCAGGCACCCCATCTGGAGCGTGCTGCGATTCCCGATACGCACGCGGCCCCGGCCGCCATAGACCGTGAGTCCGTGGTGGATGCTGGTTCGTGCTCCGATCTCCCAGCCGAGGGCGTGCCGGTAGTAGGCCCGGCGAAGTGCGTGACCGGGGAGCTGAGCGATGACGCGGTTGGCCGTGAACAGGATCGAGCTGCGGGCCAGGAAGCGCAGGCGCTCGCGTCCGCCTTCCCGGATCACTACTTTCTCTGCCGGCGCCAGCGGCGACTCGCTCTGGGGCGGGTACGGTTCACCGATCGAGCGCGGCGTCGCGGTGGTCTCTCGCGGCTTCGACGCATCGTGCATGAATGGCGGGCTCCCGCGGCGCTTCGATCGACGGAGGGTGACCGTATGTGGGGGATAGTGCAACCGCTCGCTCTCGCGGCATGCGAGGCTCGCGCTCGATGAATTGATCTGCGCGATGATGGGCGCAACAACTTCGAGGGCCATCGCACCGAGCGGGTCTACACACTCGATGCGCGGATCTTCGCGCTGTGCGCGCTTTGCCTCGATCCGGGCTTCCTACCCACCGCGAGCCAGGGCACCCTCACGCCTGCAAAGTTCGCAGAGCGGATGAAGTCAAGCGTTCAACAAGAATCCATTTTCCAGGAATCTTTGGTCCGGGGCACCCCCGGCAGGTCAACACCCTTGGTGTTGACGCTGACATTCACATTTGGTCGCCCCTCTTGGGATCGGAGTTGGTTGGATTGGTTTCTTCTTGCCACCTCGCTTGCGTGGTTCGTAGCAGTGTCCATGCTGGCTGCGCCGCGTTTCGGCGAGTGGATCGCGCTGTGAGTACCTTTACCTACTCCGATGCCGGCGAGCTCGAGTCCAAGAAGAACGGATCCGGCCCCCCGCCTCGCGGTTTGACTGAACCCCCATACCCGGATGTCACCCCAGAACGCAGCTTGTCTTTCCTACGCCCCGCTGCGCGCACGCTTGACGGACGTTCGCTCGCCTTCGGCTCGCTGCGCGCTTTGTCTGCGTTGCGGTGGCAGCGCTTCTATTCCGCCGCAGGTGCCTCCACGGCCTCGGGCTTCGCGAGCACCTGACGCTTGATGCCCTTCGCAGCGTAGACGACCTCGGCAAGCCGCCCGCGCACGTCTGGGTTCTCGAGCAGCAGCTTGCGCGCGTTCTCGCGCCCCTGCCCGATGCGCTCGCCCTCGAAGGAGAGCCAGGCGCCGCTCTTCTCGACCACGCCGCACTCGACACCGAGATCGAGCAGATCGCCTTCGAGCGAGATCCCGCGGTTGTAGAGGATGTCGAACTCCGCCTGCCGGAAGGGCGGCGCCATCTTGTTCTTCACCACCTTCACCCGCGTGCGGTTGCCGGTGACCTCGTCGCCGTCCTTGATCGCCGCGATGCGCCGCACGTCGAGACGCACCGAAGCGTAGAACTTGAGTGCGTTGCCTCCGCTGGTGGTCTCGGGGTTGCCGAACATCACGCCAATCTTCATGCGAATCTGGTTGATGAAGATCACCGTTGCCCGCGATTTCGAGACGGTCCCCGTGAGCTTGCGCAGGGCCTGGCTCATGAGCCGTGCCTGGAGCCCCATGTGCTGATCGCCCATCTCGCCCTCGATCTCGGCGCGCGGCACCAGCGCCGCCACCGAATCGACCACCACCAACTCGATCGCCCCCGAGCGCAGCAGCACGTCGACGATCTCGAGCCCCTGCTCGCCGGTGTCGGGTTGCGAAACGAGCAGGTCATCGACCTGCACGCCGAGCCGGCGCGCGTAGCCGGTGTCGAGCGCGTGCTCGGCATCGACGTAGGCCGCGACGCCTCCACGGCGCTGCACCTCCGCCACCGCGTGCAGCGCGAGCGTCGTCTTGCCGCTCGATTCCGGGCCGAAGATCTCGACCACACGGCCGCGCGGGTAGCCGCCGATCCCGAGCGCGAGATCGATGCTCGGCGAGCCGCTCGAGAAGCTCTCGACCTCGCGGTCGACACCGGCCTCACTCATGGTGAGGATGGCTCCCTTGCCAAACTGCTTCTCGATCGTCGAGACGGCGAGCGCGATGGCCTTGTCGCGCTCGGATTCCACCGCGCTTCCGTTGCCGCGGGTCTTCGTGTTGACTGCCATGTCTGGATTCCTCCTAGCTGCTTGTTTCTTCAGGGGTGATGCGAACTTTGCAGGCGACCGCCGCCTGCGCCGCCGAGCGGCACTCGCTCGAGCGGGGTGTAGCGGGATCCGGAGGGGTGCAGTTCGCTCGCGAACAGCACCGACTCCGTCACTTCGAAAGGCGCGGATGGCACGGATAGCTCCGCCAGCGAAGGCGGTGGTCCTTGCTCGCGCACGCGCCCGAGCGTCAGATGCCCGCGGAAGGTCCGCGCCTCGGGAGCGCAGCCCGCCCCCACGACGCCGCGCTCGACCGCTTCCGCGAGCGCTGCCAGCGGCGCGCGCGGCGTGAGTTCGAGCAGCAGAACGCGCGGGCGGCGCGCCGGCGGAAAACACGCGAGCGCAGCGAACTCGAGCGTGAACGGCGCGAGCGCTGCGGTCTGCGCGCGCACGTGCGCCGCGAGCGGCGCCACGCGGTCGGGCGCGATGTCTGCGAGGAAACGCAGCGTCACGTGGAGGTTCTCCGGGCGCACCCAGCGCACCGCGTCGCCACCCGGACGCGCGCGCAAGACGGCGCAGATGTCCGCAGCCGCGCGGCGCGCGGAAGCCTCCAGCTCGATCGCGAAGAACGCTCGCAGCGTCGCAAACTCCTCATCGTTTCGGGGTCGGCGGCTTCGCGGGCGCGCCGCCTGCCCTGCCGCGCATCAGTGTCGGGCCCACGAGCTCTTCGCCGAGCAGCGAGCGCCGCACCCAATCGAGGGCGAGGCGCGCGGACAGCTGACGATGGCGGATGCGGTCGAGGGGGAACACGAAGCCTTCGGCCGAAGTGCCCTCCGCCCGCGCCAGCGCCACGTGCACCAGCCCCACGGGTTTTTCCGGCGTGCCGCCCTCCGGACCCGAGATGCCCGTGATGGCGACGGCGAGATCCGCGCCCAGGCGCGCCCGCGCGCCTTCCGCCATGGCGCGCGCGACGGCGTCCGACACGGCGCCATGTTCTGCGAGCAACACCTCGGAGACACCGAGCAGCGCCGTCTTCGCCGCGTTCGCGTAGGCCACGACCCCGCCCCGGAAGACCGCCGACGCGCCCGGCACTTCCGTGAGCTGCGAGGCCAGCAGCCCGCCGGTGCAAGACTCCGCCACGGCGAGCGTGCAGCCCTGCTCGCGCAGCAGACGCACCACCACCGCCTGCATCGTGTCCTCGCCCTCGCCATACACGAGCGCGCCCAGGCGCCGGCGGATCGCGGCGCAGACCTCGGCGAGCCGGGCTTCGGCCAGGGCGGCGCTCGGCGCCCGCGCGACCGGACGCAGGTAATTGTCGGGGAAGGAGGTGCGGAATCCGAGCGTCACGTCGCCCGACGCCGCGATGTCCTTCAGCTCGTCGTCGAGACTCGATTCGCCCATGCCGAACGTGCGCAGCAGCGCCGCGCGCACGACGGGCCCCTCGCCGCGGCGCGCCGCGATGCGCGGCAAGACCTGCTCGCGCAGCATGCGCTCGAGTTCGCGCGGCACCCCGGGCATGCAGAAAAAGCGCGTGCGACCCTGCTCGAGCAGAAAGCCCGGCGCGGTGCCGATGGGATTCGGCAGCACCTCCGCACCCTCTGGAAACCACGCCTGTTGCGCGTTGTTCTCCGACATCTCGCGCCCGACGCTGCGAAAAAATGCCCGGATCGTCTCTAGCACGGCCGCATCGAGCCGATGCTCCCGCCCGAAGGCCTGCGCCAGCACCGCAGAGGTGAGATCATCGCGCGTCGGCCCGAGGCCGCCCGAAACCAGCACGATGTCACTGCGCTCCGCCGCGCGCCGGAACGCGTCGATCATGTCGGCCGGCAGATCGCGCACCGAGGTGTGGTAGTGCGTCTCGATGTCGAGACCGAGCAGCTGCTCGGAAAGCAACGACTTGTTCGTGTCGATGATCTCGCCGCGCAACAGCTCGTCTCCGATCGTGAGGATTTCCGCCTTCACCCGGACACCGCGAAGCGCGCGAGCGCCAGCAAGAGCGCAGCGAACATGCCGGCGACGACGTCGTCGAGCATCACACCTGTGCCTCCCGAGAAGCGCCGCTCCGCCCATCGCACGGGCCCCGGCTTCCAGACATCAAACACCCGGAATGCGACGAATCCGGTCACGAGCCAAAAAGGCGAGTGCAGGGCCGCCGGGTCGCCGAGCAGCGGTGTGAGGGTGAGCAGCTGGCCCACCACCTCATCGATCACGATCCGGCCGTCGTCCTCACGCCCGAAAACGCGCTCCGCTTCATCCGCCGCCCAGATGCCCACGGCGAGCAGCGACACGAGCGCCGCCGCATACAGCCCCGGCCCGCCGGCGGCGAGCGCCAGACTGAGCCCCACGCCGAGCGCGGAGCCCCAGGTGCCCGGCGCAATCGGGCCGTAGCCGGCGCCCGCGCCCGTGGCGAGGAAAATCGCCACGCGCGAAGAGGAACCGGCCGGATGGCGGTCGGGGGATTCGATGGCACATCTCGCGGGACCGCGGTTTCTTCGCGGCTCGGCTGGACCGTGGCGGAGGCTTGCCGCGGCCTTTCGGCGCCGCAGCGGGGGAAGCCGAGCGCCGGCAGGAAGATTACTCTCCGCCAGCGCCGGGAGTCAATGAATTCCAGGCGAAAAAAACGAGAAAGTGCAGGCTGAAGCTGCTGGATTCCCGGGCCTTTGAGGCCCGCCTGCGGCCGGCGGGGAGGGCGCTTGGGGGCTCGCGGCTGCGTACTGGGCCTCGATTTCGGGAGTCGGCGCATTGGCCTCGCCGTCTCGGACGAGGCGGGCATCTTCGCTTTTCCCGCGGGGGCGCTCGAGCGGACCCAGCTCGCACAGGATCTGCTGGCGCTGGCTGCGCTGATCGCGGAGCGCGGCGTCACCCGGATCGTCGTGGGCTTGCCGCTGCACCTCTCGGGCCGCAGCGGCTCGCAGGCCGAGGCCACGCGCGCGTTCGCCCGCGCGCTCGCCGAGGCGACACAGCTCCCGGTCGATCTGCTCGATGAGCGCTGGACGTCGCGTGAAGCCGAGCGCGCGCTGCGGGACGCCCCGGAGCGCCACAAGCGCAGCCGCGGATCGGTCGATAGCGTGGCGGCGACGCTGCTGCTGCGCACCTATCTCGAGCGCGAACGCGGGTCGGCAGGAGGAGCCTCGGAATGAAGCGCGGGGGGCTGATGCTCTCGGGCATCGCGCTGGCGCTGGCGGGCGCCGTCCTGACAGCCGGCCTGCACTGGTTGTTCGGCGCTGCGAACCCGGGAGCGGCTGCGGTGGTGTTCACGGTGGCACCGGGCGCGTCGCTCGGCGAGATCGCGCGCTCGCTCGAGAGCGAGGAACTCGTGCGCAATGCGAACGCGGTCGCGTGGTTGGCGCGCCTGCGAGGCCAGAGCGGCGCCCTGCGTGCGGGCGAGTATGCGCTTTCGGCCGCGCAATCCCCGGGCGCGATCCTCAGCCAGCTCGCAAGCGGCCGTACGCTCAGCCATCCGGTCGTGCTGCCGGAGGGCTTCACCGCCGCCCAGATCGGTGCGCGTCTGGCGACCGAGGGGCTCGTCGACGCCGACGCCTTCGCGCAGGCCATTCGCGATCCCGCCTTGATCGCCTCGCTCGGCATCTCGGCCCCGAGCCTCGAGGGCTATCTGTTTCCCGAGACCTACTTCCTCCCGCGCGGGCTGTCGGCCGAAGAGATCGTTCGCATCTTCACGGAACACTTTCTGGCGGTGTGGCGCGAGATCGAACCGCTCGCCACGGCTCAGGGGCTGTCGCAACACCAGCTCGTCACGCTCGCGTCGATCGTCGAGAGGGAGACGGGCGTCTCCGAGGAGCGCGAGCTCGTCGCCGCGGTCTTTCGCAACCGCTTGCGGCTCGGGATGCGGCTCGAGTCGGATCCGACCGTGATCTACGGGATCTCGGACTTCGACGGCAATCTGCGTCGTCGCGATCTCGAGGACGAGGCCAACCCCTACAACACCTATCGCATCGCGGCGCTGCCCCCGGGCCCGATCGCGAATCCGGGCGAAGCCGCGCTGCGCGCGGTGGTGAACCCCGCCGCCAGCGACTACCTGTACTTCGTGGCTCGCAACGACGGCACGCACACGTTCTCGAACAGCTACCGCGAGCACGCACGCGCGGTCGACCGGTACCAGAAGAAGGCCGTGCAATGAAGAACGAGCCGGCCCCCGATCCCCGCCTGTTCTACACGCAGACGATCCCCCGCCAGTTCAACGCTTCGCTCGCGGCGCAGGAGCAGCTCGGCGAGGCAGGCCGCGGCGTCCTCGAAGCAATGCGCGGGGTCGACGCGACGATCTGCGTGGAGGTGCGCGGCGCCGGCGGCGGCAGCTTCGTGCTCAACATCCGGGAAGGGCGCATGAGCGCGGACGCGAGCGCTGCACACCCGCCGTTTCTCACGGTGGTGCAGGATCGCGCCGCCTTTGAAACGTTGGCGCGCGAATCGGGCGATTCTGCGCTTGCGCTGCTCGGCGGCCTCTCGGGCCTCACGGGCGAAATGCGGCTCACACGCAAGCGTGTCGAGAGTCTCGGCCAGCTCCAGGGCGCAGTGCACTTTTCCGTCAGCGGCGAGGCGGGCTTCGCGCTGATCACCCACTTCGGCGCCGGCCCCGTGCCCGACGAGCCGAACGCCTCGATCGCCGTCGACGACGACGCCTATCGCGAGCTGCGCAGCGGCAAGCTCGACCCGGCGGCAGCCTTCATGAACGGCAAGATCAAAGTTGCCGGCGACATGCAGCTCGCCATGCAGCTCGCGCTGGCGGCGCTCTCGGCCGACTAGCCAGCTACATGTGGTGCATGCTGAAGCCCAGCCCGAATAGCACCCAGACCGCGAGCGCGACCCCGCTCGCAGCCAGCGTGGCGCGGCCCGGCCGGACGGCGTAGACGAACGGCGCGACGAGCAGCGCGAGACACAGCGCCACGAACCCGACGTTGCCGAGCAGTGAGTGGTGGCGGAAGCGCGGAATCGCCTCGACCGCCGCGAGCGGCCCGAGCGCTCCGTAGCGCCACAGCTCGCCGCGCACCAGCTCGGAGCAAGCCGCGCGCAGGATCACCCAGGAGAACAGCTGCGCCACCAGGTACAGCGATGCCACCCGGCGCAGGGCCTTCGCGCGCGTCATCGGGGAATCCTCCGCGCCACGGGCGCCGACACCACCGCGCGGCGCGCTGGCACCCGCCCGGTCTCTTCGGCGTATCCCGCGAGCCAGCGGAGGGAGGCGGCCGGGGGTGGGCGGAGGCGAAATCAAGCGCAGCCGCGCCGGACGGCGGTCGCTTCCTCGACGCCAGAAGCTTCCCTCCCGGCACCCGTTCACGCTACGAGCAACGGCGAGCCATTCGCCGCCGCCCACCCCCCGCCGCCTCCCTCCGCGTCGATTCGAATCAGTCTCGATTTGCGCATGCGTTGCGCACCGCCTGCGCACACCGACACCTGCGAGCCCCGCAGCGGCACTCACCAACGAGGGCAGGCGCGCCGCCGCCCGGAGGTGCAGACATGGCAGCCAGCCAGGTGGTGGCCCGATTCATCGACGGTCGCGTGGTGAAGGGAGTCACCAGCAACTTCTTCCCGACGCGCGAAGGCTTCCATGTACAGACGCCCAAGGGGGAGTCCGTCGCCATCGTCCAGTCGGAGCTCAAGGCGCTCTACTTCGTGCGCGATCTCGCGGGCGACCCGACGCGCCGGATCAGCCTTCGCTTCGACCCGACGCGCCCCGTTGCGGGCCGTCGCATCGAGGTGGTGTTCGAGGATGGCGAAGTGATGACCGGCACCACGCAGGGCTGGCAACCGGACCGGACCGGCTTCTTCGTCTTCCCGGCCGATGCGGGTTGCAACAATGAACGCTGCTTCGTGATCGCGAAGGCGACGAGCCGGGTGAAGCCGCTCTAGTTCAGCGCGACTTGTCTCAGCAGCTGGAGATCCTCGAGCGCCTTGCCGGCGCCGTGGACGACCGCGGTGAAGGGATCTTCGCTGCGCAGGATCGGCAGCTTCGTCTCCTGGCGCAGCACCTGGTCGAAATCGCGCAGCAGCGAGCCGCCGCCGACCAGCATGATGCCGCGGTCGACGATGTCGGCGGCGAGCTCGGGCGGCGTGCGCTCGAGCGTGAGGTGCACGGTCTCGACGATGGCGTGGATCGGCTCGACGAGCGCCTCGCGAATCTCGTCGCTCGTCGCGACGATCACCTTCGGAATGCCCGCCACGAGATCGCGGCCCTTGATTTCCATCGTTTCCGTTTTGGCCGTCGGCGAGGCGACGCCGATCGTGATCTTGATCTGCTCGGCGGTTCGCTCGCCGACGAGCATGTTGTACTTGCGCTTGACGTAGTTGATGATCGCCTCGTCCATCTTGTCGCCGCCGCAACGGATGGAGCGGGACGTGACGATTCCGGAAAGCGAGATCACCGCGACGTCGGTGGTGCCGCCACCGATGTCGACGATCATGTTGCCCGTCGCGGCCGTGACGTCGAGGCCGGCGCCGATCGCCGCCGCCATCGGCTCTTCGATCAGATAGACCTCGCGCGCGCCCGCCGAGAGCGCCGATTCGCGGACGGCCCGCTTCTCGACGCTGGTGATGCAGGGCGGTACGCAGATCACGATGCGCGGCCGCACGAGCTTGCCGCGGCCATGCGCGCGTTGAATGAAATAGCGAAGCATGGCTTCGGTGATCTCGAAATCCGCGATCACGCCGTCCTTGATCGGGCGGATTGCACGGATGCCGTTCGGCGTGCGTCCGAGCATCTCCTTGGCTTCGTGACCGACGGCAATCACTTTTTCGCCGCGCCCGCTCGGATCCTTCGCGACGGCGACGACGCTCGGCTCCGAACAGACGAGACCCTTGCCGCGGACATACACGAGGGTGTTGGCGGTGCCGAGGTCGATGGCAAGATCGTGGGAGAACGCGCCCGCGAGGAAATCGAGGTACATCGACGCTGTCCTTCTGCTGACGGTGGGCTGCGAGGACCGATTGGCGTATCGGCCTCGGTGGGCAGAAGTTGAGTGGAACGCACCCCTGGATCAGGGGAATCAAATCGAATCGGATCGGGATGGGGTCGGGCGGCTAGGGAGCGTCGGGGCCGGCGGCGCCAGGCGCGTCCTGCGCCTCGGGCCCGGGCGGCCCGAGGGGATCGCGGCGCACGAGCTCGTCGAGCTTGCCCAGGCGCTGCGAGAGATCACCCACGACCTCGCGCACGGTCGCGAGACGGCCCTCGTAGGCGACCAGCGCGGCGCGTGTGCCCACCAGCTCGGAAGACAGCCGCGTGACCTCGCCGGAGAGGGCGCCCACGCGGCGCGTCTGGATCAGCAGCGCGAGACACGCGACCACGAGCAGTGCCGCGATCAGCCAGATCGATCGCCGCGAGCCCGGAACGTCGCGCTGCGGGCGCGGCGTCGCAGCCGCTCCGGCGCCCGGCGCATCCGGCTTGGCTTCGGTCCCGACGGACTTCAAGTGCGGACGCGTATCGCTCACGTCAGGATTGGATCACGAGTTTCGAGAGACTCGTCTTGCGCAGGTTGGTTTTCTGGATCGTTCTCACCAGCTCCGCGACCTTCTCGATGTCGGTCTCGAAGGGATTGTTGCAGATCACGCGCACGTTGAGGAGATTGCCGAGGCGGATGTTCGACCAGTCGAGGTCGTACTGAATCGAGTTCTGGCGAGCGAGCTTGATGAACTCCCCGCGCATCCGCGCCCGCGTATCCGGCGGCGGCTCGGTCTTGGCCTTGATGATCTCGTCGTCCTCGAGCACGCGCTCGACCTGTCCGCCGCGCTCGAGCAGATAGTAGATTCCGCGATTCATGCGGATGTCGTGGTATTGGAGATCGAGCATGAACACGCGCGGATCGCTCCACGTGGTGTTCTTCCTGTCGATGTAGGACTGGATCATCTCGCGTTTGATCACCCAGTCGATCTCGCGATTGAGGCGGCCCGGATCGTCGTCGAGGCAATCGAGCACGTACTGCCACTTGACGACGGCGTCCTTCAGCTCGTCGGAGACCGGGTACTGCTCGATGTACTTCTGGGCCATCTCGCAATATTCGCGCTGAATCTGGATCGGCGAATACTCCCGCCCGTTGTCGAGGCGCAGCTTGCGCTTGCAGGTCGTGTCGTAGGAGATGTCCTTGATCGCCTTGACGGGGTTCCGGAGCGTGAAGTCCTGATTGATGTAGTTGTCCTCGATCATCTGGAGGACGACCGCACAGGCGCCCACCTTCAGGAAGTTCGTGTACTCGGACATGTTGGAATCGCCGACGATCACGTGCAGCCGTCGGTACTTCTCGCGATCGGCGTGCGGCTCGTCCCGCGTATTGATGATCGAGCGGTCGTTGGTCGTCGTGCCCGAGATCTTCTGGTAGATGTGCTGCGCGCGCTGGCTGATGCAGTAGTGCACGCCATCCTGCGTCTGGAAGACCTTGCCGGCGCCAGAATAGATCTGGCGCGTCACCAGGAACGGGATCAGCTGCTCGGCGAGATAATAGAAATCGACGTCGCGATCGACGAGATAATTCTCGTGGCAGCCGTAGGAGTTCCCGACGAAATCGGTGTTGTTCTTGAAGATCGAGAGCTTCCCCGGAATTCGTTCTTCGCGGATCTTCTCCTCGGCGTAGAACTGGAGATCTTCGAGAATCCGCTCACCCGCCTTGTCGTAGAGCATGACCTGGCGCGGCGATGCGCACTCCGGGGTCGCGTACTCCGGATGGCAACCGGTGTCCTGGTAGAAGCGTGCGCCGTTCTCGAGGAAGACGTTGAGGAAGTGTTCGGTGGTGATCAGCTTCTCGAACAGGAAGCGGATCGCCTTCTCGACCGGAAGCGTCTTGCGCCCATCGGGCGTGAAGATGATTCCGTACTCGGTCTCGATTCCGTAGATGCGCTTTTGCACGCGTCCGCCGATTGGCTGGAAACTGCCTAGCTAGCCAGCAATTCCCTTAGCACATCGGCCGACAGTCGCCGGAACTTTCGTCCGGCGCGGCTGCGCTCCAGAATGCAGGCCTCGAGGTTCTCGGGACCGACGCGCGGCTGGCCCTCGGCGGCTCGCTGGAGCGCATTGCGACCCAGCTGGAGGGCATCCCTCAGGGGGAGCTGCGGTCGGAACTGCTCCTTGAGGTAGTTCATCAACTCGTCGGCGGCGCCGCCGATCACGCAGAAACCCTGGTGATCGCTGATGCTGCCATCGAACTGCACCCGATAGATCGTGTTCTTCTCGTGGCCCGCCAGGCTGTCGTCACCGACCTCGGCAACGATCACCTCCACTTCGAGGGGCTTGAGCTCGCGCGTGAAGACGTCGCCCATCGCCTGCGAGTACGCATTCGCGAGCGCCCGGGCGCGCACGTCGTCCCGGCTGTAGGCATAGCCCTTCACGTCGGCGAAGCGCACGCCGAGTTTTCGGAGCTGGTCGAACTCACTGAACTTGCCGACACCAGCGAATGCGATGCGGTCGTAGATCTCGCCGATCTTCGACAGGCTCGAGGGATTCTCCGCCATCAACAGCACGCCCTCGGCAAATTCGAGGGTGACGCTCGAGCGCCCGCGGCCGATGCCCTTGCGGGCGTAGTCGGCCTTTTCGGTCATCACCTGCTCGGGCGAGACGTAGAAGGGCATGCTCATCCCTGCACCCCACCCGGCCTGGCGGCCAGGATCTGCCGGTAGACCTGTTCGATCTCGACGTCGGTCGCGCGCTCCACCCCGTTGCTCGAGCAGAAGTTCACGATCGGGAAGATGCCGCGCAACACGTCGATCCCGCCGGTCGCGCGATCCTCGTCCGCTGCATCCACCAGCGCCGCGACCGCGATGCGCAGGCCATCCGCGCGCGTGAGCCCCGCCCGGTGGGCCTTCTTGATCGACTCGCGGGCATACAGGCCGCCCGAGCCCGTGGCTTCGAAATCGGTCTCTTCGTAGCGGCCGCCCGTCACGTCGAACTTCCACAACCGCCCGAGTTTGCGGCGCAGGTCGTAGCCGGCGAAGAGCGGCACCACCACGAGTCCCTGCATCGCCGCGGGCAGGTTCGCCCGGATCATCTGCGCCAGCTTGTTCGCCTTGCCGTCGAGCTCGAGCGCTTCGCCTTCGATCTTCTCGTAGTGCTCGAGTTCGACCCGCATCAGGCGGGCCATCTCGATCGCAGGGCCGGCGGCGCCCGCGATCGCGATCACCGAATACTGGTCGGTTGCGTAGACCTTCTGGATGTCGCGCGACGCGACGCGGTGTCCCTCCGTCGCAAGACGATCTCCAGCAACGATCACACCGTCGGCGTATTTCAGCGCGAGGACGGTAGTGCCTTCCGGAACCGAGATCCGCGGATCGCCCGCCGCATGGCGCGGGGGATCCGGATGGAGATATCCATAGTCCGACGAGAGGAGCTCCGTGAAGCTCGAACCCTGGTACTTGCCCGGAACGTTCAACCCCGCCCCCCTCATTGCGGCGGCGCCGAGCGGCGCCTGGCTACTGCCCGCCTCGTTGGACGTAGTTCTTGACGAACTCCTCGGCGTTCTCCTCGAGGACCTCGTCGATTTCATCGACGAGGGCGTCCATTTCCTCTTTCAGATCCTTGCCGCGCTTGGCGAGCTTTTGGGGGCCGCCTTCCTTCTCCCCCTCGCCTTCGCCGTCGCCGTCGCGCTTGGGTGCCTTTTTCTGCGTCTGGTCGGTCGAGGCGAAGTAGATGGGCAGAGCCCGGGATTCCGCTTCGCGTTCCCGCCGCGCCGTCTCGTGCGTTAGCCGTTCCATCGCGTTCCCTCTCGCCGGCGGGCTCAGGCCCGCAGGTTCCTGACGAGATCTGCCGCAGTCGGCGAGTTCGCCAGCAATTCTTCCACATGGACCTTCGATCCCTTGAGCGGCTCTGCCATCAGGATCCGCTTGATCGGCTCGTCGTCCACGCTGAAGGAGATCGAATCCCAGTTCACTCCGAACACCGCAGGGCCATAGCGTCGCAAACACTCGCCCCGGAAGTACGCTCGCGTGTCTTCCGGCGGCTTGCGGATCGCTGCGGTGATCTCCTCATCCGTGACGATCCGCTCGGCCTTGCCCTGCCTCTCGAGAACATAGTACAGACCCTTGTCGGGACGGAGATCGTGATACTGGAGGTCGATCATCTCGACCTGCGGAGAACTCCAATCGAGCGACTTCCGCTCCATGAAGCCCTCGATCAACGCCTTCTTCATCACCCAATCGATCTGTTCGCGCAGCTCGAACGGATCGCGCCCGAGCGCGTCGATCACGTGCTGCCACTTGACCAGGATGTCCTTCGTCTCCGGGTCGGGCGGGCGGGAGGCGGCGTACTGGAGCGCCATTTCCAGGTATTCGGCCTGGATCTGGACCCCGGTGAGCTTCTTGCCGTTTTCGAGGGTCAGCTCGCGTCGGCAGCTCGAATCGTGGGAGCACTCCTTGATCGCGCGAACCGGATCCCGCAAGGAGAGGTTCTTGCGAATCGCGCCGTCCTCGATCATCGCCAGCACCAGCGTGGTCACGCCGGTGCGCAGATAGATCGTGTACTCGGAGAGGTTCGCGTCGCCGGTGATCATGTGCAGGCGGCGATACTTTTCCCGATCCGCGTGCGGCTCGTCGCGCGTATTGATGATCGGCCGCTTCACCATCGTGTCGAGAGCGACTTCGGTCTCGAAGAAATCCGCGCGCTGCGAGAGCTGGTAGTCACAGGGGTGGCCGCGGTTCTCGCTGCCGACCTTGCCCGCGCCGGCGTACACCTGGCGCGTGACCAGGAAGGGCATCAGGTGCTCGACGATCTGCTTGAAGGACGTCCGGCGGTCCATCAGGTAGTTCTCGTGCGAGCCGTAGCTGTTGCCCTTGCGATCGCTGTTGTTCTTGTAGATGAGCATCTGGGCGCCAGCGGGCAGCAGCGTGTCGGCTTCGCGCCGGCTGGCTTCGATGATGTGCTCGCCAGCCTTCTCGTGAATCACGAGATCCCGGGCGTTCGTGACTTCCGGGCAGGAATATTCGGGATGCGCGTGATCGACGTAGTAGCGTGCGCCGTTGATCAGCGTCTTGTTGCGCGCGATGTTCTCCTGCTGGTTCGGCGTGTACTTCTCGCCGTCGACCTGGAAACCGCGGGCATCGGCGAGCGGGTTTTCCTGGTCGTAGTCCCACAGGATCTCGCCGGCGTGATCCTCGCGATAGGCGTTGACGAGGAGCACGCAGCTCGAGATCGGATCGAAGTCGGGGTCACCCTTGACGGTGATCCCGTACTCGATCTCCGTCCCCATCACCTTCGGGATGGCCATCCGCTCTCCACATGCGCGCGAACCGCGCTCCTAGAGATACTGGCCCGAGGTGATGTTCTCAATGGACCGCTCCTTCCTGCTGATCCCCGACATGAGCGTGCGAACGTTGATGATGCGTTCGCCCTTGCGCCCGGAGATGCGGGCCCAATCGTCGGGGTTCGTGGTGTTGGGCAGGTCCTCGTTCTCCTTGAACTCGTCGTTGACGGCCTCCACGAGATCCTCGAACCGGATGCCTCGCTCCTGGCGCTCGATCAGGCGCTTCACGGCCTTCTTCTTGGCGCGCGCCACGATGTTCTCGATCATCGCGCCGCTCGAGAAGTCCTTGAAGTAGAAGATCTCGCGCTCGCCCTTCGCGTAGGTCACTTCGAGGAACTTGTTGTCGTCGGTCGTCTGGTACATGCGGTCGATCGTGTCGTTGATCATCCGCTCGACGATCTTCGCAGGGTCGTTCCCATAGCTCTCGAACGCGCTGGCGTGAAACGGCAGATCCGGCGTCAGATACTTCGAGAAGATCTCGCGTGCGGCATTCGCATCGGGTCGGTGCACCTTGATCTTCAGATCGAGGCGGCCCGGCCGCAGCACGGCCGGATCGATCAGATCCTGGCGGTTGCTCGCCCCGATCACGATCACGTTGCGCAGGGACTCGACGCCGTCGATCTCCGACAGGAACTGCGCGACGACGGTGGCCTCCATGTCGGACGAGATGCCCGATCCGCGCATGCGGAAGAGGGAGTCCATCTCGTCGAAGAAGATCACGACCGGGACGTCTTCACTGGCCTTGTCGCGCGCCTTCTTGAACACCTCGCGCAGCTTGTGCTCCGTCTCGCCGACGTACTTGTTGAGCAGCTCGGGGCCCTTCACGTTCAGGAAGTACGCAGTCGTGGCCTTGCCCGTGCGCTTCTCGATGCTGCGCGCCAGGTTGTTCGCGACAGCCTTCGCGATCAGCGTCTTGCCGCAGCCCGGGGGCCCGTACAGCAGGATGCCCTTCGGCGGCCGCAGCTTGTGCTCGGCGAACACGTCGGGGTAGAGGTACGGCAACTCGACCGAATCTCGCAGGATCTGGATCTGCTCGTCGAGCCCGCCGATGCGCTCGTACGTCACATCCGGAATCTCCTCGAGCACGACCTCTTCGACCGACGACTTCGGCAGCTTCTCGAACGCGTAGTTCGTGCGCGGGTCGAAGAGCACGCTGTCGCCGACCTTCAGCTTCTCGCGCCGCAGCGGCTCGGCGAGCGTGACGACACGCTCGTCGTCCGTGTGCCCGAGCACGATCGCGCGATTGTCCGCGATGAAGTCGACGATCGACGCGATCTCGCCGCGGGCGATGTAGCCCGACGGCTCGACGACGTTGAACGCCTCATTGAGCACGACCAGCTGGCCTTCCTCGAACTGGAACGGATCGAGGTTCGGATGCACGTTGACGCGCATGGGCCGGCCATCGACGAGAATCTCCGCAGTCGCGTCCTTGTTGGCGCGATTGAAGATCCCGTAGGTATTCGGCGGCGCGCAGAGCTTGTCGACCTCCTCCTTCAGGAGCTCGATCTGCTGCTTCGCCTCCTGGAGCACCCCGACCAGCCGCTCGTTCTGGCGTTCGGCATCCGCGCACTGATCGCGCGTCAGCTGATAGCGGCGTCGCAGCGACTCGAACTCTGCGAGCATGCGATCGAGTCGGCGCCGGAATTCGTCGGAATCCGTGCCGAAGACGCGCAGGGCGTCCTGGAGATCTTCGGACTCATCCTGCGCCGGGCGCGCGGGGCCGCGTTCGCGGCCGGGATCCGCCGGCTCCGCAGGCCGCGTGCCGGACGATGAAATACGCCGCATGACGTCGTGGACGAAACCCTTCCTACCCGAGCCGGAATCGAATTCGCTCATGCTGCCGTCTCCTCGTTCATCCGCCGCCCGCACGGGCAGCACCACTTCTGATGAACGAGAAATGCAAGGCCCATGCCACGCACCCGCATCATGTCCCGGAACTGCACAACGCTTCGCCTCCAACCCACGCGTGCGCGCCTGCGGCGCGCGGACGAGACACATCGTTGCGGCGCGCAATCAAATTGCAGCCGAGCTGCGTGTTCTGCGCTCTGATCGCAGAAAGCGCCCGGTGGAGCGACGCGGGCTCGTTTGCAGCGCGCGTGCGAGGGCTTTTCATCTGCATTCCCCGCGCCCCGCTGAGCGGATCACCAAGTGCTGCGGAGCGAAGTTCCAACGACCTCAGCAGGGGGCCCAAAAAACGCCGAACATCGCGAAATATCGCGGCTTTCGGCGTTAAGAAAATCTATCAGACAGGCCCCCTCTGTCAAGCAGCGCGGCCCGGCAGCTCCGCGCGCAAGCCGTGGAATCCGTGAAGGTCTCGCGATTCGTTCCGCGCGCGAGGCAACGCCGGGCGCCGAAACCGCGGCGCGCGCGCACGCCGCGCCCCGGGGCGGAAGCCTCGGCCGTGCGCCGAGACGCGGGCTCGCTTGCGCATTCCCTGCCACCGCGAGATGCGATGTTGCGTCGGAGTTGCCGCAATTTTGACGGTTGTGTCGGCGATCCACCGACGCGCCGGCGGAATCCGGCGCCCCGCCGAACTTTGCGGCACCCGGAAAATCGCGGAATCGCTTGGCCTGTTTTGGGCAATCTCGCCGCCGCGCGGGCGCGCAAACTCAGGGAGAATTGCGCGTCGGGGGCTCGATCTCGATCACCCGGATGCCAGGCTCTGCGCGGAAGCGGAAGAGCTCGTCGGCCGGGCCGAGGTTCGTGCGCGTGCGGCTGAAGGCGACCTGCGTGACGTTGCCGAGCAGATCGACGACCGTGGTCTCGAGCAGCTCGCCGGTGGCGGGATCGCTGCGCACACGCAGCTTCTCGTAGGAGGCCGCGCGTCTCGGCACGAGGACGAGTTCGACCTTCGCGTCCGAGCACGCGTCCGCCGTCACCTCGAAATCACGGCGGATGTCGCCGGCTCCCAGCAGGAACTGGATCGCCGCCCCCGAAAGGAAACCATCGCCGACCGCGAGCTTCTGGACCTCGCGGTTCAGCGGATCGTAGATCCACAGCCAGTGCCCGTCGCTCACGACGAGGCTCGGCTCCGGCGTGTCGTAGGCCCAGCGCATCTTTCCGGGCTTCGCGAAGACGACGGTTCCGCGCGACGTCGCCGCGCTGCCGGGTGCGCCCAGCGCGACCGAGCGCGTCGTCTGCGCGAAATCGGCGCTCAGGTCGCGAACCGCTTCGTAGCGCCGTTGAATCGTCTCGACGGCGCGCCCGACGCAAGCCGTGTCCGGCGCCTGCGCGGCGCCGCCCGCCGTCGCGTCCGCAGCCTCGGCGCGCGCGATCTCCGCAACGCCCAACAGCCCGGCGAGGGAAGCGATCGCCATCCGGCCGAATCGGTTCATGCTGGAATGGGACGTCGGAATCGCGGCGCTATTCGAGTTCGCCGGTTGGTCGCACGTAGACATCACGGGGTTTCGTGCCCTCCTGCGGCCCGACCGCCCCGTCGGCCTCCATCTGCTCCACCATGCGCGCCGCACGGTTGTAGCCGACCTTGAGCCGACGCTGAATGTATGAAATCGAGGCGTTTCGCGTTTCCGCAACGATCCCGAGCGCGCGATCATACATCTCGTCGACGTCGTCGCCGCGGGTCTCCTTGTCCTCCGCCTCCTCGCGCAGTCGGATCAGCGTCTCGTCGAACTGCGGCGCGCCCTCGGCACGCAGCGCCGCGACGAGCGCCGCAACCTCGGACTCGGAGACGAAGGCGCCGTGGATGCGCTGGAGCTTCGACGTGCCCGGCGGCAGGAACAGCATGTCGCCCTGGCCGAGCAGGTTCTCCGCCCCGTTCTGGTCGAGGATCGTGCGCGAATCGGTGCGCGATGAAACCTGGAAGGAAATCCGCGCGGGAAAATTCGCCTTGATGATGCCGGTCAGCACGTCGACGCTCGGCCGCTGCGTCGCGAGCACCAGGTGGATACCGGCCGCCCGCGCCATCTGCGCGAGCCTCTGGAGCGACTCCTCGACATCGCGCTGCGATACGACGATCAGGTCGGCGAGCTCATCGATCACCACGACGATGTACGGCAGACGGCGGAACTCGACCTCCGTCTCCGGCTCGCCGGACTTGCCCTTCATGCGGAACGTCTTGTTCCCCGCCGCGAGCTGCGTGTCGACGAGGCCGTTGAACTGGTCGACGCTGCGCACACCGAGCGACGCCATCATCTGGTAGCGCTGCTCCATCTTCTGGACGACGCCCGCGAGCGCCGCGGCGGCGCGCTTGGGGTTCGTCACGACGTCGGCGATCAGGTGCGGAATGCCCTCGTAGATCGAGAGTTCGAGCAGCTTCGGATCGATCAGCAGGAGCTTGAGTTCCTCGGGCGTGGCACGGCACAGGAGCGAGCACAACAGCGAGTTGAGGAACACACTTTTGCCGGTGCCGGTCGCCCCGGCGACGAGCAGATGCGGCATCTTCGAAAGTTCGGCATGCGCCGTGTTGCCGAAGATGTCCTTGCCGAGGGCGATCGTCAGCTTGGACGCACGCGAGCGGAACGATTCCGCCTCGAGAAGATCGCGGATGTAGACGATCTCCCGCTCGGCGTTCGCGACCTCGATGCCGACGACGGATTTGCCGGGCAGCGGCGCGATGATGCGCACCGAGAGCGCGCGCAGCGCCAGCGCCAGATCGTCGGAGAGCGTCACGATGCGGTTCACCTTGACGCCGGAAGCCGGCTCGAACTCGTACATCGTGACGACCGGGCCCGGATGCACGGTGACGACGCGCCCACCCACGCCGAAATCCCCGAGCTTCTTCTCGAGGATGCGCGAGTTCATGATCAGGCTGTCGCGGTCGACCGCGCGATTGGCGACGGGCGGACGCTGGAAGATCGAGATGTCGGGCAGCTTGAACGGACCCGAGGCCGCCGCCTCCGCGAAGTGGAAGGCCTCCTGCTTGCCTTTCGGATCCGCGCTGCGCTCCGCCTTGTGATCGACGATCGTCGGTTCGCCCGCCTTCCCGCGGCGCAGCGGCGCCCGCGCGGGCTCGTCGGCGGCCGACTCTCCCGCGACGACGGGCTCGTCCGGGCCGACCTCGGCCGCATGCTCCTCGCGCGCCGCCGCGACCCGGCTGCGCCGCGCGCGCTGTTCGCGCCACACGATGAAGGCGCTCGCGCCGTGCTTGAGCCCCGCCATCAGCGCCAGCAGCGCCCGGCCCGCGCCGTGTAGCAGCTGCGCGACCCCATCCACGACTTTCGCACCGAGCGCGGCCAGCGCCGCCGCGATGCCACCGAGCAACGCGCCGGCGGCACCGAGCAGCGTTCCCGTCGATGCGCCGGTGGCGCTCATGCCGCCGATCGCGAGCAGCATGGCGTTGCTGAGCAGGGCGCCCCAGACGCCGATGAACAGGCTCTCGACGTCCGCCAGCCAGCGCCCGAGCGAACCCGTCGGCACCCCCGCCAGGAAGCCGGGAAACGCCGAATGCAGCAAGGGCGGGAGCGTCGCGAAGGAGAGCAGCAGCAGCGCCGTGCTGCCCCAGAAACGCGACGCCGCCGGCGGCAGACCGCGATCGAGCATGAGACGTGTGCCGATGACAGCGAGCGCGCCCACGCAAACGAGCGCCCCGAGACCGACGCCATTGAAGAGCAGCGCCGCGGCCGTCGCTCCGAGGATGCCCGCGCGATTCTCAACGCTCGCGCGTTCGAAAACCGGATCGCTCGGGACGTAGGTTGCGAGCGCCAGGGCTGCCAGAGCCGCCAACCCGAGCAGCAGCACCCCCGTACACTCGGCCGCAAGACGGCTCGAGAGCACAGCTTGAACACCGGCCAGCGGCCGGCGGCCGCGCGCGGCGGCCCTAGCCACGATCGCTCGACGTGGATCCCACGCCCCTCACCCCCTGGGACGGGAAAGCTGCTGCAGGGTACCCGCGGGGTTTGGGCACCGTCAAGTTGGCGAGCAGCGACCGGGATCGAGGTCCGGATCGAATCCGGGCGCGGTTTCCCGGCGCAAGCGGTTCCTCGCATGGCTTGCGATCGTCGCTTCCCAGGCTGACCGTCGGAATTGGGTGGAGCGTCATCACCGCGTTCGCACACCTCGGCTCGCGCCGCGCGAGCCCAACGGCTGCCTGTTCCACTTCGCAGGTGGCGAGGATCCAGCCCGCGCCGACTCGCATTGCCGCGGCGATCGGCTGGCGCTCCGAAAGGCTCGCCGCCGCCGTGAACCCGCGTCCACGGCGTGACGAGCGTGCTTGACGTTCGCAAGCCGCGGCGGGAAGATGTCGTCTCACCCCCAGCTCCGACGGAGATATCACCATCATGGCGAGCGTGAACAAGGTCATTTTGATCGGCAGGCTCGGTCGAGACCCCGAGCTCCGTTACACACAAGGCGGACAGGCGGTCGCGAACTTCACGCTTGCGACCAACGAGCGCTTCTCGAACAAGGCCGGAGAGCCGCAGGAACGGACGGAGTGGCACCGCATCGTCGCCTGGGGAAAGACCGGAGAGCTGTGCGCCCAGTATCTCTCGAAGGGACGCAGCGCCTACATCGAAGGCCGACTCCAAACGCGCGAGTGGGAAGACAAGGAAGGTCAGAAACGCTCGACGACCGAGATCGTCGCCCAGAACGTGACGTTCCTCGACAGCGCGCGCTCAGGTACGCCGGGTAGCGCAGCCAGTGGAGCGAGCGACGCGAGCGGCGAGCCGCAGCGCGAATCGACGAGCCCGCCGGTCGGCGACGACATTCCGTTCTAGTTTTTTTGACTGCGCTCGCCTGCGGCTCGCTGCGCGCTTCGCTTGCTTGCGGGCAAGCTCGCGGGTGAGTCGAAGGCTCGGGGCGCGGCGCGTTGGCTACGAACGTGCGCGGCGATTCGGGGTGCGGAGGCGGCGCACCATCTCGTTGATCCGCTGACGCGTATCGGTGTCGAGATCGCCGAATGCGATGCCCATGCCCGAGGGCTCGTCCAGCGAGCCCTCGGCCGTGCGGACGACGGTGCCGGAGACCTGGATCGGATCGGCGCTGCCCGGCAGCTTGAATTGCAGATCGACCGAGGTGCCGAGCGGATGCGGTGTCTCGGTTTCGACGAAGAGGCCGCCTTCGTTGATGTTGCGCGCGAACTCCGAGAAGAACTCGTCGACGGTCTGGTAGTCGACCCGCACGATCAGATCCGCCCGTTCCGCCCGCCGGCGCTCGATCTCCGCGGATGCGTCCGGAGCGATCACCCGTTGTGCGCTGATCTTCATGTCCGGCCTCCTGCTGCCGCTCGCCCCTACACCGAATGCGGGACGCGCTCGCGCGATGAATCGACCCAACTGAATCGACCAAACGCGGTCGCGGCATGAGGCGCGGGGGGGGCCTCCCCCCTCCCACGCGCGCTACTGCGGGCCTGCGGCATCCAGGCCCCCTTCCTCGCGCAGGCTGCAATAGCCGCGCTCCGCCACCACCACGTGATCCAGCACGGGGACACCCAGGAGCTCGCCAGCGCGCGTCAGGCGCGCCGTCACCTCGCGGTCCTCCCGGCTCGGTGTCGGGTCTCCGCTCGGATGGTTGTGGACGAGGATCAAGGCCGCCGCCGCCGCCCGCAGGGCCGGGCGGAAGACTTCGCGCGGATGCACGAGGCTCGCGGTGAGGGTCCCCTGTGACACCAGCTCTTGACGCAGCACCCGATGGCGGCCATCGAGCAACACGACCAGGAAGCGCTCGTGTGACACGTGCCGCAGGGTCGGGTGAAAGTGACGGTAGACATCGGCGGGCCCGCGAATCGCGAGCCCGGCACGCAGGCGTCGCGCGGCAAGCCGGCGGCCGATCTCGACCGAGGCGGCGATCGCGGCGCTCTTGGCGGCCCCCACACCCGTCGCCGCGCGCACCTCGCGCTCCGCCGCTCGGGCGAGGCCATGGAGGCCGCCGTGCCGAGCCAACAGCTCCGCTGCGAGCGAGAGCGCGTCGGCGCCGCGACATCCCGTTCGCAGCAACAGCGCCACCAATTCGGCATCCGAGAGCGCTTCGGGCCCCAGGCTTTCGAGGCGTTCGCGCGGACGTTCCGCGCGCAGGGCCGACCGGCCGGCCGGGCCGCCGCGTCGTAGTTTTTCCAAGACAGTCTCCGCGGGACCGGGAGCGCGCAGAGCGTAGCCGCGCTTCAGTCGGCGCGCGCGAGGCAGCGCTCCTCACGCAGCTCGGCGGTGGTCACCATCTCGTCGAAGCTCGCTACGCCGATCTCCGGCGCGATCAATCCGCGCAGGGATTCGCGCCGATCCGACTCGGGCTCGAGCTCGGCGATGAAACGCCGCAGCATGACGAGGTAGCCCTTGACCTCGCCGGATTGGCTCGCGGCGGCAGAGAGTTCGATCGGAATCGTCGGACGGAAGCGCGTACCGTCGACCAGACTCAGCGTGCCGTCGGGAGACAGCTCGCCGAGACGCTTGAGCGCCGCCCGCAGATAGGGATCTGTGAAGCCGCCCCGGGGCGAAAGTGCGCGGGCAAGCGCCGACGGATCGAGCTGCTCGCGCAGCGCCGCGTCGAATTCGGCGGAGCAGCCCGAAACCATGCCGGGTTGAATGGCCTGCAACGCCGCCCGGGCGCGTTGCACCGGTGTCGCGCCCTCGTCGGGCGCGACCAGGTCGAGCGCGAAGGTGTGCAGGCCCCGGATCGGATCGAAGGCTTGCCGCGAGCGCGTTTCCAGCTTGCGCGCGCGCGCGGCATCGGTCAGCGAGACGCGCACGACGAGATCCTCGCCGAGCTGCTGCGCCTTCAGGCTCTTCAAAATCGAGCTGTGCACGCCCTCGACCGTCCCCGCGGCGTCGGGCGTCTTGCCGGTCGACGTGAGCACGACCGAGAAGCCGTCGTTCGCGTCCTGGATGCGGAAGGTGAGCGCTTCCTTCGTCAGGAAGCCGAGCGTCGTACGTCCCGCGAAGGTGCTGTGCGTCATGGCGACGAGCGCGTTCGGAAGCGGTTCGAGATCGATGTGCACCTTCGTCTCGCGCGAGCGAACGCGCACGTGCACTTCGCGCTGGCGGTAACCGTCGAGCAGCGCGCGAATCATCAAGGAGTCGCGCGGACCCGCTTCGATGCGGCTGGGCAGAACGATCGTCGCCGGCGCGTCGGTCTGCTCATAGCCCTTCTGGAAGTTGATGCGCACGTAGAACAAATCGAGCACGGCGCCGGGGGGCGTCGTTTCGATCTCGATCTTGCGGGCGGAGTACCAGTAACCCGGTCCGCCGAGGAAGAGACCGGTAATGGGCGCGAATAGATTCGTCGCACTCCACGACGGCCGGTCCTTGGGAATCAGCTCGACGACTTCCGCGCCCGCGGTCGCGGAGAGGAGCAGCGACAATGCGGCCAGCAGCGCGATCCGACGGTGCACGGCGCGTCCCTTCATGCTCTCCCACAGGAGGCGCGCAGGGTAACCGTGTGATGGGAGATCTGACAACCGGAACGCGGCTACGGCTGCGGCAGCAGCACGCGCCAGCCTCAGCGCGGGCGCCAGTCCGCCAGGACGACGTTCGAACGTGATTCGAAGTGGGTGGCGAGCGACGCCGAGTTCGGATGACCCGCGCCTCGCAACTTCTGCGCGAACTCCTGGCTCCGGGTCCGGCGCATCGCCTTGTCCATCCGAGCCAAGCTCATGTACTGCTGGACGGCCGCGGCCGGCGTGACGCTGGTCGCAAGACCCGTTCGATGATCCTCTCGGGCACTCACCGTATCCCGCCAGGCGTCGGCAGATGCATCACGGCCATCCGCGAGGGCGAGCATCGCGTGGACCATCAGAGCTTCCGCATGCTTCGTCGCTCCTGAATCCAGCGCGGGCTTCGGCGAAAACCCGGAATCTCCCGCCTGGAACAGAAAGAACAGACCCGCGAGACCGGCGGCCAACGGCGCCGCGAAGCGGGGCTCCGCGGCGCGTCGGAAGAGCGTGTAGACACGCGCCTCGCGCCCCTCTCCGCGTGCGATCCGCGCCATCACCGCTCCGCCGATGCCCGCGGGCAGCTCCGGCTCCGGCAGTCCTCGCAGCAACGATACGGTCGCGCGCAGGTCACGGAACTCGCGGTCGCAATCCGCACAGCTCTCGAGGTGCGCGCCGATCCGGGAGCGCTGCTCGCTGGGTAGATCGCGTTCGAGATACTCACTCAGGCGGGCGCGGATTTCCGAGTGCGTCACGATTCGACTCCTTCTGATTCTTGGGTCACGAACGAGCGCAAGCGCTCGCGCAGGGCGTTTCGGGCCCGGTGGATGCGCGACTTCACGGTGCCTTCCGGCACCTCGAGCACGCGGGCGATCTCGCCGTAGGGCATGCCTTCGATGTCGTACAACACGACGGCGATGCGCAGATCGGAGGGCAGCGCCTGGAGCGCCTCGTTGACGTGCGCCTGCGCTTGCGCGCCGGCGGCGGCGTCGCCCGGATCCCGCGGCGACGACGGCAGATCGATCCCACCGCTCTGGCGCTGGGCGAGCAGCCGCTCGCGCGCCCGGCTGCGCCCGAGCGTTCGCCTGCGGTTGAGCGCGGCGTTGGCTGCCACGCGGTAGACGAAAGTCGAGAAGCGCGATTCGCGGCGGAAACTGCGGCCGTGGCGGTGAAGACTCAGCAGCGCTTCCTGGGTGACGTCCTCGGCCTCTTCGCGGTTGCCGAGCATGCGCAGCGCAAGTCGGAAGACCGGGCGCTCGTGGCGATGAACCAGCGCTTCGAAGGCGCTCACATCCCCCGCCTGCCAGCGGCCAACCAGCTCGGCGTCGGGATCGACGATTTCGTGGTGCGTCTCGACCTCCCGCGCCAGCGGCACGGCGGACGGATTCTGTTCGACCAGTTCGTACGTCATCGTGGATCCCGGTGGGGTAGGACACCGGACCCCGGGGCTCGGTTCGCGGGGACGTCGGGGGTCGTCGGCCACTTCTCACCTCGGCCGCTGGGCGAGCCCGGCCCCTGGATCGGCGGAATCCTCGTCGGAGCGAGTCCAATCGCCGCTCTTGCCGCCACTCTTGCGCACGAGACGCAGCTCCTCGATCCGCATCCCCCGGTCGATGGCCTTGCACATGTCGTAGATCGTGAGACCTGCGGCTGCGACTGCCACCAGGGCCTCCATCTCGACGCCGGTGCGCGCGTGGACGGAAACCCTCGCCTCGATCCGGACCCGCGAGCCCGCGGGGTCCGGGAGCAGTTCGATTTCGACGGCATCGAGCGGAAGGCTGTGACAAAGCGGGATCCACTCGTCGGTGCGTTTGGCCGCCTGGATCCCCGCGAGACGCGCAGTCGCGAGCACGTCGCCCTTGGGCAGCGTGCCAGCCGAGATCCGCGCGAGCGTCTCCGGCGCCATTCTCACCTCGCCGCGGGCGACGCAAATGCGGTGCGTCACGGCCTTCTCGGAGACGTCCACCATGCGGGCGTGGCCCTTCGCATCGAGATGGGAGAGTTCGCCGGCCACGCGCTCCTCCGGCTAGCGGTCTTGCGCCCGGATCCACGCCAGCACGTCCTCGAAGACGCGCGCGTGTTCGGGCTCGTTGAAAATCTCATGACGCAGGCCCGGATAGATCTCGAGCCGGCGCGGCTCGACGCGCAGGCCTGCGAAAAAGCTCCGCGTTCCCTCCGGAGGACAGATCGGATCCGCTTCTCCGTGCAGCATCAGCAGGGGAACGCGCACCTTGGCAGCGCTGCCCGCGGTGCGCGCCACGGCGCCCATCAACTCCACGGCGAGAGAGGTCGTCATGCGCCGGAACACCAGGGGATCCGCGAGATACGCGCGCACCACTTCGGGATCGTTCGAGAGCCCCGCCGGATCGAGACCGGCGGAGAGTGCGAGGCGCGGCGCCAGGCGCCTGAGCGTGCGCGCCGCGAACATGCTTCCGCGCGACAGGCTCTCCGAGATCGCGAGCGCGGCGCCCGACGTGACGGCGCCGGCTACGTCCGGCTGGCGCTCACACAGCGCGGCGGCGACGATCAGCCCGCCCATGCTGTGACCCACCAGGTGCGGGCGAATGCCCGGGTGCTCGCCAGCAACGGCAGCGAGCATCGCATCGAGATCGTCGAGAAAATCCTCGAAGCGGCGCACGTGGCCGCGCGCGCCCTCCGAACGCCCGTGTCCCTGATGATCGTAGGCGTGAACACTGCAGCCGCGCGCCGCGAACCAGGCGCCGAAGTGCTCGTAGCGTGCAGAGTGCTCAGCGAAGCCGTGGACGAGCAACACCACGTGCTCGGGTCGTTCGACCTGCCAGGAACGCCGGAACAACGCGCGTCCCGCGGTCGTCGCGAGCTGCGATTCCACGCGGCGGATGCTGCGAGGCTCCCCGTGCATTCGCCCAGCCGGGGCAGCGGGGATCGTCGCGGCGCTCAGGACTCGGCCTGCCGGCGAACCGCTTCGCGCGCAGCCCGCACACGTGCGAGGTAGGCGACGCCGCGAATCTCGGAGCCCCAGAAATAGGCCGAAATGCCGTCCGCTTCACCCAGCCGCCGGATGTTGTCGGCGAGCAGGAAGCAGCCGCCCTCGATGTTGCTCTCGATCGTCGCCAGATTGCCGGCGATCGCCGACGGCACGATCACGTGCGGCATGATCTGCATCAGACCGATGGCGCCCTTCGGGCTGCGCGCCCACGGGCGCGCTCTGCTTTCGACGAGCAGCACGGCCGTTACGAGCATGGGATCGATCTGATACTTGCGGCTGTAGCGAACGACCGCCGAGGCAATGCGCTCGACCTCGGGCGGCGCGAGTTCGCGGTTCGCCCGTGCCAGGCTGGTCGCGATCTCCGCGGTACCGAACGCCGCGTCATGCGCACGCAGGTCCGCGTCACGCACGTCGCCGAAGCGATGGCCATCGCCAAGCAGCAACGCGGCTAGCAATCCGATCCATGCAACCCGTCGGCGACTCATGCGAATCCTCCAGTCCGATTGGGGTTGCGCACAAGGGGGTGGCGCGCGCAGAACGGTTCCGATCGAAGCTGGACCCCCCGGGGATGAGATCGCGGAGTGGGGCCCGGCGTCAGGACCAGCAGTATAGGCAAGTTGCCGATCGCGATCCACGGTCGCCCGTCCGTCGGAAAAACGGCGAAAATTGCTGCGGCTTGTAGGCGCGTCGTGTGACGGCGCGCACAGACGGTGATTGGATTGACCCTCACTCTGCGCGGGTGGTAGGATCCCCCGTGTTCGTGGGTGGGGGCTAGGGAAAATCTCCAGGCGATCGATGGCCGTTTCGAGTTTTCGTTTGCGCTGGTGAATCGCTGAACGCGTTGAGATCGCCGGGAGACTCTTTGACGATGTCGCAGGTCGCATGACGGCCGAGCTTCTGCCCAACCAGACGAACCGCCGCGTCGAGATCTTCGACGATGTCCCGTCGGTTCGTTTCACGGACGGGTTCTCCCGGCTCTATCGATACGTTCTCGTCACCGATTCTGTGGGACGCATCCGTGCCATCAGCAGCGCGCTCGGCGATCTGTGTCGCGGCTCGGAAGCCAATGTCGGACGCAATCTTCGCAGCCTGATGAAACTCGTGACGCACCCCGAGCAGGCCGCCGCGCTGCGCTCGGAGCTCCGCGAACGCGGTAGCCTCGCGAGCGCGAGCGTCGAGATTTCCGACGCTGACGGCAGCGCGTCGAGGATCGAGTTCTCGGTGCTGCCGCTCTCGGATCGTCCCGATGAAGCCGGGCTCTACGTCGTGATCGCGCGCCCGGAAGGGCCCTCCAACCAGATGGCAGCGCCAATCGCGAGCGGCTCGGGTTTTGCGGCGGCGGTGCTCGCCGATCTGCCCGACGCGCTCCTCGTCGTCGACGACCACGGCTATGTCCGCTTCGCGAACCGCGCCGTCGAAACGCTCGTCGGTCATCTGCCCGCGGATCTCGTCGGTCGGCCCGTCGCATCCATTTGCTGCACTGCCCGCGACCTCGACGGCGTGATCTCGGCGCTGGGTTCGGAGGACGGGCGCAGCGAGCAGACGATGAACCTGAAAAAGCGCGATGGCGGCACGGTCGAGGTCGCGGCCGCCGTCTCGCCGGCGCCGGCTGACGTCGGTCTCACGCGCGCGATCCTGCTTTCGCTGCGCGGCACCACGTCGTCCCAACAGGCGCTCGCGGAGCTCCAGGGCAAGAACGAAGAGCTCGAGCACTGCCTCAACACCCTCGCCCACGACCTCCGTTCACCGCTCGTCGCGCTGCTCGGCTTCTCCCGGCTGCTGCGTCAGGATTATGGTGCGGGACTCGATGACACGGGCCTGCACTTCGTCGATCGCATCGAGCAGGCGGGGCGCACGATGGAGATGCTGATCCACGATCAGCTCGAACTCCTGCGCATCGGCCAGCCGGGCGAGCGGCGCGCAATGGTGGATCCGCGCGCGGTGCTTCAACACCTCCACGCCGAACTGAAGCCGAGGCTCGACGCCGCGGGAATCGATCTCGTGCTCCCTGCGGACCCGCCGCCCGTGTATTGCGATCGCACCCGGCTCTACCAGGTGTTCTCGAACCTGATTGGCAACGCGATCGAGCACATGGGCCCCTGCGAACAATCGCGCATCGTCGTCGAAATCGTCGAAGACGCCGAGTGCGAGCACATCACGGTGAGAGATCCGGGGCGCGGCATCGCGCCGGAGAATCACGAGCGCATCTTCGAGGTGTTCCAGAGCCTCGGGCCGCGCAGCGACGACCGCAGCGGAACCGGCATCGGACTCGCCATCGTGAAGAAGATCGCGCAGACCCACGGCGGGCGCGCCTGGGTCGAGAGCCGGCTCGGCCATGGCTCCACCTTCCACGTGACCTTCCCACGCCGCTAGACTCGACCCGAATCGTCCTCCAGGCGGCGTGCCACGATGTATCCGACGCTCTTCCGGATTCCGTATCTCGACTTCCCGATCAGCACGTTCGGCGTGATGATGGCGCTCGCCTTCCTGGTCGGCTCCTGGATCACGGCGAAGCGGATGGCCGAGGAGGGTCTCGACCCGGATCTGGCCACGACGCTGCTCATCTATGTGATGCTCGGCGGAATCCTGGGATCGAAGCTCTACTTCGCGATCGACGTCTCCCTGCGCGAAGGCATTCCCTTCACGCAACTCTTCTTCGCGCGCGACGGCATCACCTGGTACGGCGGATTGATCGGAGCGACGCTCGTCGGTGCGATCGGCTGTCGCGTCCACGGCCTGTCGATCAAGGTGTTCGCCGACTGCGCCGCCGTCGCGGGCGCGGTCGGCCAGTCGCTCGGGCGCATCGGCTGCTTCCTCGTCGGTGACGACTACGGTCGTCCGAGCAGCCTGCCCTGGGCCGTCGCCTTTCCCGAAGGCGCACCGCCAACACTCGCGACCGTGCACCCAACCCAGCTCTACGAGGTGGCGTGGCTGATGCCGGTGGCGGCGCTGCTGTGGTCGCGCCGGCGCAAGAGCCCGTTTCTCTTTGGCGAATACCTGGCGGCCAACGGCCTCGGCAGGATCGTGATCGAGAACTGGCGGGTGAACCCGCGGGTTGCCTTCGGGCTCACCGAGCCGCAGTGGATCGGACTCGGGCTGATCGTGCTGGGCGCAGCGGGCTGGCTCTACTACCGACGCCAGGCCGCGCTCGCGGCCGTCGCGCAAACGCGCCTCAAGCCGGCGAAGCGTCGCTGAGCTTGCCTGTGTCGCGCAGCTTCGCGATTCCCTCGAGCAGCCGGGCGGATTCCGCGACGATGCGCGCGCCCTCTTCGCCCTGCGCGAGGGCCCCCAGCTTGGCGACGGCGGCATGCGCGATGCTGGCCAGCGGCGCGTCATCACTCTTCGCCGCAGCCAGCCACTCGGAGAGTCGTTCGACGCTCGCCGCGTAATCGCCGGCGAGATAGGCCGTCATCCCTCGCGCGTAGGCGGAGAGACGGTGGGCATCGTCGTTGCTTCCGTCGGCCAGCGCGCGCGCGAAGGCCACCTCGGCCTCGGCAAAATATCCGCTCGCGAGGTACGAGCGTCCCGCGACGCGGTGGCCGGTTGCGGCACTCCCGTGAATCTGGCTGAGCAGGGCGTCGAGTTCCGCCTCGAAGACCTCCTCCACATCGGCGCGGTTCTCGATCAGACAGCGCGCGACGAATCCGTTCTCCCGATGCTCGGCCAGCAGCAGCGCAAGTTGCTCGCGGGTGCGCACGAGCAGCTCCTCGCTCTCGTGCAGCCCCTCCTCCAACCGCTGGGCCACCGCGGAGAGGATCTTCTCGAACTCCTGGAACAGGGCCGCGTTCTCCCCGGCGGATTCGGTTCGCAGCGCACGCACGCGCGGACCGTAGACTTCTCGCAGATAGAAGTTCTCGCGGAACTTCATCGCCTCGTGGAACAGCGAGCCGATCGCCAGATCGAACAGGGCTTCGCGCCGCACGGCCAGCCCGGGATCCCTGGGGTCGCGCCGAAACAGGGTGTGGCAGCGTCCCTTGAGCCGGAACAGCACGCTGTGCTCGTCATCGCCGATCAGGTCCTTGAGGTCTTCGAAGCGCAGCTCGTCGCTGCGGTAGCGGGCGAAGAGCCGTCGCGTCAGCCGGTGCGCCGCGAGGAATTCTCGGAGGATATCGACGAGCGCGGCACCGCGATTGGGCACCGGCCCAGTATAGAGAGCCTGGCCGCAGCCCGTACCCAAACTCTCGAGGTTGGTGCAGCAGGTCGGTCATTTCCCTACTTTCCAGGCATCAGCGACGCCTGCGAGGGGGGATCCATGAGTCCGGCAACCGAACGCGAGAACATGGAGGTCGACGTTCTCTACATCGGCGCCGGGCCGGCGACGTTGGCCTCGGCGATTCACCTGATGAATCAGATCGCCGAGCACAACCAGCGCGCCGAGGCGGCCGGGCGGCCCGGCATCGAGCCGCCGTCCGTGCTCGTGCTCGAGAAGGGGGCGAGCGTCGGCGACCACATGCTCTCGGGCGCCGTGATGAACCCGAAGGCGCTCCGCGAGCTCGTTCCGGATTTCGAGCGGCAGGGCTTTCCCACCGAGTACGTCTGCACCTACGCCGGCTTCTGGATCTTCCACCCGAAGGGCAAGCTCAACGTTCCCGTCGTCCCCCCGAATTTTCGCAAGAAGGGCTACCACGTCGCGTCGCTTTCCAACGTATCCAAGTGGCTGGCGGAACGCGCCGAGGCGGCCGGCGTTCAGATCTTTCCGGGTTTCGCGGGCGACCAGCTGCTGATCGAGGGCGGGCGCGTCGTCGGGGTTCGCACCGGCGACATGGGGATCGACCACCACGGCAAACCGAAGGCGAATTACCAGCCGGGCATGGACATCTTCGCCAAGGTCACGGTGATCGGCGAAGGCGTGCGCGGCACGCTCGCGAAGCAGCTGATCGATCGCTTCGACCTGGCCGGACAGAATCCGCCCACCTTCGAGACCGGCATCAAGGAGATCTGGCGGATCGACCCGAAGAAGCACGTTCCGGGTCGCGTCGTCCACGGCATGCAGTTCCCGCAGATCTTGAGTCGCTTCCACGGCATGTGGCTCTACGACATGAAGGACAGCCTGATCTCCTACGGGTTCGTCACGCTGCTCGAATCCGAAAGCCCGCACAGCGATCCGCATCTCGAGGCGCAGAAGTTCAAGACGACACCCTGGATGCGCTGGCTGCTCGAAGGCGCGGAGCTGGTTCGCTACGGCGCGAAGGCCATCCCGGTCGGCGGGCTCTACGCGCAGCCGAAGCTCTACACCGACGGCGCGTTGCTGGTCGGCGACTCGGCCAGCTTCTGCAACGCGCAGAACCTCGCCGGGATCCACATGGCGATGAAGTCGGGCATGCTCGCGGCGGAAACACTGGTCGAGGCGCTCGCCCAGCAGGACTTCTCCGCCAAGACGCTCGGCAGCTATGCGGAGCGCTACCGCAAAAGTTGGGCCTGGCAGGAGCATCACCAGGCACGAAACTTCGGAGCGTCGATCGAGCGGGGCACCCTCTTCTTCGGGCTGAACGAACCGATCCGGATGCTGACCGGCGGACGCGGCATCCAGGACCCGCTTCCGGCCCATGCGGGCCACACGCACATGAAGCGTTTGTCGGAGCTGCCGCAGTCAGAGCGCGTGAAGGAGAAGTTCGCGTTCGACGGCAAGCTCACCTTCAGCAAGGAACACCTCGTGCAGTTCAGCGGCACGAAGCACGAGGTCGATCAGCCCTCGCACCTGGTCGTCGCCGATACCGACCTGTGCAGCACGACATGCGCGGAAGAGTTCGGAAATCCGTGCGAGAGCTTCTGCCCGGCGGCGGTGTACGAGATGCTTCCGGATCCGGCGCAGGCCGGGCGCAAGCAGCTGATGATCCACCACGAGAACTGCGTCCACTGCAAGACCTGTGACATCGCAGACCCGTACCAGGTGATCACGTGGACGCCGCCGGAAGGCGGCGAAGGCCCCGACTACACGTTGATGTGAACTTCAGGCGAGGCCGGCCGCCGCGAGCGCCGCTTCGAGAGCGGCGAGTTCCACGGAACTCGCCGCCACGAGCAGTGCCCGCGCGGGGGCTTCGATGTCGAGCGGGAAGGCCGTGCCGTCGCCTGCGCGCACGAGGGCTCCCGCTTCGGCGGCAATCATCGCGCCAATGCGCCCACGAATCGAGAGGTCCGGCTCCGTCCCGAGCGCGACGCGCAGGCCCGCGCACGCGCCGGGCACGAGCGGCGCAACCGCGATGGCGCCGCCACACGCCGGCACGACCTCGAATCCAGCGCGCCGCAGACTCTCGCATGCGGCCTCGGGCAGGGCATGCGAGACGTAGACGCGCTTTCCCGTCGCCTCGGCGCGCGCCGGCCGCAGCGACGAACCGTTGTGTGCGATGCGCGCGCCCTGCCCCCGCACGGCGTCGAGATAAATCTCCTCCCGCGGCAGCGCAACGAGCGCGGCCTCGTACACACGATCGCGCGCGAGGCCGATCATCACGGCGTAGGGCCCCTCGCCCTCGAGATAGAAGCGCAGCGTGCCGTCGATCGGATCGATCACCACGAGTTCCGGGCCGTCGCTCGCAAACAAGAGCGTCGAGGGCGTGTCTTCCTCGGCGGCCAGCCGAACCGCAGGAAAGTGCGCGAGGAGCGGAACCAGCAGCGCCTCCTGGGACGCCGTGTCCGCGATCGTGAGGGCCGCCTTCACGGCCGTCACCTCGCCGGGCTTGGGAATGTTCGCGACGCGGCCCTCGAGAGCGCGCGCAATCGACGCAGATTGACGCAACGCGGGTGCAAGAGCGCTCACGAAGGCTTCGGGGTCCGTGCGCTTTTTTCTTCGTTGCATTCCGCCGTCGCTCCCTGGCACTCTGTAGCTGTTCAGGAGTGCGCCACCAACCCGGCGAGGGGGTTTGCGGACGTGGTGTCTTCAGCACAGTGGGGCGTCAGCCGAAGAAGGCTGGAGTCGATGAAACGAGGGAGACCCCCATGATTCGCTACCTCTCGCAATGGCGTCGTCATTGTGCGCATCTCGTCGCGGTTTGCGCCCTGCTCTTCACACCGGCGATCGCGTTGGCCGAGTCGCCGGCAGCCATCTCGGACGCGAGCCGATCTCGCGCCGAGGACCAGTTCCAGCAGTTCGCGAAGTCCTGGATGTCCAACGTCCAGCGCCTTCAGACCCAGGAGCGCGGAAAGCCGACCGTCCGCGCGAGCGCGGGCGGCGCCCAGTCGAGCTATCGCGGCTACAGCGACGACTTCAGCGTCGAGCTGCGGCCGACGGGACACCCGAGCGCCCCCTACGTCGGCCTCCTGCGCTACACGGAGTTGATGTATTCGTGCACGGGCGCCAGCGCGACGGACTGCACGGTGGCATCGCGTGTGCCCGTGACGGAGATCTTCCGTTACGAGAACGGACGCTGGTCCTACTGAGAACTGAGCCCGGGCCGAGCGGTTCGGGCGAGACGGCGAGGCCCCGTGAGGTCGCGCCGCGCTCGTCCAGCCGCGCGCGCCCGGTGCGAAGTCTCAGCGGACTCCGCACTTCGCGCGCCCCTTACGGAAGGCCCGGCGCCCACAGATAGAGGAAGCCAGGCCGCGCGAGCGGCAGGGAAGGCGTGAGTTCGAGCCGCATCACCTGTGGGATGGCAGGCGCCTGCGTGTAGAGATTCTTCCGGTATTCGCGTGGGCGGTGGTAGCTGACGACACGCGCCTTCGCGATGCCGGCGCGCCGCTGCACGGCGGCGACGGTCGTCTCCAGACCTCCGAGTTCATCCACGAGACCGTTGGCCTTGGCCTGACTCGCGCTGTAGATACGCCCATCCGCGAGTTCGTCGATGCGCGCCCGGTCGAGCCCGCGGCGCCCCGCCGCGACGACCTGTTTGAAGCGCTCGTGCATGTCGTCGAGCACCGACTGGAGATGTTCGCGCTCGGCCGGCCTCATCGGACGCAGCCACGAGCCGGCGTCCTTCTGGGCGCCCGCGGTGAGCGTCTGGTCCGCGACGCCGAACCTCTCCATCAAGGCGCTGATGTTCACCCCGACGAAGATGACACCGATCGAACCCGTGACTCCGGTCGGCTCCGCGATCAACTCGTCGGCAGCCATGGCCACGTAGTAGCCGCCGGAGGCCGCGACGCCCATGAAGTGGGCCACCACCGGCACTTCGCGGTCCTGCTTGAAGCGCAGCAGTTCCTGATAGATGACGTCGCTCGCCGTCACGGTGCCGCCGGGGCTGTTGATGCGCAGCAGCAGACCGCGCACGCTCGCATCAGCGCGCGCGCGATCGAGCTGCTCGCGCACGCGCGCCACCATGCTTTCCTCGGAGCGGTCGAGGAATCCGCGATCGTCGCTGCTCTCGCTGATCACGCCATCGATGTCGAGGAGCAGGATCTTCGGACCCGATTCGCCGTAGATCACGGTCTCGACGAGCGGTTCGGGCGTGCCGCCGAAGAGCTGCACGTTCACGCATCCCGCCAGCCCGAGCGACAGGCATGCGACGATGGTCCTGCGAATGAACTCGGTCAGGATTTCCCCCGAGTGCGCGCGACGCGCAGGAGCGCGAAGCCTTCCGACCTGCGGCCGGTTGCCCGGAACCACCGAGCGGAAGGACTCCGCGCTCCCCGACGCCCCCTACCCCCCAGTCGAAGGCGTCGTACGCGTCGAAAATTCGATCAACTGCAACCGCTCGTGCTGCCGCAGTTTGCGCACTTGTAGCAGGCACCGCTGCGCACCATGATCGAGCCACAATCGCTACAGCTCGGTGCATCCGCCTGGTTCACGATGCGGTAGGGCAGCGAGGGTTCGCGCGAACCCGAGCCGCCAGCGACCACGACGCGCAGGGGCGTCGGACTCATCGCCGTGGTCTGCTCGTCCTGCTCGTCCGCCACTTCGGGCTGTCCCTTCAGGTAGCGGTTGCCCAGATAGCGGAACACGTAGTCGGTCGTCGACTTCGCGATCGGGATTTCCGGATTGTTCGTGAACCCGGACGGCTCGAAGCGGGTGTGACTGAACTTGTCCACCAGCGCCTTGAGCGGCACGCCGTACTGAAGCGCGATCGAGGTCATCGTGGCGATCGTATCCATCAGGCCCGAGACCGTGCTGCCTTCCTTCGCGACGCGCAGGAAGATCTCGCCGGGCTGGCCGTCGGCGTAGAGGCCGACGGTGAGATAGCCCTCGTGACCCGCGATCGAGAATTTGTGCGTCATCGCACTGCGTTCGTCGGGAAGCTTGTGCCGCACCGGCCGCCCCACGTCGAGGCTCACGACCTTCGCCACATCGCGCCCGGCATTGAGCGGCTGGGTGCGCTTGCTGGCGTCGCGGTAGACGGCGAGCGACTTGAGACCGAGCTTCCAGCCCTCGATGTAGGCCTGCATGATGTCGTCGGAGGACGCGGTCTCCGGCAGGTTCACCGTCTTGCTGATGGCGCCCGAGAGAAACGGCTGGACGGCGCCCATCATGCGCACGTGGCCCATCCAGTGAATGCTGCGCGCACCGTTCGGCGCCCGGAACGCGCAGTCGAACACCGGAAGGTGTCGATCCTCGAGATCCGGAGCGCCCTCGATCGTCTCGTGCTCGTCGATCCAGCTCACGATGCGCAGGACGGCGTCTTCCGTATAGCCGATCCGACGCAACGCCATCGGCACCGTGCCGTTCACGATCTTGAGCAGGCCGCCTCCCACGAGCTTCTTGTACTTCACGAGCGAGAGGTCGGGTTCGACGCCCGTGGTATCGCAGTCCATCATGAAGGCGATCGTGCCCGTCGGCGCGAGCACCGTCACCTGCGCGTTCTTGTAGCCATGGCGTCGACCCATGCTGAGCGCCGCCACCCAGCTTTCGCGGGCGGCGGCATGCAGATCCGCGGGAACGCCGGCCGGCGACACGGCCTCGGCCGCGGCTTTGTGCATCTCGATCACCTGGAGGAAGCAGTCGCGATTCTGGCGGTAGCGCGCGAACGGCCCCATGGCTGCGGAAATCTCGGCGCTCGCGCGGTAGGCCTCGCCGCACATCAGCGACGTGATCGACGCCGCGAGGTTGCGCCCGGAATCGCCGTCGTAGGGCAGCCCCGACGCCATCAGCAATGCGCCGAGATTCGCGAAGCCGAGCCCGAGCGGACGGAAGAGATGGCTGTTGCGCTCGATCTGCGCCGTCGGATACGCCGCGTGATCGACGAGGATCTCCTGCGCCAGGATCGTGAGCGCAACCGCCTGCCGAAACGCCTCGACCTCGAAGCGGCCGTCCGAATCGACGAAACGCATCAGGTTCAGGCTGGCCAGGTTGCAGGCCGTGTCGTCCAGGAACATGTACTCCGAGCACGGATTGCTCGAGTGGATGCGCCCCGAGTTCTTCACCGGGTTCCAGCGATTGATCGTGGTGTCGTACTGGATGCCCGGATCGCCGCAGACGTGTGTCGCATCGGCCATCTCGCGCAACACGTCGTGAGCCTGGAACGTGTCGATGACCTCGCCCGTGGTGACGCTGCGCGTCTGCCAGCTCGAACCCGCGAGCGCCGAGTGCATGAATGAATCCGTCACGCGCACGGAGTGATTGGCGTTCTGGTAGAAGACGGAATCGTAGGCGCCGCCCGGCACGTTGAAACCGCCGTCGTAGCCGGCATCGATCAGTGATCCAGCCTTCTTTTCTTCCTCGGACTTGCAGCGGATGAACTCGAGAATGTCCGGATGATCCGCATTCAGGATCACCATCTTCGCGGCGCGCCGGGTCTTTCCGCCCGACTTGACGACGCCGGCGAAGGCGTCGAAGCCGCGCATGAACGAGACGGGACCGGAAGCCGTGCCGCCGCCCGCGAGCCGCTCGCGCGAGGAGCGAATGCGCGAGAGATTCGAGCCCGCGCCCGAGCCACCCTTGAAGAGCATCGCCTCGGTCTTCGCGAGGCTCATGATCGACTCCATCGTGTCCTCGACGGAGTTGATGAAGCAGGCGCTCGCCTGCTGCGGCGTATCCTTGACCCCGAGGTTGAACCAGACGGGGCTGTTGAAGGCCATGCGCTGCGTCACGAGCACGTGCGTGAGATCATCCGAGAATGCCTGCGAGTCTTCCGGCGTGCGGAAATAACCGGACTTGTCGCCCCACTCGCGAATGCGGCCGACGACGCGCCCGATCAGCTGCTTCACGCTGTGCTCGCGCTCCGGCGTACCCACGTGGCCGCGGAAATACTTTGAAACGACGACGTTCGTGGCGAGCTGCGACCAGCTCTTCGGAACTTCGACGCCGGTCTGCTCGAAGACGACTTCGCCGCGTTCGTTGGTGATCTTGGCCGAACGCTGCTCCCACTCGACGGCCGCGAAGGGGTCGGCGCCGGGTTTCGTGAAGCGACGAGCGACGCTCAGTCCGCGCGGGCGCCGACTGGCCTTCTTCCCGCTCTCCACCGCCCGCAGTTCCACCCGTCCCCCCGGCTGACCCGTCGTCTCCATCTTCCCTCCCCGTGTCTTGTCGTTGCCCATTTTCGTTCGCCCGCCGCAACCGCCGCGTGGCCCCCTGGTTTCCCTGCACCCCGGATCCCGATCGCTTCATCCGCGCTGCGCGCGTCGACACGTCGGACGGCTGCGAAAGATCGGCCTGAGGCGACCTTCCAACTGGCGCCGACTCGATGGTGTCGATGAAGAACGACCGGAACCTCGAGCGATTCACGACCGGCTCGGACTGGGAACTCACCCCGATGCGCGCGACCGATCCCGGAGATCGATTCAGGAACGAGCTCGAAGCACCCAACGAGCCGCTGCCGAATTCCCCCCGGAGATGAGAGAGGCCCCGGCACATCCGAGGCCCCCGAGCTGGATTTGGGTCCTCCTTCCCGCCTCCGGCTCGCATCCCGCTGTTGGCCGCCTGTTTTCGAAACCCCCCAGGCCACCAGCAGGACATGTCTCATCCCCGTCTCGCGTGTTTACTCCCCGCCAAATGACCCGTCAACTAGAAACCCACAAAATCTGGGACACCCCTCACCAGCCACATACAAATTCTTGAGCTGTCAGCGCTTTCGGCCACCGCGGTCGCCGCGGCCGCCTGGGCCGGGGCTGGCACACGGCTCCAGACCCTCTCGCAAGTCCTTGGAATTCCTGGGTTGACGCTGCTCAGGCGTCGGGCAGGCCCGTGAAGCGGATTCCGACCCCGGCGGGCAGCTTGTAGCGAATATTGAGCCCGATCATGAGAGCGGTGATCGCCTCCACGATTCGCGCGTTCCCGAGCGGCCCGCCATCGACCGCGCGCAGCCCCGGAATCAGCCCGCAAAGCGCCATCACCCGCCCCCGCGCCGCCTTCGCACCCGAGACGACGACATCGCACTCCACGGGGTGGTCGAGGTCCTGCAGGCGGTGCGCGGAGACGTTCTGGAAGGCCGAGACCACCTCGATGCCGTCGGGCACGAGATCCGCGACCAACTCGGCGCACGATCCCTGCCAGACGCCAAGCGTGCGCACGCCGGAGTCGCCGATCGCCGTCGCCAGCGGCACGCCCATGGAAACCACGATCTGACCCGCTGAAAGCTCGGCGCGGATCGCCTTCACGGTCTCCGCCGTGTGCTCGAACGGCACCGACAGGATCACGACGCCGGCCTGCTGGACGGCCTCGGAATTGCCGCAGCCCGCGACGTTGGCGCTGGGAACCGTCTCGCGCACCCGCGCAGCCGCCTCGAGCGCCCGCTCGGGCTTGCGCGAACCGATCACCAGCTTCGCGCCCGCGCGCGCAAAGCGCAGGGCGAGACCGAGCCCCTGGTCGCCCGTCCCGCCGAGGATCGCAATCCCCGCGTCTTCGCTCGTCGGAGTCGGCTGCATCGAACCCGCAGGCTAGCGGATACACTTCCCGCGTGTCCGCCCCGGAAATAACGCCCCTGGAGATTCGCCAGGCGGGTGCGCGCGAGCTCGCCATCCGTTGGTCCGACGGCAGGGAATCCGTCTTCGACGTGCGCGAACTGCGGCTCGCCTGCGGCTGCGCGACCTGCGTCGATGAGTGGTCCGGAAATGGCTTGCTCGATCCTGCGGGCGTTCCGGTGGATGTGCGGCCGCTCCGGATCGAGCCCGTCGGCCGCTATGCCATCCAGATCACCTGGAGCGACGGCCATGCGACCGGGATCTATCCGTTCGAGCGCCTGCGCCAGCTCGCGGACGCCGTGGGCGCCTGACGCGTCTCAAGCCGCGGCAAACACCTCCTCGGCGAGGAAGGCGAGCAGCGCGGCGTTGAAGGCCTCCGGACGCTGGAGATTCACGACGTGACCCGCGTCCGGCACGACGACGAACCGCGCGCGCGGCAGCAGCGCGGCAAGCGCCCGTGAAGCCGCCAGCGACGACGCATCGCGTTCACCCACGACGATCAGCACCGGCGCCTCGAGCCGGCGCAGCGCGGGCGCGAGTTCTTCGACGCTGGGTTGCATGGCGATGAGCTCGCGCAGGACGTGCGCCAGCGCGTGAGGCGCATGCTCGAGAAAACCCTGGCGCACGAGCGCTGCGTCGCGCTCGGACAGGCCCGAGGACTTCCCCCACACGAATCGCTCGCCCGCTGCGGCGATCCCCTCGGCAGCGAGCGACTGCGCAAACTCCAGGGCCTGCGCCGCGAAGCCACGACCGCCGCCCGCCGGGAAGGCCGCCAGCACGAGGCCCTGAACGCACTCCGGCCGCGCGAGGGCGAATCGCAGGGCGACGCCCGCCCCCATCGAGAGGCCTCCCACGACCGCGCGCGCCGCCCCTGCCCCCGCGAGCACGCGCCCGAGATCGCCGACAAAACACTCCGGAGTGTAGTCCTCCGCCGTTACGGGTGCGCCGCTGCGCGCGTGCCCGCGGGCGTCGTAGACGATCGTCTGGTAGCGCTCGCGCAACGCCCTCACCTGCGGCCGAAAGTTGCGCGCGCTGCCGCCGAAGCCGTGCGCGAGCGCGATGCAATCTCCCTCACCGCTCACCTCCACGTGCAGCGGCAGCGGGTCGGCGGCGGCTTCCGTCGGCGGCCTCATGCCGAGTCCCGCATCAGATCGCGCAGCGCGCGCATGCCGAGCGTGCGGATCCCCTCCGCCTCGAGCGCCCGGCGGCCTGCCGCTCCGCCGTAGAAACCGCGTTCGAAATCACGAGCGTGGGCGTCGGGACAGATCTCCGAGAGCTCGCTGCCCCCCTGCGCCGGGTGGCAGATCAGATAATTGATGCCCGGCCGCAGCCCGCGCAGGCGGCCGAGGTTGTGGCGCTCGCCGTCGCCGGGCTCGAAGTGCAGCGAGTTCGCGTCGAAGGCGTCGAGAATCGGCACTCCGAATTCGTCGAGCGTGTCGGCGAGCGCTGCGAAGAAGGCGCCGCTGCCCGGGACGCCAGCGGCCTGCAACGCGGCGCTGTCGGGGCGCACGGCGAAGACCGGCAGGCGGTAATCGCGCGCCAAGCGGGCGTAGAGCCCAGCGAACGGTGGCAGCAACGCGGTCCCCATGTGCGCGTCGAGGTGGGTTACATCGATGCCTGCGGCGAGTGCGCGCTCGATCTGCGCGCGCAGTTCGATCTCCACGTGCTCGGGCTTCGCGCGCGCGAGCGTCTCCTGGGTCGTGCGCGGCAGACAGCCCTCGGCGTCGAGGAGCGAGGGCACGGTTTTTGGATCGGCCACCGGCCCCCAGCGGTAGCGCGGCCACTCGGCGTTGAGGGTGAGGTGCACGCCCAGATCGGCTCCGGGGAGGCTTCGCGATCGTTCGGCCGCCTCGTCGAATGCCGGGCAGGGCACCATCAGGCTGCCGCAGGTCGCCGGGCCGTGCGCGAGCGCCGCAAACGCGCCCTCGTTCGCAGCGCGGCACATCCCGATGTCGTCGCAGTGCACGATCGCGACGCGCTCATCCGATGCGAAACCGAGTCGTTCGGCGAGTGTGGTGGCCATGCCCCCTCCTGCGTGGTTGCCAGCGACCGTGGGACGATTCTACCCTGCCGCCGATGCGCTCACTCGATCTCGAAGCCGCCGCGCGCGCCGCGGGAGAGGCGGCCGATCTGGCGCGTCGCGAGATCCTCTCGCGCTTCCGCTCCGTGACGGTCGAATCGAAGCAGGATGGCTCGCCCGTCACCGAGGCGGACCGCGCGGCCGAGCGCGTGATCCGCGCGCATCTGCGCCAGGCGTTTCCGGAGTTCGGCATCGTCGGCGAAGAGTATGGCGAGGAGGGCGGCAGCGAGGGGCCGCGTTGGGTGATCGATCCGATCGATGGAACGATCGGCTTCGCTCGCGGCATTCCACTGTTCACGACGTTGATCGCGCTCGTCGAGGACGAGCAGCCGCTGGTCGGACTGATCGATTGCCCCGCACTCGCCGAGCGCTATGTCGGCTGGCGCGGCGGCGGCTGCCGGCGCAACGGCATCCCCACGCAGGTGTCGCAGGAGACGGACCTGCGCCGCGCGATCATCTCGCACGGCGATCCCTTCACGTTCGATCTCTACGGCGAACGCCCGGCCTTCGAACGCATGGCGCGCGAGATTCCGTTGCTGCGCGGCTACACCGACGCGTTTGGTCACGCACAGGTGTTGGCCGGCGGCGTGGGCGCGATGGTGGATCTCTGTCTCAACCCCTGGGACATGGCGGCGACACGACTGCTCGTTCCCGAAGCCGGAGGCCGCTGCGTGATGCTGCCGCCGCGCGCGGGCAAGGGCGGCCTCGTTCTCGGCGCCCCCGCGCTGGTCGAGCAGCTGCTCGGGTTCCTGTCAGTCGCCTGACGGGCGCGCCGGAAGCACGACGAGCGTCGCGTGCCGGTGCGGCACATGCAGGTGACACTCGATGCCGTAGATCTGCGGCCCGACGAGCGGCGGCAGCTCGATCACGTTCTCCTCGCCCGGCAACAACAGCGCCTCGAGCGCGAGACCAGGAATGCGAAAGCCGTGCGGCATGTCGCTGTCGTTGAAGATCGAGAGCTTGCGGCCCGTGCCAGACGTCACGACGATCGTCGACGGAAGGAACACCACCCGCGTGCCGATCTTCGTGTTGAGCACCTGGATCACTTCACGGTCGTCGACGAAGCCCAGCGCCGTGAGCAGACCCGCGGCCTCGCCCGAGAGCGCCTCGGCCGATTCGGCGGCGTTGCCTGCGACCTGCGCCGACTCCGCCGCAGCCTCGGCTGCACCCGTCGCGAGACTCGTGGCCTCACGCAGCTCGTTGGCGGAGTCGTCGGGGACGGCCACCGGGGGCGGCTCGGCGGGAATCTCGGCGGGCCGCTCGGCGGCCTCGCACGCCAGGAGCCAAGCGGCGCCGAGCGCCGCCGCCGTGCACAGCCCGAGTTTGATCCGCGGCATGGCAAACCTCCCCAGCTTTCGTGGCGAAGGCTCACGCTATCCTAACTATCCCTGTTTTTCACCGACCGGCTGGCCGCCGGTCGCGCGAGGATCCCATGACTTCCCTGCCCGGTCTCGACGACGCACGCCTGTTGATCACCGCTGCGGAGGGCCTGCTCGCGCAGGCGCTTTCGCGCGCGCGAACGATCACCGCGCACGGCGCGGACATCGACGCGCACCAGGTGCTCGCCGAGCGCGTGGCCTACGCCGCCACCGAGGGCCGCGCGGCGCGCGCGTTCGTCGAGTTCGTGGCCGAGGCCGGGCGCGAGGGCCGCAGCACGGCCCTGCTCGAAACCACCTGCGCCGCCGCCACAGCGCTGCTGGTGCGCAGTCTGCGCGAGCGCATCGACGGCTTGCTCCCGGATCTCGGACTCAGCGAGGCGGCGCTGGAAGAGGCCTTCCCGGAGCGCCTGCGGGCCTGCCTGCGCCGCGCCGGCAGCGAGGGCGTGTTGCGCGAGATCGGGCGTCACGTCTGCGCCGTGCGCGGCCGCGATCGGCTGCCACTCGACGAGTTCTCCGAGCAGGTGCGCGAATCCGTGCGCGAGTTCGCGGAACGCGAGGTGGCGCCGGAGGCGGAGCGCATCCACCGCAGCGACGCGCTGGTCCCGGAGGCCTTCATCACGAAGATGGCCGAGCTCGGCTACTTCGGCCTCGCGGTGCCCGAAGCCTACGGAGGCTCCGATCTCGGCAATCTCGCCATGATCCTCACCACCGAAGAGCTTTCGCGGGCGTCGCTGGCGGCCGCCGGCTCGCTCATCACGCGCCCCGAGATCCTCACCAAGGCGTTGCTCCAGGGGGGCAGCGAGGAGCAGAAGAAGCAGTGGCTGCCGCGCATCGCCGCAGGCGAGGTGATGGTCGGGATCTCGGTCACCGAGCCCGACGTGGGCAGTGATGTCGCCTCCGTCAAGTGTCGGGCCGAGCGCCGCAACGTGAACGGCAGCGACGTCTGGGTGATCAACGGCCCGAAGTCGTGGTGCACCTTCGCAGGCCGCGCGAACGTACTCGCCCTGCTCGCGCGCACCGATCCGGACACCTCGAAGGGCGCGAAGGGCCTCTCCCTCTTCATCGTCCCGAAGGATCGCTTCGACGGCCACGACTTTGCGATGACACAGCCTGGCGGCGGCCGGCTGGTCGGCAAGGCCGATGCAACGCCCGGCTACCGCGGGATGCACTCCTTCACGCTCAATTTCGAGAACTTCACGGTGCCCGCTGATCACCTGGTCGGCGGCGACGCGGGGATTGGCCGCGGCTTCTACCTCCAGATGGCGGGCTTCGCGGCAGGACGCCTGCAAACGGGCGGGCGCGCTTGCGGGCTCGCGCAGGCGGCCCTCGAGAAGACCGCGGACTACGTCGTCGATCGCGTTCAGTTCGGCAAGCCGATCTCGGAGTTCCAGCTCACGCAGTACACGCTCGGGCGCATGGCAGCGGCGCTCGCTGCATCGCGCGCGATCACCTACGCCGCAGCGCGCGCGATGGACGAAGACGAGCGCAAGGCCGCGCCGCTCGCAGCGCAGGCGAAGCTGCTCGCGTGCGACATGGCCGTCGAAGTCACGCAGCTCGGTCAGCTGATGCACGGCGGCTGGGGTTACGCCGAGGAGTACCCGATCAGCCGCTACGTGGTCGACGCGCAGGTGCTGCCGATCTTCGAGGGCGTGAAGCCGATCCTCGGCCTGAAGGTCGTCGCGCGCAGCCTGCTGGCCGAGTGAGCGCGGGAGCGCACGGGCGGGCAGGCAAACGAGGACCGAGCGGGCGGGCTCGCTCCGGCTACTTCTTCTCGGCGCGCAGATCACGCACGGTCTGGATCGTGAAGTAGACCGCAAGCGCGCCCAGGATGAAGAAGCCCCAGCGGTTGAAGCCGATCCACTGCGGATCGAAATCGGAATTCAGCCAGCCGTCGTAGCCAAACCATGCCGTGAAGGCGATCAGCAGCGCGGGTAGAAAGAACGGGTGATCGAAGGGCGTCGAGGCCCGCTCCTCGCTCTCCTCGTCTTCGGATTCTCCCGGCGCCGCTTCGCCAGCGGCCCCCGCGGACTTGCCGGCCCCGGGATCGCGCTCGTCAGCATCTCGTTGGGCCACGCGCGAGACGATAGCGCGCGTCAATCGGGGCCCACAGCGTCCGGCGCAGATCCGGCATACAGCGGCGAACGCCGATAAGCCTCGAGTCCATCGCGCAAGAACACCTGCACGACAGCCGCCAGAGGCACGGCGACGAGCAAGCCGAGAAAGCCCAGGAGATCGCCGCCGATCAGCAGCGCGACGATCACCGTCACCGGGTGCATGCCGACACTCTTGCCCACGATCCGCGGAGTGAGCACGAATCCCTCGAGAGACTGAACGACGACGTACCAGCCGACGACGAACGCCAGCTGCACGCCGACGCCGTGCTCGAGCACGCACAAGAGCGATGCGCTCGAAAGCGCGAAGGCGCTGCCAACGTACGGAATGATCGCGAGCATTCCCGCCGCGACGCCGATTCCGATCGCGAGATCGACCCCGATCAGCGAGAAGCCGATGCCGTAGAGCAGCCCGAGCAGCAGACAGACGGTGAGCTGCCCACGAATGAAGCCCGAGAGCAGTGAATCCACCACCGCCGCCTTTTCGGCGACACGGGCCTGGTGGGCCCTCGGAACCAGCCGCAGGATCGCGCGCTTGATCTCGTCGAACTCGGCGAGCAGGTAGTAGGCGATCACCGGGATCACGAGCAGTCCGACCAGCGTCCCGACGGTCCCGGTCACGACCCGCAGGCTGCGCTCGAGCATCCCGCGCGCGCCATCGAGCACGACCTGGAGACTGCCGGAATTCAGGCTCGCGATGCCCTCTTCGAGCGAGCGCGGAATCGCGTAGCCGAACCACGACTGCACCTTCGGCGCCGCGCGCTCGAGCGCGCTGTCGAGATAGCCGGGCAGGCTGGCCGAAAGCGTCACGATCTCGTGTTGCATGCGCGGGACGATGAAGAACGCGAACGCGAAGATCGCCAGCCCGGCGATGCCGAGCAGCAGGAAGATGGCGGCGCGTCGACCGATGCCGCGCGTCTCGAAGCGGTCGATCAGCGGGTCGAACAGGTAGGCGATCACGAAGGCCGCGGCGAGCGGCGTGAGCGCGCCGGCGAGCAACCACAGCAGCGCCAGCACGGCGCCGGCCGTCGCGAACCCGATGATCGCGATGCGCAGTGCGCGCTGGATGAATACGCGGTCGGCGTCCGGGAGGTTGCCGTTCACGCGCCGGCGAGAAACGAGCGCAGCACGTCGATCATCGGCTGCACGTCGGCGCTGCCCGCCATCTCGCGACAGGAATGCATCGAGAGCATCGGATTGCCGACGTCGACCGTGCGGATGCCGAGGCGCGCCGCCGTGATCGGACCGATCGTCGAGCCGCAGGCGATGTCGCTACGCGTGACGAAATGCTGCGGGGTGATTCCGAGCCGCGCGCAGAGCGACGCGAAATGTCCGATTCCCACGGCGTCGCTCGCGTACGAAAGGTTGGCGTTGCGCTTGATCACGGGTCCGCTGCCGATCCGCGGCTGGTGGCCGGGTTCGTGGCGGTCGGCGTAGTTCGGGTGCACGGCGTGGGCCATGTCGGCCGAGATCATGAGCGAGCGCGCGAGCGCGCGCGAGACCCCCTGCGCCCCGCCGCCCTTCCAACCGTCGACCGCGCGCGCGAGCGCGTCCGCGAGCAGCGGCCCGGCCGCGCCATAGGCGCTGCGACTGCCCACTTCCTCGTGGTCGTAGAGCACGACGACACTCGCGTGGGCCGGCGCCGGCTCCGTCGCGGCCGCGAGCAGGGCGGTGACGGCGGCGTGACACGAGGCGAGGTTGTCGAGCCGCGGAGCCTGGATGAATTCGCCGCGCAAGCCGGAGACGGCCGCGGGCTGCGAATCGTAGAGCATGAGATCGAACGCGAGCAGATCCGCCGGCGACGGATTCGCGAGCTGGCGCGCCCGCAGCTCCTTCGCGACGAGTTCGGCGAGCCCGGGCGCGCCCTCGAGACCCGAGACCGGCACGAGCTGCGTCTGCGGGTTGAGCTTCAGCCCCTCGCTCTTGACCTCGCGATTCAAATGGATCGCGAGACTCGGGATCCGCAGCAGCGGCCGCGCAAAATCGACGAGCAGCGTGCGCGTGCGATCTTCCTCGCGCAGGACCACCTGGCCCGCGAGCGAAAGATCGCGGTCGAGCCAGGTGTGGGCCAGCACGCCCCCATAGGGCTCGACGGCGAACTGCCGGTAGCCGTGGGCATCGACGTCGGCGAGCGGCTTCAAGCGCAGGTTCGGGGAGTCGGTGTGGGCGCCGACGACGCGAAAACCTCCCTGCACCGGGGAAACGGCGCCCATCCGCAGGGCCACCAGGCTGCCGCCACCGCGCAGGCAGTAGCGCCGCTCGCCGGCTGCGAGCTCCCAGGCGTCGATGTCGTGCGCTTCGCGATAGCCGGCCGCCTCGAGCCGGCGCACGACCTCGGCGACCGCATGATACGGGGTGGGCGAACGATCGATGAAGCTGAGCAGATCCGCGACCGCGTCGTGCACGCGGCGCAGGATAGTCTGCGTCGATCTCGCTCGCGACCTGCAAGCGCCGCCCGCGGCGGCGCGCAGCGAGCCGCAGGCGAGCGAAGTCCTGGAACTAGCGCTTTCGGAAGCTGCCCGAGAGGACGCGCTTGCGCAGGCGCAGGGACTGCGGCGTCACTTCGAGCAGCTCGTCGTCCTCGAGCCACTCGAGCGCCCACTCGATCGCGACCTCGCGCGCGGGCGTGAGGATGGTCGCTTCGTCTTTGCCGGCGGCCCGGATGTTCGTGAGCTTCTTCGCGCGCACGGCATTCACGTTCATGTCGTTCGCGCGGCGGTTTTCTCCGATGACCTGCCCTTCGTAGACGGCGACGCCCGCGCCGACGAACAGCAGCGAGCGCTCCTGGATGCTGAAGAGGCTGTAGGCCGTGGTCTTGCCCGCTTCGGTCGCCACCACCGCCCCCAGACCACGCCGCGGCAGATCGCCCGCGAGGGGCTCGTAGCCGCGCACCGTGCGGTGCAACACTCCCTCGCCGCGCGTATCGGTCAGGAACTCGCCGCGGTAGCCGAACAGGCCGCGGCTCGGCACCACGAAGCACAGACGCACGCGGCCATCGCGCTGCTCCATCGCGAGCATGCGGCCCTTGCGGCCGGCGAGTTTTTCCATGACGGCGCCGGCGCAGCGCTCGGGGATCTCGATGACCACGTCTTCGACAGGCTCGGACTGCACGCCGTCGATCTCGCGGCGGATCACTTCGGGCCGCGACACGGCGAACTCGTAGCCCTCGCGGCGCAGTGTCTCGATCAAGATGGCGATCTGGAGCTCGCCGCGCCCGGCGACTTCGAAAATGTCCGCTACCTCGGTCGCCTCGATCCGGATCGAGACGTTGCCGAGCGCCTCGCGGCGCAGGCGATCGCCGATCTGGCGGCTGGTGACGAAGCGGCCCTCGCGCCCGCAGAAGGGCGAGTTGTTCACCGTGAAGCGCACGCGGATCGTGGGCGGGTCGACGTGGATGCGCGCCAGCGCCTCGGGCGTCTGGGGATCGCAGATCGTGTCGCCGATCTCGATCGAATCCACGCCCGCGATCACCGCGATCTCGCCCGCCTCCGCCGATTCGAGATCGACGCGCCGCAGGCCGCGCGAACCGAAGAGCTTGGTCACGCGGAAGGGCTCGAGCTTGCCCTCGGGCCCGATGCGGGCGACGGTCGAGCCGCGCACGAGCCGGCCGCGGGCCACGCGCCCGATCACCAGGCGGCCGACGTAGTCGTCCCAACCGAGCGTCACGGCCTGGAACTGGAGCGGCGCTTCGAGATCGACGTCGGGGGCGGGCGTGCACTCGAGGATCGCCTCGAGCAGCGGCCGCAGATCGCGCCGCGGATCTTCGAGCGAGCGCACGGCGGTGCCTTCCTTGGCCGAGGCGAAGATCACCGGGAACTCGAGCTGGTGGTCGTCGGCGCCGAGATCGACGAGCAGGTCGAAGACTTCGTCGACCACCTGGTTCGAGCGCTGCTCCGGCCGGTCGACCTTGTTCACCACCAGGATGATGCGCAGCCCATGCGCGAGAGCCTTGCCCACCACGAAACGGGTCTGCGGCATCACGCCATCGACCGCGTCGACGAGCAGCAACGCCGCGTCGACCAACCCGAGCACGCGCTCGACCTCGCCGCCGAAGTCGGCGTGGCCCGGTGTATCGACGAGATGGATGCGCACGCCCTCGAACTCGATCGAGGTGTCCTTCGCATGGATCGTGATCCCGCGCTCGCGCTCGAGATCCTCGCTGTCCATCACGCGCTCGACCACGGCCTGGTTCTCACGGAAGGCGCCGGTCTGACGCAAAAGGCCGTCGACGAGCGTCGTCTTGCCGTGATCGACGTGCGCGATGATCGCGACGTTGCGGATGTCCTTGCGCGGCTGCTTCATGGGGCGCGGCAGGCTAGCAGACCCGGCTCCTGCGCGCCTCTGCCGCGGCCGCGCGATAGAAGTTGCGCGCGATGAAGGAGGCCTCGCGCTCCGCGAGCGCGTCACACAGCTCGGCCACCAGCGCGTGAGCCTCGGCATCTGCCGGGTCGGCTTGCGACAGATACACGGCAAGCTGAAGGGCGCGCCGGTGCTGTTCCGCCTGCGCGAGCGCCCGCGCCTTCGCGACGAGCGCCCCGCGGCCCGCAACGTCCACCAGATCGCGCGCCACCGCGGCGCGCCCGGCCGGGAGCAGCTCGGCCGGGTTGCCTCCCCACCAGCCGGCGTAGGCGCGCAGGACGTCCCGCACCACGAATTCGGCGCACCCGTAGATGGGGCGCAAGTACGCTTTTGCCGCCAGGTCGGCGGGCAGCGCGATCCCCGCGTCGACGATCTCGTCCGGCCACTGGCCGGCGTTGAGCCTCTCCAGCACCGCGTCATGGAGGAACCGCAGCGCGCGCGCCGTCTCGATCAGCATCTCGAGCGCGCGCTCGCCGCGCAGGGGATCCCCATGCCCCGGAATGATCGTTTCTGGTCGAAGTTGCGCGATCGCCTCGAGCGCCTCGGCCCACCCGAGCGTGTAGCGCTGCGGCTTGTTCGGGTTCCCCGTGTTCGGGACCGATTGCACCGACAGATCCCCGACCAGGGCGAGCCGGCGCTCGGGCAGCCACACCCAGCTGGCATCGTCGGTCTCGGCGCGCGCGTGGTGCAGCTCCACACGTTCGCCGGCGAGATCGAACACGGCCTCTTCCTGGTACGTCCGGTCGGGCGCGATGAAGCCGCGCGGGAACGCATCGACGCCCGCCGGGAGCTGGAACTGCCGGCGGTTCACCTCGTTGTTCCAACCCCAGGTCGCCGCATAGCGCGCGAAACGCGCGGGCAACGCGGCCTGACCCCAAAAGACCGGACGCGGGTGTCCCCGCTGCTCGGCATCGGCCAGAAAGCTCGGCGCGCCGCCCACGTGATCGACGTGCCCGTGCGTGTAGACGACGTGCGCGACCGGGTCGGCCGTGTGCTCCCGCAACGCCGCAACCGCACGCGGCGCGAGCCGCGCGTGGCTGGTGTCGACGACGAGCACCTCGCCGCGCCCCCACACGAACCCCACGTTGCAGAAGCCGTGGAATTGGGCGACGCCGTCGCCGAGCACCTCGAAGCGTCCAAGCGGGCTGCCTCCGGCGAGGGGATCGTTGCGCGAGCTCATGGCGGCCTCCGCGATCGGGGTGCCCCATTCTCGCACGTCGCTGCGCCTCGACGCCGCGGCTGGCTCGGGTAGGGTGTGCCCGTGACTTCGCCGTGGCAGCCGGGTCAGCTCCTGTTCGCCGGCTTCGCCGGCACGACGCTGCCGGACGATCTCGCCGCGCTCGTGGGCGCGGGGCGGGTCGGGGGCGTCGTGCTCTTCGCCCGCAACGTCGCGTCTCCGGAGCAGCTGCGCGCGCTGGTGCAGGAGCTACACGCGCGGGCGCCGGCGGATGCGCCGCTGTGCGTGGCCATCGATCAGGAGGGCGGCCGCGTCCAGCGTCTGCGCGCGCCGTGGACCGAGTGGCCGCCGATGCGACGGCTCGCCGAGCGCGGCTCACCGGAGGACACGCAGGCCGTGGCCGGCGCGCTCGGCCGCGAGCTCGCGGATCTGCGCATCGATCTGGATTTCGCTCCCGTCGCCGACGTCGATACGAATCCGGCGAATCCGGTGATTGGCGACCGCAGCTTTTCGCGCGATCCGGAACAGGTCGCGCGGCACGCCGTCGCTTTCAGCAAAGGCCTCCAGCAGGCGGGGGTCGCGGCCTGCGCGAAGCACTTCCCGGGTCACGGCGACACGACGGTCGATAGCCACTTCGATCTGCCGCGCATCGAGCACGCACGCGAGCGGCTCGAGCGTGTCGAACTCGTGCCCTTTCGCGCCGTCGCCGCAGCCGGTGTCGCGAGCATGATGACGGCGCACGTCTGGCTGCCGCGCATCGACCCGCGGTTCCCGGCGACACTCTCGCCCAGCGTGCTGGCGCTGCTGCGCGACGAGATCGGCTACGACGGACTCGTCTTCAGCGACGACCTGGAGATGCGCGCGATCGCCGACCGCTTTACACCGGCCGACGTGACGCATGCGGCGCTCGCCGCCGGCGTCGATGCGCTGCTCGTGTGCAGCCGCACGGAGCTGCGCGACGAAGTGCTCGCCGCGCTCGAATCCGCGCCGGACCCGCTCGTCGAGAGGGGCCTCGCGCGCATGGCCGCGTTCAAGCGCCGCTTCTCCGGCGGACGCGCGGGCGGGAGCGGCGCCCCGCCCTACGCCGCGCATCACGAACTCGCCTCCCGGCTCGCCTGAGCGCGATTCGCTAGTCTGCGGCGCGCCCTTCGCCCAGCGCCGCTGGGCGACCTCCCGATTCAGGAGAAACTCCATGTCGGCCCCTCCCCGCGTCAACCAGCTCGAACACCTCGACCAGGAGCTCGAAACCATCCTGACGTCGTTCGACACGAACTATGTCTGGAATTACGGCAGTGTGAACGAGGGTCTGCGCGACCTCTACGAAAAAGCCAAGCGCGACCAGTGGAATTCCACCACCCAGCTCGCGTGGGACACCGACGTCGATCCCGAGAGCGAGATCATCCCCGCTGGCGTCAACCCGCTCCAGAATTTCGCGCCGTACCAGAAGCTGAACGAGAAGGAGCGCTTGCGCCTGCGCCACGCGCAGATCTCGCTCCAGCTCTCGCAATTCCTGCACGGCGAGCAGGGCGCGCTGATCGTCGCCTCGCAGCTCGTGGGCGGCGTGCCGTGGATGGACGCCAAATATTACGCCGGCACCCAGACCATGGATGAGGCTCGACACGTCGAGGTGTTCAGCCGCTACCTGCACGAGAAGCTCGAGTGGGAGTGGCCGATCAACGAGAGCCTGAAGGAGCTGCTCGACGCGACGATCCAGGACGCGCGCTGGGATTTCAAGTACCTCGGCATGCAGATCATCATCGAGGGCCTGGCGATGGCCGCCTTCGGCAATCTGCACCAGGTGGCGCAGGAGCCGCTGCTGAAGGATCTGCTCCGCTACGTGATGAAGGACGAGTCGCGCCACGTCGCGTTCGGCGTGCTCTCGCTCAAGGATTACTACAAGGACATGCCCGCGAACGAACTGAAGGATCGCGAGGATTTCGTGATCTACGCCTGCGAGCTGATGCGCAACCGCCTGGTGGGCGATCAGATCGCGCAGGTGATGGGCTGGAACAAGGACGAGCTGAAGGAAGTGGTGATGGCGTCACCACTCGGCAACGCGTTTCGCAAGATGCTGTTCGCGCGCGTGGTGCCGAACCTGAAGCGGCTCGGCCTGATCACTCCGCGCGTGCGCGAGGCGTTCACGAAGCTCGGCATCATCGAGTTCGAAGACTTCGACCCGACCGAGCAGGACCGCAAGCTGGGGCTCGCGTAGTCGCGGTCTGGAGCGCCAGCCCGAGGTCGCGTCGCAGGCTGTCGCCGGCGGTCGGGCCGCGCCGTCACCGCCGTCGCCCGCTTCACTTGCCGAGCCGACGCGCGAAAAACGCCAGGATCTCGTCGCGCGCCGCCAGCGTCGGGTGGCCCGCTTCGTCGACCAGATGCGCCGTCACCACGCTGTGGGGACACGCCACGACCTTCTCGAAGAAGGCTGGCGCGTCCGGATTGGCGGCGCTGTCGGGTAGCACCCGCGCTACGAAACGTTCGCCGAGCGCCTCGGCGTACGCCGCAAACCGCTGCGCCGTGCAGAAGCGATCGCCTTCGAAGCGGTAGGCCATCACGGTCAGATCGTCCCGCACGAGACGTTCCCGAACCGCAGCCAGCTCGTCGGGCGTGATTTCGATTCCGGCAGGGTCGTCCAGGGGCAGGGACGGCTGGCACAGCACGGGCGCGAGCATCGCTGTCTCGAGCATCATCGTGAGCGCAAAGTTTCCGGTGAAGCACATCCCGATCGCCCCGACGCCCGGCCCACCGCATTCCGCGTGCGCAAGCCGGGCGAGCGAGCGCAGCCATTGGGTCACCGGGCTCGATTCGTCGGCGGCGAAGGCGCGAAACTCGGCGCTGATGCAGGCCCGCCGGAAGCTGGCCGTGCCTTCCTCGACGTTGGGCACGGCGCCGTCGCGGCCGAAGAGCGATGGCATGTAAACGCGGAAGCCCGCTTCGCGGACCCAACGGCTGAAGCGCGCGACCTGTGGGCTGATGCCCGGCATCTCGGTCATGACGATCACCGCCGGCCCCGTGCCCGCCACGTGCACCACTTTCGTGATCCCAGCGAAAGTGATCGGTCGTGGATCGAAGTCTTCGAGCGGATCGTCGGCGTGCATGCTTCGCTTCGGCATCGCAAGGCTCCTCGTCGTTCAGCGGATCGATCGGGCGGCTCGCGGTGACCGCGCCCGAGCCGGTGGCGATGCGCAGGCACGCGAGCGCTGCGACCTCCCGGGAGGTTCTCCAAGCCGCCACCCTAGCCCTCGTCCGCGCCTGCTCGGAAGTGGCAAATTCGACATGTTTCATGTCATTCTTGCCAAATGCCGAAACGCCTGGCCCTGGTGATCCTGGACGGCGTCCTCGATTCCGTGTTCGGCGTGACGGTCGACGTGCTGGCGGTCGCCAATCGGATCGCCGCGATCCGCGGCGATCCAGCGACCTTCGACGTCCGCCTGGTCGCGGCCGCGAGCGCGGTGACGAGCGGCACCGGGCGTCGCATCGCCGGCGATATCACCTTCAAGAGCAGCGCGAAGTTCGACGTCGTGATGGTCCCCGGCATCAACGTTCCGCTGCGCGAGGAGCTGGAGGCGGCGCTCGTGCGCGAGGACGTCGTTTCCGCGGGGCGATTCCTGATCCGTCATGCCGCACGGGGCGCACTGATTTGCGCGTCCTGCGCGGGTACGTTCGTGCTGGCAGAGACCGGATTGCTCGATGGCGGTGTCGCCACGACATCCTGGTGGCTCGCACCCCTCTTCCGCGCCCGTTACCCACGCGTTGATTTGCGGGAGGACGCGGTCGTTTCCCCAAACGGAAGTCGCATGGTCACCGCCGGCGCGGCCCTGTCGCAGATCGATCTGATGCTCTGGTTGGTCCGGCGAATCGCCGGCCCCGAGGTGGCTGCGCGCTGCGCACGTCTTCTCGTTATCGATGAGAGACCCAGTCAGACGCGCTACGCGCTGGTCGACCACCTCTCCCACGACAGCGAGGAGGTGCGCCGCGCCGAACGCTTCGTCCGCAAGAACCTGCAACGTCCCTTGACGATCGCAGAGATCGCCAACGCCGCTCACGTCAGCCCGCGAACCCTGGCTCGGCGCACGCGCGCTTGCGTCGGCCTGAGTCCGTTGGGTCTGTTGCAGCGGCTCCGGGTCGAGCGGGCGGCACATCTCCTGGGAACGACAGCGCTCAGCTTCGACGAGATCACGCGGCGAGTCGGCTACGAAGACCCGGGGGCCCTGCGCGGACTCCTGCGCCGCGAGCTCGGCGCCACCGCACGATCGCTGCGACCCCGCATATCGCTGGAGACGGAGCGCAGGCTCGGGCGCGCGCGGCAGAACACGGAAGCCAGCTAGAACGGCCAGTTCGTGGCTTCGGTGCCGCCGTCCACTTCGAAGACCTTGCCCGTCACCCAGCCCGACGCGGGCGAGGCCAGGTAGAGCGCCATCGTCGCGATGTCCTCGACTTCGCCGAGCCGCTTCATGGGAGTGAGCTTTTCCATCGCTCGACGCAGGTCGTCGTTCAGGAAGGGCATCAGGGCGGACGTCTTCACCGCCCCGACACCAATCGCATTCACGCGCACGACGGGCGCGAACTCGGCCGCCAGCTGGCGCGTCATGAACGAGAGCGCGGCCTTCGCCGTGCCATAGGCGACGAAGTTCGCTTGCGGCACGCGGCCCGCGGCCGAGGAGATGTTCACGATCGAGCCGCAACCCTGCTTTTGCATGTGCGGAATCGCGTGGCGGGAGAGCGTGAAGGCGGTCGTCACGTTGAAGTGGAACGCCGCTTCGAACATCTTGTCGCTGGTCTGGAGCGCCCCGCGCGGCGGGGTGCCGCCGGCGTTGTTCACGACGATGTCGAGGCGTCCGAACTCGCCGAGCGTGCGGTCCACGAGCGCTTCGAGGGCTCCGGGCTCGTTCACGTCGGTGGGCACCACGAGCGCGCGGCGGCCGAGCTTTCGAATCTTGTCGGCGACGGCCTCGAGCTGCGCCGGTGTGCGCGCTGCGCACACGACGTCCGCGCCCTGCTCGGCGAAGGCGAGCGCGCAGCCCTCCCCGATGCCGCGTCCGGCGCCCGTCACGATCGCCACCCGGTCCGTCAATCGAAAACGATCGAGTATCATCGCTGCCCCCTCGCAAGAACGGGAAGCATATCGCGATGCCGTGGCACGCCCAGACGATCCTGCTCTCGCTGGCGACGCTGGGCGCCACGCTCACGCTCGTCTGGGGGGACTACCGGGGATCGCGCGCCCTCGTCTACGTCGCGAAGCCGCTCGCGACGCTGCTGATCCTCGCGCTCGCCGCGTCGGCGCCGCCCGGCGCCGATCCCCGCGTCGCCTGGTGGATTCTCGCGGGGCTGGTCTTCTCGCTCGCAGGGGACGTGCTGCTGATGCTGCCGTCGGACCGTTTCACCGCCGGGCTCGCGAGCTTTCTCGTCGCGCACGTCTGCTACATCGCTGCCTTCACCCACGAAGCGGGCTTCCAGCTCGCGCCGCTGGCGCTGCTGCCGCTGCTCGTCGCTGTGGGGTTCGTCTACCGCAAGCTCGCTCCCGGGCTCGGCAGCCTGCGCATTCCGGTGATCGTCTACATCGCCGTGATCGTCGTGATGGCGTGGCAGGCGTTCGCGCGCTGCGCCGTCATCCCCGGTGCAGGCCCGCCGCTCGCCGCGGCCGGTGCGCTGCTCTTCGCGGTCTCGGATTCGGCGCTCGCGCTCGCGCGCTTCCAGCGTCCGTTCGCCGGCTCACAGGCCACTGTGTATGCCAGCTACTTCGCCGCGCAGTGGTTGATCGCCCTATCCCTCCATGCAACCGCCGGGTGATCTGATCGCGTGACGATCTACCGTCTCGGTCTCGAGCCCGTGTTCCCCGCGCCAAGCGAGGCCGAGGCGAGCGGCCTGCTCGCCGTCGGCGGAGATCTCTCGAGTCGGCGCCTGCTCGCTGCCTATGCCGCGGGCATCTTCCCCTGGTACGAGGATCCGCAGCCGATTCTCTGGTTCTCTCCCGATCCGCGCTGGCTGCTGCTGCCGGCCGAGCTCCACGTTTCGCGCCGGCTCGCCCGCACGCTGCGCGGGAGACACTTCGAGGTGACCTTCGACACCGCCTTCGGGCGCGTCATCCGCGCCTGCGCGCGCGTCCCCCGCAGCGATGCGGACGGAACCTGGATCACACCGGCGATGCTGGCGGCCTACGAAGAGCTCTTTGCGTTGGGTTTTGCGCACAGCGCCGAAGCCTGGCAGCAGGGCGAGCTCGTGGGCGGCGTCTACGGCGTCTCGCTCGGCGGCGCCTTTTTCGGCGAATCGATGTTCACGCTGCGGCCCGACGCCTCCAAGGTCGCGCTCGTGACGCTCGTGCGGCAGCTCGGCGCATGGGGTTTCGATTTCGTCGACTGCCAGGTGCGCACGCCGCATCTCGAGCGCTTCGGCGCGCGCGCCTGGCCGCGCCCGGTCTTCCTCGAACGCCTGGCCGCAGCCCTGCAACGCGAAACCCGACGCGGCTGCTGGCAAGCGAACGGGTGATATGATCGCCGCCGCACACCGCCAGGAGCCCGCATGCCCCCCCTCGCCGCCGATGGACCGAATCTCGAACAGATCCGGTATTGGAACGAGCTCGCCGGACCGAAATGGGTCGCATCCGAGGCGATGCTCGATGGGCAGATCGCGCCGCTCGGCAGCAAAGCGATCGAACGCGCGCGCCTCGCCGCGGGCGAGCGCGTGCTCGACGTCGGCTGCGGCTGCGGCCAGACGTCGTTGCAGCTCGCCGACAAGGTGGGACCGCGAGGTTCGGTCACGGGCATCGACCTTTCCGCCCCGATGCTCGAACGCGCGCAGGCGCGCGCCGCCGGACTCGGGCTCGCAAACGTGCGCTTCCTGAACGCCGACGCCCAGACGACGCCGCTGGGAAGCGCGGCCTTCGATCTGATCTTCAGCCGCTTCGGCGTGATGTTCTTCGCCGACCCCACGGCCGCATTCGCAAATCTGCGCGCGAGCCTCGCGCCCGGCGGGCGCGTCTCTTTCGTGTGTTGGCAGGAGCTGAAGCTCAACCCCTGGATGCGGGTGCCGCTGCTCGCGGCCGCGCAGCACATCCCGCTGCCGGCGCCAGCCGCGCCGGACGCGCCGGGTCCGTTCTCGTTCGCCGCTCCGGCGCGCGTGCGCGGCATCCTCGCATCCTCGCAGGCGCGGGCTTCTCCGACGTGGCAATCGACCCGCTCGAACTCGAGCTCACGGTCGGAGGCAGCGGCGGCGATCTCGAGCAGGCCGTCGCGGTGGTGATGGAGTTGGGGCCGATGGCGGCGGCGTTGCGCGAGGCCGCCGCCGAACTGCGACCGCGCGTCGTCGACGCCGTGCGCACCGCGCTCGCGCCCTTCGCCACGCCCGCTGGCGTCAAGCTCGGCTCCGCTGCCTGGATCGTGCGCGCGGTTTGACGCAAACGCACGCGCTGCGTAGCCTTCTCGAGACACGAACCAGTTCGAAACCCTAAGCGCATGCCGACGACGACCGCAGCCTGGGGCAGTGCCAGCGAGATCGCCGACCCCGACGGTGCCGTCGCGATCGCGGGCGTCGGAGAGGCCGATCACACGCAGGCCTCCGGCCGCAGCGCCCACGCGATCGCTGCCCAGGCGATCGAACGCACGCTCGAGGACGCGGGCCTCGCAGCGCGCGACATCGACGGGATCCTCTTCAGCGGCGGCATCGGAGACGCTTTCGACGCCAAGGCATTTCACGCGCACTTCGGCACGAGCCACGAGATCTGGGAATCCCCGCGCGGGGGAGGCATGGTGTGGGCCGCGACCGCTCCGGCAACCGCCGCGCCCGTGCTGCGCTCGGGCCAGGCGCGCCACGTGATCAACGTCTTCTCCGTCTCGTGGGCCACGCAACGCCCGCAAATGCTGGGGGGGCCGGGGCAGTTCCATGCCGAGGAGCGCATCAAGGCGAGCCTCGAGGTTCCCTTTGGCTGGTTTCCCCAGCCCGTGTACTTCGCGACCATCGCCCGCCGACACATGATCGAGTTTGGGACGCGGCCGGAGCAGCTCGGCGCGATCGCCGTCAGCTGCCGGCGCCACGCGAATCTCCACCCCGGCGCGGTGATGCGCGAGAAGAAGCTCACGCTGGCGGATTATCTCGCGCGGCCGATGCTGGTGGATCCCCTGCGCGTCGAAGATTGCTGCCTGATCTCGGATGGCGGCGGCGCCTACCTGATGACGACCCCCGAGCGGGCGCGCGATCTGCGCAGGCCGCCGGTGCTCGTCGCGGGAGTCGGGGAGGGACGCTCGGGGGCGGGGCCGTACTGGGCGCAGCAGTCGGCATTCACCTCGACGCCACAGGTGTTCTCGGCGCCCGCCGCTTTCGCGATGGCCGGCATCTCGCCCGCGGATGTCGACGTGCTCGCCCTCTACGATCCCTTCACGATCGTCGCGCTGATGCAGATCGAGGACATGGGCTTCTGCGAGAAGGGCGAGGGGGGAGCCTTCGTCGAAGGGAATGCGCTCGCGTTCGATGGCGGGCGGCTGCCCTACAACACGCACGGCGGCCTGCTCTCGCACGCCTACGTGCTCGGCATCTCGCACGTGGTCGAGCTCGTGCGTCAGCTGCGCGGAGAGGCGGCGGCGCAGGTGGCGGACGCCGAGATCGCCGTCTACGGCGGCTACACCGGCCAGCTCGCGAGCACGCTCGTGTTGAGGCGCGCATGAAGTCCGCCGATTTCCCGCTGCCGGACACGGAATGGGAGGGGACGCGCGGCTTCTGGGCAGCGGCTGCGAAGGAGCAGCTCGCGATTCCCCGCTGCGCCGCCTGTGCGCGCTACCAGTGGTATCCGCGCGAGCGTTGCCCGGCCTGCGGCGGCAGCGAGCTGCCGTGGACGCCCGTCGCGGGACGCGGGACGCTCTTTTCCTGGGCCGTCGTGCGGCGGGCGCTGGTACCCGCGTTCGCGGAACTGGTGCCGTACGTGAGCGCCCTCGTTGCGCTCACGGAAGATCCCGCCGTGCGCATCGTCACGCAGCTGGTCGATTGCGCGCCGGAGACGTTGCGCGCCGAACAGCCCGTGCGCGTGGTGTTTCGTCCACTCGTCTTTCCGAACCGCGAACGGCGCGTGATCGCCCCGATGTTCACGCCCGTCGTCTGACCCATCGCTGCGAAAGGAACCCTCCCATGTCAGAGCTCTTCCGGGACGTCGCGAGCCTCGACTATCCGATCATCGACTGCGACTCGCACGTGAACGAGCCGCCCGATCTGTGGCAGGAACGCGTGCCGGCGCGCCTGCGCGACCGGGCGCCGCGCGTCGAGCGCACGGAAAAGGGCGACATGTGGATCTTCGATGGCGGCAAGGGGAAGTGGCCCGTCGGCCTCACCGCCGTCGCCGGGCTTTCCTTCTTCGACTACAAGCCGATGGGCATCACCTACGAGACGATGCGCCCCGGCAGCTTCGACACCAAGGCGCGTCTGGCCGACATGGATGCCGATGGCATCTACGCCCAGATCCTCTACCCGAGCGTGACGCTGAAGGGCGCGAAGATCTACAGCGACGACCGCGAGCTACAGACGCTGTGTGTGCGCGCCTACAACGAATGGCTGCTCGAGTTCTGTAGCGGCTCGGGCGGCCGCCTGATCGGTCAGGCAATCCTGCCCACCACGGGAATCGACGACGCGATCGCGGAGCTCGAGTTCGCAATCGCACGCGGGCACCGCGGCGCCGTGATCTCGTCGATGCCGAGCGGCGGCCTCGAGCCCACACCCGAGGACGATCGCTTCTGGGCGCGCGCCCAGGAGGCCAGCTTCCCGATCGCCATCCACATCGGCAGCTTCGTGCGCGGCGAACTGGCGCGGAAGGTCACGAGCTGGTCGTCGCTCGCCTTCCTCGCCAGTGCGGCCCTCACCAAGTCCGGCGGGCACACGCTGCCCGTCGTCTGCGACATCCTGTTCTCGGGCATCTTCCAGCGCTTCCCAGGCCTCAAGATCGTGCTCGTCGAGTCCAACATCGGCTGGATCCCGACCCTGCTCGAGCAGAGCGACGACATGTTCATGCGCTACCGCTGGTACACCGGCGCCGTGAACGAGCAGAAGGAGATGCCGAGCACGATCTTCTTCCGGAACTTCTGGGCGACCTTCATGGTCGATACCGTCGGGATGGACCTGCGCCACCGCATGAACGTCGATCACCTGATGTGGTCGACCGACTATCCCCACAGCGGCTCGGACTGGCCCAACTCGCGCCTCACCATCGAACGGGTTTTCCGAGACGTCCCCCACGCCCAGGTGAAGAAAATGCTGCATTCGAACTGCAAGCACCTCTATCGCCTCGACCACATCCCGGACCGCCTCGCTGGCCGCTAGGCCACCCCCGGGGAGCCGGGCGCCGCGTTGCGTCATCGACGGAAGACCCGCTTGCTTCCCGCGCGGCGGACGTGCGAGTCTAGGCATCCGCTCAACGAGAGGAAGACCCATGAGACTGGTACGCACCCTGAGGCGGATGGCTCTCGGAACAGCTCCGGCGCTCGCGGCGGCGCTGCTGATTCCGCTCACCGCCTCGGCGGTTCCGGCATCCGTCGCGAAGGATCTGTGTAACTTCGCGAGCAACAAGCCGGCGCGGCTTCAGGCCGAGTTGATCAGCAGGCTCCAAATGGCCGGCTTCACGGGCTTGCCGCCCAACCAGTGCGGAAAGTTCGTGAAGAGCCTCGTGAAGAGCTGCATCAAGCAGGTCACGAATTCCACGCAGTGCTTCGTCAACATCAATGCGACCGTCGGAATGGAGGGCTGCGAGGAGGCGAGCCCGGGCGGGACCACGTGCAGTTCCAGCACCCTGGTTCCCCTCAACATCAGCTCGACCTTCGGGAAGTTCGCGGACGTGAATTGCGACACGCAACCCGACAAGGCCAGCCAGAAATCGTGCAAGAACAACTCGAAGCAGACGCTGAAGAACAACCAGGCGGTTGCGAACGAAACCGTTCAGCTGCTCGGCGAAAACACCTGCAATCAAAGCTTCGCGGCCGTCATGACCGAGATCTGCCTCGAGGGAGTCACACCGCCGTGATGTCCTTCCGAAGGCTCGTTGCTGGCGTCGTGGCGCGCTCGCCGAACGACGAAATCGAAGTCCATCCCGCGCAGGATCTGCAAGGCAGTGAGGTGAGCCGCATGCGAACGATCACGCGAATCGGATTCGGAGCCCTCGGCGCTGCGATGGCGCTGGCCTGCCTGCTCGCCGCCCAGACCGCGCAGGCGCAGGTTCCCATCTGCCTCTGGCCGGCGAGCGTTCCGGCCGAGCTCAGGAACTCGATCGCCACGAAGGTCGTCATCACTCCCAGCCCCGGCCCGGACCTTTGCGCGGAGATTGCGAGCGCCGAGGTGAAGGCTTGCAGCAAGGCCGTCCAGATCGCGGCCGCGTGCAACGACATCCTGAACAACACCTACGCCACGGCCTATGACGCAAACTGCGCGACGCTACCGGACGCGTCCGCACAGAAGGCGTGCTCGGATAGCGTTCAGGCCGAACTCGCTGCGTTGAGCACGAACGTCAGGGACGCAGCCTCTGCGGGAAGCCAGACCTGCCTGGATCTGCAACCGACCATCTATACCCTGTGCGTCGGCGCGATGTAGCCGCGCGGGCGGCCGTCGTCCCCCCCAGCACACGTCTGGCGGCGCTCGCTGCCGCAGCGCTGTTCGCCGCGAGCGCCTGTGGTGGCGAACCGCCCGCCATCGACGCTGCGCAATCTGCCGGAGCTGCCGCGGCGCCCTCTCCCGCGAGCCACGAGCTGAGATTCGTCGGGGGGAGCGTGAGCGTCGCGCGAGAGGAAGTTCTCCAGCTCGCGCTGCTCGAAGAGCTCGCCGAACGCGCGGGCTTCGAACTCGAGGTCGGCGTCGTCGCACCCCGCAACATCACACTGCGCCTCGACGACGTGCCGTTGCTCGCTGCGATTTCCGCCATCCTCGAAAGCACGGCCTTCCGTGCCGAGTACGCCATCGATCCCAGGACGGGCGCGCACGTGCTCGCCCGGCTCAGCGTGGGAGAAGTCGCGCCGCCCGCGCCGCCCGCGACGGACGCGAAGAGCGACGGCGATTTCGCGGCCCGGCGCGAACGCAAGGCGCACTCCGAAAATGTCCTCAGCCTGTTCGCGAAGCGTCGTGAGGACGCAGAGAAGCGTACCCGCCTGGGGCGCGCTTCTGCCGAGGAGCGGCTCGCACGCGAGGCCGCGGCCATCGAGCAGCTCGTGGATGCCGATGCCGAGCGGCGGGCCGAGGCGCTCGCCGTGATCGATCCTTCCGGAGACGCGTTCTCGCGCATCAGCGAGCTCGCGAAGTCGGATCCCGATCCGCGCGTCCGTGCCGTCGCCGTCGAGCGACTCGGCGAAGCCGACAGCTACGAAGCAACGACCGCGCTTCTCGATACCCTCGCAGACCCATCCCCCCAGGTCTTGATCGTTGCGCTCGAGGCGCTCGAGTTCACGGGCGATCGCTCGTTGCTTTCACGCATCGAACCGCTTGCCAACCATCCGGATCCCGCCGTCCGCGAGGCCGCGAACGACGCGATCGAGAGCCTGCGTTAGCGGCCATTCGCCCCAGCGGTTGCTGGATCGGCTCGGATTGTGCGACGCTCGCGCTGCGATCCCGCGGCGGCGCCGGGGAGCACGCACGCGCTGGATTCGATTCCAGGCGGACGATTCCAACACTCGAAGCTGGGGGATGAGATGAGAACGATCGAAATTCCGACACGATTCTGGAAGCGAAGCATCGCCGCGCTCGGCGCCGTGCTGGGCCTGGCACTCGCCCCCGCCCCGGCGCAGGCCGAGGTGTGCGGCGATTTCGACGACATCGCGGAGGATCTGTTCGAAACCTACGTCGAAGAGTTCGGTGGATTCTTCGGGCTCAGCGAGAAGACCTGCGATTCGATGACGAAGACGTTCTATTCGGCATGCACCACCGCGGTGAAGGATGCCGTGAAGTGTTGGCAGCGTCAGATCGGCACCATTCCGAAGGCGGCGAAGCCCGCCTGCGAGGAGGCCGCCAAGAACCCCTCTTCGTGCTACTCGTCCTTCAAGGACGAGGCCAACACCGAAGCGAACTTCATCGACGACGACGCAGAATCCGCGTACAACGACTGTGTCTTCGCCGCGGAGGATTTCTTCAACGCGTGCCGCGGCTTCGTCAACTGAGGCATCCCTCGTTCCCAGCGTCCCGCACCGGAGCCTTCCGGTCGCGGGGCGCTCGGAGCGTCCCTCCCGTTCCCGGTGCGACGCGACGGGCTAGGGACGACGCCCCGGCTCACCCACGACACCCGCGCCCAGCAGCGCCTCGATCCGCTCGTTCGAGTAGGCGAGTTCCGCGAGCACGCGCCGCGTGTGCTCGCCGCTGCGGCAGGGACCGCGCAATGAGACGGGATCGTCCGAGAGCGTGACGGTCGGACCGAAGCGGCGATAGCGTCCGAGCTCCGGATCCTCCACTTCGGTGACGAAGCCATTTTCGCGCATGAACGGTTCGTCGAAGGCGAAGCGCGCAAAGGGACCGCGATCGGCGCGCACGCAGCCGACACCGCGCGCGGTGAGCAGCGCTTCCCACTCCGCTGCGGGCCGCTGCATGAACACCGCCGAAAGCTGTCCGGCGAGCTCGGCGTCGTGGCGATGGCGCGCCGCCGCGTCCAGAAAGCGCGCATCCCGCGTGAGCTCGGGCGTGCCGATCCCCTCGCATAGCTTCGCGAAGCCGCGCGGCGTCGGGCAGGCGAGGAACACCCAGCCCTCCGCGGTGGCATACAGACGATAGAGCGCGGAGAGTCCGTGCAGCCCGGCGTCGGCCTGCTCGCGCGGGGGACGTCCCGGGTAGTCGACGTAGTCCGCGGAGAGCACCCAGGCGTTCGAGCACAGCATGCTGGTCTCGACGCTCTGCCCCTCGCCGGTGCGCGCGCGGTGATAGAGCGCGAGCAGCAGCGCCGTCGCCGTCGCGACAGCGGCATTCGGATCGGGATTGGTCTCGTTCGCGAGTTCGATCCGGTGGGCGTGCCGCGCGAGATCCTCGGGTGTGAGGGGCGCATCCGGCGCCGGCAGCCCGCCCGCGCCGAGTTGCGCGAGCGCTTCCCCACACAGCGCGCCCGCCGTCGGATGATAGGCGGGCTTGTGCGCGCAGGGGCCCGTCGAGCCGTACGAGGCTCCATAGAGATAGACGAGCCGCGGGTTGATCCGCCTCAGTGTCGCGTAATCGATGCCGAGACGCTCCGGCACGCCCGGCCGGTAATTGTGCAACAGCACGTCCGCGCGGCGCACGAGCGCGTGCACGATCTCGCGCGCCTCGGGCCGCTTGAGATCGAGCTCGAGACTTTCCTTGCCCTGCATCGTCTTGAGCCAGGGCACGCCGTGCTTCACCTGGCGAAACGGCTCGCCTCCCAGCGGCTCGATCTTGATGACGCGCGCGCCGAGTTCGGCGAGCAGGGTCGCTGCCAGCGGGGTCGCGATCCAGGTGGCGAGTTCGAGCACGAGCAGATTCGCGAGCGGGCGCCCGCCAGCGGCGGTCGGGGTGGCGTGCACCGGCCCCGCCGGCGGTCGCGCTGGCCACGCGGCCGGCCGCTTCTCCGCCGCGCCCGTCGCTGCACCGCCCGGCTGGGACGGCGTCGCCGAGAAGCGCACGAGCGGGCCGAGCTCGCGCAGGCGCCCGACCTGCGGATCGTCGCGTTCGATGATGTCGCCATTGTGGAGCAGCTGCGGGTGCTCCATCGCCTCGGCGGGCGTGCGAAATCGTTCGACCGCGATGTCCGGGTCCGCTGCGAAGATGCGCATCCATTCCGCATGGCTCTTCTCGCGAACCCGCGCGAGAACCAACGCGCGCAACGCGCGCATGTGCTCTGGATCGCGCAGCGCCGGAGCGAAACGGAAACGCGGATCCTGCCAGATCGCGTCGAGCCCGAGATCGCGAATGAAAGCCCGAAACTGCGTCGGCGAGAGCTGCGCGAACTGGAGCCAGATGCCGTCCCGGGTGCACGCATTCGTGTACGGCAGATACGGGACGTCGGCGACGCGTAGCATCATCTTGTAGCCCGGCAGCCAGTTCACGAGGTCGTAGATGCCGAGCGCCTGCACGAGGCTCGTCTCGACCCGACGGCCGCGTCCCGTGCGTTCGCGAGCGAGCAGCGCAGCGAGAATGCCGTGCAACGCGAGCTGCGAGGCGCTCCAACCTGCGACGGGGACGGCCGCGTAGGCCGGCCGCTCGCCGCCCACCAGCCCGCAAAATTCGAGCATGCGCCCGGCCTTCGCGGCGACGATGCCATCCCAGGCCGGGTAATGCGCGTAGGGTCCATGCGGCCCGAAGCCCGTGATCCGGCACACGATGGCGCGCGGGTTGCGCGCGGCGATCGTGTCCGGATCCAGTCCGAAGCGCGCGTCGACGCCTGGCGTCCAGCTCGAGAGCACGACATCCGCTTCCGCGGCCAGCCCCGCGACGCGCTCCCGGTCGGGCGGCGCAGCAAGATCGGCGACGAACGCCTGCTTGCCGCGATTCCACATGCGGTAGGCCGGATGCCCGCGCAGCGGATCGCCGCCGGGCGGCTCGACCTTGATCACGTCGGCGCCGTTGTCGGCGAGCACCAGCGCGGCGATCGCGCCGGAGAGGCCCGAGCCGAGTTCGAGCACGCGCAGGCCGCTCGCCACGCACTCGCTCGCCGCCTCGGGTGCGTTTTGCGCGAGCGATCTCATCGCCATACGGACTCACGATCGTGTTGTGGCCGCGGCGAAATCAGCCTACGGAGCCGCGCTGTCGTCGAGTCGTGAGTTTCGCGCAACTTCGGCAAACGCTCCGCTCCCCGAGATCGCAAACTCGATGTTCCAGGACGCCGGGGGTCCGCGTCAACCCAGGTCGGCGTCGCCGAGCCCGAGCTCCGAGAGGATGGAGCTGCGGTCGGCGTCGAGTCCGGGCGCCGCTGCACACGTCGGCGGATCTGCGAACCCCGAGAGCTTGATCGGATTGCCCGCGACGCGCAGCGCCATGCCCGCAATCGCGACGAGCATGTTGCGGGCGGCCACCTGGGGGTCGGCGATCACCTGGGCGATGTCGTTCACCGGCCCGCA
>JANNIY010000173.1:0-17714 GCA_031405455.1 Deltaproteobacteria bacterium | reverse complement strand
GGCTACATCGCGCTCGACGCGGGCAAGGCGCTCTGGACGCGGGAGGCGCCGGAGGCGAGCTGGGTGGGCATCGCGCTGACCAGCCTTTCGATCGTGGCGATGGGCTGGCTCGCACGCGAAAAGCGGCGCGCCGCGACCGCGCTCGGGAGTCGCGCGCTCGCGGCTGACTCATTTCAGACGAGCGTCTGCTTCTGGCTCTCGGTCCTCACACTAATCGGGGTCGGGTTGAACACGCTCCTCGGCTGGTGGTGGGCGGATCCGGCGGCCGCGCTGGCCATGACGCCCCTGCTGCTGCGCGAGGGGCGCGAGGCCTGGCGCGGTGAGGACTGCTGCGACTGAGCGGCCGCGTGCAAGGCGCCGCCGGATCAAGAGCACCGGCGACTGACGTGCCCTCGGAATTTCGGACCAGGCGATGTGAGAGAATCTCCGGGATTTGAACCGCTGGCGTTTCGCGGACCGAAGTCAGGGGCGGGGGCAGTCCATGGCCTCAGGGAACAGCGCGAACATAAGCGGGGCGGGGCACCCGGTCGGATACCCCGCCCCTCGGTCGGGAGCGCGTGGAACTCGCCTCCCGGCGCTCGCTCACTCGCTCAACGCATCCCCGCGGCACTTGATCGAGATCGACCCGATCGTGGAGTCGCTGTTCGCCTTGACCTTGACATTCTTGTTGCTGGCGAAGGCTGTCTCGATGCTCGCGACGTCCGCCGGAGACAGGAACATGTTCAGCATGAACGACTTGCAATTCTGCGAGACAGAGCCTGTGAGCTTGCTGATGTCGGCCAAGCCCTTGATCGAGCACTTCTCGACGGCCACCGGGCCGTTGGTCGCGGAAACTCCGTCGAAGCGGATGTCGATGGTCGAGAATTTGTTCTGCGCGACAGAGATCATCGTGTCGCTGCGGCTCGAGCTCGTGGGCTGCGGGGCATTGTAGGAGATCAGCACTTCCTCACCGCCCGTACCCATGCCCCTGACGTCTCCGTACACCGCGGCCTGCCCGCCGCTGATGCCGACCCCACAGGTGTTGTTGTCCGGATCATCGCTGCTTTCGACGAAGAAGAAGCCGTCGACCAGCTGGGAGTCCAGTTGAGCGACAGAACCGCTGTTGATCGTATTGGCGATGAGCGTCACTGCGGTCTGTGCCAACAGCCTGCCGTCCACCCTCGCGCCGGAGCCCATCGAGACCGCCGTTGCATCCAGAATGATTCCCTTGAACTGGGATCGCGCTCCAAGACTCGTCGCGCCAGCGACCTGCCAATAGACGTGTCTTGCCTGTGCGCCGCCGCTCAGGATGATCTGCGTGTCGGCGGCGGTGGTGAGGGTCCCCGCGATCTGGAAGATCCAGACACCCGTCGGGCCGCCCGAAAGCGTCAGATTCGTCGGGATCGTAACCGCGCTGCTCCACGAGTAGACGCCAGGGACGAGCGTCAGACCGGTGAGAGTTCCTGCGCCCAGCTCGGTAACGCCAGCCGGCCGGCCAGCGGCATCGTCGTATGCGGCTTCCATGTCGCTCACGGCGGTGATCAGATTCGCCGGAGTAGGAGGCGCGTAGCCGGGTGCATAGACCTTTCCATTCACCAGAGATGAAGTCGAGAATGCACTTCCGGCGGGCAATACCAGGCCGAATCCAGTGATGGCACTCGCCTGCGCCGGACTGATGCCCATGTTTCCAACGACTGAGGTGACACCGGTGGTTGTGATTCCTGATTTTGCCAGAATCGCGAAATCGCCCGCCGCGCCCAGATCAACGGGAGTGGCGGCGTGGGACGGACTGGCAACGAATAGGGGCGCGGCCACGATGGCCGCAGCGATCAAGGACTTGTAACGCATTTGCGATTCTCCTCTCGAAAATTACGAGTCGGTTCTGCGGTTACAGCGAATCGCTGCCGCGATGACGGACCCACTCCACGGATTGCTTGAAGCATCCGCGCGATCGAGAAGAGCAAGGAGCGTGCCATGCGTATCGGAAGCGCGGGACGCTCCAGGAGAGCGATCCGAGTGGCGCTTTGTAGCAATTGGGCAGGCGATGTTACACGGAAGGTGGCGGCGGATCTCGAGTTCGAGGCGCGCAAGGGGCCTTCTCGCTCCGACGTGGACCCTGTACACGCGGATGTTCACGAAACGGCGCTACATGGGCGTATGCTGATGCCCGCTCATACGGACCCTCCGCTTCGCGTTCGCTTGCCGGTTCGGGACGAAGGACGCATTCCCATTCAGCGTGCGCGCTGGCTTCTTCGTCCGCTTCGATGGCTTGTGAGCGCCAAAGAGTCGAATCGACTCGAGGCCCTCGGCGGCGTGCGTGAGCGGCGACTCCAGACCTTTCAGGTGAACTTCGGATACTCAGCCTGACCTTGATCTGACCGTCACTCATTGGCGATGATGACAAGATGAATTCGAACGAGTTGCGTTGGGCGCTGATGGAGCCGCGTGCGATCACGCTCAACGGCGAGCGGGTCGTCTATCGGATCGCGGGCGTGGGGCCGGTGCTGATGCTCGTGCACGGCATGGCCGGAAGCTCGGAAACCTGGCGGCACGTGATGCCGGCTCTGGCCGAACACTTCACGGTCCTGGCTCCCGATCTGCTCGGACAGGGGGAGTCCGACAAACCCCGCGGCGACTACTCGCTCGGCGCCCACGCCAACCTGCTGCGCGATCTGTTGGACGCCCTCGGTCACGAGCGGGCCACCGTCGTCGGCCAGTCGCTCGGCGGCGGCGTGGCCATGCAGTTTGCGTATCAGTTCCCGGAGCGCTGCGAGCGTCTGGTGCTGGTCTCCAGCGGTGGGCTGGGTCGCGAGGTCACGTTCTATCTGCGGATGTTGACGATGCCCGGATTCGAGTGGGTCTTCCCACTGTTCTGCGCGCCGCGACTGAGAGATGCGGCGAAGCAGCTCGCCACGTGGCTTGGCCGGGCCGGCGCGCGATCCACACCCGCCCGCGAGGAGATCTGGCGCAGCTACGCGTCGCTGGCGGACCCCGCGAGCCGTCGGGCGTTCTTCCGCAGCCTGCGCGACGTGATCGACCTCGGCGGGCAGGTGGTGAGTGCCCGCGGCCGCCTGCAGCGGGCAGCGCAGCTGCCGACCCTGATCGTGTGGGGGGCACGGGATCCGTTCATTCCGGTGAGCCACGCGATCGCGGCGCACGACGCCATTCCCGGTAGCCGTCTCGAGATCTTCGAAAGGGTGGGGCACTTTCCGCACTGCGAAGCCCCCGACCGGTTCGTCGAGGTGGTCCTCGACTTCATCGCCTCCACCAGGCCTGCTCGACCGGCGCCGCGTTAACCCCGACCCGCCAACGGAACGCGACCCGGTGTCGACGAAGCATCCGCGCCGGCAAAACGCGTGCGAGGCCCGAGCGCTGCCAGATGTCGGCCCCAGTGGCCGCGCTTTCCGGCATACTCGCGCCGGGTCAGTGAACCGGATCAGGGGGAAGGCGATGGAAAGGCACACGGCATTGCTGCTGATCGCAATCGCGCTGGCCGCGTACGGCGTCTACTACGCCATCTATGCCATCACGATGCTGCCTGCTCCGGCGTCGCCGGTGCTGTTGCTCGCGTTCGCGGTACAGGCGGTGCTCGCGATGCTCGCCGCGGTCGGCGTATGGCGCAAGCGGCGTTGGGCCGCGGGAGCATTGCTCCTGCTTGGCGCGAGCATCGCGGTGACAGCGCTGGTCGAGGCCTTCGTCCTCGGCATCATCGCATGGCTGGCTGCACTGCTGACCGCGATCGCGGCAATCGTGATCGCGCTGCTTCTCGGCGCCTACGTCAACCGCTCGGACCGGTAACGCCATTGCCGACGCGGGTCGCCGCCGTTGCCGTGATCCGGGCCGCGGGGCATGCATCGAAATCCGGCGCCGATCGCATCACGCTCCGCGGGAGCGGAGGAACGCCAGGTATTTGAGGAGTTCTTCCTCCTCTTCAGGGGTGAGATCGTCGATCGCGAAGGCCGCGAGCTTCCGGCGGCGCCCGCCGCGCTTGCCCTCGCTGGGCCGCAGGTAGCCGGCCTTCTCCAGCAGGGTCTCGTACGGAACGGCGTAGACGTCCGCCAGGCCGTGAAGCACGCTCGGCGAGGGCTTCCGGATCCTTCCGTTCTCGAGCTGGCTCAGGTAGGCGTTCGAGATGGTCCTGCCCGTGGCCTCTTCGACCTCGCGCAGGGAGAGCCGCTTGGCCTTGCGCAGATCGGCCAGCACGGTGCCGAGCCGGTTCGGTCTCCCGGCCGGCGCCGGGCGCGCGCGTTCGGTTCTTTTGGCGGCCTTCCGCATGCGTCCAGTATCGGTCCGCTTGCTTGATCAATCAAGCAAGTTGCACATTTGCTATATTTGTTTTGCAGTTGTCATATTCTTGGCAGCTGGCGCGAGGAGTCGAACGGACATGTGGAAGCGCTTGAGACCCGTCTGGCTACGCTTCTGGCAGCGCACGCACCGAGCGGCGGACGAACGCCGGACGGTCGCGGCGCGCGGTCATTTCTGGGCGGAGGTGCGCGCGGGAGAACGCGAGGCGGAAGCCGCTTGCGCGACTCGGCCGCTGCGGCCCGAGGCTAGGCGCTGATGCTGTCCTCTTCGACGGTCATCTCCACCTGCCCGTAGCGGGGGTTCGCGGCGAGAAACTCCTTCGCCGCCGCCTTGCCCGCGTCTTCTGGACTGCGTCCCTGTCGCCTGACGTTGATGCGAGGAACGGAAGTTCTCTTGCGCGATCCGGCGTCGCAGCGGCCGCTGCGATCGCAAACGAAGGTCCATGACATGACGCCAGCGTACCACTGTTTCGCGCTTCACCTGCATCAGCGCTCTCGAGACGTCCAGTGAAGGTTTCGCTCCTGCGCTCTCTCTGGCAGCGCTCTTCTGGTTCTCGCTGGGGCGGCGAAGCCTTGATTCGCGCGGAGGTCTTCAGCGTCGAGCGCCTCGAGCAGCACGCAGAGAGCCTGGCGGCTGCCCAATACGTGACGGCGAGGCCGACGCGCGGTCGGCCGGTGGTGACACGTCTTCGCGACAATGCCCGCGTGCTGCTCGGCGCGTATCGCGCCGTCGCCGCGGCGATCCGCGAAGATCGCGCCATCACCCCGGCCGCCGAATGGCTCGTCGACAACTTCCACATCGTCGAAAGTCAGATTCGCGAGATCCGCGACAGTCTCCCGCGCGGCTTCTATCGCCAGCTGCCCAAGCTGTCGGAGGGACCCCTCGTGGGCTTTCCGCGCGTCCTCGGGCTGGCATGGGCGTACGTCGCGCACACCGACAGCCGTTTCGACCCCCACACGCTGTGCCGGTTCGTACGCGCCTACCAGCGCGTGCAGCCCCTCACGATCGGAGAGCTCTGGGCCGTGGCGATCACGCTGCGGATCGTGCTCGTCGAGAACCTGCGGCGCGCGGCCGAGCTGATCGTCAGCAGCCGAACCGCGCGTGGCGCGGCCGACGCCCTGGCCGACCGCTTGCTGGAAGCGAATGACCAGGACGCGGTGTTCGCCGACGCAGACCTGCGCCGCCTCGAGCAGGGCTCCCTGCCCCGCGAGTTCGCGGTTCAGCTGATCCAGCGGCTGCGCGATCACGATCCGAGCGTGACGCCCGCTGTCCAGTGGCTGGACGCGCGGCTGGCCGCCCAGGGCACGAACGCCGACGAACTCGTCCGGCAGGAGCATCAGCGGCAGGGCGCGATGAACGTGACGGTCCGCAACGCCATCACGAGCATGCGCCTGATGTCCGCCGTCGATTGGGCGGAGCTCTTCGAGAGCGTGAGTCTCGTGGACGAAACACTGCGCGCCGAGAGCGGCTTCGCGGAGATGGATTTCGCGACGCGCGATCACTATCGCCACGCGATCGAGGAGCTAGCGCGAGGCTCGCAGCTCTCGGAGCTCGAGGTGGCTCGACGCACGCTCCAGGCGACGCAGCGCGAGCAGGTCCCGCCGGCCGGCGCCGACGATCCGCACCCGCGCCGCGAGCAGGATCCCGGCTACTTCCTCATCTCGCGCGGGCGCCGGAGCTTCGAGCGGGAGTTGGGCGTCCGCGTCCCGCTGAGTCATTGGCCCGCCCGCGGCGCCGTGCGCGCGGGACTGCCCGGCTATCTCGGAGCGATCGCGATCCTCACGGCGCTGATCCTCGCTCCGGCGCTCGTCGCGCTGACGCGATCTGGCGTAGGCGACACGGGACTCTGGCTGTTCGCGCTGCTGGCTCTCGTCCCCGCGTCGGACGTGGCGCTCACGCTCGTGAATCGCTTCGTCACCACCCGGATCGGCCCGAAGGCATTGCCGGGTCTCGAGCTTCGCGGCGGAGTGCCCGCGAGCCTGCGCACGCTGGTAGTCGTCCCCACCCTGTTGACGTCGCGGGCGGAGATCGAGGCGCAGGTCGAGCGGCTCGAGATCCACGCGCTGGCGAGCCCCGAGGACGATCTCTGTTTCGCGTTGCTCTCGGACTGGACGGATGCCCGCACGGAATGCGCACCTGGGGACGAGGAGCTCTTTGCGACCGCGGCCGCGGCGATTGCCCAGCTGAATCAGCGACACGGCCGCGCGCCCGATGGCGAGCGCTTCCTACTGCTCCATCGCCGCCGGCTCTGGAACGCCGGGGAGGGCCGATGGATCGGCTGGGAACGCAAGCGCGGGAAGCTCCACGAGCTGAATCGACTGTTGCGCGGCGCGACCGATACCTCGTACGTCGGAGTGAACGGCCAGCCGCCCCTGGTGCCCGCTGGCGTCCGCTACGTGATCACGCTCGACGGCGACACCCGGCTGCCCCGCGGAGCGGCGAGGCGGCTCGTCGGCAAGATGGCCCATCCGCTCAACCGTCCGAGGCTCGATGCCCGCAGCGGCCGCGTCGTCGAGGGCCATGCGGTGCTTCAGCCGCGGGTCACGCCGTCCCTGCCGACGGGTCGCGAGGGATCGCTCTTCCAGCGTGTATTCTCGGGTCGCGGCGGGACGGATCCCTACGCGTTCGCCGTCTCCGACGTGTATCAGGACCTCTTCGGGGAGGGCTCCTACAGCGGGAAGGGAAGCTACGACGTGGACGCCTTCGCGGCCTCGCTCGCAGGGCGGATCCCCGAGAACACGCTCCTGAGTCATGACCTCTTCGAGGGAATCTTCGCTCGCGCCGGACTCGTCTCGGACATCGAGATCGTCGAGGACTACCCGACTCGCTACGACGTCGCCGCGGCCCGCCAGCATCGCTGGGCGCGCGGCGACTGGCAGCTGCTTCCCTGGCTTCTCGGCGCTGCAGCCGGCGCGCTGGGCGCGCCCGGCCGCGCCGCGATCCCGCCGGTCGGGCGCTGGAAGATGCTCGACAACCTGCGCCGCACGCTGCTCGCTCCGTCGGCATGGCTGGCGCTCGTCGCAGGCTGGGCGCTGCCCGTGGCGGCCGCCGCCACGTGGAGCGCCTTCATTCTCGCGACGCTTGCGATTCCCACGCTCATGCCCTTCTTCGCCGGGGTCATTCCGCGGCGATTCGGAATCTCGAAGCGAAGCCACCTGCGCGCCGTTGGCGCGGATCTCACGCTCGCGTTCTCGCAGTTCGGATTCGGTGTCGCGTTCCTCGCGCATCAGGCTTGGATCATGACGGACGCCATCGCGCGGACACTGTTCCGACTGTTCGTGAGTCGCCGTCGGATGCTCGAGTGGACCACTGCCGCGCAAGCGACCCTCGGTCCGCGCCTGGATCTCCGCGGCTTTTGCCTGCGGATGTCCGGCGGCATCGCGCTGGCCGCAGCGGCGGCGGTCGCGGTCGCGACCGCCGAGCAGGCGTCGTGGGGGGTCGCCGCGCCCTTCGTGCTGCTGTGGACGCTATCCCCCGCGCTCGCGCGCTGGGCGAGCCTCCCGCCGCCGGTGGCGAGCCACCAGCCCATCTCCGCTGCGGATGCCGGCGCGCTGCGCTCGATCGCCCGTCGCACCTGGCGCTACTTCGAGACCTTCGTCACCTCGCAGGATCACCTGCTGCCTCCGGACAACTTCCAGGAGGATCCGAATCCGGTGGTGGCCCATCGGACGTCACCCACCAACCTGGGGCTCTACCTGCTCTCGGTCGCCGCCGCGCGCGATTTCGGCTGGCTGGGCCTGTTCGAGAGCGTGGAGCGACTGGAAGGGACGTTGGCGAGCATGGACGCCCTCGAGCGCTTCCGGGGTCACTTCTACAACTGGTACGCCACGCAGGATCTGCGGCCGCTCGACCCGAAGTACGTCTCCTCGGTGGACAGCGGGAATCTCGCGGGACATCTGATCGCGCTCGAAAACGCGTGCCGGGAGATGATCGTCCGACCCGTCGTCAGCCCCGAATGGCTCCGCGGGATCCAGGACACCCTCACTCTCACCCGCGAGGCGCTGACGACGCTCGATGACGATCGGCGGACGCAGACGGTGACATGGAAGCAGCTCGACGAGGCGTTCGAGACGCTCGCCGCATCGCTCGCGACGACGCCATCAACACCAACCGATGTCGCGCGGCAGCTGGGGGCGATTCTCCTGCATGCGGACACGGCCATCGACATCACGCGAACACTGAGCGCCGAGCGGGGCGACGGCGCCGCCGCCGAGCTGTTGAGCTGGGCGGAGGCGCTCGGCGCGTCGGTCCGAACCCACCAGCGCGACGTCGAGCAGCTGCTGCCCTTCGCGCCCCTGATGGAGGATGCCGTCGAGCTCGCACCCCTGTTCGACCCGATCCCGACGCTGGCCGAGCTGCCGGATCACTGCGAGGCGGCACTCGCCAGCCTGGCGCGCGCGCGGCGCGCGGCGCAGACCGACGGCCGATCGGATCCGGTCGCCGGCGACGCTGCGCTCGTCGCCGCTCTCGAGTGCTCGGCTGCCGCGGCCCGCATGCTCGAGCGACGCCTCGCAACGCTCGCCAAGCGGGCCCGAAGCCTGTTCCAGGCGATGGAGTTCGGTTTCCTCTTCGACAACGGACGTCAGCTGCTGTCGATCGGATACCGGGTGTCCGACGGCGAGCTCGATCCCAGCTGCTACGACCTGCTCGCCTCCGAAGCGCGGCTCGCGAGCTTCGTCGCGATCGCGAAGGGTGACGTCCCCGTGCGGCACTGGTTCCGCCTCGGCCGCGCCTTGACCCCTGTCGACCACGGTTCGGCGTTGATCTCGTGGTCCGGATCGATGTTCGAGTACCTGATGCCGTCGCTGGTGATGCGCGCGCCGGCGGGGAGCCTGCTCGAGCAGACGAGCCGCTTCATCGTTCGCCGGCAAATCAAGTATGGGGCCAGGCTGCGTGCACCGTGGGGCGTTTCGGAATCCGCGTACAACGCGCGCGACATCGAGCTCACCTATCAGTACTCGAACTTCGGCGTGCCGGGCCTCGGGCTCAAGCGCGGTCTCAGCGAAGACGCCGTCATCGCTCCCTACGCGACCGCGTTGGCGGCGATGGTGGATCCCCACGCTGCGGCGAAGAACTTCGCGCGTCTGGCCGCCGCTGGTGGCCGCGGCCGGTACGGCTGGTACGAATCGCTGGATTACACGCCGTCGCGTCTACCCGAAGGCGAACCGGTGGCGATCGTGCGCGCCTACATGGCGCACCACCAGGGGATGACCCTGGTCTCGATCGCGAACGCCCTGCAGGACGGAAGGATGCGCGCGCGCTTCCACGCCGACCCGAGCGTCCGAGCCACCGAGCTCCTATTGCAGGAGCGAACGCCGCGGGACGTCGCCGTCGCGCGTCCCCGGGCGGAAGAGGTGAATGCCGCCCCCAACGTGCGCGATCTCGCTCCGGCCCTGCTGCGCCGCTTCCATTCGCCGCACGACCCGACGCCCCGGACACACCTGCTCTCCAACGGCAACTACGCTGTGATGCTGACCGCGGCGGGCTCTGGATACAGTCGCTGGGGTGACCTCGCAGTCACGCGTTGGCGCGAGGACGTCAGCTGCGACGCCTGGGGAAGCTACGTCTTCCTGCGCGACGTCGAGAGCGGTGAGGTCTGGTCCGCGGGCTACCAGCCGAGCGGCGCGGAACCCGACAGCTACGAGGTGGCGTTCTCCGAGGACCGCGCGGAGATCGTGCGGCGCGACGGCTCGCTCACGACGACGCTCGCGGTGGCCGTCTCCGCCGAAGATGATGCCGAAATCCGCCGCGTGTCGATCGCGAACCTCGGAACCCGCACGCGGTTGATCGAGCTGACCTCCTACGCCGAGCTCGTGCTCGTACCCCCGATGGCAGACGCGGCGCATCCGGCCTTCTCGAAGCTGTTCGTCCAGACGGAGTTCGTGCCCGACGTCGGCGCGCTCCTGGCCACGCGGCGCAGGCGGTCGCCAGGCGAACGCGAAGTCTGGGCGGCGCACCTCGCCGTCGTGGAGGGCGAGAGCATCGGCGACGTGCAGTTCGAGACCGACCGCGCGCGCTTCCTCGGACGCGGCTGCACGATCCGAGCGCCGATCTCGGTGCTCGACGGGCGGGCTCTCTCGGGCAGCGTCGGCGCCGTGCTGGATCCGATCTTCAGTCTTCGCCGCCGCATCCGGCTGCCCGCGGGCGCGACGGCGCGCGTGGCATTCTGGACGCTGGTCGCGCCGACGCGCGAGGCGGCGCTCGATCTCGTCGACAAGCACCACGACCCGACCGCCTACGAGCGCGCCGTCACCCTGGCGTGGACCCAGGCGCAGGTGCAGCTGCATCATCTCGGTGTCGGGTCGGACGAGGCGCAGCTCTTCCAACGCCTCGCGAACCGCGTTCTCTACTCCGATCCGTCGCTGCGCCCCGCTTCGGACGTGCTGAGCCGATGCCAGGGCGGACCCTCCACGCTCTGGGCGCATGGGATCTCGGGCGATCTGCCCATCGTGTTGCTTCGCATCGACGACATCGGCGACGTGGAGATTGTTCGTCAGCTCCTGCGCGCCCACGAGTATTGGCGGATGAAGCAGCTGTCCGTCGATCTCGTGATCCTGAACGAACGGCATGCGTCCTACACGCAGGATCTCCAGGCCTCGCTAGAGGCGCTCGTGCGGGCAAGCCAGTCGGCGGCGCGCGCGAGCGAAGGGGGCGCGCGTGGAGGAATCTTCGTCCTGCGCAGCGACCTGGTCTCGGTCGAGACGCGCGCCGTGCTGCGGACCGCGGCGCGCGCGGTGCTGCTCAGCCGCCGCGGCAGCCTGGCCGAGCAGGTCAAGCGACCCGAAGCAACCGGGGCCGTGCGTGCGCCGCGATCCAGAAACGCGACGGCGAGGATCCCTGCAGAAGCGCCCGAGCCGCGACCGGAGCTCGAGTTCTTCAACGGCCTCGGCGGCTTTGCCGACGGCGGGCGGGAGTACGTGACGCTGCTCGGCGCCGGGCAGTGGACGCCGGCTCCCTGGATCAACGTGATCGCCAATCCCACCTTCGGATTTCAGGTGTCGGCCGAAGGCGGTTGCTACACGTGGTCGTGTAACAGCCGCGAGAACCAGCTCACTCCCTGGTCGAACGATCCCGTCGGCGATCGGCCGGGCGAAGCCTTCTACGTCCGCGACGAGGAATCCGGCGCGTTCTTCAGCCCGACGGCCCTGCCGATCCGGGAGGAGGACGGACAGTACGTCGCCCGGCACGGCCAGGGCTACAGCCGCTTCGAGCATGCGTCGAACGAGATTGCGCTCGAGCTCCTGCAATACGTGGCGCCGGACGACCCGATCAAGATCTCCCGGCTCGTGATCACGAATCGATCCGCCCGCCATCGACGTCTCTCGATTACGGCGTACGTGGAGTGGGTGCTCGCCGCCGCCGGGCGCGCGGGCGGGCCGTTCATCGTGAGCGAGATCGATGCGGAGACGGGAGCGATGTTCGCCAGGAACCCCTGGAGCAGCGGGTTCGGCGAGCGCGTGGCCTTCGTGGATCTCGCCGGTCGGCAGCTCGCGTGGACGGGCGACCGAACGGAATTTCTCGGCCGCAACGGGGCCCTCGATCAGCCTGCGGCGCTCACGGACGGCCCGCCGCTTTCGAATCGCGTCGGCGCCGGCTTCGATCCCTGTGGCGTCCTGCAAGCCCCGCTCGAGCTCGAGCCGAGCGAGCGCGTGGAGATCGTCTGCCTGCTCGGGCAGGCAGCCTCGAGCGTGGAGGCGCGGTCCCTGATCACTCGCTACCGGGCGGCGGACCTCGATGCGGTCTTTCTCGCCGTCGGGAAGGGCTGGGACGACGTCCTCGACAGGATCCAGGTGAAGACGCCCGATCGCTCGATGGACATCCTGCTGAACCGCTGGCTGCTCTACCAGACGCTTGTCTGCCGCCTGTGGGCGCGCTCGGCCTTCTACCAGGCGAGCGGCGCTTACGGCTTCCGCGATCAGCTCCAGGATGCGATGGCGCTCACGCTGTCGTTGCCGGCGCTCACGCGAGAGCACCTGCTGCGCGCCGCCGGACGCCAGTTCACGGCGGGCGACGTCCAGCACTGGTGGCTGCCGGGCTCGGGGCGGGGTGTTCGCACGCGCATTTCGGATGATGCGATCTGGCTGGCATACACCGCCGCGCAGTATCTCGAAGTCTCGGGCGATCTCGGAATCCTCGACGAGCCCGTTGCCTTCCTCGCGGGCCCCGAACTGCTCGACGGCGAGCACGATGCGTTTTTCGATCCCAGCCCGTCCGAAGAGAGGGCGACGCTGTTCGAGCACTGCGCACGTGCGCTCGATCGGAGTCTCTCCATCGGTGACCACGGCCTGCCGCTCTTCGGCGGCGGGGACTGGAACGACGGCATGAATAGGGTAGGCGCCGAAGGCAAGGGCGAGAGCGTCTGGCTCGGCTGGTTTCTCTACACCACGCTCGTCGCTCTTGCGCCCCTGGCCGAGAGTCGGGGCGAATCAACGCGCGCCGCGGCCTGGCGGGAGCATGCCGACAGTCTGCGGCAATCGCTCGAGCGGGAGGCCTGGGACGGAGGCTGGTATCGGCGTGGCTATTTCGACGATGGGACGCCGCTCGGCTCAGCGGCGAGCGACGAGTGCCGGATCGATTCGATCGCGCAATCGTGGAGCGTGATCTCCGGGGCCGCCGATCCCGAGCGCAGCGCGCGCGCGATGGCGGCGGTGGACGAGCATCTCGTGCGCCGCACGGACGGGCTGCTGCTGCTCTTCACGCCGCCCTTCGATCGGACGCTGCTCGATCCCGGCTACATCAAGGGCTACCCGCCGGGCATCCGGGAGAACGGCGGTCAATACACGCAAGCCGCCATCTGGTCGGTGCTGGCCTTTGCGATGCTCGGCGACGGAGACAAGGCCGCGGAGCTGTTCTCGACCCTGAACCCGATCCAACATGCCAGCACACGAGCCGCCGTGCATCGCTACAAGGTGGAGCCGTACGTCGCCTGCGCAGACGTCTACTCCGAACCTCCGCGCGTCGGGCGCGGCGGCTGGAGCTGGTACACCGGCTCGGCCGGCTGGATGTATCGGGTGGGCCTCGAGTCGATCCTCGGCTTCCGGTTGCGCGGGGCGGCGCTCATTCTCGATCCGTGCATTCCCAGGGTCTGGCCGGATTTCGAGATCACGTTCCGCTACCGCACGGCGCGCTACGATATCGTGGTCGAGAATCCGCACGGCGTGTGCCGCGGCGTCACGTGTGTCGAGCTCGACGGGGTGAGCTTGCCGGCGGCTGGAGCGCCGATCCCGCTGGCCGACGACGGGACGACGCATCGCGTGCGAGTCGTTCTCGGCTGACGCGAAGCCTCGCGTGAATGATCCGCCGCCCCGAGCGCGCTCTCGAGCGTCGCAGAGCCTCCTCGCGGCCCCCCGACCAGCTTCCCAAACCGTGCGTCGCAGGTTCGAGTCCTGCCGGGGGCGCCAGCAGATCCGAGGTATGTCTTCAGGCGGTCGGCGTCGCCGGGAACCAGTGCCGTGTCCGGTTGCAGACCGCGCATACTGAGAGCATCACCGGCACCTCGACGAGCACCCCCACCACTGTCGCCAGCGCTGCTCCAGAGCTCGGACCGTAGAGTGCTATGGCGGTCGCCACCGCGAGTTCGAAGAAGTTGCTAGCGCCAATCAGCGCACCGGGCGCCGCGACGTCGTGGGAAACGCGAAGGAGCCGCATCAACCCGTAGGCGAGGCTCGAGTTGAAGTAGACCTGGATCAAGATCGGGATGGCGATCATCACGACGTGGAGGGAGCGATCCGTCAGATTCTCGGCTTGAAACGCGAAGATCAAGACGAGCGTCGCGAGCAGCGCGATCATCGTAACCGGCTGAAAGGCGGGAACGAAGCGGTTCTCGAACCAGGAAGCGCCCCGTGCTCGCAACAGAAGCGCGCGGCTCAGGCTTCCGAGCGCGAGAGGCACCACGATGAAGATCGCGACCGAATAGAGGAGGACGTCGAAGGGGACCGAAAGCCCGCTGGCTCCGGTCACGAGGAACGTCACGATCGGAGCGAACAGGACCAGCATGATCAGGTCGTTCAGCGATACTTGAACGAGTGTATACGCCGGATCTCCATCCGTCAGGTACGACCAGACGAAGACCATCGCCGTGCAGGGTGCGGCGGCCAGGATGATGACACCCGCCAGGTACTGGTCGGCCATCGCGTCGCCGATCCACGGCCGAAACAGGTGCTTGAAGAAAATCCAGCCCAGGAAGGCCATCGAGAAGGGCTTTACGAGCCAGTTCACGACGAGCGTGACGAGAATGCCGCGGGGTCGGCGGCGCACGCCGAGCACGCTCGCGAGATCGATTCGCAGCATCATCGGGTAGATCATCAGCCAGAGCAGGATTGCGATCGGCGCGTTGATCTGGCTGCCCTCGCCGAACTCGAAGCGCCGCAATGTATCGGTGAGCGCGGGCGAGAGCTTGCCGAGGGCCACACCCGCGACCATACAGAGCGCGACCCAGAGCGAGAGCCAGCGCTCAAAGACGTTCAGCCGCTTGGCCACGGGTGTCGGCGATCCGTCCACGGCGCTCGCCGACATCAGTCCTCCTCGCCCCCACGAGCCCCGCTCGTGCCAATCTCAACGAGGCGGGTCTGAAGGCTCATGCGATCGAGCGATTCGATGCTCAGGCTCGTGAAGAGAGCGATCCTCCGCTCGAGGACCTGATAGACGCGCCGGAAGAGCCAGCGCTGCCGGTCAACCGGGCCCTCGCAGGCGGCAGGGTCCTCCACGCCCCAATGGGCGGTGATCGGTTGTCCGGGCCAGACGGGGCAGGTTTCGCCGACGGCGTTGTCGCAGACGGTGAAGACGAAATCGAGCGCAGGCGCGCCCGGCATTGCGAATTCGTCCCAGCTCTTGCTTCGCAGGCCGGTGGTGTCGTCACCGCGCTCGCGCAGCAGTGCGACTGCCATCGGGTGGACGTCGCCCTTCGGATGACTCCCTGCGCTGAGACCTCGGAAACGCCCGCCGCCGAGGCGATTCACGATCGCCTCGGCCAGAATGCTCCGCGCAGAATTTCCGGTACAGAGGAAGAGCACGTTGTAGATCTTCTCCGACATGGGTTCCCTGGGCGACTACTTGCAGCGCAGCCGCGTCTCGAGGCCATGCAGTCGCGCGCGATCGGCGGCGAGCTCGTCGACGTCTGCGAGGCAGCCGCGGATACAGCACAGCAGCGTTCGGTGGCGAGGAGAGGGCGGGGCGGCCACAGCGTAGAACTTCCACCTGCCTTCGCTGCGCACGTCGACCAGGCCGGCGCGGCGCAGGATGGCGAGATGGCGCGACACCTTCGGTTGGATCTCGTCGAGCACCGCGCAGAGATCGCACACGCACAACTCCTTCTGCTCCAGCAGAAGATTCAGTATCCGCAGGCGCGTCGTGTCGGATCTCCGGATACCATGAGTTCCTCGCCGCGCTCGTCAGTGTCCTGCCTCGGAGTTTGCGACCACCCACGCGGCGCGGCGCTCCGCGAGCTCGCAGTCCGTGGCGCCGAGAAATCGGAGCAACGCAGCGTTGTAGGCTTCCGGCTCCTCCTGGAACGGCATGTGCGCGGAATGCTCCAGGTACTCGACCCCAACCACGCCCGGGATGTCGCCCGCGAGGCGCTCGGCGATCGCGGGCCCGAAGTTCGTGTCCACCTTGCCCCACAGAATCAGGGTGGGTCGGTCGAACTTCCGTAGGCCGTCCACGGCGTCGAGCGTGACGCGGTTGTGCTCGGGATCGAGCTGCCAGCGGAAGAAGCGGCGCAGCCGCTCCCAACGCGCCTGCGAGGACGTGTGCGCTCGGGTGTAGGCCAGCACGACCTCGTCCGTGAAGACCTCCTCCCGATGCACGGCGATGCTGAACACCTCCCGTCGAATCCACGCGTTGTGGCCCAGGAGGAAGCGGAAGATCGGGCTCGTGAGCGGATGCACCACCAGCTTCAGATACTTGATCTCGGGCTTGCTGGGCCAGAGGTCGTAAGCCTCGGCGTTGGTGATGACGGCCCGTCGGATTCGATTCGGCGAGTCCTTCATGAGGAGCTGGAGAGTTGCAGCGCCGTGGTCGGCGCCGACGAAGTTCGCCTCGGGAATCCCGAGCCGATCCATGAGCCCCTTCAGCATGACCACGTCGTGTGGCAGGCGGTAGTCGTCCGTGAGCCGCACCTGCGTGTCGCCGAGGCCGAGCAGGTCCGGGGCAATGACCCGGTACTGGCGGGAGAGCACGGGGATCACGTCTCGCCACTGGTAAGCGTGAAACGGACAGCCATGCAAAAGGAAGACCGGCGGGCCACTGCCTTCGTCGATGTAGGCGACGTTCCAGGGGCCCACCGAGACGTAGCGCTTGTGCCTCGAAAACTCCTCCATCGAGTCCTCGTTCGGTTGCGAGACGAAGGGGCCTTCGGGAGCCATCGCAGGTGCGTTGTCATCGGACGCGGTCCAAACCACCGCGGCCAAGGCGAGCAAGAGAACGAGGCCGAAGGGAGGGATGAGTCTCTTCACGATCGAGCCCCTTCTTCAATGTGTGAGGACGTGAGAAGCACGTTTCCCCATCGACACGGGTGCATGTACTCGGCCCAGAGGATCAACGCCCGTCCGGCGGGCAACACATCGGCAGAATGCGGCGGAAGCGCGCGAGGATCTCCTCCAGGCGCACGACCACCGCCGAGCCATCCACTTCGAAGAACACCTGACGTCCGAACTTTTCGCGGCGTACCACGCCTGCGGCGTGAAGCGAGGAGAGGTGCCGCGAGACGACCGAGCGGTCCTGCGGGAAGGCGGCCGCGATCGTCGCGATGTCCGAGCGACCGTGCACGGTCAGGAACTCGACCAGCGCGACACGCGCCGGCTCGCAGAGTGCTCCGAAGAGCTTTCCGTCGAGGATCGCCCGCAGCTCCCTGGCCGCGCGCTTTCGGCCCTGGCGGGTGGGACTCGCGAGCATGGCTTGACTCCTTCGGTTACGAGCATACATGTGCTTACATGCATATGTCAAGCGATCCAGCTACGCGCGCAGGTCGACGGCCCAGTCAGGGGGCACCGGAGACAGAGGGGAGGGCTACGGTGCATCTGCGTGCTCCGCTGATTCGTCGAGCCCTTCGTCTCGAATACGCCACTGTCGGATGGAACGTCATCGAGGGGATCGTCGCCGTCGGCGCAGCGCTCGCGGCGGGGAGCGTCGCGCTGCTGGGCTTCGGGGTAGACAGCTTCGTCGAGACAGCCTCCGGCGCGATCCTGATCTGGCGGCTTCGGGCAGAGCAGGCTGCGCACGACGCGGCCGCAATCGAACGTCTCGACCAGCGCGCGCACCGGCTGGTTGGGCTCTCGTTCTTTCTCCCCGCTGGCTACATCGCGCTCGACGCGGGCAAGGCGCTCTGGACGCGGGAGGCGCCGGAGGCGAGCTGGGTGGGCATCGCGCTGACCAGCCTTTCGATCGTGGCGATGGGCTGGCTCGCACGCGAAAAGCGGCGCGCCGCGACCGCG
>JANNIY010000172.1:0-7862 GCA_031405455.1 Deltaproteobacteria bacterium | reverse complement strand
CGGAGGCCGCCGTGAACCCCGACAAGCAGGGGGTGCTTCCGACCGTCGTGTACGGCACGCCCTACCTGAACTTCGGACCCGCGCGCGCCGCCGACGGCACCACCTGCGCGATCCCCGGCGGCTGCCCCGCCGACATGCTGGAGCTCTCGTCGATGAGCCTCGAGGGGCTGCGGAAGGGCGGCACTTGCGCCGGGAATGGCGCTCCTCCGAACAACCTGGGTGTCCTCGACAAGAACTCGGACGGGATTCCCGACCTACAGGCGAACTTCGAGGTGAAGCAGGCGTCGATCTCCCGCGGTGACGACGAGGCCTGCCTCACGGGCGACTTCCGCCGCATCGAGGGCCGCTTCCGCGACGCGAGCTTCGAGGCCAGGGACCATCTCAACGTCAAGTAGGTCCCGGTCTTCGCCTGCTCGCGCCCAGGTGGTGGCGCCCCATGAGCGCGTAGCCCAGGCCGCCGACGAGTGCTCCGACCACCGCCCCGGTGGTCAAGTTCCACGCCATTCAAGTGAAACCGCAGCGCGGCGTCGCCAGCGCGAGCAGACTGGGCGACAGCATCGCCAGCGCTCCCAGGAGAGGGCCGCGCAGCCACCAGGGACGCGGCCAGACCGAGATCCCGACCAGGAGCCCGATCGAGAGCCGGGCCGCGTAGAAGGCCCAGATCGCGATCGAGCCGCGGATGTACAGCACATTGAACTTCTCGGGAATCGGACCGTGCACGAAGATCGGCAGCCAGCCGAGGCCGAGGCCGAGAAGCGCGCATAGCAGCGGATAGGGCAGGCGGGCGCGAAGGCTCGGCAGGTCCATCTGATCAACGAGGATAGTGGCTCGCGACGAGCCGCGCGCTGTTCCCGCCTGCCTCCCGCAGCGAAGCGACGCCTTCGAGCATCACGGCCAGCCGGCGTCTCTTGGGGAGCATCCGCACGGCGGAGTTGCGCTGCGCCCTCGCGTTGCGGTTCCTTCCGCGCGCGGGCTCGATCGATGCGGCGTCCTTTTGCCGCGCCTGCCAGGAGACTGCTCATGGGCCAGCGCCGTCCGCGGACCCCGAAGCCGTCTGGCCCGACCGGGCCCACGAGCAAGCTCCACGCCGCCATCGTCGAGGATGAGCGCGATCTCCATCACCTGACGGCCGCCGAAGCGGCCGTGCAACTCGAAACGTTCTTGACGGGTTGGAGCCAGCGCCGCGCCGGCGCAGTGGTGCGGGTGATCACCGGCCGTGGCAACCGCTCGCCGGGTGGCCCCGTGCTGCTCCCGCTCGTGCGCGAGCTGCTCGCGGGTCGGCTCGCGTCGAAGGTCGAGGCCTTCGTCGTCGAGGCGGGCGGCGGGGCGTACCTGATCCGGGTGCGCTGAAGCCGCCTACTCCGGCGCCACCAGCGGCGGTGGCCGCGGCAGGTTGGCGCGAATCTGTTGGGAGAAATCGTCCGCTTTGTCGGCCGCCTGGGCGGCCGGGTTGATGTAGGAGCGGCGGCGGAGATCGGCGAACGGAAGACTCTGGTCGAGGCCGCCGCGCTCGTAGACGTATTCGGGAGCGTAGCCGCTCAGCAGGAGCTTCCACGAAAAAGGGTGCTCGCCGGGATTCACCAGCGTGTGTCGGTAGATGTTGGTGGTGCAGTTGGTGGTGCCCGTGTTGTAGAACGCCGGGTGGTCGCGCAGGAGATTGATCTCGCGCACGTAATCGAGGAAGAGCCGGCGGGCGTTCGCGGGCGGAATCGCGGTGCGATAGAGAAAGGCCTCTTCGGGAGGATTCTTCCGGAAATTCGTGCGCAGACGGATCAGGTCGCGCTCGTCGCCGACGATGTAGGTCAGCTCGTACTGGCGGAAGAAGCCCCGGATGGTGTCGTAGCTCTCGCCGGCTTCCTTGCGGGTTTCGATCGAGATCGTGACGTAATCGCGGTCCGCGAAGCCGAAGCTCAGCATGATGTGCGCGATGGCGTCGCCCATCCAGTAGACGGCGATCAGATCGACTTCGTTCAGCTCGCGCAGATCGAAAGTCTTGTCGTAGTAGCGGGCGGTGTAGTCGAGCTCCGTCCAGTACTCGAAGTTGCGGATGTTGTGGAGCGTGACGAGATCGCCCTCGAAGCTGGCGTAGGGAAGCTCGGCGACATCCGACTGCCACTTGCGATCATTCGACGGCTCGACGTTGCTCCACGCATACAAGAACCCGGAGAAGATGGCGGCGAAGAGCAGGATCGTCGCCCAGGTTCCGCGCCGGCGGGCCGCGGAGGACGTGGCGAGCAGCGTGCTCGCTGCGACGGCGATCGCCCCGGCCGTGGATTCGAGAGGTCCGAAGTAGAGCGCGAGCGCGGCCCAGCTGCCGGCGAGAAGGATCGCGAGCGCGAACAAGCTGCGCAGGACGGCCATCATCCGACGTCTTCCTCCTTCAGACGCACGTCACCGAAATCTTCCGGGTACTTGGCGGTCTTGTCGGCGTAGAACTGCCGGATCTTGTCCATGTCGGCGCGCACGTTGCCGGTGGCCTCGATCGCCGGGCCGAAGCCGCCGCGGCGGCGGCCGTAATCGAGGTAGCCCAGCACGATCGGAACGTTGGCAGCGCGGGCAATGTGGTAGAAGCCGGATTTCCAGTAATCGACGTGAGCGCGCGTGCCTTCGGCGGGCACGACGAGCATGAGCTGGTGCGCGTTCTTGAGCATGTGCGCGGCCTGCTCGACCATGCCGCCGCGCTTGCTGCGGTCGATCGGGATGCCGCCGGTGTGGCGAATCAACCAGCCGAGCGGCGGCCGGAAGAGCGCGTTCTTGCCCATCCACGAGATCTTCAGGTCGAAGTGGGTGGCGAACGCCAACAGGAAGGCCAGATCCCAGTTCGAAGTGTGGGGCGCGGCGATCAGAACACAACGGCTCGCGGTCGGTCGCGTGCCTGCCGGCTCCCAGCCGGCGAGTCGGATGAACCATCGGGCCAGGAGTTTCTTCAAGACTTCCCCTTCCCATCGCTCGCTGCGTTTCGCAAAGATCGGCGGCGGGGCGGACGACCGCATTCGTCGCGGGATCCCCCCAGAGCGCCTGCGGCCCCCATGCTAGCGTTGCGGGCCGGTAAAGAGCATCGGCATCCCGCCCCATTCAAGGAGTGGCCATGACCCAGCCCCGAACCGCGCTTCAGGGTGCCGCTGCCGGCCTGCTCGCGCTCGCGTTTGGCGTGTTCGCAAGCGGCTGCGCGAAAACGGATGTCGACGTGACGCGGCGCACCTTGAGCCCGCTGCCGATTCCCGATCAGCTGGTGGTCCGGAATTTCGCCGTGACCCGCAACGAGGTCGAGCTCGACGGCGGCATCGCGCCCGCGATGGTGCGCGCCGTGAGCGGCGAGGTCGAATCGGTCGAAGCCCAGAACGTGGGGCACGCCGCGGCGGACGCGCTCGCCGATGAACTCGTCAAAAGGCTCGTCGACAAGGGGATCCCCGCCGTGCGCGGCGATCGCTCGCTGCGCGTCAGTTCGACGACGGCCATCGTCGTAGGCCAGTTCCGGACCCTCGACGAAGGCAACCAGACCCTGCGCACGCTCGTGGGCTTCGGCCTGGGCGGAAGCGAGGTGCGCACGCACGCGCAGGTCTACCAGGGCGGCATGCTGATCGCCGAGGCCGATACGTTGGCCAACAGCGGCTACAAGCCCGGCGCGGGGATCACGCTCGGCGTGGGCGCGGCAGCGGGAAGCGCCGTCGTGGCGGCCGGCATGGCGGCCGGCACCACGACCGTGAGTGAACTTTTCATGACGAGCGTCAACGCGGGTGCGCGCCGCACAGCACGCGAGATCGCGGACGAGATCGTGAAGGGCTACGAGAAGCGCGGCTGGCTCGCAGACTGACGCGCACGAGAGACGATCGCGCATGACCGCTCCCGTCCAGATCATCGGCAGCTATCTATCGCCCTACGTGCGCAAGGTTCTCGTCTGCCTGGATTGGAAGGGCATCGCGTACGAGATCGATCCGATCATTCCGTTCATGGCGGACGAGCGCTTCACGAAGCTCTCGCCTTTGCGACGGATTCCGGTGTACCGCGACGAGTGCGTGACGCTCGCCGATTCCTCCGTCATCTGTCAGTACCTGGAAGACCGGCAGCCCGAGCCCGCGCTCTACCCGCGCGACATCGCCGATCGCGCCCGCGCGCGTTGGTTCGAGGAATTTGCCGATACCCGGATGGGGGACGTCTTCATCTGGCAGCTCTTCAACCAGCTGGCGATCAACCCGCGCGTGTGGGGGAAGCCGACCGATCCGGTGATCCTGAAGCAGACCCTCGAGCACGATCTTCCCGACGTTCTCGATCATCTGGAGACGCAGCTACCGGCCGCGGGCTACCTTTTCGACGCACTCTCGATCGCGGATGTCTCGATCGCCTGTTTTTTTCGCAACGCTACCTTTGCGCGCTACTCCGTCGACGCCGGGCGCTGGCCCCGAACCGCCGCCTACGTCGAACGCGTGCTCGCGCTCCCGTGTTTCGAGCGTCTGAAGCGCTTCGAGGACGAATTGACCCGCACGCCGATTTCGCAACAGCGTGAGGTGCTGGCGAAGCTCGGGGCGCCGCTCACGCCGGGAACCTACGCCACCGCCGTGCCGAGGCGCGGCGTGATGCGGATCCAGGAAACACGAGGATGAGACAGACGCTGACCGGGATGGGCCGGGCGGGAGCCGCGGCGGGGCTGTGCCTGCTCGTGATGCTGGGCGGCTGCCGCCTGATCCCCGGCGGTACCTACGTCAGCAACCTCGCGAGCGGGAACGCCTTCACGGGGGGGCGCATGACGCAGCAGGAGCTGCGCGAGGCGCTGGTCCAGTATGCGAGCCGTTTCGAGGCGACCGTCGTCGGCGCGGCCGATACGATCGCAGCGAATACGAAGGATCCCGTGATGCAACGCCGCGCGCTGCGCTGGAAACTCGGCGTCACGCCCGTCGTGAACCAGGCCGCCTTCCTGAACGAGCCCGAGGACGCCTACGTCGGAATGCTCACCGTCGCCACGTCGATGCACGAGTTTCTCGAAAACGGTGGCGGCGTCGAGGCGTTCGGCAGTCAACAGAAACTCGCCATCGATGTCAGCTCGGAGCTGCTCGTGGCCGCCCACGTCCTTGGGGAGCGTTTTCTCACGCCGAAAGAACTCGACCGCGTCACGCAAGACGTCAACACGCTCGTGCGGGAGCAGCCGATGCGCGGCGAGTTCGTGGCGGAATCGGTCCAGAGCCTCGTGACGGCCAGCGAAGCGAGCCCCATCTTTGATTGGGTGACGGCGATTCCGATGTCGCCCTTCCGCGCGTTGCAAGGCGTCGATCAGGGCGCGCAATCGATCCGTGAGTTCAACGAGACGGCCATGGAGATGAGTCGCATCGTCTCCGCCATGCCGCGGCTCGTGCGCTGGAATCTCGAGCTGCTGGCGCTGGACGTCGGCCAACACGGCAACATCGAAGCGGGCCTCGCGAGTTTCGAATCGCTCGCGCACAGCGCGGAGTCACTTTCTGCGACGGCAGACGCGCTGCCGGAGACGATGCGCACGCTGCTCGAGGAAGCCGAACGCTCGGGCAAGAACCTCGGTCCGCTCGCGCAATCGCTCGAGCGTACCGCCGTCGCGGTGAGCGCAGCCGGAAACGCGTGGGGGGGGCTCGTCGCCGAGCTCAGCAAGCCGCCGGCGGATCCCTCGAAACCCTCGCGTCCGTTCGACATTCGCGAATGGGAGCAGACCGCCGTGCAGATCAGCACGGCGGCGACGGAGCTGCGCGCGTTGCTCGATTCCGTCGGCACGCTCGCGGGTTCGGAAACGCTCGCGGGCCCGCTCGCCGATCTCACCGCGCGCGTCGAGAAGGTGGAAGCGGGTTCGCGCTCACTCGTGAATCTGCTGGCGTGGCGCGGCTTCCAGCTGATCCTCGCCTTTTTCGTGCTGCTCTTCCTCTACCGCCGCCTCGAAACCTGGCTCGCGCGCCGCGCCGCCGCGCGTTGAACGCCGCCCTAGCGCGCCGTGGCCGATCGCGGGTGCGCTCGATACACTGCGCGCCCTTCGCCCGAGGCAAACCACGTGAAGCCCAGTCGCCGACCGCAGCGCCCCGAGTTCTCCTCCGGCCCCTGCGCCAAGCGCCCGGGCTGGAGCCTCGACGCGCTGAAGGACGCCGTGCTCGGGCGCTCGCATCGCTCGAAAGCCGGGAAGGATCGTCTGAAGGCGGTGATCGATCGCAGCCATGCGTTGCTCGGACTGCCGGCGGATTACCGCCTCGGCATCGTGCCGGGCTCGGATACCGGCGCGATCGAGATGGCGATGTGGGCGCTGCTCGGCCCGCGCGCGGTCGACGTGGTCGCGTGGGAGAGCTTCGGCCAGGGCTGGGTCTACGACGTGACGCAGGAGCTCGGTCTGAATGCGCGGGCGATCGAGGCCGCCTACGGGGAGCTGCCGGATCTCACGACGGTGCAGTTCGATCGCGACGTGATCTTCACCTGGAACGGAACCACCTCGGGCGTGCGCGTTCCGAACGGCGATTGGATTCCGAGCGCGCGCGAAGGGCTCACGCTGTGCGACGCCACCTCGGCGGTGTTCGCGATGACACTGCCCTGGGACAAGCTCGACGTCGTCACCTGGTCGTGGCAAAAGGTTCTTGGCGGTGAGGCCGCGCATGGCATGCTTGCACTCTCGCCGCGCGCAATCGCACGGCTCGAGAGCCACACACCGCTCTGGCCGATGCCGAAGATTTTCAGGCTCAGGGAAAACGGAAAACTGCTCGCCGACGTGTTCGAGGGCGCGACCATCAACACGCCGAGCATGTTGTGCGTCGAAGACGCGCTCGATGGGCTCGCCTGGGCCGAGCGCGAGGGCGGCGTCGCAGGCCTGATCCGGCGCTCCGAGGGCAATCTCGCCGCGATCGCCGCCTGGGTCGAGCGCACGCCGTGGGTCGATTTCCTGGCGAAGGATCCGCGTACGCGCTCCTGCACTTCGATCTGCTTGCAGATCGTGGATCCGGCGTTTCGTGCGCTCGATGGCGCCGGCCGCGCGAAGCTCGTCAAGAATCTCGTGGCGCTGCTCGAGAAGGAAGGCGTCGCCCTCGACGTCGCCAGCTACCGCGATGCGCCGCCGGGTCTGCGCATCTGGGGCGGCGCCACCATCGAGCGCGCCGACATCGAAGCCCTGTTGCCGTGGCTCGACTGGGCGTGGACAGAGGTGCGCGGGAGCTAGCTCGTCGCGGACGCGAATTCAGGCGACGTGCGTCGAGACGCTCCCCCAGCGAGCGCCGAATACGAACTCGGAGATGGGACGACGCCCGCTGCGCTTCGCATCTCGCTGCCGGATGTCCGCCGCCAGCCCCGGGTCTTCTCCGGGATACCCGATCGCAATTCCGGTCAGCGCCTCGTGCTCCTTCGGAATCGCAAAAAGTCTGCGCGCCTTCTCGGGCTCGATGCCGATCATCTGGTGCACACACAGGCCGCGCGCCGTCGCTTCGAGGACGAGGCCAGCGGAGGCGAGCCCAAGATCGTGCATGGCGGCGCGATTGGGTTTGTCGTTGCGCTTGAAAAGCGTCCGGGTGATCCCGAGCGCGAGCACCGGCGCTCGCTTCGCCCAGAGCTGGTTGGTTTCCACCAGACACGAGAGCACGCGTTCGAAGTTCTCGTCGTCCGCCTGCGTCGCAACCAGATAGCTCCACGGCTGCTCGTTGTACGAGGACGGCGCCCAGCGCGCCGCCTCGAAGAGCGAACGCAGATCCTCATCCGCGACGGGACGCTGCGCGAAGCTGTAGGGGCTCCAGCGCCGAGCGATCAATTCGTGCACGGGATGGTCGCTGCTTGCGATCACGGGGAGACTCCTTTCGGGTGGGCCGGAATCTGGCTCTGAGGAAATGAGATTCTGGGATTTGAGGATAAGAGGTTTTGAGGGGAGGAGCTTGGAGAAG
>JANNIY010000171.1:0-4262 GCA_031405455.1 Deltaproteobacteria bacterium | reverse complement strand
TTGTGCACGGCCACCGCGAGCACGCGCTTGGCGCGCTCCTGGCCGATCACGTACTCGTCCAGAGCGACCTTGATCTCGCGGGGCTTCGGGACGCGGGAGCTGCGGGTGGCGACATCGTCCTGGCCGACCTCTTCCGCGATGATGTCGTTGCACAGCTCGATGCACTCGTCGCAGATATAGACGGTCGGGCCGGCGATGAGCTTCTTGACTTCCCTCTGGCTCTTGCCGCAGAAGGAGCAAGACAGGTTCGCGTCGTCGTCGCGCTTCTTCATGTGCCCTGGCCTCCTCCGGTCGCCCGACCCCCGCCCTTGTTATCGGGTCGCGGGGTCAACTCCCTTCGCTGCACCACACGGTCCAGTAGACCGTAGGCCAGCGCTTCCTCACCCGTCATATGGTAGTCGCGCTCGGTATCCCGGGCGATTTCCACCACAGGCTTGCCCGTGTGCTCGGCAAGCAGCTCGTTCATCCGGTGGCGAAGCCTCAGGATTTCGCGCGCGTGGATGTCGATGTCGCTGGCCTGGCCTTGGATGCCGCTGCTGGGCTGGTGGATCATGATGCGGCAATTGGAGAGGCCCATGCGCTTGCCGGCAGCCCCAGCCGCCAGCAGCCAGGCGCCCATCGAAGCCGCCTGCCCCACGCAGATCGTGGCGATGTCGGGACGCACGTATTGCATCGTATCGTAGATGGCGAGCCCCGCCGTGATGGACCCCCCGGGTGAGTTCACGTAGAGATGGATGTCTTTCTCGGGGTCTTCGGCCTCGAGGAAAAGCAGCTGCGCGATCACGAGGTTCGCGACGTCGTCGTCGATGGCGCTGCCGAGGAAGACGATGCGGTCGCGCAGCAGCCGTGAATAAATATCGAAGGCGCGTTCGCCGCGCTGGCTCTGCTCGATCACAAACGGAATCAGGGGCATTCTTGGCTCCCAGCGGCGACCGCCACCGCACGCGTCCTGCCGGCTCGGGGATGGAACGTACCCGAGCCCGCAAGGGCCTGTCGTCATCCACTCTGGTGCTTCGCTGGCTGGAATCCCCGATCCGGTTGCAGTGCCGCTAGCGTGGCGCCTCGTATCGGGGGGACGATGGCGGCGCCGCGTCGCCCTGTCCTCGCAAGCACTCGCAAGCACTACCGCCGATCGGCTCATCAGGCGACCGATCCGCAAGCGCGCGCCGTACGTGAAAAAGGCTCTAACTATCCGAACTTTCGTCGACTTTAGCTGCGCTCGCGAGGAAATCAAGCACCTTTTCGTCGACCAATTGGGTCCTCAGCATGCGCTCGAGCTCCTGTTCGGGGAAGCCCCGGCGCAGCCGCGCGACGTCCACCCGCTGCTCGGCGGCGAGCCGCGCGATCCGCTCCTCGATTTCGCCGGCAGCGGCCTCGATGCCGCGGGCCTTCGAAATGGACTCGAGCAGCAGCATCTCGCGCACCTCGCGCTCGGCCCGGCCGCGCCACTCTTCCTTCCAGCGCCCAATCTGCGCTTCGAGCTGATCCTGCGGGATGGCGTTGGCGAGGCGTCGCGCGGCGTTGTGGAGCAGGCGATCGAGCTGACGCGAAACCAGGCCCTGCGGCAGCTCGAAGGACGTGCGCTCGATCAGGGCGTCGAGCAACGTGCGATGCAGCTCCGCCTGCGCGGCGCGCTCGCTCGCGGCGGTGAGATCGGCGCGAATTCGTGTACGCAGCGCTGCGAGCGATTCGAATTCGCCGAGGTCTTTGGCAAGTTCATCGTCGAGCGCCGGCACGACACGCTGGCGGATCGTCGCGACGTGAACGGCGAAGACGGCCTCGCGGCCCGCGAGTTCGCGGGTTGCGTAATCTTCCGGGAAGCGCACGCGGACTTCGCGATCGGCGCCCGCGCGGGCACCGGCGAGCTGCTCCTCGAAGCCCGCGAGGAAGCGGCCCGAGCCGAGTTCGAGATCGACCCCCTGCCCGCTGCCGCCGTCGAAGGGCTTGCCGTCGATTCTTCCGACGAAGTCGATGCTGAGCGTGTGGCCCGTCGCTGCGAGCGTCTCGGCGGGCTCCTCGATCAGCGCCGCGTGGCGCTGGCGCAGTGCTTCGAGCTCCTTCTCGACGTCCTCCTCGGCAACGCTCACCTTCGGACGCCGCGCCGGCAGGCCCGTCAGCTCGGGCAGCTCGAAGGCGGGCTTCACCTCGATGCGCGCCGTATACACGAACTCGGCGTTCGCCGCGGGCGGCTGGGTCTCGATCGCGGGCTCGGCGACGGGCTCGAGGCCGGCCTGCTCGAGGGCCGGGCCGAGCGTCTCGGCGACCAGGCTCTGCTCGATCTGTTCGGAGATCTGGCCGCCATAGAGTTTTTCCAGCACCGAGCGCGGCGCCTTGCCCGGGCGAAACCCGCGCACCGGAGCGCGCTTGGCGAGATCTTTGTACGCGCGATCGTAGGCGCGCTGCACGCGCTCCACGTCGACGCTCACCTCGAGCGTCCGCACGACGCTCGTCTCCTCGATGGCGTTCACGCGGATCGCAGAACCGGACGGATCGGCAGTCATCGATTCCCCTGTGGGGAGCGGATCCCCTGACGAGCGATTTTCCTACCTGGAACTTAAAAATACCGGCTGGGTGCCTTGGGTTCGGCTGGGTGCCGGGGACAGGACTCGAACCTGCACGCCCTTTCGGGCGATGGCTCCTAAGGCCATCGCGTCTGCCAGTTCCGCCACCCCGGCCCGCGCCAAAAGTAGGCAGGCGCGCCCGTCGCAGCAAGCGGGCCGCGCTGGCCTCGGGCCCCCGGTTCTGGGAAACTGGCAGGCTCCAGCCTGCGCCCGCCGAAGAGGTCTAGACCATGTTCACACCCAAGCTCCCCGCGAACGTCGACGACATCCACCTCGACCAGCTCGAATTCTGGACCGCGCCCCGCGAAGAACGCGAAGGCGCCTTCGCACTGCTGCGCCGCGAACGGCCGATGTCGTTCCACAAGGAGTTCGAGCCGCCGCCGGAACTCCCCCTGCCCCGAGGGCCGGGCTACTGGGCGGTGACGCGCCACGCGGACATCATCACGGCGAGCCGGCGGGCGGATTTGTTCTGCTCGGGCAAGGGCATCCAGATTCCCGATCTGCCGGCGGAACTGAACGAGTTCTTCGGCTCGATGATCGCGATGGACGACCCGCGGCATGCGCGCCTGCGCAGCATCGTGTCGCGCGGCTTCACGCCGAAAGCGCTGGCGCGGCTCCAGCACGACGTCGAGAAGCGTGCAGTCGCGCTGATCGATTCCGTGATCGAAAAAGGCGAATGCGATTTCGTCCGGGCCATCGCTGCGCCGCTGCCGCTCGGAATCATCTGCGACATGATGGGCATCCCCGAGAGTCAGACGCAGTTCGTCTTCGAACAGACCAACATCATCCTCGGTCTGGGCGATCCCGAATACGTGGCGCCGGGCACGAACCCGCTCGTGGCAGCGCTCACCTCGGGCAAGGCGCTGGCGGATCTCATGAACGAGCTGGCGACCGAACGCCGCCGCTCGCCCAAAGATGATCTCACCTCGCAGCTGCTCAACGCCGAAGTCGACGGCGAGACGCTCACCGATCAGGAGATCGCATCGTTCTTCGTGCTGCTCGTCGCCGCCGGCAACGAAACCACCCGCAATGCCATCAGCCACGGCATGAAGGCGCTCTCCGACAATCCCGACGAGAAGCGGAAGTGGGCCGCCGATTTCGAAGCCATCGCGCCCACCGCGATCGAAGAAATCGTGCGCTGGGCATCGCCGGTGATCCACTTCCGACGCACCGCGACCCAGGACACGCAGCTCGGCGGCCAAAAACTACGTGACGGCGAGAAGATCGTGCTCTGGTACAACTCGGCGAACCGCGACGAGGCCGTCTTCCCCGAGCCCTACCGCTTCGACGTGACGCGCGAACCGAACGAACACGTGGGCTACGGCGGCCCCGGCGCGCATCACTGCCTGGGCGCGAATCTCGCACGCCGGGAGATCACGGTGCTCTTCCGCGAGCTGCTCACGCGCCTGCCGGATCTCGAGATCACCGGCGCGCCCGAGATGCTGCGCTCGAACTTCATCCACGGCATCAAGCGCATGCCTTGTGCGTTTACGCCGGGGGGAGCGCGCTAGCTCCGCCCTGAGTCGGGCGAGCCGCACGCACACGATTCGAGCTCGTTCTGGCGGCTATCGAACCGCGTCCACGTGGAGGGCGAGGGCCTCTCAGCGCGCCCGCTGGCTCGTCACCCAGGCGTCGACCTCCTGCCAGCGCTCGCGCAGCCACTGCGCCTGGGCATCGCGCGAGGTCGGGATCGATGCGCGC
>JANNIY010000170.1:0-62820 GCA_031405455.1 Deltaproteobacteria bacterium | reverse complement strand
TGATCGTGCTCGGCCGCGACGGGCAGCACGCGGGCTTCCGCACGGGACTGATCGGCGCGACCGTGAACGGAGTGATCCGGAAGACGGGCAAGCCCTCGCTGGTGGTGCCCGAGGGCGCCCAGATCGGCGGCCCCCTGGTGCTCGCCTTCGACGGCTCGCCCGGGTCGCGTCTGGCCGCCACACTCGCCGTGCAGCTCGCCACGCGTCTGGGAGAGCCGATCCACGTCTTCGTCGATTCCAAGGACAAGGGGCGCGCAATCGCGCGCTTCGAAGAGGTTCGCGGGCTGGTGGGATCGCTGCCGGTGCCGGTGCGCGAGATCTCTTCGACGCTCGGCCGCCCCGACGTCAAGATCGTCGACTCGGCCCGCGAAGTGCGCGCCGGGCTGATCGTGATGGGTGCGTTCGGTCGCAACCGGATCAGCGAATACTTCCTCGGCAGCAACTCGACGGCGGTGGTGCGCACCTCGCCGATTGCCGTCCTCGTCGCCCGCTAGCGTCGTGGTGTCGCCGGGGGTGCGGCTCGCGGACCTGGCGGCCGAGCTGGGCCGCGAGGTCGAGGGCGACCCCGACTTCCGCATCGCTGGCGTGGCAGCGCTCGACCACGCCGGCCCCGGAGATCTCGCCTTCGTCCGCTCCGAGCGTTTCGCGCGCGCGCTCGCCGCGAGCCAGGCAGGCGCGCTGATCGCACCGCCCGGGCTCGACGCGGGCGGCCGCCCCGTCATCCGCTCGCCGCACCCGGCGCTCGATTTCGTGCGTGCGGTGCGGCGGCTGGTCCCGCGAACCCAGCCTGCCGCAGGCGTGCATGCATCGGCCCAACGAGCAGCGGGCGCGCGCGTGGATGCCAGCGCATCGGTCGGACCGGGCTGCGTGCTCGGGGTCGACGCGAGTGTCGGGCCCCGCAGCGTGCTCTATGCCAATGTGACGCTCTACGACGGCGTGCGGATCGGCGCCGATTGCGTGATCCACGCGGGCTGCGTGCTGCGCGAGCGCACGCAGATCGGCGATCGCGTCGTGCTTCAGCCGGGCGTCGTGCTCGGTGGCGACGGCTTCGGCTACGTGATCTCGGATGCGGGCGAACTCGAGGCGATGCCGCAACTCGGCCGTGTCGTCGTCGCAAACGACGTCGAGATCGGAGCCAACACCACGGTGGATCGCGGCACGCTCGGCGATACGCGCATCGAGCAGGGCGCGAAGCTCGACAACCTCGTGCAGGTGGGACACAACGTCGTGGTCGGTGAATCCGCCGTCGTGGTGGCCCAGGCAGGCCTCGCCGGCAGCGCGCGGATCGGGCGCGGCGCCGTGATCATGTCGCAGGCGGGGATACCGGATCACGCGACGATCGGCGAGCGCGCCTATGTGGGGCCGAAGAGCGGTGTGCATGGCGACGTCGCGGACGCGGCGCGCGTGATGGGTTATCCGCACCGGGACATGCGCGCCTTTCAACGCATCTTTGCGGCGTTGGGGCGGTTGCCGGAGCTTCTCACCCGCGTGCGTGCGCTCGAACGCGGGGCGGGCGCGCTTCCGCCCGCCAGGCCTGCGCGCGCCAAGAAGAAGCCGAGCGCCGGGCGGCCGGGCGGCCGGGCGCGTTGATGGAGATTGCGTCGCTAGCGCTTGCGGAGCTGCGCGCGCGCTGTCTTGCTTCCGACGGCGCCGAGGAACGCGAGCGCTGGCTCGCGGCGCTCCGCCAGGACGCGCGGCGTGGCGCGCGCGCGCTGGCAGAAACGCTCGAGCGGCGCGCGCGCGCCGAGCGCGTGGAACAGGCCCGGCTCGACGGCTTGTTCGGGCTGCGAGCGCGCCTGATGACCCGCGGCGCGGGCTGCGTGGCGGGCGTCGACGAGGTTGGGATGGGGCCGCTCGCAGGCCCCGTGCTGGCCGCGGCCGTGATCCTCGGCGAGCGGCCGGAACTGCCCGGTCTGGATGATTCGAAGCGCCTCTCTCGCGCAGCGCGCGAGCGGATCGCCGCGCGCATCCACGAGCAGGCCCTCGCCTGGGGGATCGGGATCGTCGAGCCCGGAGAGATCGACCGCACGAACATCTACCGGGCGGGCCTCGAGGCCATGCGCCGCGCCGTGCTGGCGCTCGCGCGCGCGCCAGACCACGTGCTCGTCGATGCGCGGACGATTCCGGGGCTCGCCTGCGCGCAGACCGCGATCGTGGGCGGGGATGCTCTCGATGGCTCGATCGCCGCCGCCTCGATCGTGGCGAAGGTCGCGCGCGACGCGATCATGCGTCGTCTCGACGAGCGGCATCCCGGCTGGGGATTCGCGCAGCACATGGGATACCCCACGCCGCAACATCTCGCGGCGCTCGCGCGCCTCGGCCCGTCGCCCGTCCATCGGCTGTCGTTCGCGCCCGTGGCCCGCGTCGCCTTCGGCTCCCGGTGATGGCGCGGTTGCGCAGCGAGCCGGAAGATTTTCGGGTCGACGAGGTTCCGCTCTACACCCCGACGGGCGAGGGCGGCCACACCTTCGTGCGCATCCAGAAGCGACTGCGCACGACGGAGCAGCTGGCGCGGGATCTCGCGCGGGCCTCGCGTGTGCGGCCGGCCGACGTTGGCTACGCCGGTCGCAAGGATCGTGTCGCGGTGACGACGCAATGGTTCTCGGTGCCGGGCCTCGCGCCCGAGGCGGCTCTCGCGTTCGAGCTTCCGGGCGCGAGCGTCCTGGAAGCCTGCCGGCATCCGCACAAGCTGCGCACGGGCCAGCTGGCGGGGAATCGTTTCGAGATCGTCGCGCGCGAGATCGATGCGGACACGCTGCGGGATGCCGCCGCTCGCTGCGAGCGCTTGCAGCGCGAGGGCATGCCGAACCGTTTCGGCTCGCAGCGCTTTGGTTGGGACGGCGGCAATCTCGAGCAGGCGCAGCGGCTCCTGCGCGGTGAGCGCATCGGCGGCGACCGGCGGCATGCGCGCTTTCTGCTCTCGGCGCTGCAGGCTGCCGTCTTCAACGCGGTGCTGTCGCAGCGGCCGCTGCCGCTCGCGGAGCTCGAAGTGGGTGACGTCGCCATGCTGCACGCGTCGGGCGGCCAGTTCGTCGTCGAGGACCTGGCGCGCGAGGCGCCGCGCGCGGCGGCGTTCGAGATCAGCGCCACGGGCCCCATCTTCGGCACGCGCGTGATTGCGCCGACCGGCGCTGCGGCCGAGCGGGAGCGCGCTGCGCTGACGGCATTCGGCATCGATCTCGATACGCTCGCGCCACCGCCTGGCATCCGGTTGCGGGGCGCGCGCCGGGCGCTGCGTGTGCGGCCGGAAGATCTCGACGTCGCCTGCGAGGGCGATGCGCTGCGGCTGCGTTTCACGCTGCCAGCGGGGAGTTACGCGACCGTCGCGCTCGAGGAGCTGCTCGGGCCGTCCGCCGAATTGGATGACACCCGCCGGGGCAGCGGGTTATCCTGAACGCCCCGATTCGAACGCCCGCGCCAGGAGGTCCCCCATGCGCATCGCAGCCAACGTGACCGAGCTGATCGGTCGCACCCCCCTCGTCCGCTTGAACCGCGTCGCCGCCGGTGTGAAGCCGCAGATCGTGGCGAAGCTCGAGAGCCAGAATCCCGCCAACAGCGTGAAGGATCGCATCGGCCTCGCGATGATCGAAGCCGCCGAGCGCGCGGGGCGGATCGTCCCTGGCGAGACGGTGATCGTCGAACCCACGAGCGGGAACACGGGCATCGCACTCGCCTTCGTTGCCGCCGTGAAGGGCTATGACTGCATCCTCACGATGCCCGAATCGATGAGCCCGGAGCGCCGCGCGGTGCTGCGCGCCTTCGGCGCGAAGCTCGTGCTCACGGATCCCGCGAAGGGCATGCCCGGAGCGATCGAAAAAGCGCGTGAACTCTGCGGGCAACTCTCCAATGCGTACATGCCGCAGCAGTTCGAGAATCCCGCGAACCCCGAAGTGCACCGCAAGACCACGGCCGAGGAGATCTGGGACGACACTGACGGGCTCGTCGACGCGCTCGTCGCGGGCGTCGGCACGGGTGGCACGCTGACGGGCGTCGCCCAGGTGCTCAAGCAGCGCAAACCAGCCTTCAAGGCGGTCGCGGTCGAGCCGGAAGACAGCGCCGTGCTCTCGGGCGGCGCGCCCGGCAAGCACGTGATCCAGGGTATCGGCGCCGGCTTCGTGCCCGGCGTTCTCGACAAGTCCCTGCTCGACGCGATCGTCAAGGTTGGCAACGACGAATCGCTCGAGATGGCGCGGCGGATGGCGCGCGAAGAGGGGATTCTGTGCGGAATCTCCTCTGGCGCCGCGGTGACGGCGGCGGTGCGCTACGCGCAGGGCGAGGGCCAGAAGCTGGGTCTGATCGTGGTGATCATCCCGAGCTTCGGCGAACGCTACATCCAGACCAAGCTGTTCGAGCCCTATCGGTACGAGGGGAGCGACGACGTCGGGGTCTGATCCGGCTCAGGTTGCGAGCGACGACGCAGGCGACGCCCGGGCCATCATCCGCGCCTATGCGGGGGTGTGGCCGCGCATCCATGCCGACGCCTGGATCGCTCCGGGCGCGGTCGTGGTCGGTGACGTGGAGATCGGTCCGGATTCGAGCGTGTGGTACGCCTCGGTACTGCGCGGCGACGTGCATGCCGTGCGCGTCGGCGCGCGCAGCAATCTCCAGGACGGCTGCATCGTGCACGTGACACGCGAACGCTTCGCGTGCGTGCTGGGTGACGAGGTGACGGTCGGGCATCGCGCCGTCGTGCACGGCTGTCGGATCGGGGATGGCGCCCTGATCGGGATCGGGGCGATCGTGCTCGATGGCGCGGAGATCGGCGCCGGGGCGTGGGTCGGCGCGGGCGCCATCGTGACGCCGGGAACGGAGATTCCCGAACGCTGGCTGGCGCTCGGCATCCCCGCCCGGCCGGTTCGCGAGCTCGCGGCGAGCGAGCTCTCCGAGCAGCGCGCGCGGACGCTCGCCTACGTAGACACCGCACGGAGACATCATGCCGCGCAGGGCCAGCGGTGAGCGCGCCGCGAACGCGCGGACGTCGAAGTCTTGCCTCGCCGCGCCGCGAGCAGAAGAAGGCCGAGTCGCGGCGTCGCATCCTCGAGGCGGCGCGCTCCGTGTTCTTTCGGGATGGCTTCATGCCGGCGAATCTCGACGAGGTCGCGGATCTCGCGGAAGTCGCGAAGGGCACGCTCTACCGCTATTTCGACAACAAAGCCGAGCTCTACGTGGCGGTGCTCGCGCACGATGGCGAGCTCTTCGAACGCAAGCTGCGCGAGACCCTCTCGCCACAGCTGTCCCCCCCGGAGCAGATCCGCCGCACGGGGCGCTTCTATCTCGAGCACTGGCTGCGCAATCGCGATTATTTCCGGATCTTCTGGGCCATCGAGAACCAGGAGGTGATCGGAGAGCTCCCGCGCGGGGTGATCGAGGAGGTCACGAAGCTCTGGGAGCAGTGTCTGCAGCTGCTCGCCGACATCGTGGCGCGAGGCTGCGTCGAAGGGCACTTCCGCGCCTGCGATGCCTGGCAGGTGGCCCACCTGCTGTGGACGCTCGCGAACGGGCTGATCCAGACGGAGGCTTCGGCCGCGCGCCGAAAGCTGCGTCGCCGGCCGCTGGTGCGAGAATTCGAGGACGCCATCGAGATCGTGCTGCGGGGGCTGGCCGCAATCCCGCGAACTTGACGGCGGAACCGGCTTGCGGGAACTTCCCGCGCACTGGGGAGGGCGAAAGCCATGGGTGAGGATCTCGGGGCGCGTATCCGGACGATCGTCGTCGAACAGTTGGGAGTCGAGCCGGCCGAGGTGACGCAGAACGCGAGCATCCTCGACGACCTCGGCGCGGATTCTCTCGATGTGGTCGAGCTCGTGATGGCGCTCGAGGAAGAGTTCGACATCGAAGTGCCCGACGAGGCCGTCGAAACCATCCGCACGGTCGGCGACATGGAGCGGTACGTCGCCGAGCACGCTTCCTGAGAAAACCTTCAGCGCGGCGGACGCAGCCCCGGAAGCACCCGCGCCCAGATCCCGAGAGCCGTGGTCGCCAGTGCTGCCAGCGCCGCGATCCACAAGCGCCCGCGCAGGGTTTCGCGCATCGCTTCCTCCAGTAGCGCCTGCTCCTTCGATCCGGCGCTGCCGGAACTCCCGATTTCGAAGAACCCGTAGAGCATGGGTGACGCCAGCGCGAAGCAGTAGACGACGAGCAGCGCTGCGAAGTAGATCACCATCAGGGTGAAGCGGGGCTGGAATCCGACTCGGGGCGGCCTGCGGCGCGGTTCGGCGGCCATCGATCCACGTTACGCAGCGGCGGCTCGCCGGTCAATGCGCGCTCTCACCGCGCTGCGCTAGCCTGCGAAGGTGAAGGAGCACCCGCGGGTCGTCATCATCGACGGCACGAATTCCCTCTACCGCGCCTTCTTTGCGATCCCGAGCCTGCGAGCCGCCGACGGCACGCCCACGAACGCGGCCTATGGCTTCGTGACGATGCTGCGCAAGGTGATCCGAGAGGAGACGCCCGACTACCTGGTCGTCGTCTTCGATGCGCGCGGCGAGAATTTCCGTCATCGCCTGTACGACGCCTACAAGGCGACGCGCGACGCACAGCCCGAAGATTTCTCGGCGCAGATCCCGATCGTGCGCGAGCTCGTGCTCGCGCACCGGATTCCGATCCTCGAAGTCGCGGATTTCGAGGCCGACGACGTGATCGCCACGCTCGTACACCTCGCACCCGAAGACGCCCAGATCGCGATCGTCTCGACGGACAAGGATCTGATGCAGCTCGTGGGACCGCGCGTGGTCCTGCTCGATGGCGTGAAGGAGCGCCGCTTCGACGAGAAGGCCGTGGAGGAGCGCTTCGGCGTGCCGCCGTCCCAGCTCCTCGACCTGCGCGCGCTCGCCGGCGACACGTCCGACAACATCCCCGGCGTGAAGGGCATCGGAGCCAAGGGCGCCGCCGAGTTGATCCGCGCCTGGGGCGATCTCGAAAATCTGCTCGCGCACGCCGCCGAGGTGGCGCCGAAGCGCGCGCGCGAGGCCCTGCTGAGCCAGGCGGAGCAGGCGCGTCTCTCGAAACAGCTCGCGACGCTGCGCAGCGACGTGCCGTTGCCGCTCGCGCTCGAGGCGACCGCGCGGCAGGAGCCCGATCTGCCGCAGCTGCGCGCGCTCTTCGAGAAGCTCGGATTCTCGCGCCTGCTCGCGGATCTCGGGAGCGGGGCCGAGAGCCCCGTGGCGAGCGGGAGCGCGCTCGCGGTGCGCCGGATCGAGACGCTCGCTGAACTCGCTGCGCTCGTCGTCGAGCTGCGCGCGCAGCCCGTCGTCGTGCTCGCTGGTGTCTTCGGCGAGACCGCGCCGATGAATGCGACGCCCGCGGGCCTCGCCTTCGCGCTCGGCGCGGAGCGCGCCGCCTACGTCCCGCTCGCCGGCGAGGGGCTGCTGGCTGCCGGGCTCGAGCCCGGCGAGGTGGTGGGTCGCCTGCGCGGATTGTTCGAGGGCGCGAGCGCGCGGCCGTGGTCGGCGCGCGAAACGAAACAGCTCCAGGTCTGGTTCGCCGAACAATCGCTCGAACTCGCCGCTCCCGCCTTCGACGTCGAGATCGCGACGCGGCTGCTCGATCCCAGCGGCGCGCGATCTGTCGAAAGCGTCGCGTCGCAGCAGCTCGCGCTGAACCTGGGCGCCTGGGAGGAACTCGCGGGGCGGGGTGCGAAGGCGCGTCCGGCGAGCGAGATTCCGGCCGAGCAGGTCGCGACCTGGGCGGGTGCGCAAGCCTGCGCTGCGCAACGCCTCGCAGCGCCGCTCGCGCGGGAACTCGCGGAAGCCGGGATGGACGCGCTCTACCGCTCCGCGGAGCTGCCGCTGACGCGCGTGCTGGCGCGCATGGAACGGGCGGGTGTTCGCATCGATGAGGCCGCGCTCGCGCGCCTGTCCCGGGATTACACCGCCCAGCTCGCGCAACTCGAGGAGCGCATCTACGCGCTCGCGGGTGAGCGATTCCTGATCGCGTCGCCCAAACAGCTGCAGCAGATCCTGTTCGAGAAGTTGAAGCTTCCGGTGATGAAGAAGACGAAGACCGGCTACTCGACGGACGAGGACGTCCTCGAGCAGCTCGCGTCGCAGCACGAGATCCCGTTGCAGATCCTCGCCTACCGCCGACTCGCCAAACTCAAGAACACCTATGTCGATGCGCTTCCCCCGCTCGTGAATCCGCGCACCGGGCGCATCCATCCCACCTACCACCAGCTCGGCGCCGCGACCGGCCGGCTCTCGGCGACACAACCGAACGTTCAGAACATTCCGATCCGCAGCCCGGAAGGCGTGCGCATCCGCGAAGCCTTCGTGCCCGCCGAGGGTTGCCGGCTGCTCTCGGCCGACTACTCACAGGTCGAACTGCGCATCCTCGCGCATTATTCGGGTGACGCGAGCCTGATCGAAGCCTTTCAGCGCGGCGAGGACGTACACCGCCGCACGGCTGCCGAAGTCGCCGGGATCGCGCCCGAGGACGTCAGCGCCGAGCAGCGCGCGCGCGCCAAGGCGGTGAATTTCGGGATCATCTACGGCTCTTCGGCCTTTGGTCTCGCGAATCAGCTCGGCATCGCGAGCGGCGAGGCGCAGGCGACGATCGACGCCTACTTTGCGCGCTACCAGGGTGTCCGCCGCTTCCTCGACGAGACGATCGCGCAAGCGTGCCGGGAGGGCTTCGTGCGCACCCTGCTCGGCCGGCGCCGGCATCTGCCGGATCTGACGTCGCGCAACCGCGCCCTCAAGAACGCCGCCGAGCGGATGGCCGTCAACACGGTGATCCAGGGCACCGCCGCCGATCTGATCAAGACGGCGATGGTCGAGATCGATGCGGAGCTCGCGACGGCAGGTCTGCGGGCCCGGATGATCCTGCAGGTCCATGACGAGCTGGTGTTCGAGGCCCCGGAGTCGGAGATCGCCGAGCTGCGCCGTCGGGTTCCCGAGCGGATGGCGGCGGTGTTGCCGCTGCGTGTACCCCTGGTGGTCGATGTCGGGGTCGGTGGAAACTGGCGGGAAGCCCATTGAAGGGGGGGATCGCCACGGGCGACGGCGAGCGAATAGAAGCGGCCCGCCCGCCGTCGAAGGATGGCGGACGGACGGAGTCGCGCGAAGGAGCGAGGCCGATGGGCGCCGAGGTCCGAGGGACGCCGGCGACGGCTCCGACGGACGCCGAGGTGATCGAACGTGCGAAGCACGGCGACCACGACGCGTTTCGGGTGCTGGTCGAACGCTACCAGGGCCGCGCCTACGGGCTGGCGCTGCGTGTGCTGCGCGATGAGGAGCAGGCCCGCGACGCCGTCCAGGACGCGTTTCTCAAGGTCTACCGCTCGCTCGACCGGTTCGAGGGTCGCTCGGGCTTCTACACCTGGCTGTATCGGCTCGTCATGAACGTCTGCCTCGACCTGAAGCGTCGCGATCGCTCGAGCCACCACGTCGAGTGGGAGGAGGAGCGCGCCGTCGAGATCGCCCGCGGCGCCGAGGCGTTGGCGCCCGGCGCCGGTGACCCGGGCCGCCTGGGGCCCGCCGCCGAGCTCGAGCGCGCCGAGCTGCGCGAGGTGCTGGCGCGCGCCATCGAGGCGTTGCCCGAGGATGCGCGACGGACGCTCGAACTGCGCGAAATCGATGGCTTGAGCTATGCCGAAATCGCGGAATCGCTGGCGGTGCCGAAGGGCACCGTCATGAGCCGGCTCTTCTATGCGCGGCGCCGGGTGCGGGCCGCGCTGATCGAAGCGCAGGTGGTGGATGCGACACCCGGTGGCAACGCCGTGGAGGATGCACGATGAAGGATCCGGTCGGGGCAGCGCGGGGTTCTGCGGCGCTCGCCGAGAACGAGGAACGTGTCCTGCACGCCTACCACGATGGCGAGCTGCGGGGCTTTTCGCGCTGGCGCTTCGAACGTCGGCTCGCGCGTTCGCCGGCGCTCCAGCGAGAGCTGCGGGGGCTTGCCGAGCTGGGGATGCTTCTGCGTGAGCGTGAGGCGGATGCCGCGGGTCCGGACCTGTGGGATCGCATCGCGCTGCGGCTTCCGGCGGCGGACGCGCGGCGCGCCGCCGAAGCCACGGAGCGCGGGCGGGCGCGACGAATGGGTTGGCTGCCGCCGCTCGGGGCCGCGGTCGCGACGCTGGCCGTCGCGGCCCTGGTGGCCCAGCAGTGGCTCACGCCGGCGGCGCTCGAGCAGGCGGGGGTCGTGCGCTGGATGGATAGCCGGGGTCGCAACGTCATGGTGCTCGAAGATGACGAAAGCAACGCGACCACGATCATCTGGCTGCTCGATGGCGAAAAGTCCGTTGGGGCCGAGGGAGGTGCGCGTGGGGCTTCGTAGCCGGATCAGCAGTGGATTCGTGGTGGCCAGCTTGCTGGTCTGCTCGGCTCTGGCTGGAGCGGAGGCGCCGCGGCGCGTTGCAGTGCAGATCACGGTGAGTCACGCGCTCGACGCGGAAGGCGCGATCGACCCGCGCGGGAGCGAACTCAATGCCTACCTCCAACCCCAGTTCCGGTACGGCAGCCTGAAGGTGCTTCAGGTCGAGCGCCTGGACCTCGCGCTCGATGAAGTCGGCACCCTCGAGCTGCCCAATGGTCGCAAGCTCCGCGTGCGGCCCATGGACATCGGGAGCGAGGGCGTGCTGCTCTCCGTTTCGGTCCAGGGAACCCTCTGGACCGACATGCGCGTACGCAATGGCCACCTCGTGGTGATCGGTGCGGAGCGTTACGAGGCAGGCAAGCTCGTGATCGGGCTGAAGCCACAGTTCTAGGGCGACGTTCGAGGGGCTTCCCGGGCTGAGGCCATCACGCACGTTCGTCCCCAGGGGGAACTGCGAAATAATATTTCGTTCGCCGTGACACCTTTCCCAGTGGCCGGCCACTTCCTCTGTAGAAAACAAAATATCCCCTTCCCAGGGTGGCCCGAGGCGGCGAAAGCCACCTCGGGTCTTCCTGTTTCTGGCGTCTGCGAGGGTTCGGACGGGTCCGCGGGGGAGTCCGCCCGGCGACGCGCTCAGTCCGGCGCGCACAGCACGAGGCTGTAGCGGGACTGCGCATCCAGCCAGCGCGCATCGGGGCGCAGTGCGGCTGCTTTCAGCAGATCGTCGATCTCGGCTGGCGAGTACTTGAACGAGTCCTCGATGTGGATGGCCTCGCCGCGCGCGAAGCCGATCTCGAGACCGAGCGCCGCGATCGCGATGCGTTGCGCCTTCAGGCTCACGAGATGGATCTCGATCTTGCCCTCGTCCTCGCACCAGCGCGCGCGGTGTGCGAACGAAGTCGAGCCGAAGCGCCCTCCCAGCTCGCGGTCGATGCGCACGAGCAGATTGTTCGTGAAACGCGCCGTGACTCCCTGCGCGTCGTCATACGCCGCTTCCAGGATCGCGCGCGGCTTGCGCATGTCGACGCCGAGCAACAGCCGGTCGCCCGGTGCGAGCGCGAGGCGCACGCGACGCAAGAAGGCGGCGGCTTCGCTGCGGTCGAAGTTGCCGACGTTCGAGCCGAGCCAGGCGACGAGCTTCGGCCCGCTCGCCAGCGCTCGCAGCCGCCGCACACCCTCGTGATACTCGCTCGCGATCGCGTGGATCTCGAGGCCCGGATAGCTCTCGATCAAGCCTTTCGCGCTCGCGGCCAGCGCACTGCGCGAGATGTCGATCGGCACGTAGCGCAAGGCAGTGTGGCGCGAGAGAAAGGCTTCGATCAGCAACCGCGTCTTGCGCGCGCTTCCGCTGCCGAGCTCGGCGAGCGTCGCCGGTTCGTCGAAGTGCGCGGCGATTTCACCGGCGCTCGCGACGAGAATTTCATGCTCGACGCGCGTCAGGTAGTACTCGGGGACCGCGCAGATGGCCTCGAAGAGCCGCGAGCCGCGCGCGTCGTAAAGAAACCGGCAGGGCAGGTTCTTCTGCGAGCAGGCCAGCCCCGCCGACACGGCGCTGGCGAAATCGGCCGCGTCGCGATCTGTGGGCGTTTCGATCAGCGTGTATTTGGGAGTGCCGCGGAGCATCCTCAACGACTCGCATTTCCGTGGCGCAGCAGGCGGCCGGGCAGCGGCCCATCGGGGTCGATAGCGTCCTTCCCGTCCCGCCGAATGCAGGTTCCGGCGACGATTACGGCGTCGATCCCGATTCCGTCGGCGACGAGGCGGTCGGCGCCGGCCGGCTGGTCGTACACGCGGCGCAGCGGGCTCGCCCCCACGCGCGCCGCGTCGAAGAGGGTGATGTCGGCCGGCAATCCGATGGCGAGCCGACCCCGGTCCGTGAGGCCGAACACTTGCGCGGGTCGCGCGGTCAGCATGTGCACGGCCTGCTCGAGTTCGAGCGTTCCTTTCTCGCGCACCCAATGTCCGAGCAGGTGGGTCGAGAAGCAGGCGTCGCAGAGCTGACTCGCGTGCGCGCCGGCATCCGAGAGGCCGAGCACGGTGTGGGGCGCGCGCAGCAGTTCCGCGACCTCGTCTTCGTCGACGTTCATGATCGCGACGCGCAGGCGGGCCTCGAGTCGCGAGGCGATGCCGAGATCGAGCGCGAGATCGAGCGGGTGCACGCCGCGCTCGCGGGCCACCTCGGCGAGCGGACGCTCCGCGAGCCCCGGCTCGGAGGGCGCGCTCGCGATCCAGGCGCGCTCCCACCACTGGTTGAGCGCGCGTCCGAAGCCGGTCTGTGTGCTCTCGCGAAACGCCCGGCGGAATCCGGGGTCGCTGTAGATGCGCAGCTTGCCTTCGAGATCGGCGGTCGAGACGGGTGCGAAGGCCTGCATGCTCTCGAACGGGAAGGGCTCCTTCCATTGAAACTCGAAGTTGAGGGGCCGGCACGAGACCTGCGGGATCACCTGCCGCCCTTCGCGCTGCTGCTTTTCGGCGCGCGCGAGAACGCCGCGGTGCGAGCCGGGCCCCATGGCGCCGGCGAGCAGCGCCGTCCACGAGATCGGGCGGCCGGTTTCGGCGGCGATCTGGTCGAACTCGTCGAAGAACAGACCGCGTCCGAGCGTGGCCTGGAGGATGCCGCTGCCGGCTTCGCCGAGGACGCCCGCGAGCGCGCGGATCTCGTCGAACTCGGCGAGTCGGCTCGGCACCGGGCGGCCGGCCCAGCCGATGTGGGTGGGAGATTTCGAGGTTGCGAAACCCACGGCGCCGACGGCCATGGCCTCGCGCACGATCGCGCGCATCTGCTCGATTTCGTCCGCCGTCGCGGCGCGCTCGGTGGCGGCCTCGCCCATCACGTAGAGCCGAACCGGCGTGTGGCCCACCAGCGCCGCCACGTTGATCGCAACACCGCGGCGCTCGATCGCCGTGAGATACTCGGGAAACGTTTCGAAGGGCCACTGGTTGCCGAGTCCCGCGCAGAGCGCGTCGAAGCTCATGCCCTCGACCTTTTCGAGTGTGCGCAGCACGAGCTCGCGGTGCTGCGGTCGCGTGGGCGCCACGCCGAAGCCGCAGTTCCCCATCACCACGCTGGTGACGCCGTGCCAGGGCGAGACCGAGAGCATGCGATCCCACAGCACCTGGGCGTCGTAGTGCGTGTGGATGTCGACGAAACCCGGTGCGACGATGCGATCCGTCGCGTCGAGCGTTTGCGTCGCGCTGCCAGGGGCGGCGCCGAGTGCGACGACGCGGCCGGCGCGGATGCCCACGTCGCCGCGTCGGCGCGGTGCCCCCGTGCCATCGATCAACGTCCCGCCGACGATCTTGAGGTCGTACTCCATGCGGTCCCTCAGTGCGCCTCGATCCCGTAGAGATCGGCCACGTTGTCGGATGCGGTCGACGCAGGTGCCGGGCGGCTCGCTGATGTGGGAGTCGGCGGACGGGATCGCATGCGCATCGCAGGGGGCCTCGTCCCGCCATCGTCGGCCCTCCCGGCGGAAATAACCACCCCTTTCTGCGCTACCTGCCGAGCCCGGCCTCTGCGAAGCTTCGGGGCCATGCCGACCGCGCCCCCGGCAGCCTATTCGCGCAGCGAGGTCGTGCTCGTCGCCGCGCTCGCGCTGTTGGCAGCGCTGCGCGTCGCGCTCTTCGCGGCGGCATTCCCGTTCTTCGCGAACGTCGACGAGCAGAAGCACGTCGACATGGTCTTCAAGTACGCGCGCGGCTACCTGCCCGAGCCCGGGCGCGCAGGCTACGAGCCGCAGATGGGCGAACTCGTCGGCCTGTATGCCTCGCCGGAATATCTCGCGCAGCCGGGCGAAAGCGTGCCGCCCCCGGCATGGCAGCGTCCGCGCGCCGCAATGCTCGGCGTGATCGAAGCGAGCCGCCGGTTTCTGGCGGCGCGTGAGAACAAGGAAGCGGAGCAGCCGCCCGCGTATTACGCGCTGGCCGCCGGCTGGCTGAAGCTCGGTCAGGCGCTCGGATGCGAGGGGGCGCGGCTCCTGTACTTCGTGCGCGGGCTCGGCGCACTCGTTGCCGCCGCGTTCGTGTGGGTCGCGTACGCTCTGGTGCGGGATCTCTATCGCGACGATTCGCTCGTGCGGGTGGGCGTGCCGGTGCTCGCGGCATGCTTTCCGCAGGATACGCTATTTTACGTCACGCCCGACGTGCTCTCACCGCTGCTGGGCGCCATCGCCTTCGCGCTCGCCTTGCGATTGGCGAAGCGGCCCGAGAGCGACGCGGCGTTCTACGCTGCGGCCGGTCTCGCGCTCGCGGCGGCGTTGCTCACGAAGTGGACGAATGCAGCGTTGCTCGTGGTGGCCGCAGCGGCGAGCCTGCACGCACTCGCGCACGCGTCGCGTTCGGTTCGGGCGGGCCGCCTCGCGGCGAAACTCGCCTTGCAGTGGGGGCTCGCGCTCGCGCCTGTCGTGCTCTGGTGGGGGCGAAATCTGAGGCTGTACGGCGATCCGACCGGCTCTTCGTTGAAGGTGGCGCGGCTCGGCTGGAAGTCGAAGCCGATCGGCGAGTGGCTCGAGCATCCGATTTTTTCGGTGTCCGGAGTGTTCGAGTTCGTGACCGGCTTGATTCCCACCTTTTGGCGCGGGGAGTTGGCGTGGCATCGCAGCGATCTCGCGCTGCCCGGCATGGACGCGCTTTATACGGGCTCGACGTTGCTGCTGCTCGGCTTCGCGCTCGCGGGGCTTCGCGGTCGCGAGCCGGGCCGGTTCCTCGCGGAAGGTCTCGCGGGCCTCGCGCTCTGCGTGGCGGCAGGCACGCTCGCCGTGCTGTCGCTCGCGTTCGTATTCAACGCGACCACGAATCCTCCGGCGAGTCATCCCTATTTCGTCCAGGGCCGCTTGATCTCGGGCGTGCTCCTGCCGTTCCTGCTGCTCTACGTGCGCGGGCTCGAGGTTGCCGCTGCGCGGCTGCCGCTCGGCGCGGCGCGAACGGCGGGCTGGCTCGGCATCGTCGCGCTCGTGCTGGCCGTCGCGATCTCCGAAGGCGTGCTCACGGCGCCCGTGTTTGCGAGCGCCTACAACGCCTTTCACCTGCCCTGAAGCGTCCCGGCGCCGGCGTGTTCGCGGCGCGGGAGATCACAGGCTCGCTGGCAGGGCGAGTTCGCGTCGGAGGCTGCGCGCGCTGAGCCCTTCGGCTCGCAGGCGCCGTTGCAGCGTTCTCGGGCTCACGCCGAGTTCGGCGGCGGCCGCCGCCAGCCGCCCGCGATGCTCGAGCAGCACGCGCACGCTCTCACCGGCGCGAGGCCGCGTTGAATCCACGCGGTGCAGCGTTGCGGGGGAATCCTCCAGCTCGAACGCGGCAAGCCCAGCTCCCTCTGCGCGCAGCAGGGCCCGTTCGATCACGCTGCGCAGTTCGCGCACGTTGCCGGGCCAGGCGTGTGCGAGCAGTCGCGCCATTGCCTCGGGTGCGATCGCGCAGGCGCGGCTGCCGGCACGCGCGACGAAATGTTCCGCGAGCGCGGGAATGTCGCTGCGGCGTTCGCGCAACGGCGGTAGCTCTATTCGCAACACGGCCACGCGATAATAGAGATCGAGACGGAACTCGCCGTTCGCGCACAGCGTCGAGAGGTTGCGGTTGGTGGCGGCGAGAATGCGCGCTTCGGCCTGGGTTTCACGGGTCGCACCGAGCGGTCGGTAGCTCCCGGCTTCGAGCACGCGCAGCAACTTGGCTTGCACGCCGCGCGGAAGCTCGCCGATCTCGTCCAGCAGCAGCGTCCCTCCGCGCGCCGCTTCGAAGAGCCCCGGCCGCGTTCGGAAGGCTCCGGTGAAGGCGCCGCGCAGGCTGCCGAACAGCTCGCTCTCGACGAGGTCCGGCGGCAGCGCAGCGCAGTTGACGGCGACGAAGGGGCCCGCCGCCCGCGGACTCGCGGCGTGCAGGGCGCGTGCGGCGAGTTCCTTGCCGGTGCCCGTCTCGCCGCCGATCAGGACGGGCGCTTCAGCGCGGCCGTAGACTTCGACGCGGTGCCGCACGCTCTGCATCACGGCGCTTTCGCCCAGCAGCGACTTTCTCCATTCCGACGTCGTGTGCATGTTCATGCCGCGTCACTCCCCGAAGCGAGAGGCTTCGATCCGAGGCTAGGCCTCGGCGGGCCGCGGGCTGCGCGGGAATGCGCGTCGAGGAGCGTCGGAAGACGTCGGAGGCCGTCGGGCAGGGATGGAGGCTGGCGAGGGGCTCAGGAGAGCGTGGCGCCGTCGACGCGCAGCGCGACGCCGTTGATGTGGGCCGCGTCCGCCGACGCGAGGAAGGCGATCGTGCTCGCCACGGTTTCGGGTCCGCGAAACTGATCGAGCGGCATGATGCGATAGACCAGCTTCATGTCTGCGCCGGGCGGAATCTGGGCCTGCTCGACGATCGGTGTGGTCACCGAACCCGGGCAAACGGCGTTCGCGCGCAAGCCCTGCTTTCCGTACTCGATCGCGATGCCGTAGGTGAGCGCCAGCACGCCACCCTTCGACGCCGAATAGGCGCACGTCCAGGGATGACCGGCGAGGCCCGCCGTCGACGCGGTGTTGACGATGCAGCCGCGCGTTGCGAGCAGATGCGGGATTGCCGCCTGGCACATCAGGAACGTGCCGGTGAGGTTGACGGCGAGCACGCGGTTCCAGTCCGCCAGCGGAAACTCGTGCGTGTGACCGAACTTCAGGATCCCGGCGATGTTGCACAGCACGTCGAGCTGGCCGAACTGCGAGAGCGTCGCGCGCACCGTCTCCCGGGTCTGCGCCGGATCGGCGACGTCGCAGCGCAGCGCGTGGACTTCCGCCCCCTGCTCGCGCACGAGCTTCGCCGTTTCTTCGAGGCCCGCGATCTGCACGTCCCCGATCACGAGCGTCGCGCCCTCGCTCGCCAGCCGCAGGGCCGTGGCCCGTCCGATTCCCGACGCCGCGCCGGTGACCAGTGCAACCTTGTTCTCGAAACGCCGCATCGATCACCTCGTCTGATGCCCCGGGATCGCGGGGGACAGGGAGCATAACCCGACGGGCAAACGCATCCCAGGACTCCGCGGGTGGGCGGCTTCTGCGACTCGGATCTCGGTTTCCCCGCCCGTCCCCGCACGCGCGCTCGAGGCGCGCTTGCTACCGTCGGGAGTCCATGCGGCAACCCACGGAGGGCAGAGCGTGAAGGACGATCAGCGCCCCGTCCTCGTCGGGGTCGCGCAAGCCTGCCTGCGCGACGCGGAGCCCGCCTCGGCCCCCGACCCGCTGGTGCTGCTCGAGCAGGTGGCGCGCGGCGCGGCCGAAGATTGCGGCGTCGGCGCGCGGGCGCTGCGCGAGATCGACACGGTCGGCATCGTCGAGGTGGTGGCCTGGCGTCCGAAGAACGGACCGCGGCTGCTCGCCGAGCGGCTGGGCGCTTCGGCCGGCCGGGAAATTCTCACGGCGACGGGCGGCGAGATTCCAATCACGCTCGTAAACGATCTCGCGAGGCGCATCGCCGCGGGCGAAACGCGCGTGGCGCTCGTCGCCGGCGCGAACCAGGTGCGCAGCTTGCGCCGCGCGAAGCGCGCGGGCGTGAAGCTCGATTGGAGCGCCGGTGGCAGCGGTGAGCCGACTCTGTTCGGTGTCCACAAGCCGGGCACGACCCCGCTGGAGATGGAATACGGTTTGCGCATGCCTCCCGACATCTATCCGCTCTTCGAGAATGCCCTGCGCGCGCGGCGCAAGCTCGATCCGGAGACGCACCGGCGCCGCATGGGTGCGCTCATGAGCCGCTTCACGCAGGTCGCCGCGAAAAATCCGCACGCCTGGTTTCCGGTGGCCCGCAGCGCCGATGAGCTCACGCTGCCGTCCGCGAAGAACCGCATGGTCGCTTATCCCTACACCAAATATTTGAATGCCGTGCTCGAGACCGATCAGGCGGCCGCTCTGCTGCTGATGTCCGAGGGCGCCGCGCGCGCGCTCGCTGTCCCCGCCGAGAAGTGGGTGTACTGGTGGGGGGGCGCCCACGCCGAGGAAGAAGCCTGGTTCCCGAGCGAGCGACCGGATTTCGCCGCCACTCCCGCACTGTGCGACGCGGCGAATGGGGCGCTCGCCGAAGCGGGGCTCGCGATCGAGGAGATCGATCAGATCGATTTCTACAGCTGTTTCCCCGTGGCGGTCGAGATGGCCTGCGAGATGCTGGGTCTCGACGAGGACGATCCGCGCGGCTTCACCGTGACGGGGGGGCTTCCGTACGCGGGCGGCCCCGGTAACGCCTACACCCTGCACTCGCTCGCGGCGATGACGCAGCGGTTGCGCGCGAATGCGGGGGCCAAGGGGCTCGTGACGGGCAATGGCTGGTACCTGACCAAGCACGCGGCGAGCGTCTGGTCGACGCATCCGCGCGAGAAGTCTGGTGCCCCGCTCTCGGAGCCGAGTGCAGCCGATCAGGCGCGACGCCGCGCCGCCCCGCCCGTGCGCGAGGCGCGCGGCTCGGGCACCCTCGAAGCCTACACGGTGCTCTTCGATCGTGAAGGTCAACCCACGCGAGGCATCGCGCTCGGCCGCACGCAAGCGGGCGAACGCTTTCTCGCGAACACACCCGATGACCGCGCGTCGCTCGAGGCCTTCCTCGCGAGCGAAGCGGTGGGTCGCATTGGGAAGCTCTCGAATCACGATGGACACAATCGCTTCGAGCCGAGCTGAACGCTCGGCCGGCCTGCCGCCGCTCGCCACGCGGTTCCAGCTCGGATCGGAGATCACGCCCGAGCAGGCGGCGTTTCTCGACGTGCACGGCTTTCTCGTGTTCGCGGAAGTCGCGAGCGCAGACGAAATTGCCGCCGTCGGAGACTCCCTGCGGCGCATCGAGCGGCTCTGGATCGAAGAGGACCGGCGCGTCGTGAATGGCATACCGATCTTCTGGGGGCGGATCGACGGCAAGCCGGCCGTCCAGCGCTTCGCGTTCAGCTCGCTCTTTTCACAAACGATCCGAGATCTCGTGCGTGCGCCGCGCTTCGAGCCGATCCGACGGCTGATCGGCGTGCAGGCGCGGGTGGGCGACGACGAGAAGGATGGCGTCGTCGTGAACCGATTCCTGAACGCGCGGGGCAGCGTCGCGCCCGCACTGGGCTGGCATACGGATGGCCTGCGCGATCTCTTCTACGGACGCATGCCGCAGAAGATGCTCAACGTGGGGTTGCACCTGGACGATTGTCCGATCGAGAACGGCGGCCTGCGTCTGATTCCGGGGAGTCATCTCCAGGGTTTCGCGGCGATGTGCCTGCGCAAACCCTACTTCGTGAGCCATCGCCCCGATCCCGAGGAGTTCGCGGTCGTGACGCGGCCGGGAGATCTCACGGTGCACGATGGCCGGCTCTGGCACCGCGTGGCGCGCTCTCGGCGCCGCGGGGCGGAGAGCCTACGCCGTAGCATGTATGTTCCGTATCTCACCGGCCCCTACGAGCCCAAGAGCGAGCACAGCCCCACACCCGCCTACCATCACCTCGGCCGCGTGCAGCGCTGGCTGCGCGCACGCGTCTAGCCCGCGCGGCGCCTCCCGCGAGCGGCTCGCCGCGCCGCGCGCCAACGGCAAGCGAAATCAAGGTTCTAGACGGCGCGCGCCGCCAGCACGAAGAGCGCGACGCTGCAAGCCTGCCCGGCTGCGAACGCCAGCGTGCGCAGCTTGTCGAGATCGCCGACGTAGAAGATCCCGTGGAGACTACGCGCCGCCAGATAGACGAGCGACCAGGCTGCCGACGCGCCCGCGTCGGCGCCGGCGATGTGCGCGATGATCACGGCCGCCGCAAAGAGCGGAAAGGTTTCGAAACCGTTCGCCGAGGCGGCGAGCGAGCGCGCACCCCAGCCTCCGAGCAGCGCCTGCTGCGCGCGTGGCAGGCGATTGTCGAGTTGTCCGAACTGGTCGATCCGTGCCTTCACGGCAGCGCTCGACCAGACGTAGGGCAGCAGACTCGCGACCAGGATGCACCAAAACGGTGTCGTCATGTTCCCCTCCTTCGGCGTTGCCGGCGCACGGGACCTTCCACGCTGCGGGCGGCACGGCCAGCGATTCCGCGGAGACTGTGCCTTCCCGAACGCTTCTGGCAAGCGGCGCGTGTTCCCGTCCAGCTGACATGAGAAAGGGGCCAGAAGTGGGGGGCCGGCTACCGCCGTCCGTAGCCGCGGCTGGGGTTCAGCCACTGCGCTCGTAGCGCCAGCCTCCGGCGAGCGCCCAGACGCGGTGACGCGGGCCCGGCAGGTCCGGGTCGCCCACGTCGTAGCCAGCGTCTCCCGGATAGAGCATGCACGCGCCCGCAGCGCTGCGGTGGATGCGCGGACGGAAGGTCAGGATGGGCTCGCGGCCGAGCACCTCCTGCGCGTGCGTGGCGTCGGTGTGCGCGCTCAGCCACTGCACGGTTACGAAGGTCGGCGGTGCGAGCTGGATTTCACCGCGCTGGTGGGCTGCCAGCGCGTCGGCCGGCGTGAGCCAACGATGGGCGACCATCTCCGAGCCGCAGACCGCGACCTCGTGCTTCGTGTCGACGACGCCGAGGAAGAACCAGGTGTCGAATCGTTGCGGTGAGATCTCGGGTGTGATCCAGCGCGAGATGGCGACGAGTCGCGTAGCTGCGAGGTCGAGGCTCGCCTCTTCGCGCGTCTCGCGCACGGCGGCGCACAGCGCGCTGGCGCGCGATCCCGGCTCGCCGGCGATCACGTCACCCGGCTCGACCTTGCCGCCGGGAAAGACCCAGGCGCCGGGCTTGGCGTCCCGCGCGGCGCGCTGTAGCAGGAGGAATTCGAGAGTCGGCAGGGCGCCCGCCGCGTCGCGCACCACCACGACGGTCGCAGAAGGTCTCGGTTCCAGCGTCGTCGCACCCGGCTCGCTCATCGCGCTTCACCCTTGCCGACCCTGGGTTCGAGACGTCGGCTGCGCGCAAGCATGCGACATCCGGGCGCAGGAGCCAATGCGGACGGCTGGCGCATCGACGCGCATGGGTGTTGCGACGCATCACGACGAGGCGCAGCGGAACCCGTCGCGCGCGCGAGGGCCTGCGCCGGACGCGATTCCGGCCGCGAAGTGCTAGCTTCGTTGGTCGATCCTCACCCCCCGTCCCGGCGAGCTTGCGATGTTTCCTGCGCTCGAACCCGAGCTCGATCTCGACGCCGGCCTGCGCCGGCTCGGCTACGCCGCCTTCCGTCCGGGGCAGCGCGAGGCCATCGAAGAATTGTTCCGCGGCGGCCGGATCCTGCTCGTGGCGCCGACGGGCGGGGGCAAGAGTCTCACGTATCAGCTTCCGGCCCTGCTGCTGCCCGGTACGACCCTCGTGATTTCGCCGCTGGTTTCGCTGATGCACGATCAGGTCGAGGCGCTCGCGGCGCGCGGGGTGCCGGCAACCTATCTCGCAGCGACGCTCGAGTCCGCGGAGATCTCGCGGCGCGTCGCGCTCGCGCAGCGCGGCGAGTTCCGGCTGTTGTATGCCGCACCCGAGCGACTCGGCACACCGGCGTTTCGCGGCCTGCTGCGCCGGCTCGCCTGCCCGCTGGTTGCCATCGACGAGGCGCACTGCATCAGCGAATGGGGCCACGATTTCCGACCGGATTATCTCGCGCTCGGCGGGCTGCTCGCGGAGCTGCCCGGCGCACGCGTGCTCGCCTGCACGGCGACCGCGACGCCGATCGTGCGCGACGAGATCGTGGCGAGGCTTGGGTGGCCCGCCGACACACCGCAGCTCGTGCGCGGCTTCGCCCGTCCGAATCTCGCGCTCGCGGCGCGCGAGGTGAGCGGCGCGCGTGAACGCGAGCGGGCCGTCGACGCGATCCTCGTCGAAGCGCTCGGCGCGCCGGGTGCGGGGCGGGGCGCCGCCATCGTCTACGCGCCGACGCGCCGCGAGACGGATGCCGAGGCCGCGCGTCTGGCGGCCGCAGGCTGGCGCACGGGCGCCTATCACGCGGGGCACGATGGCGCCCAGCGGGACGCCTCGCAACGCGCGTTCTCGACCGGTGAACTCGAGGTCGTGGTCGCGACCAACGCCTTTGGCATGGGGATCGACCGCTCCGACGTGCGCGCCGTCGTACACCTCGCGCCGCCGGGCACCATCGAAGCCTATTACCAGGAAGTGGGCCGGGCGGGCCGCGACGGCGAACCCGCGCAAGGGCTGCTGCTGGTCACGCCGGTGGATCTCGCGCGACGCCGCGCGCTGCTCGAGAAGGATGCGCTGGCCCCCGAGCTGTTGCGCCACAAATGGAGCCTCTTTCTCGAGCTCATGCGCTGGGCCGAAGGCGGAAGCTGCCGCCACGACGCGATCTTGCGTTACTTCGGCGACGAGGAGGAGACGCTCGCAGGCTGTGGGCGTTGCGACGTATGCCTCCGGCTGGAAGAAGCCGGCGCCGAAAGCGATGCCGAGCGTGCGAGCGTCATCGTGCGCAAGGCGCTCTCGGCGGTGGCGCGCATCCACGGTCGCTTCGGCCTCGGCGCTGCGGCGAGACTGCTCCGGGGCGAAGCGGATCCCCGGCTCGAACGCGCCGGGCTCGAGGCCACCCGCACCTTCGGCGCGCTGGCCGAGCACGATCGTGCATGGACCGAGCGATTACTGCGGCGCTGTGTCACGGCGGGCTGGGTGGATCTTTCGTCGGGCGAGCGCCCGCTGGCGCTGCTGACGCAGGAGGGAGCCTCGGTGATGCGGGGCGAGCGGGAGGCGAGACTGCTGCTGCCTCCGCTGGCGGCGCGCGTCCCCGCGTCCCGCAGCGAGCCGCGCCGGGGGAGGGAAGTCGCGGGCGGCGAGGATGGCCTTGATCCCGCCGCGCGGCCGCTCTTCGATGCCCTGCGCGGCTTCCGGCTCGAGAGCGCCCGCGCCGCTGGGGTGCCGCCCTACGTGATCTTGCACGATCGTTCGCTGCGCGACATCGCGCGGCGTCGGCCGGCGGATCTCGAGGCGCTGCGTCTTTGCTACGGCGTCGGGCCGGCGAAGGCCGAGCGGTGGGGCGAGAGCCTGCTCGCCGTCGTGAGGCAACACTAGATGCTGTTGAGACTCGAAGGTGTGGCGCGCAGCGTGGGCTCGCGCGTCTTGTTCAGCGAGGTCGCGCTCGCCGTCTACGCCGGGGATCGCATCGGGCTCGTGGGCCCGAACGGCGCCGGCAAGACGTCGCTGTTGCACCTCGCGGCCGGGGACGAAGCGCCCGACACGGGCCGCGTCAGCGTCGGTCGCGACGTGCGTGTGGGCATGCTGCGCCAGGAGATCGACCCCGGACGCGGCGTGAGCGTGCGGGAGGAGGTGGCGTCGGTGCTCGGCCATCTCGATTCGCTCGAGCGGGAGATGGCGCAGCTCGAGGTCGAGATGACGCGCTGCGGGCGCGAAGGGCTCGAGGTGCCCGAAGAACTCGCGCATCGCTACGACCGCGCGCGGGCGGGCTTCGAGTTCGGGGGAGGCTTCGCGCGCGCGGCGCGTGTCGAACGCGTGCTCGACGGTCTGGGCTTCGCGGAACCCGCCCGCGGCCGGCCCTTGTCGAGCTTCAGCGGCGGCTGGTTGATGCGCGTCGAGCTCGCGAAGCTGCTGCTCTCGGCGCCCGACGTGCTGCTGCTCGACGAGCCCACCAATCATCTCGATTTGCCGTCGATCCGTTGGTTCGAGGAGACGCTCGAAGAATTTCGGGGTGCGGCGCTGATCGTGTCGCACGATCGGACCTTCCTGCGCCGCCACGCGACCCGCGTGGCCGAACTGGAGAACGGGCGCTTCACGGTGTTCGAAGGCGGCTACGATCGCTTCGTGCTCCAGAAAGAGGAGCGGCGCGTGCAACTCGAGGCCGAAGCGCGCTCGCAGGGGCGCCAGATCGCGCACACGGAACGCTTCATCGAGCGCTTCCGCTACAAGGCGTCGAAGTCGCGTCAGGTGCAGAGCCGTGTGAAGGCGCTGGCGAAACTCGAGCGCGTGGAGCTCGCCCCCGAATCGCGGCGTTCGCTGCGTTTGCGGATCCCGGCGCCCGTGCGCGCGGGCGAGGTGGTGCTCCGCCTCGAGGGTGTGCACAAGCGCTACGGCGACAACGTCGTCTACCAGGGCATCGACTTCCTGTTGCGCCGGGGCGAGCGCGTCGCGCTCGCCGGCCCGAATGGCGCCGGCAAATCGACCTTGCTGCGCATCGCCGCCGGTGCGCTCGCGTGCGACGCCGGCTCGCGCATCCCCGGCCACAACGTGACGGTCGCCTTCTATGCGCAGCACCAGCTGGAAACGCTCGATGCGTCGCGCAACGTGCTCGCAGAACTCGAGAGCGTGGCGAGCGTGGACGACATTCCGCGGTTGCGCGGGCATCTGGGCGCATTCCTCTTCTCGGGGGATGACGTCCAGAAGAAGGTTTCGGTGCTGTCGGGAGGGGAAAAGGCGCGGCTCGCGCTCGCGAAAATGCTTTTGCGGCCGGCGAATTTCCTGGTTCTCGACGAGCCGACCAATCACCTCGACGTGGCGGCGTGCGAAGTGCTCGAGGAAGCGCTCGCCGACTATGCCGGGACGTTGCTGTTCATCTCGCATGACCGCGCCTTCATCAACGCGCTCGCGACGCGCGTGATCGAGGTGCGCGGAGGCGCGTTGCACGACCATGCCGGGAACTACGACGATCTCGAACGCGAAATGGCTGCGAAGGCGGGGCCTGCCACCCGCGCGCCGCCGGCGGCGTCCGCCGCTGTCGTGAATCCGGCGCCGTCCCGGCCGGCTGCAGCGCCGCCCGCGTCGAAGCAGGAGCGGATCGCCGCCCGCGCGGGCGAGAAGGAGCGCGTGAAACAGATCGAGCGCACGCGCAAACGGCTCGCGGCGGTGGAGCTCGAGATCGCGCAGCTCGAGAGCGCGGTGGAGGCGCTGGGCTGGCGGCTCGGAGATCCCCAGGTGTACCGGGAGGCCGATGCCGTGCGCGCGCTCGAGGCCGAGCGCGTCGAGACGCGCGGCCGCATCGAGGCCCTCTACCGCGAGTGGGAGCGCCTGGCAGGGGAGCTCGAGTGAAGCGCGCTGGCCCTGCGCGCGTCGCGCGCGGAGCTGGGCAGGCCTGCGCCGGGAGGCTCAAGCAGAGCTGACGGCGAGCGCGATTTCCTGGCCGAAGGCGATCTCCAGGGTGTGGCCGTCGGGATCGCGCAGGAACGCCCAGTAGCCGACCGGCGGGCCGAAGTCGTTCGGTCCTTCGATCAGGCATTTCTCCTCACGCGCGAGCGTGCTGAGGCGGTCGACTTCTTCGCGGCTGTCGCAGCCCACGCCGAGATGGGCGAATGGCCGGAGCGGAAACTCGACCTCTTTCGCCTCGAGCAACACGATCACGAAGGGGCGCGTCTGGTCCGAGAGCCAGACGGCGCCGGGGCGCCGGTGAACGACGTGCATGCGCGCATAGCGCGCATAGAAGGCGATGCTCTCATCGAGGCGGGTGACCGGCAGCGCCACGTGCGTGAGACCGACGTCATGCATGCTGCGGCGCGATCCTACAGCATGCGCTTCGCGCTAGCATGCGAGCCGGGCGCGGGTCTACCGCTCGCCCTGCAGCATGAGCCAACAGGAGGACGCGATGCCGGAGTTTTGCAAGGTCGCTCGCGAGGGTCGGATCCTGACGGTCACGATTGCGCGACCCGATGTCCTGAATGCGCTGCACCCCCCGGCGAATTTCGAGCTCGAGAAGGTATTCGACGACTTCAGCGCGGACCCCGATCTCTGGGTCGCGATCGTGACGGGCGAGGGCGAGCGCGCTTTCTGCGCCGGCAACGATCTCAAGTTTCAGGCGTCTGGCAGCGGGCGGCTCGAACTCGCACCGAAGGGTTTCGCCGGCCTCACGGCGCGCTACGACCTGGTCAAGCCGGTGATCGCGGCCGTGAACGGAGTCGCGATGGGAGGCGGCTTCGAGATCGCGCTCGCCTGCGACCTGATCATCGCGGCGCAGAGCGCCGTCTTCGCGTTGCCCGAGCCGCGCGTCGGTCTGGCAGCGCTGGCCGGCGGCATGCACCGCTTGCCGCGCCAGATCCCGCTCAAGCACGCGATGGGCATGCTGCTGACGGGGCGCAGAGTTTCCGCGCAGGAAGGTTTCACACTGGGCTTCGTGAACGAGGTGGTTCCGCAGGCGGAGTTGATGGCGGCGGCGAAGCGCTGGGCCGAGGAGATCCTCGCATGCGCGCCGCTTTCCGTGCGCGCCTCGAAACAGTGCGCCTTGCAAGGTCTCGCCGCCGGTTCGGTCGAAGCCGCGATGAGCGGTCGTTACGACCAGCTCGGCGCGATGTTGCGCAGCGAGGATTTCGTCGAAGGCCCGCGCGCCTTCGCACAAAAGCGCAAGCCCGTCTGGAAGGGCTGCTAGTCCGAGCGCAACGAGCCGCAGGCGGGCGGAGGCGCCGTGACGCAACCCTGGAGCGTGCTCGAGCGCGTGGAGACGGCCGACGGCACGCTCGAGCTGCGTCGGCGCGGGGAGCGCGACTTCCTGATCCTGCTCGCGGGCCGCGTGTTGATGAACGCCACTGCCCATCGCTCCGAGCAGAGCCTCGCGAGCGAGGCCTGTGGCCCGCTGCGGGCGCAGGCGCATCCGCGCGTGTTGATCTCGGGTCTCGGGATGGGATTTACGCTGCGCGCGGCACTCGACGTGCTCCCGCCTTCGGCGCGCGTCACCGTGGCCGAGCTTCACGCCTGTGTCGTTGCCTGGTGTCGCGGCGTGCTCGCGCCCCTCAGCCAGGCTGCCGTGCTCGACCCGCGTGTCGAGGTCGAGCTCGGAGATGTCGCGGGCACGCTCCGGCGGGCCGCAGAAACGGGCGGTAGCGCGCGTTTCGACGCGATCCTCCTCGATCTCTTTACCGGCCCCGGCCCCGTCGCAGGTGGCGGGGAGCCCTGCTTCGAGGCCGACATGCTCGCCGTTACGCGCGCCGCGCTCGCGCCGGGCGGGATTTACGCGGCCTGGTCGGAACGACCCGATCCGGCATTCGAGCGGCGACTGCGCGCCGCCGGCTTCGCCGTTGAATGCAGTCGCCCGGGAAGGGGCGGTCTGCGTCATGCGGTCTATACGGCGCGGCAGGTGTGAGACGGCGGCCAGGCCGGGCCGTGCGCGCTTGCGCCCGTCAGGCGAGACGACAGTCGAGGCGATCGATGGCGTGGACGGGAGCTGCATCGCCGGAGAGGAAGCTCGTGATGGCGCGGTACACGGTCTGATGTTGCTGAAGCTTCGAGTGGCCGGCGAAATCGCTCCAGACGACGGCGATCTCGAAGTGCCCCGCGCCCGACGCGCGCACCTCGGCGCGCGCCCCGGCGAGCGCCGTCTCGATCGCGACGCGGAGCTGTTCGCTGACGGTGGTCGGATCCGACGGTGAACTCAGGATCTTGAGAGCCATTGCGGATCCTCGCGGGCGGGGTTTCGCCTAGCCAGCGAACGTAGCGCGGCAGTTCGCGCGGGTCCCGGCGGACCCAGAATTCCTGCTTCTCCCGCCCCGAAAACGAGTATGCTGCGTGACTACGCGGCGTGGACACTCCGCGTAGTCACGCTCAGGCGCCCGCATGGGAGCCGGACGCAAGCGAGAGCGGCGGGACACCGGCGGGGCCGGAAAGGGGAGGGCGAAGGGTGCCGAAGGGCGCAGTGAAGTGGTTCAGCGATCAGAAGGGATATGGTTTCATCACGCCCGAGGGTGGCGGCAAGGACGTCTTCGTCCATCACTCGAACATCGTCTCGGAGGGCTTTCGTACGCTCCAGGACGGACAGCAAGTGGAGTTCGAAGTGGGGGAGGGGCGCAAGGGCCCGGAAGCCACCAACGTTCGCGCGCTCTGACGCGCCGCGCTCAGCTCGCGCGGATGCGCCTTCGGCGCAGCGCTGCGAGCGGCGGGATCACCAGCACCAGTTCGAAGCCGAGGCCGCAGGACGCGCGATAGACGACGGTTTCGTCTGTCCACCACGCAGGCGATGCGGAGCACTCGGGATCGGCGACGTCGCTGAAGCCGTCGTTGTCGTTGTCCAGGCCGTCGTCGCAGGCGGGGTTTTCGACCGCCCATTCGCGACTGCTGCGGCAGCCCCGGTCGGCGCTGTAATCGATCGAGCCGTCTCCGTCATTGTCGATCCCGTCGTAGCAGTCGCCCGCTTCCGAGAGATCTTCGGCGCTCTTGCAGCCCGGATCGTCCGGAAAATCGAGGAGGCCGTCGATGTCGTTCTCGACTTCATCGCTGCACTCGGGGCGCACCGTGGCGATGATCTGATCCCGGTAGCTCGCGAGATCGACGGCGAAAGTGGCGTTGCCGTCGAGCACGTAGTAGTAGGGCTGATCTTCATACTGGTCGATGGCAAACATGATTCCGGCGAGTTCCCAAACGCCCTGAAGATTCTTGGCAAAGACCGCGCCGCCGGAATCGCCGTAGACTCCCTGCGCTTCGTGCGCCGATCCCGTGACATCGAAGACGGTCGCGAAGGCCGCCGTATCGAGCAGCGTGCCGGCGCCATCGACCTCGTTGGTGCCCCAGCGGATCGCTTGCGTCCCGGCCGTGGCGAAGCCGGGATGGCCGCCCCAGGTGACGGGTCCAGCGCGGTCCAGGCCGTGCCCGATCATCAGCACCGGCGTTCCCGTGGCGGGCGTCGTGGCGCGAATCGGAAGGATCGGAAAATCCGGGTGGGGATCGATGCGATAGGCAGAGAGGTCGGGCACGCTCAGGTCGGGATTCGTGAACGTGACGCGCGATCCCGGCACCAGCGGGTAGACGACACCGTCCAGAGTCACGTTCGTGTCGCCGACGTGATTGGCGGTCAACACCCAGCCGTTGCCGAGATAGACGACGCTCGCGACGTACGGTACGCCGACGCGGCCGAAGCCGGGATCATCGACGGGCGCGGTCGTGTTGCCGGAGCCCGGCTCCGATGCGATCACGACGGCGGACGCCTGGGGCGCCCCGCCGCAGATTCCGATCAAGATTCCCAGCGCCAGCCAGAGCCGCATCGCCGTGTCACTCCCTCGATCCTGACTCCCCTCGAGATCGGTTGAACCGCCCGGCGTCTGAACCGGCAGCCGCGTGCGCATCACTCCGGCAGACACCAGGCAACGAAACAGCAGCCGGCCGGCAGCAGCGGAGGATACCGTCGCGCGTGCGAGTCTAGCGGTGCGCCTGGGCGAGTGTGGTGACGCGGGTGTGGCTGCCCGCGGGGCTCGTGAGTGCAGCCAGTACGGGATCGTTCGTCGCGGCGTGGCGCGCGGCGAACGTCGGATTCAGCCGGCCGCGATCCGCAGAACTTCGGAAGCGTAGGCGTCGAGCGAATCGAACATGCGCAGCGGCCGCCCGCGGCCGGCTGCATCGTCGGGGAGCGCCACGCCCTGCGTGCGCTTGAGCAGCGTCTCGACGAGCGCGAGCAGGGCTTCGAGCGCGCCTGCCGAAGATGCGACCAGCTTGCGCGGATCGAACTGGTCGCTGCGCAGGCGCACGAGCGCGAGCGGTTCCGGTCCCGGCTGCGGGCCCGAAAGCAGCAGGTCGACGAGCACGACCGGCTTGGGGCCGAGGCCGCGAACCGCCGCGAGCGACACCGCAGTGATGCGGCCGTAGGCGAGTCGCGATTGGCCCTTGCCGGACACGTAGACCAGGAGTTCTTCCTCGCCGAGCGAGAGTGGCACCGCGTGCGCGATGCGCGCGCCCGAAAAAAAGGTTGCCGGCGCGGCGTTCGTCAGGGCTTCGTTGCCGGGCGGCGGCTCGGCGGGCGGGGCGCTCGCGAGCGCTTCGGCGTCCGGCTGCGCGCTGACGGCGGGCGCGGGCTCCGAAGCGGGCGCGGTTGGCTTGGCTTCCGGATCGGCCGACAGGTCGTCGACGGCGCCGAAGTCGCTGCGGTCGTGGTCATCGTCGTTGTCGAATGAGACGGAGGGCACCGCCGGGATTTCGCCCATCTCGTCTTCCGCTGCCGCGGGTTGGAGTCGCTCCACCAACGCGCGTAGCTCGCTGGCCAGCTCGGCGCTGATCGACTTGGCCGCGAGCGCGCGCGTCGCAATCTTCAGCGCGATTTCGGGCTCGATCGCAGTCGCCTCGCGCGCGATCTGCGCGCCGAGCTCGGGCGTAAAGCCGTGGCTCGAGGGATCTGCGGCCTGGTGCAGCGCCAACACCGCAGCGTCGTCGCCGAGCTTGCTGCGAATCAGCGGGAGCAGCTTCAGCAGGATGGCCGGTTCGAGCAACGCGCCGGGAACGCGTTCTCCGAGACGGCGCCATTGCGATACGGCGGCGTCGAGCGCCCCGCGTCGCAGCTCCTCGCGGATCAATTGGAGCATGGCCGGCGCGGCGGCTTCGGCCTGGTCGTGTTCGACGGCGATCTCCCAGTAGAGCTGCACGACGTCGCGGTTGCGCGCGTTGCGGCGCGTCTCGGCGCGCAGCATCTGGAAGGCCGTCTCGAGATCCCCCTTGGCGTGCGCGCGTTTCACCTTCTCGATGTCGAAACGGCCGCCCATCGTTCGCGGCGCCAGCGCCTCGGGAGCCGAGCCGAAGTGCGCCTCCAGGCCGAGCCGCGAGAAGGTGAGCGCGATGCCTGCGCCCGCCGCGGCAGCGCCAAGGCTTGCGGAGAGGCCCTGGGCGTTCGTGAGGCCCCCGGGAAGATCCCCCTGCGCAGCCCAGACGCTTGCGCCCTGGTAGACGAGCCAGCCCACGCCGAGGCCCCACACCGGTAGCCGCAGTTCGATCTCGGCGACGGGCGCCAGCCAGTTCGCGATGTCGACGTCCCGGTCCCAGAAACGCACGATCGCGGCGGCGACCAGCGCGGACACCAGTGCTCCGCCACCCAGCAGCGCGCGATCGAGATCGGCGTGTGCGAGCCGGAAGACCACGGCGCCAACGAGAATCGCGACCGCGCAGGCCGCTGCGAACAACCGGCGGCCCCAGGCGACCTCCAGCAGCGGCCCCGCCGCGAGCAGCAGCAGACAGGTCAGGAGCGTGTGAATCAAGCCCCCGTGAACGAAGGGATAGGTCGCGTACGCGAGCGCCGAGCTCTGCGCCGGCACCAGACCCAGCGCGCGATACGGATGCGAATCGAGGCGCTCGAAGGCGCGCGTCACCAGCTGGTCGAGCTGCGACTGCTCGACGCTCGCCTTGCCGCCGCGCAGGAAGGCGAAGATCTCGTTGCCTTCGAAGGTGGGCAGGGCGTGGCGCACGGCCGGGATCAAACGCGGGCTGACGTCGAGCGACGGATGCGTGATCACATGGTCGATCGCCTCGCGGACCAGCAGGCGGCCTTCGGCGAGCGGTGACGCGAAGCCGAGTTGGACGACGAGGCAGACGAGCAGCGACAGCGCCGCGATTCCCAGGCTCACGACCGGGAGGCGTTCCAGCAACTCGCGCAAATCGAGCCGTTGCGGCGGCATTCTCGGGCCCCGTGCACGAGCGGTTGGGCTCGTGCTCCGGTGCTTATCGGCGCGCCGCGCGCGGGGTGAAGCGCCGTGCCTCGCTTCGGACTGGAAGATTACGGCCTTGCGGGAGGCTCAGGCTCCGCGACGCAACGCGTCGAGACGGGAAATGGTGTCGGCGGCTTCCGCGAGCACCCGCTCGACGATCACCCGTGCGGGTAGGATTTCGTGGATGCCGCCGATGCCCTGGCCCGCCGGGAGGCAGGTGCGCGCGGGATCCGTGCCCTCTTCGCGCATGAACGTCATCACGCCCGCCTTGCCGCTCGCGATCAGCTGTTGCGGGAACGCCTGGATCTCGTCGCTGCGCAGTTCCCATTCCTCGACGTAGGCATTGCGGATCACGCGCATCGGCTTGCCGGAGTAGCAGCGCGTGACGACGGTGTCGGTGCCCTCGGCGTCGACGATGCGCTGCTTGAAGGCGCGCGAGGCGCGCGCCTCGTCCGAGGCGATGAAGCGTGTGCCCATCCAGACGCCCTGTGCGCCGAGCGCGAGCGCGGCCGCGAGGCCGCGGCCGTCGACGATCGAGCCCGCGGCGAGCACGGGGATGCGCACCGCGTCGACGATCTGCGGGACGAGGGCGAAACCGGCGACAGCGCCAGTGTGTCCCCCCGCCTCGGTGCCCTGGGCGACGACGGCATCGCAACCGGCGGACTCGGCGTGGACGGCGTGGCTCAGCTTGCCGCAGATGGCCATGACCTTGACGCCCGCGCGGTGGCAGCGCTCGATGACGGGTGTGGGAACGCCCAGCCCGGCGATGAACGCCGTGGCGCCCTCGTCGATGATCACATCGATGGCGGCGTTCACCTGGGCAGGCAGGGCCGCGAGGAGATCGACGCCAAAGGGCTTGCTCGTCAGCTTGCGCACGGCGCGCATCTCTTCGCGAATTCGCTCGGGGCTTGCGCCGACCATGCCGAGGGTGCCGAAGCCCCCGGCTTCGGAGACCGCGGCGCAGACGTCCGCGTAGGCCACCTCGCCCATGCCGGCCAAAAAGACCGGGTGCTCGATGCCGAACAGGTCGCAAATCGGAGTGTGCAGGTTCATGGGGTCTCCTGGCGGCGGAAGGTCAGCGTGGGGTTTGTACACGATCTGCGAGGGGGCTTGCCGCGCTGGCCCACTCGGTTACTGTACCGATCAGTACGTACAGTTCTAGGGAGCCCATGCCGCGCCGTGATGAGCCGAGGAGCCCGCGGGCCCGTGCGCCGCTCGCACGCGGCACCGCCACCCGCGAACGCCTGCTCGAGGCGGCTTACCTGCTGTTCGCCGAGAAGGGTTATGCCGCCACCTCGACCGCCCAGATCTGCCGACGTGCAGGGGCCGTGAAGACCGCCCTCTATTGGCACTTCGACAGCAAGGAAGGCCTGCTCGCGGCCGCTCTCGAGCACGCCGCGTTGCAGCAAATCGAGGAGATCCAGAAGAGCACCTACCTGGAAGGGGACCCGCTCTCGCGACTCGATCGTTTTCTGACGGGGCTGCGCGAACTCGTCGAGGAGCGGCCCGAGATGATGCGCCTGCTGCTCTCGGTCGCCCTCGAGCGCGGCGAGGCGAGCGCCGAAACGCGCGAGATGCTGCGGCGCCTGTTCCGCCAGATCCGCCAGGCCATCGTGCAGGGCATCGAGGACGCAACCGGCGCGTCCCTGCCCGAGGCCGACTGGCTCGCGCAGTTGATCCTCTCGCTCCAGGAGGGGGTCATGCTGCGCCATCTCGTCGATCCCGGTCAGACCGATCTCTCGCGGCTCTACGAGCAGATGCGCGTGACGATCCTGTTGGTGATCGGACATCACATCCAGCGCGCCATTCCAGGAGAACGATGATGGAAACCGCCAGCGATCCCCGCGTCGACGCGAACTTGCTCGACGCGAACCTGCTCGACGAGCGCCTGAGCGACGAGAGCTCGATCCGCGAAACTGTGCTGGCCGCGAGCAGCGAGCTGCCGGGAAACGGATCGGCAGGGCGCGCCAGTTCGGATGCGGCCTACGCAAAGCTGCTCGCCCGCCTCTCGCAGCAGTCCGTGGTGAAACGCTTCGAAGCGTATGTGGACGTGCCGTGGGAGGATCCGGCCTTCGCGCTCGACCCGGAGGACCCGCGCTTCGAGCTGCCCGAATTCGAGCCGCTCGGTTCGACGAGCTGGTACCGCGCGCTGCCGGCGGCGACGCGCGCGCGGCTGGGAGCCCACCTGTTCGCGAGCTTCATGAAGATCGGAGTCCAGTTCGAGAACGTGCTCCAACGCGGGCTGCTCGACTATGCGCTCTCGCTTCCGAACGGGGCGCCCGAGTTTCGCTACATCTACCACGAGGTGATCGAAGAAGCCCAGCATTCGCTGATGTTTCAGGAGTTCGTGAATCGCAGCGGTCTCGACGAGCCAGGGCTTCCCTGGGACATGCAGCTGGGCGCCCGCCGCATCGTGCGGCTCGCGCGGCGCTTTCCCGAGCTGTTCTTCTTCTTCGTGCTCGGCGGTGAGGACCCGATCGACTTCGTGCAGCGCACGGCGTTGCGCGATCGGCAGATGCCGCATCCGCTGGTCCGCCGGATCTCGCAGATCCACGTGACGGAAGAAGCGCGTCATCTGTCGTTCGCGCGGGCTCACCTCCAGCGCAACGTGCCGCGCCTTCCCGGTCGCAAGCGCCTGCACCTGCGTATCGCGGTGCCGCTGCTGCTGGCGCGCATGGCGGGCGTGATGCTGCAAGCGCCGCCATCCGTCGTGCGCACGTACGCGATTCCGCCCGCCGTGCTCGACGAGGCCTACCGCCGCAATCCGGTACAGCGGCAACGTGCGGCGCAATCCGTGCGCAAGGTTCGCGATCTGTGCGTCGAGCTCGGCCTGGCGCCGCCGCCCTTCGATCGACTCTGGAAGCGGCTCGGCATCTGGGCCTGAGGCGCGCCGCCCGCGCGGCGGGCCGGGCGAAGTTTCGCGAGGTTGATACCGTCCGCCGCCGACGATGAGCACCGACGCTGAAGCACCGCTGCCGCTCGCTGAATCGGCGCGCCTGGCGCCGCTCCGAGAGCCGCCGTTCCGCCGCTTCCTCGCGAGCCGCTTCTGCGCGGCCACGGCGATCACGGGCCTGCGCGCCGCGATTGCATGGCACGTCTTCGCGCTCACGGGCTCTCCCTTCGATCTGGGTCTGCTGGGAGCCGTGCAGTTCGTGCCCGCGCTCGGGCTCTCGCTCGTCGGCGGGGCCGTTGCCGACGCGCACGATCGCCGCCGCATCGCGCAGCTCGCCCAGCTCGTCGTGTTCGTTTGCGCCGTGGCGCTCGCCGTCCGCTCGGGCGCAGCCGGTGCGGGGGTCGCTTCGCTGTTCGCCGTGGTCTTCGTGCTGGCGCTCGCCGCCGCCTTCGAGAATCCAGCGCGGGCAGCGCTGCTTCCGCTCGTGGTTTCCCGCGAACGCTTCGTGACCGCGGTGCCGATCTACTCGACCGTGCAGGCGCTCGCTCTCATGACGGGACCAGGGCTCGCCGGCGTCGCGATCGGCGCCTGGGGCGTCGAGGCGGCGTACGCGGGGGCGGGGGTGCTCTCGGGCGCGGCGGTTGCGGGACTCGCCTTCGTGCGGCCGCGTCCGCCCGAAGGCGAACGCCGCGGCGTGAGCTGGCACGCGATTCGCGAAGGTCTCGCGTACGTGCGCAGCCAGCCGGTGCTGCTCGGCTGCATGACGCTCGACATGTTCGCCGTGATCTTCGCGGGCGCGACCGCGCTGCTTCCGCTCTATGCGGAGGAGATCCTGAAGGTGGGACCGAGCGGCTATGGCGTGCTCTCGGCGTCGGTCCAGGCAGGTGCGCTCGTGATGTCCCTGTCGCTCGTGCTGCGACGTCCGGTGTTGCGTCAGGGCCGTGCGCTGCTGATCGCAGTCGCGATCTTCGGCCTCGCGACGATCGCTTTCGGCCTCTCGCGATCCTTCTGGCTCTCGGTCGGAATCTACGCGGTCGTTGGAATGGCGGACCAGGTGAGCGTGGTGATGCGCAGCACGATCGTCCAGCTCACGACGCCCGACGCGCTGCGCGGCCGCGTGAGTTCGATCAACATGATCTTCATTGGCGCCTCGAATCAGCTCGGTGCGATGGAATCGGGCTTCGTCGCGGCACTCACGAGCGCGACGTTCGCCGTGGTTTCCGGCGGCATCGGTTGTCTTGCCGTCGTGGCCGCAGTGGCGCGCTACAACCCGGCGCTGCGCCAGCATCGGGTCAACTCTGCCCCAGCGCAGCGCCGCTAGGCTTCCGTTTTCGCCCCAGCCCCCACCCATTCAGCCCGCCGCGGATCGCCCTTGCGGCTCCGCAGCTCGGCACGCGGCTTGCGATGAGGCCGGATCAGTTGCGCAATCTGGCGCCATCCGCGACAAGCCGCGGTGCCGCCGTTGCGCCGATGCGAAGGGGGCATTCCTTGTCGAAGCACGCGAAGCAGTGGATTTCCAGTGGACTGTGGCTCTTTACCGCGGCGAGCCTCGTGGGCGTTCCGGGCGCCTTCGCCGAAGAAGAAGAAGACGTGTTCCGGAACTGGATCTCGCCGGTGACGAGTCCCACGAACTTCGAGGATCCGCGCGCCACGACCGAGATCCGTCCGATCTTCGTCTACCACATGCTCAACGGGGGCTTCGTCTCGGATGGCGGCGAGGCGTACATCGCTGCGGTCCAGGCGCGTGCGGCGCTCACCGACCGGCTTTCGATCATCGCAACGAAGGACGGTTACGTCTGGCTCAATCCGGACGCGAATATTCCGGACAGCAATGGCTGGGCGAACCTCGCCTTCGGCGCGAAGTACACGGTCTGGCGCGACCCGGAGACCAAGACGATCGCCACGCTCGGCCTGCGCTACGAGGCCCCGACGGGCAACGACGAGGTCTACGAGGGCCAGGGCGACGGCCTGCTGAACCCGTTTCTCTCCGCGGGCTGGGGCTGGGGGGATCTGCACCTGCTCGGCTACACGGGAGCGCGTCTTCCCATCAGCGGCGCGGACTCGGCCTTCTTCGATCTTTCGCTGCATGCGGACTACAAACTCGGGATGTTCTATCCCCTGCTCGAATGGAACTGGGTCCATGTGCTCGATGGCGGCCGGCGTCTGCCGATCAATCAGGAAGGCAACGACTTCTTCAACCTCGGCGCGCGCGGCGCCGGCGGCCAGGATTACATTACGATGGCAGCCGGCGGCCGGGTGCGGCCGTGGGATCACATCGAGTGGTTCGGCGGGCATATCGGCTCGATCGACTTCGGAGCCGCCTACGAGTTTCCGATCAGCCATGACGGCGGCCTCTTCGGCGGTCGCCTGACGACCGACATGGTGATCCGCTTCTGGTAGCGGCTGCGCCGGGCCGGCCTCCGGCCCGACGTTCGCGCCGTTCTCATGCGTCGAACATGCGCTCGCCGCTGCCGCTGCGCCGCACCCAGACCAGCAGCGCCGAGGCGAGGACGACGAGGCCGAGGCACAGCCCCCACCAGATCCCGGCGAGACCGAGGCCGCGCTCGAGGCCCAGCCACCAGGCGAACGGGAGCGCGATCGCGTAGTAGCCGACGAGCGTCATGATCGCCGGTGCGCGCGTGCGCCCCATGCCGCGCAAGATCCCACAGCCGACCACCTGCGTGCCGTCGAAGATCTGGAAGGCCGCGGCAATCGGGAGCAGGGAAGCGCAGACGGCGATCACCTGCGCATCGGCGGTGTAGATGCGCGGCAGCTGTTCGCGCAGCCCGATCATCACGGCGCCGAAGAACGCCATCGTGCCGGCGCCGAGCCCGAAGGCGACCCAGGCCGCGCGTTGCACTTCCCCGCCGCGTTCCGCGCCGATCAGGTTTCCCACGCGCGTCGCGGCGCCGATCGCGATTCCGAGCGGAACCATGAACGTGAGCGACGCCATGTTGAGCACGATCTGATGCCCCGCGAGCTCGTTCACGCCGAGTCTTCCCGCCATCAAGGTCGCGATCAGGAAGGCCCAGACTTCGAGTCCGACCTGGAGGGCGATCGGCAGGCCGAGCGCGAGCACGCGGCGAAATCCCGCGAACGAAAACGCCTCGCGGCTCCACGGCTGCCACGCCCCCTCGTAAAGGCGCAGTCCGAGCGTCATCCAGACGAGCGCGCCGAGTGCGAGTGCGCGCGTGACGCTCGTCGCGATCCCGGCGCCGACCACGCCGAGGGCGGGCGCGCCCAGGTTGCCGAAAATCAGCACCCAGTTTCCGAAGATATGGACGAGGTTCGCGAAGACCATCACCCAAAGGGCCGGGTTCATGATCGCCCGACACTGGAGGTAGCCACGCAGGGCCATGTAGAGCGTGTGACAGACGATGCTCGGGATCTGCACGAGCACGTAGCGCTGCGCGAGCGCTGCGAGCTCGGGGGTTTGGCCCGTGGCGAGCAGGAATTCCTCGGCGAACAACCACAGCGCGCCAACCGGAACGCTGATGGCCACCGCGAGCACGAGGCCGCGCTGGAGCGCGAGCGCCGCGCGCGCCCCATCCCGGGCGCCATGCGCCTGCGCGATGATCGGGTCGATCCCGCGCACGAGACCGTCGGCGATCACGAGGGTGCCCCAGACGCACGCCGCGCCCAGGCCCGCGGCCCCGAGCGCGGTGGGGCTGACGCTGCCGAGCATGATCGTGTCGACCACACCCATCAACATCGCGGCGACCTGCGTCCCGACGACGGGGACGGCCAGCCGCACGAGGGTAGAGATCTCTCGGCGTGTCGGGCCCATGGGAAGGGCGGACCGTAGCAAGCGCGCAGGCAGCGTGCGTTCGGGAGGGGGCTGCGCCGCGCTCGCGCCGGTCGTATCGCGGCGCGCGGCAGCCGCCGGCTCGGCCTTTACGAATCGCGGCGCCTGCTCGAAGCTCGCGCCGCATGCTCAGGATTCCGAACGCCCCCGAACGGCTCGTGCTCGCGGTCGAGCGCCACTGGAACGGCACCCGCTGCCCCGATCCGCGCCGCCGCGGCGAACTGTCGCTCGCCCGTGCGGGTAGCGAGCTCGAAATCGGCGCGAGCTTCCAGCGCCAGCATCCGGCCCGCCTCCCCGCCGCGGCGAGCGGCTCGCGCGTCGCGAATCTCTGGGAGTACGACGTGGTCGAGTGTTTCCTGGTCGGCGCGGGGGGGCGCTACCTCGAGATCGAGATCGGCGCCGCGGGGCATTTTCTCGTGCTCGAATTCGACGCGCCGCGCCGTCGGGTGAACGATCACGAGACGTTCGTGCCGGCACTCTCGTTTCGCGAGGACGCCGAACTCTGGCACGCGCAGCTGCGGTTGCCGCTCTCGCTGGTTCCGGCGGGTCTGATGGCGCTCAACGCGTTCGCGATCGCGGGGGGCAGCTTTCTCGCGCACCACCCCGTTCCGGGCGCGGCGCCAGATTTTCATCAGCCGCAAGCCTTCCCGCGCGCGGAACTCGCGCCCGCTCGCGGTTAGACGCGCGCAGCGTCCGAACCTGCCTCGCGCAAGGCCGACTCGACGATGCGTCGGGTCGCGGGCAGCTGTTCGAGCATCAACGTCGCGAGTCTCAGCTGGGCGCGGTGGCGATCCAGATTCTGGGCCTCGCGGTGGACGCGAAAGTAGCGGTCGCCCGAGAGGTGATCGGTGAGGAAGCGGATCGCGTTCATCGCCGCGAGCAGCGATCCGGCGAGCGGCAGCAGGCGTCCTTCCGCCGGGGTCAACCAATCGCGCGCTCCCGCGGCGTAGCCTCGCGCGAGCGCGTCGAGGAGCCCGAGATCGAAGCGGATCGTCTCGAGCCGCGGTTCGTCCTCGGGGCTGCGGCTGGCCGCCGTGCGCACCAGTTCTCCGAAATCCGAGAGCAGCGAGCCTTCCATCACGGTGTCGAGATCGATCACGCACAAGGCTTCGCCGGTCCGCGCGTCGAGCAGCAGGTTGTTGAGCTTGCAGTCGTGATGCATCACGCGGCGGGGCGCTTCGCCCGGGCGCGAGGCTGCGAGCAGCGCGTCCAGTTGGCTGTAGGCCGCGCGGGTGGCGGCGATTTCGGCGCGCACGTCGGCGGCGCGCCCGAATTCGTCGCGCGCGAGGGCGGCTTCGAAATCGGCGAAGCGCCTGGCGAAATCGTGAAAGCCGGGGATCGTGACCGCGAGCGGCGGCGCGGGCAGATCGGCGAGCAGGCCTGCGAAGGCAGCGAAGGCGCGCGCCGCTTCGAAGGCTTCCGCGGGGCCGGCGATGATCTCGCGCGTGACGGTGCCCTCGACGTGCCGGAAGGTGCGCCAGACGCCGCCTTCCGGGGTCACGAAGTAAAGCCTGCCGTCGCGGGCGGGAACGAGCGTCAACACGCGACGCTCGAGATCGCGCACGCCGCGGCGCGCGAGCCCGGCGCGCAGGTGCGCCGTGACGCGCGCGATGTTGCCCATCACCACGGCCGGATCGGAAAATACGCGCGTGCTGAAGCGCTGGTGGACATAACGCACGCGCTCTCCGGCGTGCTCCCAGCTCGCGATGAACGTCTCGTGGATGTGGCCGCGTCCGAGGGGCCGGGCGTCCTCGAAGCGCCCCGCGATCGCGAAGCGCTCCCCCACGGCGCGAAGCTCGTCCGTCATGTCATGATCGCGCGATCGCGTTTCGACTCAGCTGTACTCGATCACCGAGCGGATCACTTCGCCTGCCTGCATGGCCCGGAAGGCCTCGTTCACCTCGCCGAGCTTGATGCGGCGGCTGATCATGCCCTCGAGATCGAGCTTGCCGTACTTCCACAGGCGCAGCAGGCGATCGAAATCGAGCCGCACGTTCGCGCTGCCGAACATCGAGCCCTTCAGGTTCTTCTCGTGGTAGAACATCTCGAACGCGTTGAACTTGACTTCCTCGGTCAGGCGGCCGACGCCGACAATCACCGCCGTGCCCCCGCGGCGCGTGACATCGAAGCTCTGGCGGATCAGCGCCGGGTGCCCGACGCACTCGATCGCGTAATCGAAGCCCTCGCCGCCCGTGATCGACGCCTTGGTGCTCTCGACCGCTTCGGGCTTGATGGCGTGCGTGGCGCCGAATTTGAGGGCCAGTTCGAGCTTCGAATCCACCAGGTCGACGGCCACGATCTCGGAAGCGCCCGCGATGCGCGCGCCCTGGATCGCGGCGATGCCGACGCCGCCGGCGCCAAAGATGATCACCGAGGAGCCCGGCTTGATCTGCGCCGTGTTGATCGCTGCGCCCACACCCGTCATCACACCGCAGCCGATCAGCGCCGCGACGTTGAGCGGGATCGAAGCGTCCACCGGAATCACCGCGTTTTCTGTGATGATCATCTCGTCGGCGAACGTGCCGCAACCGGCCATTCCCCCGACGGGCTTCCCATCGACGACGAAGTGCGGCGTCATCATCATCTGCATCACCGTCGTGCACAGGTTCGCCTGGCCGCGCAGGCAGGGCTTGCACTTCCGGCAGGCCGGCGTGAACGCGATGATCGCGTGATCGCCGGGCTTCACGTCGGTGACGCCGGGGCCGACCGCCTTGACGATGCCGGCGCCCTCGTGACCGAGCACGCAGGGCAGACCCGTCGGAATCGTGCCGTTCTGGGCGGAGACGTCGGAGTGACACACGCCGCTCGCGACGAGCTTGATGTGAACCTCACCGGCCTTGAGCTCCGCGAGCCCGACGTCGTCGCGGATTTCCAGGTCCTTGTTGAGCGCGTACAGGATTGCGGCCTTCATCGATCGTCTCCTTCGCGGGGGTCCCGCATTCAGAACTGGCTGCCGCCGGTGGACGTGGCTCCACGGCAGGAAGCCGGAATTTACACAACTTCACGCGCCGCTCACACGGCGGAAAAGCGCCCCCTCTAGCCTGGCGGCATGTTGAATCGCTTCTTCCGGCAGTTTTCGGGGCCGACGGGCGTGCTGGGGCGCGTGGCCGGCCGGCTGATGGCCCGCATGCACGGTCCCCTCAACGCCTGGGTGGTGGATCTGCTCGAGATCGCGCCGGGCGACCGCGTGCTCGAGGTGGGCTTCGGGCCGGGTCTGGCCGTCGAACGGATCACGGCGCAGGTGGGCGACGCGCGCGTCGTCGGCGTGGATCGGTCAGCAGTGATGCAGCGCCAGGCCGCGCGCCGCAATCTGGCCGCGATCGCCGCGGGCCGCGTCGAGCTGCTGGCGGAGGAGGCGGCGCGCACACAGGCGACGGCGGGTGGAGAACCGGTGCGCGTGCGCGGCGACGCGCGCATGTTGCGGCGGCTCGTGCGCAACTTGTTGGAAAACGCGCGGCGTCATGCGGCGGGGACGCGCGCTATCTGGCCCGCGAGGGCGGCGGAAGCTGTTTTGAAGTCGAGCTCGCGGCGGGGTGCGTCGCAGCGGCCGACGGCGAACGCTTCGAACACCCGGAACGTTCGCGCGCGACGCCTAGTCGGGCGGCCGCATCTCCAGTACGGGATACGCGGGGAGGGTCGTGAGCGTGGCCGAGGCGTAGGATCCCTCCGTGAGCGCCGCCGAACTCTGCGGCTGGCCGCTCCCAAAGATCGACCACGCGCAAGCCCCTGGATCGGTGCTCGCCGTGATGGCCAGCGTGCCGGCGCAGATGAAGGCGTACAGCTCCTGGTTCGACGGCGCGCCACCGTTCTGTGAACCGGCGGGTGCGAACAAGGGATTCCTGGCGAACGAAATCACCACCACGTCGCCCGTGAAACCGAACAGTTTGAACTTCAGGGCCACCCGGTTTCCAAAGACCAGTCCGTTGCTGTTCGCCACGCCCAGCTGAATCGAGGTGCCGGCACAGTCGGGAGTGATCGGCGACAGAGTGAGACGGGAGCTATCCGTCTTGGCGCTGTATTTGCCCGCGATGGCGTAGCTGCATTCGCTGCCATCACTGAATTCCGCGCGTGCGATCCCGTTCAGCGCGCCGCCGCCCGCATCGCCGATCTCGAGCCCGAGAGTCCAGCCACCGTTCGGCAGGATCTCCGTCGGCACGACCGTCTGGTAGCTCTCGCATCCGGCGCCCTGCACACAGAAGCGTTGGTCCCAGACTCCGTTCGCGACGCCGCCGGGAGCGACCTGTCCGGTGTAGCGAAGACTGCCCTTTACGCCGAGCGTCGAGGTGCCGTCGCTGGCTTCTCCGCTGAGCTTCAGGGCAAGCGTCGTGCGCGTGATTCCCGAGCTGGCATCGCCACGCTGCGATCCCTTGAGGGGTCCATGCATCGCGAGCCGGATGCCGGCGTCACGGGCGGCGAGATCGAGGTAGCCGAAAAGCTTGCCCCTGCCGTCGACGAAGATCTCGAAATCACAGTACTCGAGTTCGTCGATGCCTTCCGCGAAAGCCTCGCAGAACGCAGCGTTCTCTGCGCCCGTGCCGAACCAGATCGACAGGTTCCCGCCGAACGAAATTTCGAAGCTTCCGATCGGAGGAGCAGCCCATCCAGAGGCTGGCGAGAGCAGCAGGGCGAGTGCGATTCCCCAGCCGCCGGGTTTCCTGCAACGACGAAGCATTCACGTTCTCCGGTGCGATTGGCCCCTGCGCGAGCGTCGGGTTTCGCTGCGAGGTGTCGAATTTCGGATGCCTACTGCGCGCGCCAGAACTCGTCGTTGCGCCGCTGGTCGGTGGGCACGAGAGTTGCGCTGGTGATCCGTCCCTGCTCGATCGCGAGGACGTAGAGAAACTGCATGTCGAGGTGGTGCGCGCCGCGGGTAGCGACGGTCCGGTAGCGGATCACGGCGCCCCCCTCACTCACGTAGATGGCGATGATGTCGGAGAGCGAGTCGTCGACGATCTCCCCCGCGCGCGCCAGGTAATCGAGGATTTCGGCCGTCCCCTTGAATTCGCCCGCGAGCGGGCCCGCGACGCCGTGCGCGCGCAGCACCGCGTCGGGCGCATAGCATTCGCTGAGGGCGTCGGCGTCTCCCCGGGCACCGGCATCCCACAATCTGCGCACGAGCGAGACGTGCGGGTGTTCTTCGCGCATGCCGCCAGCCTACGCCCCGCCGCGGCGAAAGTGAAGCGGATCGAAGGCCGGTTCGACGGTAGGCAGGGGCGGGTTGCCCACGCCACCGCTCGTCGACGATCCGGGAACGGTATCTTGCGCCCGAAGCGGGCTCGCGCTGGGCCCGCGACTGGGGGCGGAGGACCTCGATCGGTGCTGCGATGGCTCGTGGGGTTCGCGCTCGCAGCCGGCCTCGGACTCGCGGTCCATGGTTGGCGCGCCGTCGCCGCGCTCCCGTTCCACGCCGGGCTGCTGCTGTGCGCAGCCGGCGCGGTGGGTCTGTCCGTCCTCGCCGCCCGCCGCGGCGCGGCGGTGGCCGTCCTGTTGCTCAACACATGGGCCTGTCTGCTCGTCGGCAATGTTCTGCTCGACCGCTGCTATTTCGGGTGGGAGTGGGGCGCCGACGACGCGCTCGTCTCCTATTCCTTTGTCGAGGCCGACGGCCGACCGGAGGTCTTCCTGCGCTGGCATCAGCGCTCGCTCGACGAACAGAAACGCTCGCACGGCAATACCATGTCGGATCCGAGCGGCGTGAATCCCCATGTTCTCAAACCGGGCAAGGGCAAGATCTTCGAATCGACGTGGTGGATCAATCGGCTCGGTTTCCGGGGGCCCGAGATCCGGATCGCGAAAGCAGATCACTACCGCATCATCGCGCTCGGCGAATCGACGACGTTCGGTGACACGCTGCGCGCTGAGGATCAGACCTGGCCGGAAATCCTGGAAGCGCGCATCGCGCGCGAGTACGCGTGCAAGCAGCCCATCCAGATCGTGAACGCAGGCGTTCCGGGCTGGACGCTCGCCAACCAGCTGGCCCGATTCGGGCGGGATATCTACCCGCTCGATCCCGACCTGATCGTCTCCTACCACGGCTACAACGGCTTCCCGTACCTGTTGAGCGAAATTCCCGAGGTGCAGGTCGGCTCCGTGCCCGAAGCGCCGCCGCGTCCGTCGCCATTCCTCGCGCAGATCGAATCCGCCGCGCGCGTCTGGTGGTTCAAGCGCCGCTACGACGCGGCTCGCCGGCTCGATTCGCGGGTGCTCGAGATGGACGTGCACCTGAGCCGCTACGCAACCCTCTATCGCCAGCTCATCTTCGACACGCGCGCGCGCGGAATCGACCTCGTGTTGTGTAGCTTCAACATGGCCGTCACTCCCGAGAGCCCGGATGCCGTGATCCGGTTCTACGAGCCCGTGTTCCCGGATCTACGCGCGGGGATTCTCGCCAATCGTCTGCACACCCTGCTGCTGACACAGACGGCCGAAAAATTCGGAGTGCCGGTGATCGATACGTCGCCGGGCCTCAACGGGGCCTACGAGGACGCCTACGCCGACCCGATCCATTTTACGCAGGTCGGACGCGAGCGGCTGGCGGCAAACATTCTGGTGGGCCTGCGCCCGTTGCTCGAGGCGCCGTCGCCCGGCTGTCGCCCGAAGCCGCAGACGGAGTTCGAAGCGAAGGCGGCAGGAGCCGCGGCCGGCGGAGATCCCGATCGAGCGCAATGACGAACGCGATCGATCCACGGGACGGCCGGCGCGCGGCGCTCGCTCTCACAGGCATTGCCGTTGAAGCGAATCGCGCCGGTAGAACGACGCTACCCTCGCTGCGGAATCGGTTTCATGGGGGCTGCCTCCAGGCCATTTCGCGATCGAAGACGGGTAGCCGGGACGTGCGATGAAGGTGACGCGCAGAGAATTCATCGGGCAGGCGCTGGCCCTCGGCGCGGCCTCGCTCTCGCTGCCGGCGCTGGCAGCCCCGAAGGCCCGGCAGCGCCGGCCCAACGTGTTGTTCATCCTCGGTGACGACCACCGCCACGACTGGATGCATCACAAGGGCAAGGATTTCCTGGAAACGCCGCATCTCGATCGGCTGGCGCGCGAGGGCTGGTCCTTCCCCAACGCCTTTGGTTGCGCGGGCGTCTGCTCACCCGCCCGCGCGTCCCTGCTCACCGGAAAATACCCGCATCAGGCTTCGGCGCCGTCCATCGTGTGGCAGAACAATTCGTTTCTGCGCGGCCAGACGATGTTCCCCCAGCTGCTGCACCGGGCGGGTTATCAGACCGGCTACGTCGGGAAATTCCATCTCGGCGAGGAGGAGAAGCCGAAGTCGGGGTTCGATCTGTGGGCGAGCTTTCCCTTCGTGGGGGCGTACTTCGATCAGCCCCTCTGGGTGAACGGCAAGCGCCAATCCGAGAAAGGCTACATCGACGACAACCTGGCGGAGTTCGCGGCCGCGACGCTGCGTCGCTGGGCGAAATCCGACCGGCCCTTCAGCATGACCGTGGGGCTCAAGGCGCCCCACATCCCGTTCATGTATCCGCCCCGCATGGCCAAGCGCTACGCGAACGTGATCTTCCCGACGCCTGCGACCTTCGACCAGGATCCCGCTCTCACCCGGCCGGGTTTGTACAAGAACGCCTTGAAGGCCCGGAAGTGGCCATCGGCGATTCCCGCCTACGGAAGCTTCCAGGAATGGCTTCGCGCCTACACGCGCTGCGCCATGACCATCGACGAGTCGGTGGGCCGCCTGCTCGCGGCGCTCGACGAATCCGGCGCTGCGGAAGATACGCTCGTCATCTACACCAGCGATCAGGGCTACTCGCTCGGCGAACTCGGCCTCTGCGAAAAGCACTACGCCTACGAACAGGTGATGCGGGTTCCGATGATCGTGCGTTTCCCGCGTCCGGTGCGGCCCGGGTCGCCACCGAGCGATCTGGTTTCCCACCTCGACGTGGCCGCGACGATCCTGGATCTGTGCGTAGGGCAGGTGCCCGCGACGTTGCGGGGCGAGAGCTGGCGGAAGTTGCTGGAAGCGGAGTCGCCCGAGCGGCCCGCGCTGCGCACGGAAGTGTTCTTCGACTTTTCGCACCCGCGCGACGATTTTCTTCCGGCCATGCAGGCCGTGCGCACAGCGCGCTACAAGCTGATCGACTACGAATACCAGCCGCAGCAGGAGCTCTACGATCTCGTCGAAGATCCGAACGAGGCCGTCAATCGGATCGGCGATCCCAGCCTCGCGGGCGTGCGCGCAGACCTGGCAGGCCGACTCGCGCATTGGAAGCGCGAAACCGAGTGGGCGCCGCGCATCCAGGCGCCGATTGTCAGCGTCTACCTGGCCGGCCCCCTCTCGCAGCAGGAGGATGCGCGCCAGGGCGCTTCGCTGTGTGCGGTGAAATTCGCTGCGCTCGTGAACGGCAAGAGCACCGGCTGGCGCAGACTCGCGAGTGCGGGCGGTGATTTCGAGTTGAAGGAATCGCTCGCCTCGAAGCGACCCGCGATCGTGTACGTTGCGATCGCCCTCGAGCGGCTCGGCGCGGAGGACCCCTTCATCGCCATCCAGCTGGCGGGCCAGCACCCCGCCGGGCCGATCGTGCCGCTCGCGTTCGCCGGCTTCCTCGGCGGTGAACGCATCTGGATGAACGAAGCGTATGCGAGCGCCGAGGGCCAATTGCCCGAGGAACGACCGGTTGCCAACAGCGGCTACAACCCTCCGCTCGCCGCCGGGCAGAACGTCGTCGTGCTGCGCGTCCTGGTGGCCAACGACACGCCGAGCGCCTGGTGGATCAGCGCCTTCGGGGCGATCGAGAAGATCCAGTGGTGGTGAGGCTTCCCGCCGCGGCGTCGCAAGGGCCAGCACTGCGCAGCGCCGAAGCCGCGCTGGCCGAACGAGCGGCGAACGCCCTCACGGACGAGGTCTAGACCGGCGGGCCCTCGAGGGCGAGGGCGCGGCTCGCGTCGACCGCAGAGGCGAGAAACGCCCGCAGCAAGCCTTCCTGATCCGAGGCGTCACCGGTCGCCACGAGTTCGCTGCCGCGCAGCGCCGCACCGACCCAAGCGTGCGTGAACCATTCTCCCGCAGCGAGCGGGGGCAGCACGCGCCGCGCCGTCGTCGGCCAATGATTCACATACACGTAGGGCTCGTCGATCGCTGCGTCGCCAAGCGAAAGGCCGACGCCGACGGTGCGAGCCGCGCGGCCGTCCGGGGCGTGCGCGACTTCGATCAGCGACGCAATCTCGAAGTGGTGGGGCCAGCACAGCACGGGGCCGGCGCCGCGTGTCTCGCGCGCGAGCCGGCGCAGCACGCCGTCGGCGTTGCCAACCCAGCGCGCGAGCTCGTCGAGGCCCGCGGAGCGTTCGAAACGCCCGCCGCGCGCGAGCGCATGCGCGGGGAGCTCGAAGCCCGGGTGGACGAGAGCCCGAGCGTGCGCGCCGCGCGTCGCAGTGCGCACCTCGGCTGCGGTCCAGTGGTACGCCTCGGTGAGCGTGTGGCCAGCGAGCTCGAGCTTCGCACTCACGCTCGCATCGGGTCCGAGCAGACACAGCGTGAGGTCGGCGACACGCACGGCCACCCGACACGCCACGTTGCCGGGCAACGCCTGGCCCACGAATGCGCCGATGCCGGCTTCCCAGGTCATCGCCGTATGGCTCGTGTCGGCCGTAGGGGCGAGATAGCTCTCGCCGCTCGCCGCGATCACCTGGACCGCCCAGTGTGCCTGTTCGCGCGCGCCGCGCAGCTCACGCGGTGCGATCCTGCCCAGCAGCTCCCAGCCCATCGTTCCTCCCGGCGCTGCGTGCGGCCGCGGTCCCAGGATCGCTCGCCGCGCCCCTCCAGAAAAGGGGGGAGCTGAAACGCTTCAGTCCGCCCGCGCCGAACGCGGCGCATCGACGTAGATTGGCGAAGACCACGCGCGCTCGGCGACCGGCGCGAGGCAATCGTCGTCCGGCGGCGTGCGGGGATCGCCGTAGCAGGGCGTGATCTCGATGGCGCGGCCTTCCGCATCGAAGCGCGTGCGCAGGTTCGCGCCGTTCACGGCGGGCGTCGGCTCCTGCAAGGCGCGCGCGTAATACACGGCGTCGCGGCCTGCGGCCGGATACTCCGGGTCTTCGAACGCGATGGAGCAGCCGGCGGGATCGTCCGGGCAATCGAAGCTGCGCCAGGGGTCTTCGATCAACGGCGCGATCGGCTCGCCCCGGCGCATCTGGGGCCGGATGCGCACGATCTCGATCTTCATGATGCGGTGCCGCGCGTCGCCCGGGTTGTAGCACTGCCCGTGACACAGATAAGCGAGGCGTTCGGGGGAAAGGGCCTGCTCGCTCTCCGCCGGGCAGCCGGGTTGCTGAACGAAGGAGCCGATGGCGCGCACGCGGAAGCGCGGAGCGTCGCGCAACGTGAGATTGCCTCCCATCGGAACGCTGCCGTCGGGGCCGTTTTCGAGGTCGAACCACAGCAGGATCCGCGGGCCGCTGGTGGCGTAGACCTCGCGGCGCTCGAGTGCATTCCAGATGTCGCGGCGGCCGCGCCCATCCGCGTGCACGGCGACGAGCCCGCCCGGGTACATGAAACTCGCGCCGCGTTCGACATCGACGAGCTGTCGGAAGCCCGGCGGGCCGGGGATGACTTCGGTCGCACGTTGTGGGTCGTCCGCTGCGCCTTTCGCAATCCGGTTGATGCGATGCGCATTGGCCTCGGAGTTGGCGCCGCGCGCGTCGGTCATCTCGAGGCGCGCGAACTGTTTGTAGCCCGTGCCGGGTCTCCCGCTGTGGTTGTCGCTCGATGCGATGAAGCCCCAACGAAAGCGCAGCGGGCGGCCGTCGGCGTCGGTCTCGTCGAAGTTCGAGATCGCGGCGCCATACTGCGCGCTCATAGCCGGCCGCAGCGTGTGGGCGGGCTTGAAGCAATCCCGACACTGATCGCAATCGAGCCAGTCTTCTTCGCTCACCTGCGGAAGCACCCAATGCGTCCGCGTGCCGGATTGCATGACGAAACGCTGGGCCTCTTCGACGCGGCTTTCGCATGCTTCCGCCGGGAGATCTCCGCAGCGCTCGCGCACGAGTTCGCCGGCGCGCCAGCAGCACGGCAAATAGTCGGCGGTGGGTGCGGGGCAGATGCGCTCGCCGCTCGCAGCGAGCTCGAATTCCGGCACGTCGCGAAACTCCTCGCTGTTGCCGTGGCCCGAAAAAGTTTCGATCAGGATCTGGCGAGCGGGATCGTGTTGTGCGCGTGCGAGCTGGACGTTGAGATTCCCGCCCTGGGGAGCATGCACGCCCCAGGCGAGGCCGTGCGGAATCACGATCGTCTCGAAGCCCCACTGTGCGAGTTTTTCGAAGAGCTCGCTGGGAGTGGGGGCGCTCTCGCGGCAACCCTCCGGGAGCTCGCGCGTGTCGACCCCGCGTTCGCAATTCGGAAGCGTGCCGAGCTGCTGCACGAGCCACAGGAAATCCGCATAGGCCTCGAGGCCGACGTAGCGCAGCGGCTGGAGGGCGGGCAGGAACCAGAGGCCCTCGGCGCGCTTCATCACGTCGTGGGCGAGGGCGGTGATCGGCCGCCGCGGCAGCTCCTCCTCGGCGAGTGTCGGAAAGATCACGTTCTTGTGTCCGTAGTGGGTTTCGGGTGTGGCGCCGACCTGCGTCCACTCCCAGCCCGCAAAGGCGACGAGATCCGGATCCGCCGGGTCGCCCGCGCGCTCGTCGCAGGCGCGCAGGCTCTGCTTCGTCGTGGTCCACATCGCGGGCGTGAGGGCTTCGGCGTGGTCGTTGAGCGAGAAGAAATCCAGCTGCGAGCAGTAGCGGGCGAAATCGCAGGCGTCGGCGGGTGGGTGCGCGCCCTCGCCGGCGAAGATCGGGAGCGCGTAGATGAAGGCGTCGATCGAGTACGTGGTGTGAACGTGCAGGTCGCCGAAGAGGATGCGCTTGCCGGGCGGCGCGTCCGTGCGCGCGGCGAGCGCGCGGTCCGCCTCCGCATCGGCGCGGGCCTGCGCATGGCGCGGCGCGTCGGGGCGCCGCGGGCCCTCGATCTTGCCGGGGTCGGGCTCGTTGCCGCGGCAGGCGAGCCCCGCGACGAGGCAGAGCGCGATGATCGCAGAGCGGCTGGGCACGGCGCGCGAGCTTACTCGATCGGCGTGCGGCTGCCCCGCTAGCGGCCGAACACCTGCTTCAGCAGGTCGCTGGTGCGCGCGGCCGGATTCGTGCGGATCTTCTGCTCCTGCTCGCCGACGACGGTGAAGAGCCCTGCCAGGGCCTGATCCGTGACGTAGCCCGTGAGGTCGAGCTTCGGCGCCGATGAGAACGGGATCGACTTGTAGCGGCCGACGAGCGCGTCGTACTGCTTCGTCACTCCGACGCTCTGCATCGCCTGGTCGACGATCGGCCGGAAGCGCTCGCGCAACGTCGCGCTCGTCGTCTTCTTGAAATAATCGGTCGCGGCGGTGTCGCCGCCCGTCACGATCCCGCTCGCATCCTGGATGCTCATCTGGCTGATCGCATCGACAAAGACCGGTGTTGCCTCGCCTGCGGCTTTCTCGGCGGCATGATTCATCGTGACCTCGAGCTCGTCGACCTGTCCGCCCATGCCGATTGCGCGCAGCCCGCTCGCCATCTTGCCGAGCGAGCCGGGCAGCCCGATGCGGATCTTCGCGTTGTCGAGAAAACCATTCGGGCTCGAAGTTGCTTGCACCGCGCGCTCGCTGGCGAGGCGCAGCGCCTCCTTCAAGCCGGAGGCGTCCGTCGAGTCGAGGGACGCTGCGGCGCCGAACGCGAAGATCGCGGTGAGCGAGAAGGCGAGTGCGGGGAAGCGCGGCATACGGAGCTCCAGGCGCGAGTGGGGGTGGAATCAACGCTGACGAGACGATCCTCGCCCTTTCGGGCTCGCATCGCCACCGCCCTGCGTCTGCTCGCTCGCATCGCGGCGGCCTTCGTTCGCTTGCGCACGTTCCGTTTTCCCGCTCTGGCGGGAGTTTCCGCTGCCGCGCCCATCGTGCTGCTGATAGACGCGGTTCGCCGGCTCGCCGGGAAGATCGCTCGCCGCGGGCGGCGCCTGCTGACGTTGCCTTGTGTCTCCCTTGCGGTCGGGCTTCGGGGTCTCGACGCGCTGCGAGCGATCGGGCTGCGGCGCCTCGGGGCTCCGGCTCGGCTCGGGCCGCGTGGCTTTGCTGCGCTCGCGACGCGTCTCGGGGCGCGGCGGGGGCGAGGCTTCGTCGCGGGAGCGGGTCTGGGATTGCGCCTTCGCCTTCGCCTTCGGCTGCGGCTCAGCGGGTGCGGACCGCTCGGTCGCAAGCGTTCGCTCCCGCGGCGGCTCCGTCGTGCGTTGAGCGCGCGGCTGGCCCTTCGGGGTCTTCGCCGACTTCTCGAAGCGAGGTGCGGGCGGCGGCATGCGGCGCTCGCGATCGCTCTGGGTTCCGAAGGGCGGACGCTTCGAGGTTTCGACGCGCTTGCCCTCGCGCGGCGGCTCCACCACGCGCGCGCCAGGTGTGGCGTCCGGCGTGCGAGCCACGGCGTCCTGCGCATTCCCGCGTTTCTGCTTCGCCGGTTTTTCGGGGCGCGCTTCGAGCCCCGGCGTGGCCTCGACCCGCGGCTCGCGCGTCGCCACGACCGAGCGCTTCGAGTTTTCGCGCGGCGGCCGCTTTGCAGAGCGGTTCTCCGCCACCAGGCTCGAGCGGTCCGGCTTCACGTCCAGTTCGCCTTGCAGCGGTTGCAGCTTGTCGGCCTGCATGCGCGCGAAGCGCACGTCCTTCTGCGAACGCCGCCCGAAGTGTTTGCGGTCGACGCCGACGATCGCGTCGCGCACTTCGGCGTTCTGGTAGATGTTGATCTGGTCGCCCTTGATCACCGTCTTGTTCTTCACGACCACATTGTTGACGACGCGCGGCCCCCCCCAGCCTGCCCAGCGGGCATGGCCACGGTGATGCGAGGAGCCCCACCAGGGCCGGATGGGCTCGCCCCAGCCCAGGGCAACCCAGCCGACGTACGGCGTACCGATCGTGACACCGACATTGAAGCCTCCGCCGCCATAGAAGGCGACGAGCGCCGGGGCGTAGTAGGGCCGCACGACGATCGGCCCCGGACACCAGCCCCAATAACCCGACGCGCGGACCCAGCGCCCATAGTGGTAGGGCGCCCAGCCCCACGGCGCGTCGTCCACCCACGTCCAGCTGTAATAGGGATCGTAGAGCCAGCGGCCGGCGCTGTAGGGCGCCCAGCCCACCGCGACGCCGCGCGGCACCCAGACGGCGCCGTAGCTCGGAACCACGCGCCAATCGCCGTGCTGGTCGAGATCGTTCGCGCCATACACACCCGAGGGTACATAGCGCGCGCTCACGGCGTCGAGTTGATCGTCGGTGCGCGCGTAGTTCCAGCGGTCCCAGGCGTCGAGTTCGGGCGCGGCGTAGGATGCGATCTGCGGCGCGTCCGTGCCGCTCACCACCACCTGCTCACTGGCGGCAATCGCCGCGGAATCGCCCGAGGCGGGGGTCACGATGGCGCGTCCACCGCGCCGGCTGGTGAAGGTGGTCGTCTCCCCCTCCACTTCGACGCGGTAGTAGCCGCTGCGCTCGACGGTGAATGCCGCATTCGGAGTGTCGATCTCGAAGGTCTGCCCCGACTTCAGGCTGCGCAGATCCAGCGACAGATGGCCGGCCGTCATGCGCAGCTGCATGAAATCCGGTTCGAGGCTGGTGAGGCCGACCTGGGTATTCTCCCCCGCCCGCACGAAGCCGCGCGCGCCGATCTGGAGCTCGAGATTCGCGCTCTGCCCGGTGTAGAGCTCGTCGCCCGAGGCGAGCGGCGTGTTCACGAGCGCCGGCGTCCAATCCTCTGCGCCAGGCCGCAGGAAGGAAACCTCGCCATCGGTGAAGCTCAGCCGCGGCGGCGTGCGTTCGAAGCCGAGCGCCTCGTCGTCTTCAGCGTGCGCCGGCGCCGTGGCGGCGAGCAACGCCGCGCACAAGGCTGCCGCGAGCGAACACGGGAACGACTTCGACATCGCAATCTCCTTCAGCGTGAAGAGGCGTGGGGATCCGGATCGACGCCGCCATCCACGCCGTAATCGAGCGTGCGGCCGAGCACTTCGAGCGGCGCGACGAGCAGATAATAGACGCCGTATCGGAGGACCAGGCCGGTGACATAGAAGGGCGCGTAGAGCACGCGCATGGCGATCGGCAACGGCGGCGGGTCGGATGGGTTGCGCCGCGCCGGCACGATCACGGGCGGCGGCGGGTTCGGCGTATAGACGGGCGGCGGCGGTGCACGGAGCACCGGAGCCGGCGCTGCGCCCTGGTCCGGCGGCGGCGGCGGCGGCCCAGCGGGAGCCGGGCCAGCGGCGAGCACGATCAAGGCGCCGCACAAGGCACGCCAGCGATGACGCGGGAACCGGGTCGCTGCCTGGAAACGCATGGAGCGCATACTCACCTCGCTGGCTTGGACGCTGATGCCCTGGATTGCTTCAGGTGTCCCCCGGGGCGTCCAGCGGTTCGCCAGGGGATCCGGCGCGCGGGGCGGTCCCAAGGGTTCTTGCTGGAAGCCTTGGCGTACTGGGCGCGAAATGGGGCTCGCATTGCAGGCACGCTCCCGCAACTCTTCGAACACGCCGAGGCCGCGCGGGTTGCGCGGTCTCGAGAAACCCCTGCGCCCCCGCAGGCCTATCCTACCGCGTTCCTCGAGGGCCGCGCGCTGCCAGCAGAGGAGCTGATTGTTGAGCGACGAGATCTGGCGTCCGGGCCCGCGGCCGGAGTGGCTGCGCTCGTTGCACGCCGCGACGGATCCAGGCTGGATTCGCCTCGACGCAGACGAGCTGATCGAAGAGGCCGTCCGCCGCACGGGGCTCTCCGATTTCGGTGGCGACGCCTTCCTCGAGCCGTACCACATTTTCGTGACGGCTCTCGAGCGCGAGGCGAAGCTCCACCCGATCGGCCGCATCCTCGCGCGCGGCGACGTGCTGAACTGGCTCGAGAACCGTCTGCTCCTCAGCGAAGCGCGTCGCTGCTCGCCCGAGATCGCGGAGCAGCGCGTGCGTGCGCCACTCTTCATCACCGGTCTGCCTCGCACCGGCACCTCGATCTTGCACGAGCTGCTGGCGCAAGACCCCGCGCACCGCGCGCCGCTGCACTGGGAAGTGCGGCGACCTTGTCCAGCGCCCGAGGCCGCGAGCTGCGAGTCGGATTCGCGCATCGCCGCTGCTGAAGCCGAGCTGCAGCTCTGGAACCACGTCGTGCCCGAATACGTTGCGATGCACGAACTCGGCGCGCGGCTGCCCGTCGAATGCATCCAAATCACCGCCCACGAATTTCGCAGCGACGAGCTGATGGGCCGCCACCAGGTGCCGAGCTACGCGGCGTGGTTCGCGCAGGCGGATCTCGCCCCGGCCTTCGCGTTCCACCGGCGTTTCCTCGAGCATCTGCAATCGCGCCACCGCTGCGAGCGTTGGGTGTTGAAGGCGCCCTCGCACCTGGGCGTGCTACCGCAGCTCTTCGCCGAGTACCCGGACGCGCGCGTCGTCGTCACCCACCGCGATCCGCTGAAGGTGCTGCCGTCCGTCGCCAGTATCCTGTATTCGACGGCCTGGGTGCGCTCCGACGCCGTCGATGCGCAGGCCGTCCTCGGCTGGTTCACGCCCGAAACGTGCAGCCGCCTGCTCGATGCCATGAGCGGGTGGCGCGCCGCCGGCAGCGTGCCCGAATCCCAGATCTGTGACGTGCGCTACGCCGATCTGATGGCGCGGCCCTTCGAGACGCTCGCTGCGGTCTATGACCATTTTGGCATGCCACTACGCGCCGAGGCGGAAGCGCGCATGCGCGCCTATCTCGCCGCCAAGCCCAGGGACAAGCACGGCAGTCACCGCTACGCGTTCGCCAATACCGGACGCGACGCGAGTCGCGAGCGAGAGCGCTTTCGCAGCTATCAGGAGCGCTTTGGCGTTCCCTCGGAGACGTGAGATTGGGCGACACGACGCGACGTAAAGACCGGCCGACGAGCCTCCAGCGCGAGCGCCTGCTCGATGGCCGCGCCTGGCAGGATTTCTGCCGCGATCTCGAGGCCGCGGGTCGGCACATTCTCGCATTCCCGCTCGACGGCGCGCAGAGCGAAGAGCAACGCGCCGAGGGCTTTCGTTATCTGCTCGGACTGGTGCGCTCGGGCGTGGCGCAGGCGCTCGAACTCGGCGACCCCGACCAGCCGTGCTGGCTGCGCAATCCCGACAGCCAGGCGAAGTGGGGCGCCGAGAATCCAGACAATCAATATTTGTGGGCGCGCATCGGGCCGCACGCGGCGTACCGGATCCGAGGCGAACGCCACAATGTGTTCGACTTCCTGATCGAGGTGAAACAGGGCTATCTCCAACTCGGCGACGCGGGCGTTTACGCAACGTGCACCGCGGGCGACCTCGCCTTCGACGCGCAGGGGCGCTTCGAGATCCTGCTCGCCGCCGAGCGCCCGCCCGACTGGCGCGGCAATTTCCTGGCGATTCACGCAGACGCCCGCTACGTCGCCGTTCGCCAGTATCTGCTCGATTGGGAGCGCGAGACACCGGCGAGTTTCGAGATCACGCGCGTGGCAGGGGAGGGCTTGCCGCCGGCTCCGCTCACGCCCAGCGAAATGGCCGACCGGATCGACGCCGCCAGCGCGTGGACGCTCGCGACGACACGTTTCTGGACGCAGTGGGTCGCGCAGCTGCGCGAGGCCTGGCGCCCCGGACAGATCGCGCCCGCGCGGCGCTACGCGGGCGGCGCACCCGATATTTATTATGGCAACAACGCCTTCCGGCTCGGCCCCGACGAGGCCCTGATCTTCGAGAGCGAGGCGCCCGCTGCGCGCTATTGGCAGATCGACCTCGGGGACACCTGGTTCCGTAGCCTCGACTACGCAACGCGCCAGAGCAGCCTGAATTCCCGTCAGGCGCACGTAGCGCGCGATGGCCGCTTGCGCGTGGTGATCGCCCACCGGGATCCGGGGATCCAGAACTGGCTCGATACGGGGGGCTGCGCCGAAGGCCTGCTCCAGTACCGCTGGGTGTGGACGCGCACGAATCCGACTCCGACGCTGAAGAGCGTTGCGTTCGCGGATCTCGCGCAGGCGCTTCCGCCCGATACGCCGCGCATCTCGCCCGCTGAGCGGCGCCGGGTGATCGCCGCGCGCCAGGCGCACGTGTTGCGTCGCGAACCGGTTACCTGATCGGCGGGTCGGGTCCGGGGAGCGGGCCGAGCAATGCGTCGAGCGCTGCGCCGTCGACGTGAAACGCATCGGCCGTGATCAGCCGCAGGTTGCGCCGGACGTATTCGGGGGAGGGCTCGAGCAGCTCGATCAGCTCTCGCTGCGTCACCCGGATCTCCCCACGTGTCTCATCCATCTCGTAGGCGCCGATCGCGACGAACGCCGCGTCCGGCGCGACGACGAAGTCGATCCACAGCTTCTGGCGGCGATCCGGGTGGCGCTGGTTCATCGGCCGGCGGCTCCAGATCTGCTTCTGAACACGCGTGAGTGCTTCCAGGTAGTGCGCGGCGTCGAGGTTGTCCGGCCAGTGGACAAGCTCCTTTTTGCGAATCTCGCCGACCACGCGCGCGAGCACCTTGGTGTAGAGCAGCGTTTCGACCACCGTCGCCTCGCCGCGCCGCAGGATGCGCACCTCGCCGACCTTGCGCGCGGCCGACGGCACGAACGTGCTCTCCATGATCTGGTCCGCCGCGGCGTCGAGCCAGGGCGCGAGCCGCGCCGGGGCGACATCCTGCGCCCGCGCGGCGCTCCCCCATACCAGGAGCAGGAGCGGCAGCAGGCGCACGACCCTCACGGTGCTCCCGCCGTCCGGCGACGGTGGAACAACATCAGGCACGCCGGTGTGACGTACAGATCGCAAAGCAGCGCCGTGATCATCGTGACGCCCGAGAGCAGCGAAAAATAGACTGTCGGCTTGAAGCTCCCGAAACAGCCCACCCAGAAGCCGAGCACCAGCACCACGTTGTTGAGAAAGAGCGCGGGGCCGACCGCTGCCGTCGTGTGGCGGATGGCCTCGGCCGGATCGCCGCGATAGGCGCGCGTGTAGTGCGTCATGTAGTGGATCGTATCGTCCACGACCAGTCCGATCACGGACGACGCGATCATCGCCGTCCCCGTCGAGAGGTCGATCCCGAACACGCCCATCAGTCCGCCGGTCCAGGCGATCGGCATCAGGTTCGGGATCAGCGCGATGAAGGTCAGCTGCAGCGAGCGGAACAGCGCGCCGATGGCGAGCACGACGAGCGTCACGGCGAGCGCAAAGCTACTCACCTGCGCCGCGACCAGCCGGTTCGAATCCTGCGCCACGGTATAGAACGCGCCGGTCGCCGTGACGACGTAGTCGTCGCCGAAGATCCGGCGCCCGTCAGCGAGGATCGCATCCGCGAGCGGCGCGGCGATCGCAGTCCCGACGGCGCGCACGCGCACGTTGAAGCGGGCGCTCGTGAAATCGGGTGCGATCAGCTTGCGGATCAAATCCTGCTCGGGTGCCGCTTCGAGCAGGTCGAACGCGTAGGCGACGTCACGCTCGTTGTCGGGCAACACGAGATCCTCGCCGCGCGCTTCGGCGCGCTGGAGCTGGCGCAGCACGGGCACGATGCTGCCCACGCCGGTCACGTGCTCGTGTGCGAGGACGGCCTGCTCGAAAGCCGCCATGCGGCGCACGCCAGCGAGCGAAACCAGCGACGCGCCATCGCGGCGCGCCGCCACGAACTCGAGGGCATTCGAGCCGGTCAGATTCGCGTCGATGTAGAGCGTGTCGCGATGCAGAGGCGCAGACCGCTTCAGGAAGCGCACGAGATCGGTGTTGTTGTTCACGAAGGGAAGGCAGACGAGACTGAGGGCGGTGAGCGCGCCGAAGACCGCAATCACGCCCCACGGATGCTCCGAGGCCGTGCGGGCTGAGCCCGCGAGCAGGCGGCGGATCCCGCGGTGCTGGGGCGAGCGCAGCGCTGCTGTGGGAGGGGCGAGGAAGCTGAGCCCGACGGGCACCAGCGTCATCCCGATGCCGAACGAGAGCATGACCCCGAACGCGGCGAAGACGCCGAACTGCCGCACTGCGGGCATGCTGCTCGTCACGAGCGAGGAGAATCCGAGTGCTGTCGTGAGTGAACAGAAGAAGCACGGGAAGACGAGCGGGCGCACGACGCCGAGGATGCGATCGACCCGCTCGCTGGCTGCAAGGGGAGCATCCAGCCAGCCCTGGATCAAATGCACGCTCACGGCGAGCGAGAGCACCATCAGGACCGGCGGCAGCAGGCCGGTGATGGCGTTCAGCTGGAAGCCGGCGAGCTGGTAGGCGCCGAGCGTCCAGATGCTCGTCACACCCGTGACAGCGAGCGGGAGCAGCACGCCAAGCGCGTTGCGAAAAAAGAATGCCAGCAGGCACGCCAGCACAGCCACCGCCAGCGGCATCAGCAGGCGCTGGTCCTGTCCGATGAAGGCGCTCACGTCGTGTTTCTGGACGGCGATGCCGGTCAGGTGGAGCGAAACGCCGGCCGCCCGGGGCTCAGCGATGAGCTCGCGCAGGGCTTCGATGATGGCCGCGCGATAGCGCTCGTCGCCGGCGCGATCCTCGATTTCGATCAACAGGCCCGCGACCCGGCGATCGGCCGAGACGAACAGCCCCGTGAGATCGGGGTTGCGGTCGAGCACCGCCCGCACGCGCGCGCCGAGTTCAGGATCGTCGAGCGGCGGCGCGACGACCGGCGCCATCTCGGCCCCGGCTTCGCCCGAGACGATCTGTTGCGCGTTGCTGAGACTGAAGACGCGGCGCACGCCAGCGATGCGGGCGATGCGGGTGGTCAGCTCGGCGACGAGGGCGAGGCCGTCGTTGTCGAGCAGGTCCGGATGCGCCACGGCGAGCAGCAGATCTTCGTCGCTGCCGAACGTCGCCCGGAAGCGGTCGTAGCGCTCGATCTGCTCGGGCACGCGCGTGTTCAGCGATTCATTGTTCGTCTCGACGCCGACCCGCGCGGCGTGCACCGCGAAGAAGGCCGTCAGCGCGATCAGCCCGCACAGAAACGGCACCCGTCCGCGCGTCAGGAGCCACGTCATGCCCGACCGACCTATTTGCGTTCGAGCTGGAGACGAACGCGGACGTGGACGGCGTCGCCGACGCTCATGAAGAAGGATTGCGGCGCCTCGAGCCCGAACGCCGCGAGCGAGATGTCGAAAGCCGCGACGAAGCTCGCGCGGGTTTCAGTCTGCTGCCACTGCGTGACGCTGGCCTCCAGCGGCTGTTCCACGTCTCGGATGCGAAGCTGAAACGGGAGCTTGCCGGTATCGCGCACCCGCGCGGGATCCACGCCGCCAACGCGGCCGCGGATTTGCGGGTGCTGCTCGGCGGCGAACATCGAGCGCATCTTCTCGTCGCGCCAGCGATTGCCGGTGTCGAGGTTCGCCACGGGAACGTTCACTTCCGCGGACCAGTGGCCGTCGCCTGCCTGCGTCAGGAATACCGGAACCGGGCCGCTGGTTCCCTCGAATGCGTGCAGCGTCGAGCTGCCCGTGAACGCGAGCTGCAACTCGCCGCGAACGTCCTGCGCGCCCGCCTTCGCGGCGCCGAGCAGGACGCACAGAACCAGCAGGGAGGTTGCGCCGCGTCGCGTGAGCATCCCGCGTTCGGTCTTCGCTAGGGATCGAGTGATTCGACCGCGGTATCGCCCCGCTGGCCGAAGATCTTGTATTTCATCTGCGCCATCAAACGCGAGGCAACGCGCACGTCCTTGAGGGAGATCGAGGTTCCCGCGCAGGTTGCGTTCGTCGCGCTCAGCTTCAGGCTGGCGACGTCCTTCGTGTCGCTGTACTTGCCGCTGATCGTGTAGGCGCACCGGCTGCCGTCGCCCAGTTCTGCGGCCGCGTTCCCGCCGAGCTTGCCGCCGCCGAGATCGCTGATCTCGAGCACGAGCGTCCAGCCGCCGCCGGCGAGCGTCTCGGGTGTGGCTGTGTCGACCTCGCTGAGGCAGCCGCCCGTCTTGGAGCAGAATTGGGAATTCCATTGACCGCTCGAGCGGCCGGCGCCATTGATCTCGCCGGCGAAGCTCACGCGTGCACTCACGTCCGTTGTTGCGGACGTGTTGCCGACCACGCCGGAGAGCTTGAACGAGAAGCTGAGATCCGAAAGCCCGGTACTGCCATCGCCCTTGAGCGATCCCTTGATGGGGCCGGCGAGCACGACCGAAAGGTTCCCATTCACGGCCGAGACGTCGAGCGAGCCCGTGAGCTTGCCCTTGGCATCGAGGAGCAACGCGAAATCGCAGGCCTGGACCGAGCCGCCGAATCCCTCCGCGAAGCCCTCGCAGAACTCTTCCTCGCTGTCCTCGACAGCGAGCCAGATCGATTGATTGCCGCCGAGATCGATCTCGTAGCTGCCGGCCGGGTTCGCTGCCGACGCAACGCCCGGCGTCGCGAGAAGCAGGGGGGCCAATGCCATGGCGGCGAGTGCGGCACGCGGGCGGATCATCAGGTTCTCCGGTCGCTGGGCGGAAGCGTTTGGGTTGACGCAGGACATTCTATCATCGAGTACCCCAGTCCGGCTCGGCCCCCCGCCAGGCTCCTGGCGCGCTCGAGCTGCGGATTTTCCGCGCGAACGCGAAGCTTCGGGCGCGCGGCCGGATGCGAGCGTCCGCATCTGGACGGAGCAGGAGTCGGGGCGGAGCAGGAGGCAGCATGAAGCTTCTCAGTTGGCTGGTGCGAGGGCTGGGCGTGATCCTGGTGCTCATCTCAGCGCTATTTCTGGGCGCGCGGTGCCACGACGGGCCGCTCGGGCCGATTCCGGGCGGAGTGCTCGCGTCCGGGGAATGGGTCGACGCAGCGAGCGATGACTGGGCGTTCGCCAAGGACATCTCCGAGATCGAGTTCCAGCTCGAGAGCCAGTCGCTCTCGCGCACGACGTGGATTCTCGTGCGCGATGGGAAGGCCTGGATTCCTTGCAGCCTGGCGTTCCCGCCCGGGAAGGACTGGCACGAGCGAGTCGCGACGGATGGCCGCGCGGTGCTGCGCATCGCTGGCAAACGCCATGCCGTTACGCTCGCGCAGGATGACGATCCGACGCTGCCGGAATTCGCCCGCGCCGAAGTGACACGCAAGTACGGCAACCCCGCCCCCGGTGATTCCGGCGTGATCTTCTTCCGCATCGAACCGCGCGCACGTTGAGAATTCGCGGCGCGCAGACGTGTCGGGCGCGGCGCGTTCATCGCACCACTCCATCAGCAGCAGTCATCGCCTTCGCAGGGCTCGCGCGTCACGTGGTACGCGAGACCCTTCGTCTCGCGTGGGCTGCGAGGTGTGATGCGGCTGCAGTCGAAGCCCGTGCGCTCGTGCTCCGGAATCGCCAGCCGCGGCTCGACGGCAATCGCCTGCGCGGTGTACGGGGCGGAGGTCAGGATGCGGAAGGTCTTGGCACATACCGCCGTCCGCTCGCCACGCAGGAGCACGTGGCCATCGTCGTCCTCGACCCGCTTCCAGGGTCCCGCGTAGATCACGGCCTGGTTGGCCTCGCGGCAGGGACCCTGCTTGCCCTTGTGCGCGGTGATCGTCACGGAACGGAACTCGATCCCCTCGACGACCGCGAAGGGCTCGCGCTCCCACTTGTCGATCGCGATGCCGTGAAAACCGGCGGCTTCGAGCTCGCGCAGGAATTCCAGCTCGTGGAAGGCGCCCGAAATGCAGCCGCTCCAGAGCTCCGGGTCGTCCTTCAGATGCTGCGGCACGGACTCGTCGCTCACGATGTCGGAGATGGCGATACGGCCTCCGACCTCGAGCACCCGGAAGATCTCTTGCAGAAGACGCCGCTTGTCGTCGTCCCGAACCAGGTTCAGCACGCAGTTCGAAATCACGAGATCGACACTGGCGTCGGCCACGAGCGGGGCAGCCTGGCGCAGGCGTGTCTGCTCGGCTTCCAGCGCAGCAAGCTCCGCTCCGCACGTCACGGGATGCTGCGCGAGCCAGGCGTCGAGTCGATCGAGGTCGAGCGAGAGATCCTGGATACGCCCACGCCGGAACTCGGTGTTCGCGAATCCGAGCCGCTCGGCCACGACCGGAGCCGCCCGGCGGGCGAGCGCGAGCATCTCGTCGTTCACGTCGACGCCGATCACACGACCCTCGGGCCCCGCGAGCTGGGCAGCGATGAACGCGACCTTGCCACCGCCGCTGCCGAGATCGAGGACCACGTCCCCCTCGCGCACGTAGCGCGACGGATCGCCGCAGCCGTAATCACGCTCGAGCACCTCCTCGGGAATCACCTTCAGGTACTGCGGGTCGTAATCGATTGGGCAACACAGCGCGGCCTCGCGCACCTTCGCAGCGGCCGCGTAGCGCTCGCGCACGGCCCTTTCCGGATCGCTGTGACGGACACGCGGTTCCACGACGGGCTGCTTGCTCGCGGTCGAGTGGTTCTTCAGCATCTCCCTACGATAGGAGCCTGCCTCCGGTTACGCCTCGCACCTGCGATGCTCGAGCGGGTCGGTTCGCTGGAAATCAGGCGTTCCAGGTGGGTCCCTGGGCGCTGCGTGCGGCTCGGCTAGGCTCGGCCGCCGTGGTTGGACCGAAAGCAATCTCCGACCGCGAGCCGGCGGGCTCGCGAACCTGGCTTGCCGACGCGCTACGCCCGGATGTCGTGCGAAGGTCACTCCGGGTCGCCGCGCTCGTCGGC
>JANNIY010000169.1:0-5459 GCA_031405455.1 Deltaproteobacteria bacterium | reverse complement strand
CGCGACGATTTCGAGCGATGGCGAATTCCACCGATACGTTCTGCCAGGGCCGTCTTGGTTGGCCTTCGCGTGATACCCGGCGTGCGATTGTCTGACCGGCCCATTTTGATGCTCTGTCTGCTCATCGCCCTCTCGGCGGCGTTGCGCCTGTTCGCCCTGCCCGCGTTTCCGGAGATCGTGGCGGACGAGGGCTTGTGGACGAATTCGAGCAAGAACTTCGTCGCTTTTGGCGACTGGTTCATGGACGGCCGCAAGCACGCTTTGCTCTCACCTGTTTTCCACGCGCTCAGCGTCGGCCTGTTCGAGGTCTTCGGTCCCGCGATCGCGATCGCACGGCTGATCAGCGCCATCGCGGGGACCCTCTCGGTGCTCCTGCTCTACGGGCTCGTGCTGCGGATGACCGCGCGACGCGATCTCGCGTTCGTCACCGCAACGTTGCTCGGCGTGACCTCCGGCTTCGTTTTCCAATCCCGTCTGGCGCTGATCGAGTCGCTCCAACTCAGTCTCCTGCTCGGGTCTGCCCTCGCGCTCGCACGTGGAGGTGTGCGAGGCGCGCTCACGGGCGGCCTGGTCTTCGCAGTCGCGCTGCTCACGAAGGCGAACGCCGCTTCGTTCGCCGTGGTGCTGCCGTTCTTTCTGGTCGGCAGTCGCCGATTTCGCGATGTCGCGCGCGACCCGGCCTGGCTGGGCTGCTGCGCGGTCTTCGCTGTCGTTGCCTTCGGCGTAGCCGCCGCCGGCTACGGGGCCCTCTACGCGGCCGAGCCGGAACGCTTCGTCGCGGCCTTCCGCTTCGAGCTCGATGGGGTGGTGTTCGAGGGGCTCTCGCACCCGATCGTGCAACTCGGCCGCTTCGGCATCGACCCCGTCCAGATGGCGCGCAGCCTGCTCGATCTGTTCCGCGAGTCGCCGTTCCTGATGGTGCTCGCCACGCTGGGCTGCGTCTTCACCGCGATTCTGCGCCGCCCGCCCGCGCTGGCCTTCGCCGTGTGGGCCAGCTTCGGCACGGCCTTCATCCTCGTGCAGCTCTACCAGCCGCTGCGCTACTTCCACGCGATGGCGCCCGCCTACTGCTTCTTCGCGGCGGTCGCCATCCTGGCATGGCAGGAGGAGAGCCCGGGCTCGACGCCGCGGCTCGCGCGCGCCGCGCTCGCGGTCTACGTCGCCTTCAACCTGGGCTATCTGCTGATGAATGCCGTCGCCAATCCGGCGCGCAAGCTGGCGAGCGTGACCCCCTGGGCGCTCGCCAACACACGCCCGGGCGATCGCATTCTCGCCGCCGGCTACCTGTGCACCGACCTTCCCAATCGCGCCTATGCGCACTACTACATGGGCAGCGACATGGCTCAGCTCGCTGCGAGCATCGACCGATATGCGATCGACTACGTGATCGTCGACGTCCACGAGTGGAGCCCGACGCTGCGGGATGGGCTGGCCGCCCGCTACGAGAAGGTCCAGGAGTGGCCGTTCGGACAGGTGTACCGCGTGCGCCCGGAGCGCGAGGAACCGCATTGAAGCGACGGCCTGCGCCGCGGAGGATTTCTGGATGCCCACCCTGTCGGTGGTGATTCCGTGCTTCAACGAGGTCTCGACCATCGAAGCGATCGTCGCTGCGGTCGAGCGCTCGCCCGTGAAGGATCTCGAAATCATCATCGTCGATGATTGCTCGACCGACGGAACCCGCGACGTGCTGCGCGAGAAGATCGAGCCCCGCGTCGCGCGTGTGATCCTCCACCCCGTCAACCGGGGCAAGGGCGCGGCGCTGCGAACGGGCTTCGAGGCGGCGACCGGCGACATGGTGATCGTGCAGGACGCCGATCTCGAATACGACCCGCAGGAGTATCCGCAGCTGATTGCGCCGATCCTCGCCGATCGGGCCGACGTGGTCTTCGGCTCGCGCTTTTCCGGGGGATCTTCGATGCGCGTGATCTATTACTGGCACTACCTGGGCAACCGCTTCCTCACGACGCTCTCGAACATGTTCACGAACATCAACCTGACCGACATGGAAGTCTGTTACAAGGTCTTCCGTCGCGATGTGTTGCGCCGGATCACGATCGAGGAAGATCGCTTCGGATTCGAGCCCGAGATCACCGCCAAGGTCGCGAAGCTCGGCTGCCGGATCTACGAGGTCGGCATCTCGTATTCGGGGCGCACCTACCACGAGGGCAAGAAGATCGGCTGGCGCGACGGCGTGCGCGCGATCTGGTGCATCCTCAAGTACAACCTGCTGCGCTGAGCCACGCGCATGTCGCTCGCCGCGGGAACCGCGCAGCGCCGGCTCGCGGAGGGATTGCTCGCCGCCGCGCTGGTCGCGATCGCGGCGCTCACGCTGGGCCCCGCCCCCGCGCCGGGTGCGCCGCTCGGGCCGAGAATCGTCTTTCTCGGTTCGCTCGCCGACGTGCTGCGCAACGTTGCCCTCTACCTCCCGTTCGGCGCAGCACTCGCCCTGCGCGGCGCGAGCTCACGCTCGACGTGGCTGCTCGGCCTCGGGCTCGCGGCGGCGATCGAGATCTCCCAGCTCGCAATTCCCGGCCGCGCCAGCTCTCCCGATGACGTACTCGCAAACGTGCTCGGCGCGGCGCTTGGTCACGCGCTGGTGCGAACGGCGCCCCGCTGGCTCGCTCCCGCGTCCGAGCTGGCGCGCCGACTCGAACGCCTCGCACTCGGGGTCTGGCTCGCGGGCGTGCTCGCAAGCGCCGTGCTCACGCCGCCGGCTTTCACGCCCGGCCCCTGGTACGCGCATTGGAACCCCGCGCTCGGAACCCTCGTCCCCTACCCCGGCGCGGTGCTGGAGGCGACGCTCCGCGGGCAATCGCTCGGGCACGGAGCGATCGCCGACGCAGCCGCCGCGCGCGAGGCGCTCGAGGCCGGTGACGCACTGCGCGTGCGTGCGATCGCAGCGGGGCCGGCCGCGGATTTCGAGGCGATCTTCCTGATCAGCGACGCCCGAGATCGCGAACTCGCGCTGCTCGCGCTCGAGGGGGAGGACTTGATCTACCGCTATCGCAGCCGCGCCCGCGCTCTCGGGCTCGAACCCGCGGTGCTGCGCGCACGCGGCGCCTGGCGTGGCGCGGGCACCGGTGCACCCGTCTCGCTGGCAATCTCTCGATCGGACGCTTCCCTGTGTCTGGAGCGCGATGCGAGTGTCGACTGTGCGCTCGGGTTCAGCGCCGGAAGCGGCTGGACCCTGGTGCTGCCGGTGCTCGAGTTCCCGCCGGACGCCTCGGCGGCGATCGACGCGCTCTGGCTCGCGGGCCTGGCGCTTCCGCTCGGGCTCTGGTGGCGTGCGGGGCGGGTTTCCTGGCTGGTACTCGCGCTCGCCGCGGCGCCGCTCGCGATGCTTCCGGCCGCGGGTTGGCTGCTCCCGACGTCGCTCGGGCTGTGGTTGGCGGCGGCGGCGGGCTGGCTCGCTGGGAGGCTGGTGGCTCGCGCTGCGGAGCGGTGACGCAGCGGCGCGCGAACACCGGAGCTACCGGCTACGAACGGATTGGAACAGCTGTCTTCTTCAGCGGCGGCGGCGGCCCGCGAAGCCGATACCGGCAATACCGATGCCGAGCATCGCGAAGGTTCCCGGTTCGGGAACCACGTTGAAGCGATTCGTGATCTCCAGGAGCGTCGCCGAGTCTCCGAGCCCGCCCGAAGACAGCCGTATGCCGTCGAACACGCTGATCAGGCTCTGCGGCGCGAAGCTCGCGGAAGCGAACTCGCTGTACTCGCCGTCGAAGTTGCGGGTCTTGAGCGTCGCGAGGGTGTCCTGGTGGAAAAACTCGGGCGTCGGCCCGGCATAGATCTGCTTCGCCGTCTTGACGAATGTCGGATCGCCGTCGCCCGTGGTTTCTGACGGGGCATACAGTGAAACGCCGTCGATCCCCGGCAGGTTGCCGAGCACGCTCACCTCATAGCTGAAGTAGAACTCGGCTGCGGCGCCACCCGAGACCGACATCGGGCCGGTGAAGCGAATCCCATCGTCGAGCACGCTCAGCGTGAAGTCGGCGGGGTCGGCGCCTCCCAAATAGAACTCGAAGCGCGTAAAGCTGAGCTGACCGTTGCCGGACGTGAGGATTGACTGATTGTCGAGATCCGCAACGTTGTAGTCGCCGACCGGTATGGCATACGCCGACGCGGCGAGCCAGAAGCTCAGCACGAGTTGGACGCCGATCGCGAATGATCGCCGTGAACGCAGGAATGACATCGCTGACTCCGCTTCCGCAGCTGCGGACACACTCCGTGCCGGGTCGGTCCCGGCCGGAGGCGGTCCGCTTTCTGTCCCGAGGTGAGTGGTGGCGAGGTGGCGCTTATGTCAGAGGGCCGTGCGGCCGTTGGGTCGCAGGGGGGCGGCGCTTCCCTCCGGGGGCGGCGCTGCCGGCGTGAGAGGCCGAGAGATCTCGAAAACCCAGCAAGCGTGCGCTGGTATGCTGCGAGGCTCCCAGCCCGAGTGAGGTCGGAGTGCTTGCGAGGATCGTCTCGCCCTTCATTTCCCTGCGCCGTCAGGTCCGCGAGCGCGGGCTGCTGGGGGCCTTGCGGCTGGCGTTCGACCACCTGCGCAACCAGCTCACGGATCGGCGGGAGATTCTGTATTTCGCCAGCCTCCCCGACTACCGGGTGCCCTTCGAGCCCGACCCCGAGCAGAGCTGCCAGGCCGTCACGAACCTTGCCGAGCTCTCGCCAGCGGACATCGCAGCCCTACGCGAGTACGCGGGCAGTGTCTATCTGAGCTCCATGCGAGCACGCTTCGCGGAGGGATGGATCCTCTATGTGGGGCGCATCCGTGGCGTCTTCGCCGGCGGCGGGTGGGTGCTCACCGCGCGTCACAGGGCCAAGGTCGTCCCGCTGCTCGAAGGCGACGCCTCGATCCTCGATTGTTTCACGTTGCCGGCGATGCGCGGCCGCAACGTCTATCCGCATCTGCTGGCGACGATCGCGAGCGCCTTCCGCGAGCGCGGAGGCTTGCGCGTCTATATCGGCGTGAATCCGTGGAACAGCAACTCGATCAAGGGGCTGGAGAAGGCGGGCTTCTCCGCGGCGCTCGAGTATCGGGTGCGGCGTTTCTGGCGGCGCGAGTTCGTGACCTGGCTCCTGCCCGACGCCTGACGCTACCAGGGCTCCACCCACGGCCGAACGTCGATTTCATGCGTCCACGCGCTGCGCGGCTGGCGGTAGAGCTGCCAGAAATTCTCCGCGATGCCGTCGGGATCGAGCAAACCGTCGGGGCCGCGTGCGGCCTTCAGCCCCGGCAGGCGTGAGTGGATGCGGTCGCCGTCGATGGCGCCGTCGACGACCACGTGCGCCACGTGGATGCCCTGCGGACCAAACTCGCGCGCGGCGGATTGCGCGAGTGCGCGCAGCGCCGCCTTGGCCTGCGCAAAGCCCCCGAACTTCGCGCGGCCGCGCAACGAAGCGGACGCGCCCGTGAAGATCAGGGTGCCGCGTTGGCGCGGCAGCATGGCTTGGAGTGCGGC
>JANNIY010000168.1:0-109884 GCA_031405455.1 Deltaproteobacteria bacterium | reverse complement strand
CCTCGTAGCGATCGCAAAGGGCGCGTGCGCGGCGCAGGTATTCGGGATGGTAGAAGCGCATCCCACTGGCACCCTGCACCAATGGCTCCACGATCAGCGCAGCAATCTCCGCATGGCGCTCGGCCAGCAGGCGCTCGAGCGCCTCGGCGGCGATGCGGGCACCGTGGATTCCCGCGTACTGATGATCCTCGGCGTGGCGGGCGTGGATGCCGTCCTCGACGTGACTCTGCGCCAGAGCTCGTCCGAGCGCGCGCAATCCCGCAGTCGGAAGCGCCGGCCGTTCGATGCCGCGGAGCAGGGCGGGGCTGTGACACGCATGCAGGTAGGCGAAGGCCGCGATGTCCTGGCGGCTCGTCTCGCGGCCCAGCAGTTGTGTGTCGCTCTTGATGCCATACACGAGCGCCGTTGCGAGACGTGGACCGAGATCGATCTCGGAAGCGCGCACGTATTCCGTGAGGATCGTCGAAGTGGCGCCATACGTGGGACGGATGTCCTTGATCACCGCATCGTAGCCGGAGCGCTCCGGATGGTGGTCGATCACCAGATCGACGGAACGCAGCCGCGCCGGCGGCTCCTCTCCGAACACCGTGGGCTGTACGTCGAGCAGTGCGAGGGCGTCGAACTCGCCGAGCTCCTCGACCGTGATGATGCGCACGTCGAGATTGAGGGCGGCGATCATCGCGCGATTCTCGGGCCGCGTGACTTCACCAAAGGAGATCAGAGGCGCGGTCGGACGCTTGCGCCCGAGCAACGTCCGCAGCGCGTAGCCGCAGGCGATGCCATCGGGATCGGGATCCGGTTGCAGCAGGATGCCGAGCTTCTCGCGCGGCTCCATCAGCGCGCGCAGATCCACCACGCGACGCAGATTGTCGAGGTGCGCGAATTCTTCCTCGATGTCGTCGCGGATCAGTGAACGCAGGCCCGTGCGCAGCAGGCAACGATCCGAGGGAAGATCGTCGTCGTCGACGCGATCGGAGAGCAGCAGCACGGGGGCTTCTGGCGCCGCCTCGCGCACGGCCGCGAGCGCTGCACGCACGAAGACGGCGTCCTCGCTCACGATCGCGAAGTCGTCTCCCGTCTTGAAGTCGAGCTTCGCAATCGCCTCGGCGGACAGGCCCCCGGGAAGCGCGTGGAAGCCTTGCGGCCGCAGGCGGGATTGGTTCTCGCGAGGTACCCAGCTGAGGACTTCTTCGGATCGTGAGCCGATCTGACTCCACAGGCGCGCGTGCTCCGCCCCGTCACAAAGAATCACGCGACCCGACAAAGGACCCCCGAAACCGATTGACGCGCGGCGGATTCGAGCCCAGGAGAGGGTGCCCGCGCGGGTGCCCGAGTGTAGCCGGAACAGCGAGCGGACGAAGCGTCGCTCCCCCGAGGGGAGGCCAGCAATGGCGGGGGGTGCGTGGTACCTGTTCGCGGATCGATGCAGGCCATTTTCGTCGGCGACGTTCAGGGCTGCGCCGAGGAGCTCGACGAGCTGCTCGAGCGGGCGCGCGATCGGCACCCGGCGGGCTTCGAGCTGTGGTCGGTAGGCGACCTCGTCAACCGGGGGCCCGCGAACCTCGCGGTGCTGCGCCGCGTGCGCGCGCTCGTCGATGCGGGCCGCGCCCGCTGCGTGCTGGGAAACCACGAGATCGGGCTGTTGATGACGGCGGCAGGGCTGCGCGAGCAGACGCCGCTCGACAGTTTCGGCGACGTGCTCGCAGCCAACGATGCCGCGGAGTGGCTCGAGTGGCTGCGCCGCAGACCGCTGCTCGAGGTGGGTCAGCTCGGGCGCCAACGCTTTGTGATGTTGCACGCCGCGGCGCACCCGGATTGGAGCCTCGCCGAGCTCGAGCAGCGGGTGAGGCGGGTCGAGGCGCGCCTCGCCGCGCCAGACCGCCGCGAGGCGATTGCACTGCTCGCCGCGGATCCGGCCCGCGACCCGGATCGCGATCTTCTCGGCCGTGTCACGCAGTGCCGCAGCGTCACGCGCGCGGGCGGTTGGTCGGCCGATCTGCCCGGCGGCGAACTCGAAGCCTGGCACCAGCGCTGGTCGGCGCGGGGCCATGACTACTGCGTAGTGTATGGCCACTGGGCGCTGCAGGGTTTGCACGTCGCCCCGAGGTTGCGCGGTCTCGATACGGGTTGCGTTCACCACGGGCGCGGACGCGACGGCATGCTGACGGCCTGGCTTCCCGATCCGGCCGTCGCCACGCCCTTCGACGTACCGGACGAGAATTTCTGGCAGATCCCCGCGAGGCGCGCGTACGCCGTCGATGCGACGCTGGTTGGGTAGAAAATCTTCTTGCAGCACCGTCGGAACGGGCGTAATGTTTTACGCGTACGCAACACGCGGTGTGGAGGGAACCGAGGCCTCGCTCCCGCCGACCTCATGATCCGCCGCGAGCGTTGCGCACGCATTGTCGCGTTGGTGGGAGTGAGCAGTAGTCCGCACGCCACCCGGAGCTGCGAAGCCCGAGCGGGCGCGGATTCAGGCGCGGGAAGCCTTCCCGGACCCGGGAGCTTCCAACGAAAGCGCGGAGACCGAGGGTAGGGCAGAGCGGTCGATGCTTGCGGCGGCGCGTTCGTCGTGAACGGCGAGGGCCGAACGACGAGAGCCGGTTCGCCCCGGTGGTCGACGACCCCTCCCGAGGCTGCGTTCGGCGCGCGTCGCTCGCGGGCCATGTCCCACGGAGTGACATACGCGCGTCGCGCGACGCTCCGCGAAACCCAATGGGCCTGCCCCGTCGGAGGCCCGGGAGGGGCCCGCGACCTCGGCGATGTCCTCGGCCCGCTAGCATCGAAGCTCGTTTTGTGTGCGCACCCTTTCAGCGCGGGGCCGTCGCCATGCCGCTCGTGATCGTTCCGCCTCCGTACCAGGGTCCCACCGGCGGCCGAGCTGAAATCGAAGTCGCCGGGCGCAGCGTGCGCGAGTGCATCGAAGCCGTGGCGCGCGCGCATCCCGGCTTTGGCGAGCAGGTCTTCGACGGCCAGGGCCGGGTCCACCGCTTCGTCAGCCTGTTCCTGAACGGCGCCGAGCTTCCGCGCGAAGGGGCCGTCGAGACCGAGGTTTCCGCGCACGATCGGGTCGAAATCCTGGCCGCGATCGCCGGCGGCTGATCCCCCCGAGCGCAGCCCGGACCGGTGCGTGTCTGGTATGCTCGCGTCCCCAATCAGCGAGGAGCCTCGAAGCATGAGCGGCCCGACCGGCGACCAGATCATCCGCGTGGACATGACGAATCTCACGGCCAAGACGGAGCCCTTCCCCGAGGAATGGAAGCTGCTCGGCGGCCGTGGTCTCTCCGCGCGCATCCTGTTGCAGGAATGCAATCCCAAATGTGATCCGCTGGGTCCGGAAAACGTGCTGGTGATGGCGCCTGGCGTGATCTCGGGCACCGCGGCTCCCACTTCGGGCCGGATTTCGATCGGCGCGAAGAGCCCGCTCACGAACGGCATCAAAGAAGCCAACGCTGGCGGCAATCCCGGCCAGGATCTGATGAAGCTCGGCTACCGCTGCGTCGTCGTGAAGGGCCAGCCGAAGGATCGGAACAAGCGCTACGGCCTGCACGTCACGGCCGAGGGTGTGAAGGTCGTGCCCGCCGACGATTGCAAGGGCCGCTGGAACTACGCGCTGATCGATCATCTCGCCACGCAGTATCCGCAGACGGCCTCCTTCATCTCGATCGGGCCGGCCGGGGAAATGCTGCTGAAGGGCGCTTCGGTCGCGTGCACGGACCAGGAGCAGGAGCGACATCCCGCGCGCCACGCCGCGCGCGGCGGTCTGGGCGCCGTGATGGGCAGCAAGGGCCTCAAGTACGTCGCCGTCGATCCGGGCAAGGCGCGCACGCGCCAGCCTGCGCAGCGCAAGGAATTCATGGAGCTCTGCAAGAGCTACACGAAGGATTACCTGGCGGGCCCGCAGATGTTCAAGACGGGGACGAGCACGGTCGCCGTGGTGGCGAACATGCTCAACACCTTCCCGTACAAGAACCGCACCGCCGGGCAATCTCCCGACGTCGCGACGCTCGATGGCAAGAACATCATCGAGAGCTTTGCGACGCGTGGCGGCGGCATGCACAACTGCATGACCGGCTGCATCGTGCAGTGCAGCAACGTGGTGCACGACAAGGATGGCAAGTACAAGACCTCGGCTCTCGAGTTCGAGACGATCACACTGCTCGGCGCGAACTGCGGCATCGCGAGCTGGGAAGACGTCGCGGATCTCGACCGGCTGTGCGACGAGCTGGGCCTCGACACGATCGAAACCGGCGCTGCGATCGCGATCTACATGGATTCAGGCGGCATGGAGTTCGGCGATGCCGAGGGCGCGAAGCGTCTGCTGAAGGAGATCGCCGAGGGCACCGAGCTCGGCAAGGCGATCGGCAACGGCGCCGTCGCGATCGGCAAGAAGACCAAGCACCACCGCGTACCGGTGGTGAAGGGCCAGGCGCTTCCCGCCTGGGACCCGCGGCCGCTCAAGGCGACGGGCGTCACCTACCTCACGAGCGCGATGGGCGCCGACCACACGGCCGGCCTGATCGTGAACCCGGGTCTGCCGCAGGACCAGTGGGTGAAGGCGTCGCAGGAGGCGCAGATGGTGAACGCGGTGTGCGATTCCTCCGGCTTCTGCCAGTTCCTCCAGCCGACACTCGACAGCATCCGCAACTTCTACGGGCTGCTCTACGGGATCGAGGTATCGCGCGAGGAAATTTCCGACATGGCCTGGCGGGTGCTTTCGGACGAGTGGGAGTTCAACCGCCGCGCCGGCCTCACGGAGAAGGACGACGAGATGGCCGATTGCATCAAGCAGGACCCGATCGGTCCGGCGAAGGCCGTCTGGGACGTGCCCTACGAGCTCGTCAAGCAGGCCTACACGCGGCTCGCTTCCAGCGAGAAACTCTTCACGACGAAGGCGAGCGGCTGATCTCGAACCGCGCGGCGCTGCGCCCCCGAGGCGCCGCCGGGCGGAAGCGCGCGAACGGGTCGCGCGGGTGATTCGAAGACGGGCAGGGGGGCGCGGCCCTCCTGCCCGCGCCGTTCGTGGGGTCGCGAGCGAAAGATCATGCGCGACGTTCGGATGAGAGGTTTCGCCGAACGCGCCGACGTCGAGGACGTCGACGCGTTTCTGCGTGGTCGAACCCAACCGCTGGCGGCCGAAGAGGTGGCGCTCGCCGTTTGCGCCGGGCGCGTGCTCGCGCAGGACGTGCGCGCCGAGGTCGACGTCCCGGGCTTCACGCGTGCATCGATGGACGGCTACGCGGTTCGCGGCGAGGACACCTTCGGCGCCTCGGCCTACGAGCCCGCGCTGCTCGAGGTGATCGGCGAGACCTTGCCCGGACGCTCGTTCGCCGGCCGGGTCGGCAAGGGTGCGGCCGTGCGCGTGATGACGGGCGCGCCGATGCCCGCGGGCGCCGACGCCGTCGTGATGGCCGAGGTTTGCCATGAACGCGACGGGCGTGTGGAGGTGAGCGAGGCGGTGGCGCCACGCAAGCACGTGGGCGCCGTCGGCGAGGACATCCGCCGCGGCGAGATCGTGCTCGCGCGCGGGCGCCGGCTGCGGCCGCAGGACGCGGGCCTGCTCGCCTCGATCGGCGCGGCGCGGCCGCGCTGTGTGCGCCGTCCGCGCGTCGCGCTCGTGATCACCGGCGACGAGCTGCTGCCGGCCGGCAGCCGCCCCTCGGACGTCCACATCGTCGACAGCAATTCGGTGATGCTCGCGGCGCTCGTCGCGCGTGATGGCGGCGAGCTGCTGCCCTTCGAGCTGCTGCCGGATCAGCCCGAGCGGATCCGCGCGGCCCTCGCAGACGCGCGCGCCGACGTCACGCTCGTGTCGGGTGGCAGCTCGGTCGGCCGCGAAGACCACGCGCCGCGCCTCGTGGCGGAGCTCGGGAGTCTCGACTTCCACGGCATCTCGATGCGCCCCTCGAGTCCGGCGGGCATCGGTCGCATCGGGTCGCGCTTCGTCTTCCTGCTGCCGGGCAACCCGGTGAGCTGCCTGTGCGCCTACGAGTTCTTTGCAGGGCCGACATTGCGCGGACTCGGCTTGCGCTCGCGCGCCTGGCCACACCGTCGCGTGACGCTACCGCTCGCGCGCAAGCTGGCCTCGGCCGTCGGCCGCACCGATTACGTGCGCGTTGCGATCGAAAACGGCCAGGTCGTGCCGATCGCCACCGCGGGCGCCTCGATCCTGTCGTCGACGGTGCGCGCCGCGGGCTGTGTGATCGTGCCGCGCCCGCTCGAGGGCTTGCCCGAAGGCGCGCTCGTCGAGGTGCGGCTCTACGACGACGAACCGCCGCCGACCGGCGTGCCGACGCTGGCCGCGGGTGCGGTGTCGTGAAGCAGCGCCAGTTTCTCGAAGTGCTCGAACGCGATGAAGCCGAGCGCCGCTGGCGTGCGGTGATCGACGTCGCGCCGCTCTCCGCGGAGCGCGTTCCGCTCGCACAGGCCCTCGGCCGCGTGCTGGCCGAGGACGTCGCAGCCGAGGTCGACGTTCCCGGTTTCGATCGCTCGAACATGGACGGGTTTGCCGTGGCGGCGGCCGATACCTATGGCGCCAGCGAGTCGACGCCCGTCCGGCTCGAGCTCGGCGCGGAGACGATCCCGACCGGTGTCGCACCGTCGAGCGAAGTGCGCGCAGGCACGGCGCTGACGATCGCCACCGGCGGCATGCTGCCGCGGGGCGCAGACGCGGTGGTTCCCGTCGAGGATACGGATATCGAAGGGGCCCGCGTGATCGTGCGGCGCGCCGTCGTGCCGGGCGCTGCGGTGTCGTTCGCCGGCACCGACATCGGGAGCGGAGAGACCGTGCTGTTTGCCGGGACGCGGCTCACTTCCCGCGAAACCGGCGTGCTCGCCGCGATCGGCCGCGAGTCGATTCTCGTGGTTCGGCGTCCGCGCGTGGCGATCCTCTCGACGGGGGACGAGATCGTGCAGCCGGGCGAGCCGCTGCGCGCGGGTCTCGTCTACGACAGCAATGGCCGCATCCTCGCCGACGCCGTCAGCGAACTCGGCGGTACACCCGATTTCCTGGGCGCCTTCCGCGACGACGTGAATGCGCTGCGCGCGGCGCTCGTGCGTGCGCTCGCGAGCGCCGATCTCGTGCTGCTCTCGGGCGGCACCTCGAAGGGGGAAGGGGATCTGTGCGGGCGCGTGGTGGCCGAACTCGAGCCGGGGATCGTGGTGCATGGCGTGGCGCTCAAACCCGGCAAGCCCATCTGCCTGGCAGCCGCCGGACGCCGCCCGGTCGTGATCCTGCCCGGCTTCCCGACGTCGGCCGTCTTCACGTTTCACGAGTTCGTCGCGCCGGTAATCCGCGCGCTGGCGGGAGCGCCCCCTGCCGAAAGCGAGGGCGTGCGCGCGACGCTCGCGCAGCGCACGCTTTCCGATCGCGGGCGACTCGAGTATTTGCTCGTCGGGCTCGTGCGCCGCGCGGATGGGGGACTCGCGGCGTACCCGATGGGCAAGGGTAGCGGCAGTGTCACAGCCTTCAGCCGCGCCGATGGCTTCGTGCGCATCGGACGCAACGTCGAGATCGTCGAGGCCGACAGCGCCGTCGACGTGACGCGCATCGGAGCCGCCACGGACGTGGCCGATCTCGTCGTGGTGGGGAGCCACTGCGTGGGCCTCGACGTGATCGCGAGTGCGCTCTCGCGCGCCGGGATGCGCGTCAAGCTGCTCGCGGTGGGATCGCTCGCGGGGCTCGCGGCGGCACGGCGCGGCGAATGCGACGCCGCGCCCATTCATCTGCTCGATCCCGCGACGCGCGCCTACAACGCGCCCTTCCTCGATGCGTCGCTGCGCCTGCTGCGCGGCTACGAGCGCGTGCAGGGCGTCGTGACGCGCGCCGACGAGACGCGCAGCGTGACGGAACTGCTCGCCGACCCGGCGCTGCGCATGGTGAACCGCAACCGTGGCAGCGGCACGCGCGTGCTGATCGACGAGCTGCTGGGTGAGCGCCGTCCGCCCGGGTTCGCCTACGAGCCGCGCTCGCACTTCGCAGTGGCCGCCGCCGTGGTCCAGCGCCGCGCCGATTGGGGCGTCACGATCGAAACCGTCGCGCGGCGCGCGGGGCTCCGTTTCCAACCGATCGGACCCGAGCACTACGATTTTGCCGTGCCGAGCGATCGTTGGGAGCGGCCCGGGCTGCGCGCGTTGCGCCGCGTGCTCGAGCCGGGAAGCGAAGTGCGAGCGAAGCTCGCGGAGTTGGGATTCGGAATTTCATAAGAAAGGGGCACAGAAGTGGCAAAGCAGATCATCAATCCGCCGCAGATGCCGGCGCCGCGTGGCTACTCGTATGCGGTGAAGAAGAGCGGCACGCCGGTGTTCATCTCCGGGCAGGTCGCCATCGACGGGCAGGGGCAGATCGTGGGCGAAAACGACGCCGAAGCGCAGGTCGAGCAGGTGTTTCGCAACCTGCGCACGGTGGTCGCGGCTGCCGGTGGCACACTCGACGACATCGTGAATCTCCACATCTACGTGACGGACGCCGTCTACCGCCCCGCGGTCGTCGCGGCGCGCGAGCGTCACTTCAAGGCAGGCGAGTATCCGGCGAGCACCTATCTGGTCGTTTCGGCGCTCGCCGTGCCGCAGCTCCTCGTCGAAATCGAGGCGGTGGCGATGATCGACTGACGACCCGCTGGGCGGGTGCGAGCGGGCAGGCGCCGTGCGCGCCCGCTCGCGTTCCCACGAGCATCGGACCGGTCGTCCATCCCGGCTTACTCGGCTCCGGGTGCTGCGGCGTCGGGCGCCCCGCCTTCCGGCTTCCCGCCGCCGGGCTCACCGTCACCGAAGCGCTTCTTGAAGCGCTCCTTCCTCGCCTGCTTCATCTCTTCGCACTTGTCCGGATCGGCGGCGCACTTGGCCTCGAACTCGGCGTGTCGCTGCTTCATCCGCTCGCGCTGCCGCTCGCATTTTTCCGGATTCTGCTTGCAGAACTCCTGGCGCTCGGCCCGCCTCTGCTGCATCTGTTCGCACTTCTGCGGATTCTCCTTGCAGAAGGCCGCGTGCTTGGCGCGCGCTTCTTCGCACTTGCCTGGATTCTCCTTGCAGATCTCGGGACCCCCCGGCGGCGTCCACGGCGGCGTGTCTTCGGCGAGCGCCAGACCGGCAACCAGCAACAGGCCGGCGATCGACGCGAGGCTGAAAAGATTCTCGTGCAGTTTCATGGAGGTTCTCCTGTGGCTGACGGGCGGAACGTTTGCTGGGACCTGGAGGATACAACCCGCGAGCGGGTTCCGGGTTGCGGCGCGCCCCCCGTCCCGGCCCTGCGCTTCGCGAGATGGTTTCGCCAGGTATGCTGCTGCTCGCGGATCGGCATTCGACCGAAACGCCGAGAGCCTCCGCAATCTGGCTGGCGCCAGCCTCGGATGCCTGTTCTGATCGGATGCCCGTTCTGATGCCCGAAACGGCAGTTGCAGCGCAAAGCGTCGAAGAGCGTGGGCTCGCGGAGCCGGCCGATCGGCGCTCCCGTCAGATTCCCGCGCTCGATGGACTGCGCGGGCTCGCGATCCTGCTGATCGTCTTCCACAACGCGCCCTTCTTCCCGGTCGGCCCGCGTGGCGTGCTCTGGCTGGGGGCGATCATCGCCAACGTCGGGTGGATCGGCGTCGAGATGTTCTTCGTTCTGTCGGGGTTCCTGATCACGCGCCAACTGCTCGACAGTCAAGCCTCCAGCAACTACTACCGGGCCTTCTTCGGAAGGCGGATTCTCCGGATTTTTCCGCTCTACTACGCCGCGCTGTTGATCGGACACGTGCTGCTTCCGCTCGTGGTTCCGGCGGCAAGCGTTGGCGAGGCTTCCCGCCTCGACCAGTTCTGGCTGTGGGTGTTTCTCTTCAACTGGGCGCAGCCGTTCGGAGTGCCGGGTCTCGCGTTCGCGCATTTCTGGTCCCTCGCGGTCGAAGAGCAGTTCTATTTGATCTGGCCGTTCGTGGTTCGGAAGCGGGATCCGAGAAGACTGATGCGGCTGTGCGGCTGGATCGCGCTGACCGCGCTCGCGGTGCGGAGCGTCATGCTCGCAGCTGGCGGCGACCCGCAGATGGTGTACGTCTTCACGGTCTGTCGCATGGATGCGCTCGTGCTCGGCGCGATCGTGGCGGCTCTCTTGCGAATCCCGAGCCTCAGCGCGCGGGTGATCGCCTTCGCGCCCTGGTTGCTGCCGGCCGCCACGCTGCTGGCGCTGGTCGGCGCCTTGCTGACGCGCGCCTACACGCGGGATGGCGCGCTGACCCAGACGATCGGGTATTCGATTCTCGTCGTTGTCTTCGCAGCGATCCTGCTCGCGAGCATCGTCGATCGCGGCGTTCTCAACCGTTGGCTACAGCAGATTCTCTCCCTGCCGCTGCTGCGCTCTTTCGGGAAATACAGTTATGGAATGTACGTCGTCCACTATCCCATCATCCTGGCGATCAAGCCGATGCTGCCGCGCTTCGAGGCCACGTTCGGGCACTTCTACATCGTTCCGCTGATCCTGCTGATCACGCTGCTCAGCTACGCAGGAGCCTTCGTGTCCTACCACGCGCTCGAGAAGCACTTCCTGCGCATGAAGCGCTGGTTCGTCCCGACGAACGTCAGCGGGCCCGATTTCGAAACCCTGCAACGCGCGTAGGCCTGCGGCTTCGTCCAAAAACGAGCGAGGCGAAGCCAGCACATCACGCGATCCGGCGCAGCGTCTGGGATTTGATCAGGGCATAGACTTGACTCCCCGGGCGCAGCGCGAGCCGCTCGATCGCGCCGGCCGTGAGCTTTGCGACGAGCGGCTCGCCGGCGTCGAGCGTCACCCGCGCATCGCCCCCTTCGATCTCGACGTTCGTGACGCGCGCCGGCAGTACGTTGCGTGCGGACACGCGCCCGGGCGGATCGGCGCTCACGAGCACGTCGTGTGCGCGCAGACCGAGGCACACGCGCTCGCCGACCGGGAGCGAGATGGGTAACACGAGGCGCAGGCCGCGAGCGGTCTCGACGCTGCACTCGTGCGCGCCGGTCGAGGCCACGCGCGCGTCGATCACGTTCTCGAGCCCGAGCGCTTCGGAAAGCGGCAACACCGCGCGGCTCCAGAGAACTTCGCGCGGCGGCCCACTCGCGACGACGCGCCCGTGCTCGATCACGATCACCCGGTCGCCGGCCAGCTGGGCTTCGTCGGGGTCGTGCGTGATCCAGACCAGCGGAATCTCGAGTTCGTCGCGCACCCGCAAGAGGTGACGTAGCACGCGCGCACGCAGCGGGAGATCGAGCGAAGCGAGCGGTTCGTCGAGCAGCAGCGCGCGTGGGCCCGAGGCGAGCGCGCGCGCGATCGCCACGCGCTGGCGCTCGCCGCCCGAGAGTTCGTGTGCGCGGCGCGCGAGCAGATCGCCGATCTCGAGCGCCTCGATCGCGCGCGAGAAGGCGGCGCTCCCGCCGGCCACGTCGCCGCGCGCTTCGGCGAAGCGCACGTTCTGCTCGACCGTGAGATGCGGGAAAAGGCGTGCGTCCTGCGGCACCCAGCCGAGCCGGCGCTGCTCCGGGCGCAGACGCACGCCGGGTTCCGGACCGTCGAGCCAGACGCCGGCGAGCTTCACGCGCGCGTGGGCTGCCGGAACCAATCCGAGCAGCGTTTCGAGAAGCGTCGATTTTCCGGAGCCGCTGGGTCCGAAGATCACCGCCACGCGCTCGCTCCAGGCGGCGTCGATGTCGAGTGCGAAGCCGCCGCGCGAGAGTGCGACGCGAATTTGCGTCGACGCCTCGCTCACCGACGTCCTCGCTCGCCGCCGGGCGTTCCGCTCGCGGCGCCGCCACCCAGCCAGCCCTCCGCCAGCAACATGGCGGCGAGAGCCAGCGCGAACGAGGCCGCGCAGAGCGCGAGGGCGTCGCCATCCTCGGCGAGCTGGACCCGAGAGTAGATCCCGAGCGCGAGCGTCTCCGTGCGCCCCGGCAGGATGCCCGCGACGAGCGCCGTGGCGCCGAACTCGCCGAGCGCGCGCGTGAACGCGAAGAGAGCGCCATAGAGCACGCCGCGCCGTGCCAGGGGCAGCGTCACGCGAAAGAAGACCTGCAGCGGCGAGAGGCCAAGCGTGCGCGCGAGCCGTTCGTAGCTCGGATCGACCGCGGCGAAGGCCTGTTCGCTGGCGCGCGCCAACAACGGAAATCCGACGACACCCGCCGCGATCGCCGCCGCCCACCAGGTGAACACGATCTCGATGCCGAGACGCGACCAGAGTCCGCCGAGGGGGCCGCGCTGGCCGAGGAGCAGCAGCAGCGCGAGGCCAACCGCGACGGGAGGCAGCACCATCGGCAGTGCAACCAGCGCCTGCGCGATGCTCTTGCCGCGGAACGAACGGCGTGCGAAGAGCAGCCCCAACGCGACGGCGGGCGGCAGAATGGCGGCGGTTGCGACCGCGCCGACGCGCAACGTGAGGCCGGTGATTTCGGCGAGTTCCCCGGCGGTCATCGAGATGTCTCATCGGGTGGCGGCAGGAATCCCGCGGCCACCAGAATCCGCTGCGCATCGGCTCGAGCGAGCGCGGCAACGAACTGTGCTGCGAGCGCGGGAGCGCGCGCGTTCGTGAGAGGAGCCGCGACGTAGACGATGCGAGGTTGCTCGCCCGCGGTTGGGATGAACGCGACGTGCGCCGAGCGCGCTGCGCGAGCGTCCGTCGCGTAGACGATCCCGGCGTCGGCATGCCCTGCGTCGACCGCCGCGAGTGTCGCGCGCGCGTGTTCCGTGATCACGAAGCGCGGAGCCAGCGATGCGAGCAGTCCGACCCCCGCGAGCCACTCGCGTGCGTAGTGACCGAGCGGCACCCCCCGCTCCGGAAGCGCGATCCGACGCACCTCGGGGCGCGCGAGATCGGCGGCGCGCGCCAGCGGAATCCGCAGCTCCGCCGAAGCGAGCACCACCAGGCGATTGCCGGCCAGCACGACGCGGCGATCCGTGCGCACGAGGCCAGCCGCGGCGAGGGCATCCAGGGTCTCCGCGTCTGCGGCGATCAAGACGTCGAGCGGGGCGCCCGCCCGCGCCTGCGCGGCGAGCGTGCTCGAAGCGCCGAAAGCGAGCTGCACCCGCGCGCCCGTGTGTTCGGCCTCGAAAACCCGCGCGATCGTCGCGAGTGGCTCGCGCAGGCTCACCGCCGCCGCCACCAGCAGCTCGTCGGCGCCCGCTGGCCTCGCGAGCAGCGCGGCGAGCGCGAGAACGAACCCGGCGGTGCGCATGCGAGACCTCGAACGGCGGCGCTGCATGGCCGCGCCGCGGCGACGTGCGAGGATAGGCGAGGCGAAGCGGCGCGGGAGGGTGTGGGTGGCAGCGATCGAATTGCGGATCGACGAGCTCGCGGCGGGCGGCGAGGGTGTTGGGCGCGGGCCGGATGGGCGCGTGATCTTCGTTCCCTTCACCGCGCCGGGCGATCGCGTGCGGGTGCAGGTGACGCAGAGCCGGGAGCGCTTTGCCCGCGCGCGGGTCGAGACCCTGCTCGCACCGGGTCCCGATCGCAGCGATCCGGTGTGTCCCGTCTTCGGCTCCTGCGGCGGTTGCGCCTGGCAGCACGTGGCCTATCCCGCGCAACTCACGGCGAAGGCGCGGATTCTCGAGGATGCGCTGCGCCGCATCGGCCGTCTCGAGCCGCCGGGCCCGATCGTGATCGAGCCGTCCCCCTCCGCCTATGGCTATCGCAGCCGAACGCGCGTGCTCGTCGAGGCAGGGCGCGTGGGTTATCGGCGGCGGCGTTCGCACGCCCTGTGCGCCACCACGCGGTGTCCCGTGTTGCTGCCTCCGCTCGACGAGAAGCTTCACGCGCTCGCCCAGAACCCGCCGCGCGACGACGGAGAGTGGGAGCTCGCGTGGGGCGACGGCGAGGCGCGCGCGGTGGCGCTCGCAGCGCCGGGCCGCGAGCGGGTCTGGCTCGAGGTTGCGGGCGAGCGCATCGGCATCTCTCCGGGCGTGTTCGCGCAGTCGAACGCGCTGCTGCTGCCGGCGCTCGCGGCGCGCCTGCTCGCCTGCGCCGGGTCTGGCGGCTCGGCGCTCGAACTCTACGCGGGTGCTGGCTGTTTCACGCTGCCGCTCGCGCGCCGCTTCGAGCGTCTCGTCGCCCTCGAAGCGGACACCGGCGCGGTGAACGATCTGCACGCGAACCTGCGCGACGCCGGCATCGCGAACGTGGACGTCATGGCCGAGACGCTCGAACACGCCCTCGAGCGAGATGGGCTCGCGCGGCTCACGCCCGAGGTGTTGGTGCTCGACCCGCCCCGTGCCGGCCTGCCGGAGGGCGCCGTCGAGGTGCTGGCGGGCCTCTCGCCCGCGCGCGTCGTCTACCTGTCGTGCGACCCGGCGACGCTGGCTCGCGATCTCGCGCTCTGGTCTGCTCGCGGCTGGGCGCTGCGCGGCATCGAGGGCTTCGACCTCTTCCCCCAGACACCGCACGTCGAGGCGCTGGCGCTGCTCGCAAGGGATTGACGCCATCCCGCGCCGGCCTGCTACGCTGCCGCGCGTGTCGCAGGATTCCCACCCGCCTGGTGGCGAAACTTCCGAGCGCTTCCTGCTCTTCGTGGAAGGCGCTCGGGACCGCGGCATCCTGCAGGGCTGGTCGCAGCGCCTGTTTCCATTGCTGACGCGCCGCCTGGCGGCGGCCTCCGTGATCATGGGGGGTCGCCAGCCCGCTCGCGCCGTGCAGCATCTCCAGCGTGTCACCGGCACCGCGGGTTCGACGCGCGCGCTGTGCGTGCTCGACCGTGACGACGGCAGTGCGTCGGGTCCGGCCGACGCGAACGCACCCGGCCTCGAGTTCTTCACCTGGAGCCGGCGTCACATCGAGAGCTATCTGCTCGTCCCCGAGGCGATCCGGCGCGCGTTGCGGTTGCCCCACGCCGACGCACGCATCGATCGCGTGTTGCGCGATCATCTGCCAGCGAGCGGCGACGAGACGGCCTTTCGCCTGCTCGACGCGAAACGCCTGCTCGGCTCGAACGGCGTTCTGCCGCGGGCCCTCGGCTGCTCGATCCCGCTCGGCCAGGTTGCGCGCTCGACCCGTGCGGAGGAGCTGCACGCGGACGTGCACGCCCTGTTCGGGCGTCTGAACGGTGAACTCGCGGGCGCGCTGGGATCACGCGCAGCGCGCTAAAAGGGTTACCCGATCGGCGTCTGCCGCGTATGCTGCGCAGCATGAAACACGAAATGGCGTGCGTGCTCGCTTTCGTGCTGCTCGCAGGTTGCGGCGGAAGCGATCGCCCGCCCGGCGAGATCGTCGGACCGCGCCTGCCCGATGAGGCGCTCGCCCAGGAGAGCGCGGCGCAACAGGCGGCCCGCCGCGAGATCGATCGCCGCGCCGGAGGCCTGCGCCCCGCAGACGGCAAGCGCGTCCTGTTCGGCGACCTGCACGTGCATACGACCTACTCGATCGACGCCTTCATGATGTCGCTGCCCGCGCTGGCAGGCGAAGGCGCCCACCCGCCCGCCGACGCCTGCGATTTCGCGCGCTACTGCGCCGAGCTCGATTTCTTCTCGCTCAACGATCACGCCGAATCGATCACGCCCGCGCATTGGCAGGCGACCAAGGACAGCCTGCGCGAGTGCAACGCGCGTGCGGGCGATGCGAGCGATCCGGACCTGGTGGCTTTCGTCGGCTTCGAGTGGACCCAGGTAGGGCAGACGCCGGAGACGCACTACGGACACAAGAACGTGATATTCCCAGGGCTTTCCGAGTCCGAACTGCCGGCGCGTCCGATCACGGCGTTGCCTGAAGGCGGCAGCCTGGCGATCTTCCAGGGGCTCGATCGCATCGCGCGCGCGCGCTTCATCGATCCACTCGGCTGGGGCGAGTACGAGGATTTCCGGTGGCTCGCCGACACGCTCACCGCGATCCCGAACTGCCCGCCCGGCGTGGATACGCGCCAGCTCCCGGCGGATTGTCGAGAGAACGCGAGCACGCCGAAGGCGCTGTTCGAGAAGCTCGCGCAGTGGGGCTTGCCGACGCTGGTGATCCCGCACGGCACCACCTGGGGTTTCTATACTCCTCCGGGTACGAGCATGGACAAGGCGCTCACGCGCGAACAGCACGATCCCGCGCAACAAAGCCTGGTGGAGGTCTACTCCGGACACGGCAACTCCGAGGAATACCGCGAGTGGCGCGAATTCCTCGTCGCGGACGACGGCTCGAAGGTCTGTGCCGAGCCCAGCGCCGAGTATCTGGCGTGTTGCTGGCAAGCCGGCGAGATCATGCGCGCGCGCTGTGGCGATCTCCCGCAGGCTGAATGCGACGCGCGGGTCGAGGAAGCCAGAAGCGTCGCCCTCGCTGCCGGTGTCTCGACGCACCTGCTCTTCCCGGACGCGACGGCCGAAGACTGGCTCGATTGCGGGCAGTGCCGCGATTGTTTCAAGCCGTCGCTCGCGCTGCGCCCGCGGGAGTCCGTGCAGTACACGCTGGCGCTCTCGAACTTCGACGAGCCCGAGCCCGACGGTTCGCCGCTGCGCTTCCGTTACGGCTTCATCGCGTCGAGCGACAACCACAAGGCGCGCCCCGGCACCGGCTACAAGCAGTACGAGCGGCGTCGGATGACGGAGGGCACCGGCGCGCGTTCCGAGTTCTATCTCGACCAGTTCCGGCGCAACATGCGCGAGTTACTGCCCGACGATCTCGACCCGCAGCGCGCCTGGAAGCCTGCTGAAGGCCTGCGGGGTTTGCTCGCGTTCGATTCCGAGCGCGTCGCGAGCTTCCTGTATCCGGGCGGTCTCGTGGCGGTTCACTCCGAGGGCCGAACGCGCGGACAGATCTGGGACGCGCTCGCTCGCAAGGAAGTGTATGGCACCAGCGGCCCGCGCATGCTGCTCTGGTTCGATCTCGTGAATGGCCCCGGCGGCCCGGTGCCGATGGGCGGCGCCGCGAGCCTCGCCTGGGCGCCGCGCTTCGAAGTGCGCGCGGTGGGCGCACTCGGCCAGAAGCCAGGCTGCCCCGCGCGCGCCGAAGAAGCGCTCGGCGCCGAACGGCTCGAGTACCTGTGTCGCGGCGAGTGCTACAACCCGAGCGACGAACGCCAGCCGATCGCCGCGATCGAAGTCGTGCGCATCCGTCCGCAGATGCGCAAGGGCGAAGCCATCGATCCGCTGATCGAGGATCCGTGGCGGCGCTTCGAATGCGCGCCGGATCCGAATGGCTGCGTCGTTGGCTTCGATGATCCGGAGTTCGTCCCGGGCGGACGCGACGCCCTGTATTACGTTCGCGCGCTCCAGACGCCGACCCCGGCCGTGAACGGCGCGAACCTGCGTACCGAGTTCGACGCCGACGGCAAGGCGGTGAAGACATCCCCCTGCTACGGCGACTACCGAACCGCATTCGACGACGACTGCCTCGCCCCCGTGCAGGAGCGCGCGTGGTCGTCTCCAATCTTCGTCGATCAACCGCGAGGCGCTGTTTCCGCGAGCCGTTAGCGGCGCGCGTGAGACGCCTCGCAGCCTCGCTGCCGCTACGCGCTAGTCGAGCGCCGCGCCGAGCAAGCGCTCCACCAGCGCGCCGCCCAGCCAGGAGCCGAGACCGAGGCTCACGTACAAGAAGAAGCGCAGCCAGATGGCGAGATCGAAGGGCCAGGTGCCTGCCGCGTCGAGCAGGCCGCGGTAGGCGACGAGGTTCGAGAGCCGCGCGTCGGTCGCGGCGCTTCCGTTCCCGGCCAGATTCGCTTCGGCCTCGGCGCGCAGCGCTGCATCGACACGCGAGAGTTCGGCCTGCTTCGCTTCGGCGAGACGGCGGTGCACACCCGACACCGGCAGCAGCAGCGCTGCCACGCACAGCGCGGGGAAGAGCACGAGCATCGGAATCGCGGTGACCCTGCCCCACGGCTCGAGCAGGAAGAGCGAGAAGAGGACGGAGTAGAGCAGCAGCAGGAATACGCTGCGCAGCCCCTTGCGCGCGAACGGCGCGAGCGGGCGTTGATCGAGCCAGTCGACCGCGACGTCGCGCTCGCCGAGACGCGAGAACTCGAAGGCGATCGCGAAATCGATCCAGACCGTGCGGGCCACGAGCCAGCCGACGACGGCGCTACGCAGGACCGCCCACGCAAAATTCTGGTGCTCGATTGCCGGTTTGCCATCCTGCCAGCTCTCCGGCGAGAACAGCAGGACAGCGGCGATCGCGATGCCACCCACGCCGATCAGCGTCAGCGCCCGACGCCCGAGGAAGAAACTCCGATCGGATCTCATGTCGGGAGCGTCTGGACCGGATCGCAGGATCGGTTGCAGATCGCGGAGGTCGCGCTCGACTCCCCGCAGCGCGTAGACGGTCGCCAGCGGCGTGATGCTGAGGATCGAGATCTGGAGAAGGTCGATCTCGGCGAAGTCCCGCCAAAACGGAAGCTCGAGCACGGCGCAGTAGATTGCGTTTGCGATCGACCACACACTGGCGGTCAGCAGCGCCCAGAGGACCGGCGGCATCGGCGCCGTGGCATAGAGCCGCACGCTCCAGGGGAGAGCTGCACCGAATGGCGCCTTCATTGCAGGCACGAGAACAGCCTATCAACAACTCGCCGTTGCGTCCGCCAGGCCCAACCTCCAAGATGGCGCGTGTCAGGGGGCGGGGTGGAGTGGCGACAGGCGAATCAAGCAGGTCTCGCGAGCCGTTCGAGCCGAAGCTCATCACCGCGCTGCGCGAGGGCTACTCGGCCAGACAACTCCTCCAGGATGTGTTCGCGGGCGTCACGGTCGGCGTCGTCGCGCTGCCGCTCGCGATCGCCTTCGCCATCGCCTCGGGTGTCGCGCCCGAGCGCGGCCTCTACACCGCGATCGTTGCGGGTTTCCTGATCTCGGCGCTGGGCGGCAGCCGCGTCCAGATCGGCGGGCCCACGGGCGCCTTCGTCGTAATCGTCTACGGCATCGTGCAACAGCACGGCTACGACGGGCTCGCTGTCGCCACCCTGATGGGCGGCCTGATTTTGTTGCTGATGGCCTTTCTCCGCCTCGGTTCGGTGATCAAGTTCGTGCCGTTCCCGCTGACGGTGGGCTTCACGGCGGGAATCGCGCTGATCATCGCCGCCTCGCAACTTCGAGATGTTTTCGGGCTGCGCATGCAGGCCGTCCCCGCCGACTTCCTCGAAAAACTGACGGCGGTTGCGCACCACCTGGATTCGGTGAACCCGGCGGCGACGGCCGTGGGCCTCGCGAGCATCGCGATCACCGTCTACTGGGGGCGCATCAGCCACCGCGTGCCTGGGCCGCTCGTGGCATTGCTCGCGACGACGCTCGCAGCGCAGGTCCTTGCCTTGCCGGTCGAGACGATCGGCGATCGTTTCGGCCAGGTGCCGACGACGCTGCCGATACCGTCCATCCCCGAGCTGAGCTGGCCGCTGATCCAGCAGCTGTTTCCCGTCGCCTTCACGATCGCGTTGCTCGCGGCGATCGAATCCCTGCTCTCGGCCACCGTGGCCGACGGCATGATCGGAACCCGCCACCGCTCGAACATGGAGTTGATCGCGATGGGCATCGCGAACATCGTGTCGCCCCTGTTCGGCGGGATTCCGGCGACGGGCGCGATCGCGCGTACCGCTGCGAACGTCAAGGCCGGCGGCCGCACGCCCGTAGCCGGCATCGTCCACGCGGTGACACTGCTGCTGATCCTGTGGCTCTTCGCGCGCTGGGCGGAGGTGATCCCGCTCGCGACGCTCGCCGGCATCCTGCTCGTCGTCGCCTACAACATGAGCGATTGGCGCACCTTCGTGCGGCTGTTCCGGAGCCCGCGCAGCGACGTCACGGTGATGGTCGTGACGTTCCTGCTCACGGTGCTGATCGATTTGACGGTCGCGCTCGAGGCCGGCATGGTCCTCGCGGCCTTCTTGTTCATGCGCCGCATGGCGAGTCTCTCGCAGGCCGGCTACGTGACGCGCATGCTCTCCGAGGAGATGGATCCGAACGACCCGAGCGCGATTTCGAAGCGCGTGGTGCCGCCGGGCGTCGAAGTCTTCGAGGTCTACGGTTCGTTCTTCTTCGGCGCAGCGAGCAAGTTCAAGGATGCCCTCCACGACGTCGCGACGCCGCCGAAGGTGCTGATCCTGCGCCTGCGCGAAGTGCTCGCGATCGACGCGACGGCCCTCCAGATGCTCGAAGACCTCCACGCCAAGGCAACGAAGGATGGCAGCGTGCTCGTGCTCTCCGGCGTGCATGCCCAACCGCTGGTGGCGCTCGAGCGCTCCGGCCTGCTCGCGCGCATCGGCGAGGAGAATGCGCAGCCGCACATCGATGCGGCGCTGAACCGCGCGCGCGAGATTCTCGGGCTGGCGAGCGTGCCGCAGGCCTCAGCCCCTGCGCCCGCGGCCGCCCGCGACGATGAATCCCGCGGCGCGGGAGCCGGCTGAAGCCATGGATCGCTCTCTCACCCGCCGGAGCTTCCGTTACCTGCTCGCCATCGCCTTCGTCGTCGCGGGCGTGAACCATTTCGTGAGCCCGGAATTCTACGTCGCGATCATGCCGCCCTACCTGCCGTGGCATCTGGAGCTCGTGTGGATCAGCGGTGTTTTCGAGATCCTCGGCGGCCTCGGCGTGCTCTTCCCGCAGCCGTTGCGGCGCTGGTCGGCCTGGGGGCTGGTGGCGCTGCTGATCGCCGTGTTTCCGGCGAACCTGCACGTGGCGCTCAATGACGTGGCGATCGGCGATCTGCCCAGGTCGCCACTCCTGGCCTGGGTTCGCCTGCCGTTTCAGTTCGTCTTCATCGCGTGGGTGATCTGGTGTACGAGTCCGCCGCCGGAGCGCTGAGCGCGCTGTGGCTTCCGTGGCTCGCTGCCAGCGCGGCGGTGGCCTTTGGCGCCATGGTGCAGGGTGCGGTCGGGTTCGGGATGGCGCTGGTGGCGGCGCCGCTCCTCGTGTTGATCCGGCCCGAACTGGTGCCCGGCCCGCTCCTGGTGAGCGGTCTGGCACTGACACTGCTGGTGGCGCGGCGCGAACGCGACTCGATCGATCTGCTCGGAGTGAAGTGGGGGATCGTCGGACGTCTGCCCGGTGTCGCGCTCGGTGCGGTCGCGCTCGCACTCGTCCCGATCGAAGAGATGTCGCTGTTGGTGGGGCTCTCGGTGCTCGTCGGCGTAGCCCTCACCGCCACGGGGCTGCGGGTCTCGCCGACCCCGCGGATCCTGCTCGCCGCGGGATTCGTTTCCGGTGTCTTCGGCACGATCGCCTCGATCGGAGGTCCGCCGCTCGCGCTCGTCTACCAGCACGCTAGCGGGCCACGCCTGCGCGGAACGCTCGCCGGTTACTTCATCATCGGAAGTTTGATGTCGCTGGTGGCGCTCATCGTGGTGGGGCGCTTCGGGCGCAGCGAGCTGTTGTGGACGCTGGCGCTGCTGCCGGCAACGGCGCTGGGCTTCGCATTCTCGGGCCGCCTCACCGGCTGGGTGGATGCAGGCCGCACGCGCCGCGCCGTGCTCGGAATTACGCTCGCAGCCGGCGTCGTCGCGATGCTGCGCTCATTCACCTGAGTTAGCCTCGCGTAGAATGGATGCCAGTCCCGGCTATTGGACCTTCGCGTTGCTCGACATGTGCGGCGTCGTGGGCTTCGCCGTCGCCGGCGTCCGTTCCGTGAAGCGCGGTGACACCGCGCAGCATCGCCGGCACATGCTCGTGGCGGCTGCGCTCGTCGCGCTCTTCGTGCTTTCCTATCTCGTGAAGCTCGTGGTGCTCGGTCGTGAAGACCGCACGAGCTGGGGCCTGTTCTCGATCTGGGTGCTGCGCGTTCACGAGCTGTGCGTGTTCACGATGATCGCAGCGGGCGCCATTGCCGGCGCGCGCGCGCTGCGGCTGCGCCGATCGCGAAATTTCACGCGACGCCCCGAGGATCCGCTCGCGCCCGTCGGCAGCGTGCGCTGGCACCGTGGAGCGGGACGCACGGCCGTGGTTGCTGCAGGGATCGGCTTGCTGCTCGCGTTCTTCGTGCTCGCGGGCATGTATCGGCGCGCGGGTCTTTTCTAGGCCGACGCCCGCGCCCCACGCCGGCGGCCCGCAGCAGCTGCCGTCATGCGTCGCTCGCGTCGTGCAGCTGCAATTCCGGAATCTCCTTGCCCTCGCGTCTCGCACGCCGCACTTCCGAAATCAACGCGAGCGCGCGCGGCAGGAAGGCCACGCCGATCACCACGTGCAGGAGGAAGAACACCGTGTTCGTGGCGAGCCCGTACGCGATCAAGGCATCGCGCGGGCCCTGATCGGCGAAAAGGGTAGCCCACGAAAGCTCGCGCGTGCCGAAGTTCCCGAACGACGGCGCCGAGATCAGGACGTAGAAGATCGGGATGCGGGCCGCGAGCGCCGTCCAGGCGATCGGCACGCCAAAGGCGCGCGAGGCGAGGCCCTGGATCAGGACGTCGAAGGCCGCGAAGAGCACGAACCAGACCAGGAACGGCAGCAATGCACGCCAGGAGAGGTTGTCCATCAGCGCTCGCACGGGGCGCTTGCTGAGCAGCCCCCGCCACCAGCCGAAGCGAACCGCCAGCACGCCCACGGCGAACGCCGTCCAGCCTGCCGCCGCGGCGATCACGACATCGCGGTTTGCGAGGTCGTCGTGCGCGAGCAGGCTCAGCGCGAACGTCACCTGCACCAGCAGCACGAGGAAGTGACACACGATCGGGACGCCCACGGCGGCGGCAACCGCACCGCTGCGCCCGCGCGCGAGCTGCGCCACGCCGTACATGAACGCCCCGTCGGCGAGCGCGCCGTTCACGGTGCGCACGAGTTCCGCGCCGCCCCGGATCGCGATCACCTCGCGCGACGAGACGGGCATCACGAAACGGCGCACCGCCGAAGCCTGGAGCAGCCCCCACCACACGAAGAAGATCAGCTTGTCGAGCGTCGTGAGGGCGACGAAGAGGGGGAGATTCGCGCCGCGCGTCGCCTCGCGCAGCGCCTGCCAATCCGTCGCGTGACCGAAGACCCACGCGAGGCACGCGCTCGAGACGACCCAGGGGAGGAGCTTCCTGAGGATCCGCGTGCGCTGCTGGGTCACGCGCGCAGGGTAGCGCCGCTCTCGGCGCGCGAAGGCGGCTGTGGTATCTGGGGAGACGATGCGTGCGATGCGTCTCGCAGCGCCCGGGCCCGTCGAAGCGAGCCCGCTCGCGAGTGTCGAAGAGCCGGTTCCGGAGCCGCGGCCCGACGAGATCCGGGTTGCCGTCGACGTGTGTGCCGTATGCCGCACGGACCTGCACGTGATCGAGGGGGATCTCCCGCCGCGCCGCGCGGGGATCATCCCCGGTCACCAGGTGGTAGGGCGCGTCGCAGCGCGCGGCGCATCGGCGCGCCGTTTTCGCATCGGCGATCGGGTGGGCGTCGCCTGGCTGCGGCGCACCTGCGGCGCCTGCCGCTTCTGCGTCTCGGATCGCGAGAATCTCTGCCTCACTCCGCAGTTCACGGGCTGGGACGCCGACGGCGGCTATGCCGAGCAGCTCGTCGCCCCCGAAGCCTTCGCCTACGCGCTGCCCGAATCGCTCGCGCCCGAGCAGGCGGCGCCGTTGCTGTGCGCGGGCATCATCGGCTACCGCGCCTTCGTGCGCTCCGGCGTGCGACCCGGCGGCCGACTCGGCCTCTATGGCTTCGGCGGCTCGGCGCACATCGTGATCCAGATCGCCCGCCACCGCGGCTGCGAGGTCTTCGTCGTGACGCGCGGCGGTGTGCACCGCGAGCTGGCACGCAGCCTCGGGGCTGCCTGGATTGGGGACGCCAGCGAGGCCCCGCCCGCCCCGCTCGACGGTGCGATCCTGTTTGCGCCCGCGGGCGAACTCGTCCCCGTGGCGCTCGCCGCACTCGACCGCGGCGCGACACTCGCCGTCGCCGGCATCCATCTCTCGCAGATTCCGCCGCTCGATTACACCGCGCATCTCTTCCAGGAGCGGCGCCTGTGCAGCGTCACTGCCAACACACGCGAAGATGGCGAGGCGCTGCTCGCCCTCGCCGCCGAGATTCCGATCCGAACGCACACGCAGAGCTACCCGCTCGAGGCGGCGAACGAAGCGCTCAGCGACTTGAAGCACGACCGCGTGCGCGGCAGCGCGCTGCTGCGGATCGGAGCCGGGTGAGCGCGGGCTGCTAGCGCCCCTGGAACACCGGCTTGCGTTTCTCGAGGAAGGCGCGCGGGCCTTCGGTGGCATCGGCGGACATCATCACCTGCATACCCTGCTGCTGCTCGATCTCGAAAGCCTTCTCCTCGGGCAGCGTCTCCGTCGCGCGCAACACGGCGAGAATCGCGGCGACCGCGAGCGGGCCGTTGCTGGCAATGCGCTGCGCGATCTCACGCGCCTTCGCGAGCGCCTGCCCATCGGGCACCACGTGGTTCACCAGGCCGAGCTCGTACGCGCGCCGTGCGGGCAGATCTTCCCCCGCGAGCAGCATCTCGGCCGCAATCGCGTAGGGGATCTGCCGGCGCAGCCGCACCGCCGAGCCCGCCATCGGGAAGAGACCCCGCTGCACTTCGGTCACGCCGAACTTCGCGTTCTCGCCTGCGACGCGGATGTCGGTGCCTTGCAGGATCTCGGTGCCGCCGGCGCGTGCAAAACCCTCGGCCGCCAGGATCACCGGCTTCGTCGGGCGGTAGGTCTTGAGCCAGGCGCCGTAGATCACGTGCGGCTCCTTGCGCACGCGCTCGATCCACTCGTTGTCGCTCACGCCGCTGCGCAGCTTGATGATCTCTCCGAGATCCATCCCCGCGCAGAACGTATCCCCGCGGCCGGTCAGGATCGCGACGCGCAGCGTCTCGTCGCGGTCGAGCTGCGTCCAGGCGTCGTAGAGCCGGCACATCACTTCGCAGTTGACGGCGTTCTTCTTCTCCGGGCGGTTGAGCGTGACGACCAGAACGCTCTCTTCTCTCTCGACGATCACGGCAGGCGACGGCATGGGATTCCTCTGGGGTTGGGGCCTCGACCGAGCGAGAACAGCGGAGACGACGTCGCATGTCAACGGTGATGGGATTGATGGGATCGGCGCGCTACGGCCGAAGACCCCGCGCCGTAGGGCCGCGCTCGCTACACACGATCTCGTAGGCGCGCTGCGCCCAATCGACGAGCAGCGGCCGCGTCTCGCGCGGGTCGATGATCTCCTCGATGCCGAAGGCCTCGGCGGTGGGGAAGGGCGAGCGCATGCCGGCGAGTTTCGCTTCGAGCTCGGCGCGCAGCGCGTCCGGGTCGGGCGCCGCCTCGATCTCGCGCCGGTAGGCAGCCTCGACGCCGCCTTCGATCGGTAGCGAGCCCCACTCGGCGGAAGGCCAGGCGTAGCGCAGGTTCAGACGGTGGTGCGCGCCATGGCCGGCGCCCGCTACGCCGAAGACCTTGCGCACGATCACCGAGACCCACGGCACGCGCGCCTGGTAGACCGCAAAGAGCGCGCGCACGCCGTGGCGGATGGTGCCGCGCTTCTCGGCCTCGACGCCGATCAGGAAGCCCGGGTTGTCGACGAAGTTGACGATCGGGAGGCCGAACGTGTCGCAGAGATCGATGAAGCGGATCTGCTTGTCGCAGGCGTCGGCGTCCATCGAGCCCGCGAGCTGGCGCGGATCGTTGGCCATCACGCCGACGGGGATGCCGTCGATGCGCGCGAGCGCGGTCAGCAGCGGCTTACCGAAGCCGCGCCCGATCTCGAAGAGCGAGCCGAGATCGAGCACCCGCGCGACGAGCGCGCGCACGTCGTAGGGCTTGCGCCGGTCGCGGGGCACGGCATCCAGCAGCGCCGCGTCGCGGCGCTCGGGATCGTCGCTTGCCGCGATGCGCGGCGGCCTTTCGTACACGCAGCTCGGTAGAAACGACAGGAAGCGCCGGATCTGAGCAAGCGCGTCGTCTTCGCTCGGTGCTTCGTTGTCGACCGCGCCGCTCCCGCGCGTGTGGATGCGGTAGCCGCCGAGCTCCTCCTTCTCGACCTCGCGGCCAAAGGCGCGGCGCACGACCGGCGGGCCGGCCACGAAGACCTGGCTCGTCTCGCGCACCATCACCGAAAAGTGGCTCGCGGCGACGCGCGCCGCGCCGAGGCCGGCCACCGGTCCCAGCGCTGCGGCAACCACGGGAACCAGCGAGAGGAGTTCGACCGAGACCTCCCACTCGGGGAGCCAGGGCACATACGAGCGGCGCATTGTGGCGTTGGTCTTCACGCTGCCGCCGCCGCCCGTTCCATCGACCAGTCGGATCAGAGGCAACCGCAGGTCGCGCGCCGCCTTCTCCGCCCATCCCATTTTGTTGCCGATGGCGCCGTCCGCAGCTCCGCCGCGCACCGTGAAATCGTCGCCCCCTACGACCACCGGGCGCCCCTCGACCCGCCCGCGACCGCACACGAAGTTCGAGGGCGTGAACGTCTCGAGCCGGTCCTGCGCGTCATAGCCCGCGCGGCCGGCGAGCAGGCCCGTCTCGTGGAAGCTGCCCGGGTCGAGCAGGCGATGGATGCGCTCGCGCACGTCGAGCCGCCCAGCGGCGCGGGCGCGCGCGAGCCTCTCTTCGCCGCCCATGCGCCGCGCGAGCTCCTCGCGTCGCGCCAGCTCCTCGAGCTCCGGCTTCCACGACATGGCCGCATCTTACCCGAAGGAACTACGGCGCTCGGACGGATCCGGGCTCAAGTTGCGTAGGCGTGTGGTTCGAAAAGCAGGGGAGAGCGAGCCGCCGGGACGCACGGCGGACGGGCAGCGCGATGAAACCTGGCGGGACGCGAGCGGGCGCACCGCAGGTCTTGGCTCGCTGCTCGAATGCCCCTACTCTGCACAGCGGCAAGGAGGATCGGCGCATGGACCTCGGATTCCGCATGCACGCCGAACGCACCCCGAACCCCAACAGCATCAAATGGGTGCTGGGGCAGCCGGTCGTCGAAGGCTCCGCCACCGCGCAGTTCACCGCGCGACCCGCCGCCGATGTCTCGCCGCTCGCGCGTTCGCTCTTCGACGTCGCAGGCGTCGAGGGCGTCTTCCTGGCTTCGAACTTCGTGACCGTGACGAAAAGGGCTGACGTCGAGTGGACCGATCTCGCGCAGCCGATCGTCGATGCGATCAAGCTCTGCGTCGGCAGCGGCGAGAAGGCGCTCGGACCCGCGTTCAAACTCGAAGAGGGCCGCGCGCCGAGCGAGATCGTCGCCCGCATCCGCCGCGTGCTCGATGAAGAAGTGCGCCCGGCGGTCGCCATGGATGGCGGCGACATCGTTTTCTCCGATTTCAGGGATGGCATCGTCGAGCTCTACATGCACGGTTCGTGTAGCGGCTGCCCGAGTTCGACCGCGACTCTCAAGCACGGCATCGAGACGCGACTTCGCGAGCTGATTCCAGAAGTCCAGGGCGTCGTCGCGCTCTGAGAAACCGGCGAGCGGGCGCGCCAGGATCGCCCGCAGACCACGCTGAGCTGGCGCCGCAACCTCTCCCCCCCGGGAGGTCGAGCGCAACGGATGCAGAGGACGCCGAGTGGCTGGGGGGAACCTGGACGATTTGAATCCTACGGAAGAGACGCGATCGCAGACCGGATTGGAAGCGCCTGGCGCGCCGATTCGGATCGGCGGTTCTGCGCGCACACGTTGGCGGCGTGATCAGCGACTGCGGCGGCGGCTCACGCTGCGTGGGCGCGCGACGCTCGCGGCGCTCGCGGTCGGCGTCGTGGCGGGTCTCAGCAGTGGCCTCTGGCTGGCTTCGGCCGTTGGCGCTCGCAAGCTCGAACGCGCGGCGCTTCCGGAAGTGGCTGCCGCGGCGCCCGAAGCTTCCGGGGCGGGCGAGATCCCCGAGACGACGCTCGCAGGCGATGCGCCGGCGGCGCTCAGTCTGTTGTTGCCGGTGTCGCGTGCGGCACTTTCGCTGCCGTCAGCCCGCGGGCTTTCCGATGCCGACGGGCCGGAACGCCTGTTCGAGGTCGTCGCTTCCCCGGATGGGGGCGGCCCGCTGCGGGTCGAGTACAGCCTCGACGCCAGCCTCACACGCCGCGTCTTCCAGGTGCTCGAGCAGGGCAAGGTCGCGCTCGGCCATGTGATCGTGCTCGATCCCGCGACGGGCCGCGTGCTCGCCTACGCGTCGACCGACACACTGCAGTTTCCGGCCACGCGCACCTACCCGGCGGCGTCGCTCGTGAAGGTGATCACGGCCGCCGCGGCGCTCGGAACCGATCCCGCTGCGGCGCGGCTTCCCTGCCGCTTCACGGGAAGTCCCTACCGGCTCACGCCCTCCCGCCTCGATCCGCCGCGCGGCGGCAACGTCGTCTCCTTGCAGCAGGCGCTCGCGACATCGAACAACCAATGCTTCGCGCAGCTCGCTGTGCATTCGGTGGGCGTCACGACCCTGCTGCGGACGATCGCGCGTTTCGGCTGGACCCACGAGCCCGCGGCCGCTCACGCCGCCGGCGTCGTCGTCGACCCGGCGGAGGATCGTTTCGGCGTGGGCAAGCTCGGCTGCGGCCTTTCCGGCTGCAACATCACGCCGCTGCATGCCGCGCAACTCGCGGGCGCCCTGGCGTTCGGAGAAGTCGTCGAGCCGCGCTGGATCGACCGCATCGTCGACGCCTCGGGACGCGAACTCACGCTGCCCGCGGTGGCTGCTCCGCGTCAGGTGCTCTCTCCCGAGCTCGCCGGCGAGCTGCGGCGCATGCTGATCGACACCACCACGCGTGGGACCGCCCGGCGCGCCTTCCGTGCCCGCGGCGGTCGGCCGCTGCTCGGATCCGTGCAGGTTGCGGGCAAGACGGGGAGCCTTTCGGGGACGAATCCCAGGGGCCGCTACGAGTGGTTCATCGGCGTCGCTCCGGCCGAGGCGCCGCGCATCGCCGTGGCCGTCGTCGTGGTCCAGCGCGCGCGCTGGTGGCGCAACGCCTCGCAAGTGGCGAGCGAGGTGCTGAAGAGCGTCTTCTGCGACAGTGGCGTGTGTCGGGCCGACGCGGTCGAGCGCCTGATCACGGCGCCGGCGACCATCACGCATGCGGCCTCGGTGCGGCCCGCGGCGGCTCCGCTCGAGGCGTCGCTGCTCGATTGACCCGGAGTGCCGCCGGGCCCCGCTAGTCCCGCCAGGCCGCGAGCCAGGCTCCTACCAGCGAGCCGGCCGAGGTACCGATCACTGCGTCGGCGTGCGCGAGCCGCCGGAGGCGAAGCTGGAACTAGCGGGCTCCGACGCCCCTGAGCGCTTCTGCGCTTCTCGCCGCAGCGGCGCGGCGGGGCGCGGCCTGCGGCGCCGCGCGGGCGCAGCTCACGGCGGCGCCTCCGATCCGCGCGATTCTCGCGTCGCCGAAGGGGCCGCCCGCCACGTGGTTCGTCACCATCGCGACGGCAAGTCGTTGTTCCGGGTCGCACCAGGCGCCCGAGCCGCCGTAACCGAAATGGCCGAAGCCGGTCGGCAGCCGCCCGCGCGTCGTGAAGGCGCTGTGATATCCGAGCCGCCAGTGCATCGGGATCATCAGCACCCGATCGCGCGCGCGCGATTGCACCTGAGAAGCGCGCGACACGCTGCGGCGCGACAGCAGGCGAACACCGTCGAGTGTGCCGCCTTCGGCGAGCATCGCGTAGATGCGCGCGAGCGAACGCGCCGTGAAGAGACCGTTCGCTGCGGGGATCGGGTTGTCGAGGATGCGCGGATCCCACAAGAGCTCGCCCATGTCGCCCGGCAGCAATGAATCCTGCATCAGCAGTGGCGAGATCGGAATTCCGATCAGGCGCGTCGTGCGGTCGAGTGCGGACATCATCCGCCGCGATCCGATCAGTCCCACCAGGCCCCCGCCCTTCGGACGGATCAGCGTCGCGGCGCGCGCCTTGGCCTCGGCGGGCGCCCCGATGTAGCAGCCATCGAGCCCGAGCGGCTCCGCCAGCAGGCTGCGCACCGCCTCGCCGACCGGCTGCCCCGTCACGCGGCGCAGGATCTCGCCGGCGAGCCAACCGAAGGTGAAGGCGTGATAGGCGCAGTGGCCGCCTGGAGCCAGCCGCGGCGGCGCATCCGCGAGTGCCTCCGTCATGTACTCCCAGTCCATGATGCGGTCGGGCCGGTCGAGCAGCGGGCGGATCTGCGGCAGGCCGGCCCGGTGCGACAGCACGTCGCGCAGCGTGATCGACGCTTTTCCGGCCTGGCCGAACTCGGGCCAATGCCTGGCGACGCGATCCTCGTACGAGACCTGGCCGCGATCGGCGAGCACGTGCAGGGCCGTCGCCAGCACGCCCTTGGTGGTCGAGAACGACATCGCCATCGTGTCGGAGGTCCAGGCGTGGCCGCCGGCGTCGCGCTCGCCGGCCCAGAGGTCGACCACCTTGCGGCCCCGGTGGTAGATGCACACGGCGGCGCCGCCACCCCGGCGCACCTGCCGCTCTAGCACGCGCGCCACGGGCAGGAAGCCCGGCTCCACCGTGCCGTTGATCACGCTGTGGTCCGCACTCGCAACTTCATCGGCAACCCCCTTCTACACGGTTGCGAGAGATTTTCCAACCCCCCTGGGAATGCTCCACGAGTCTCCGCCACTTGATCGTTTCTTGATCGAGCCCTGAATCAGCCCGGCAGCGGCTGGGTGTATTACTCAACAGACCCCGGAAGGGTCTTGGAGAGGGCGCCGGTGATGACGGGGGAAGCCAGGGTCCTGCTCGTGGACGATCGCGCGGAGGTGCGCGCGCTGCTGGCGGGGGATCTCAGCCAGGCGGGTCTCGCGGTGGTCGAAGCGCGGGATGGCGTGGAGGCCTGGAATCGATTCCGGGCGGAAGCTCCGGACCTCGTCGTGAGCGACCTGCGCATGCCGCGCGCCGACGGCATCGAGCTGCTGCGCCGCATCCGGGGCATTTCGAGCGTACCCGTGATCCTGCTGACGGCTTACGCGGATGTCGCGACGGCCGTCGAGGTGATGAAGGGGGGCGCGCAGGAGTTCTTCACGTTTCCGGACGATCTCGAACGCATGATCGTGCGGGCGCGCGAACTGGCGCTCGTCTCCGCGTCGCGGCCCGAGGACGAGCGACTCGCGCAGCTGATCGCCGGACGCAGCCTCGCGATGCGCCGCGTGCGCGAGCGCATTCGCGCGCTTGCGGGCCTGCGCGTGCCGGTGCTCGTGCGCGGTGAGCCGGGCAGCGGTCGCGAGCAGGTAGCCCGCGCGATCCATCAGTGCGGCGGCAGCGGCGACGCGCCCTTTCTGGTGCTGCGCGCGGGCGCCGCCACCCCCGCGCCACGCATCGCAGCGGGCGGCAGCTTCTTTCTCGATGAGATCAGCCGCTTCTCGCCGGTCGAGCAGGCGCACTGGTTCGAGCGCTTGCGTGGGGGGGACGCCGAAGCGGCGGCTGCGCCGCGCGTGCTCGCGTGTGCGTGCGAGGATCTGTCGGAGCGCGCGCGCGAGGGCGCGTTCCACCCGGGACTTGCCGAGAAGCTTCAGCGCTTCACGATCCTCTTGCCGCCGTTGCGCGAGCGTCTCGAGGACATTGCCCAGCTCGCACCGCTGCTCGCCGCGCGGATCGGCGCAGGGTTGGGACGTCCGGCCGTGCAACTCGATCGCGGCGCGCTCGCGCTGCTGCGCGAGCAGCAGTGGCCGGGAAACGTGCGCGAACTCACGAGCGTGCTCGAGCGGCTCGTGGCCTTCTCGCCGCAAGGCTCGATTTCGCGCGAGCGCGCGCGCGAGGTGTTGGGCGAATCGCGCGACAGCGTGGATTCCCTGCGTTCGCACCGCGAACACCAGCAGCGCGAAGAGCTGGTTGCGCTGCTCGCGGCCTGCCAGGGGAACCTCGCGGAAGTGGCGCGCCGACAGGGCCTTTCGCGCGGCGCCGTCATCTACCGGGCGCAAAAACACGGTCTGCTCCCCAAGCCGCGGTCCGGGAGGGGTCCATGTTCACCCTGACGCGGGCCGCCTTGCGCGCGCCGCGCTTCACGCTGGTGCTGGTGCTCGTGCTCACGATCGGGCTCGGCGCCGGAGGGTTGTGGCTGCGCACGGATGCGGGCTTCCGCGCCTACGTGGGCGCGCTCGTGATTGACCTCGCGTCCTCCGAGAGCGCCGCGAGCGTCGGGTTTCTCTCGGGCGTCGCGATTCTCGTCGCGCTGGTCGCCGATCTCGTGATCCTGCCCGCCGTGATCGCCAGCGGGGCGCGCCTCGAGCGGCGGAGGGCCGCGTGAGTTCCGCGCGCCGAAGCAGATTGCTCCAAAGCCTGGCGGCGACGCTTCCGGTGCTTGCCGCGCTCGCGCTCGCGCTGGCGGCCTTCGTCTGCTTTCTGGCAGGCGAGCCGCTGCGCGCTCGTCTGCGGCGGGCGATCGACGGCTGGCTGTCGCCCAGCACGGCGCGCATGCGTGGCGTACTCGATGCGCACGCGGCGGGCATCGCGCGGCTGCTCGACCCCGACGAATGCGCGCGCCGGCTCTGCCGCGCACTGCGGGAAGGGCTCGAAGCCGAATCCGCCTGTGTTTTCCTCGCTGCCGGCCGGAGTTGGCGCCTGGTCGACGCCCACGGCAGCTCGGCCCCGCTCGCGACCGCCACGGCGGAGTCCGCGGCCCAGTTGCTCGGGGATGCCGAGCTGTTGCACCTCGCCGACGAGGAGCGGCATCTGTCGCGTGCTTGTGTGGGGCTGCGCGGGCTCGGACTCGAAGTCGTCGCGCGGCTGCACAGCGGCGCCGAACCGCTCGGCGTGGTGCTCCTCGGCCGCTCGGCCACACGGCTGCCGTACTCGAGCGCGCATCTGGCGTTCGTGCGCTCGGTGCTGGCGCTGACGGCCGTGGCCACGCACCGCGCGGGGCTGGCGGAAAAACTTCTCGTGGCCGAGCGTTTTGCGACTCTCGGACGTGTCGGGTCGGGGCTGGTTCACGATCTTGGCAAGCCCCTCGGCGTGGTCGAGAGGCTCGCCTCGCGCCTTCACGAGCGGGTTCCAGAGGCCGAACGCGTGCAGCGCGACGCCCGCACGATTGCAGCGCTGGCGAGCGAGATGCGCTCCTCCCTGCGCGCGTTTCTGGGGGCGGCCGAGCCTGGGGAGGACGCTGGATGCGAGCTGGCGATCGATGAGCTCGCCGATCGTGCGATCCGCGTGGTTGCGCGCGGGCGCGCCTGCTCCCGCGTTGCCGTGAGGCTCGAGCCGGGTCTTCCGCGACTGCGCACGGGAGGGAACGAACTCGTGCGGGTGATCGCCAATCTCGTCGACAACGCCCTGCAGGCCAGCGCCCCGGCCGACGTCGTGAGCGTGAATGTCGTCGAGGCGTCGGGTCGGCTGTGCATCGAGGTGAGCGATCGGGGTTGCGGAATGGAAGCGACGGTCCTGGCACGTGCCTTCGAGCCCTTCTTTACGACGCGCAGCGCGAGCGGCGGCAGCGGCCTCGGGCTGGCGGTCTGTCGCGATCTGGTCGCCGATCTGGGCGGGACGATCGACATCGATTCCGTCCCGGCCGTTGGAACACGCGTGCGTGTGGCGCTGCCGCTCACGGCGCGAGGAGGGCGCAATGCTGCTTGAAAGCTCCTTCGTTCGCAGGATCGTCCTGGCCGGTGCGCTCGCGTTGTTCGCGTCCGTACCGGCGACACAGGGTGGCCTTCAAGGTGATCCACGCGCCCCGCGTCCACACGCGACGGCTGGGCGGCCATTCGCTGCCGACGCACCTGCTGGTCGAAAACCTCGCCCGGGGCACACAGACCGAGGTTTGGATCGAGCAGATCTCGGTCGATCCGGGGCCGCCCGATCCCGGGTCTCGAGCGCTGATCGCTGCGGAGGGGTTCGCGTGAAACTCGCAAACCCTCGATCCAGCAAGCGAAAAAATATCGCCCGGAGCGTGACACCTTTTCCACGGGGCGGACACATCCCTGGTAACAATCTGAATATCCCCTTCCCAGGGAGGCCCGGAGCCGCAAACGTGGTTCCGGGCCTTTCCCTTTTCAGGGCCCGATTCCCGTTTGATAGGCTTGCCGCGATGCCGCTCGCGCCCGACAGCCTCGAGCGCCTCGTCCCGGACGCGCTCGAGTCGGGCGACGTCACCGGCCGCGCGACCTTGCGCCTGCATCTGGAACGCTACGAGTTCGCGGCGGTCTGCCTCGCGCCCGGGCGGGTGCTCGATATCGCGTGCGGCGTCGGGTACGGGACGCGCCTGCTGGCAGATCGCGCCGCGCGGGCGGCCGACGTGCTTGGCGTCGACCGCAGCGAAGCCGCGGTCGCCTACGCGCGGGCGCGCTATGGCGGCGCGGGCGTCGAGTACCGGGTCGCCGACGCTTTCGGGTTCAGCGACGCCGGGGGTTTCGATGCGATCGTTTCCCTCGAGACGATCGAGCACCTCGAAGACCCGGATCGCTTCCTCGCCGGGCTCGCTGCGATGCTGCGCCCCGGCGGCGTGTTGATCGCCTCCGTCCCGACGACGCCGTCCGTGGACGTGAATCCCCACCACCGCCACGATTTCAGCGAGCGTGGCTTCCTGCGCATGCTCGCGTCACTCGGCTTGACGCCCTTCGATTCGCTGCGCCAGGTGCAACCGGTGCCGCTCGGCGCGGTGTTGCGCCGAAGCGAGACACGCATGCGCGATTTGCGTCCGCATCTGCTGACGTACTACGCGCGCCACCCGGCGTCGCTCGCGCGCAGACTCTGGTCGACGTTGCGCCACGGACTCGCGAACCACTACCTGACCGTCGCGGCGCGCAGGGGCTAGCGCGCGCGCTCGCGACAGCGCGCGTCAGGCTCGCGGAGATTCCTGCGATTCCGGCGTGGTTGCGCGGCTGGCGCCCGTGCCGATCCAGCCGCGGCGCCGGAAGCCCACGAACATCGCCGACGCGATCGCGATCATCACGGCCCAGAGCGCGGGATACGCCCAGCGCCAGGCGAGTTCTGGCATGTGGTGGAAGTTCATGCCGTACACGCCGACGAGGAAAGTGAGCGGAATGAAGATCGTGGAGATCACGGTGAGCACGCGCATCACTTCGTTCAGACGGTTGCTGATGCTCGAGAGGTGGACCTCCATCAAGCTGACGGCCATCTCGCGAAAGGCTTCGACGAGGTCGAGGATCTGGACCGCGTGGTCGTGGGCGTCGCGCAGATACACGCGGATGGCAGGACTCACGAAGCGGCTCTCACCGCGCAGCAGGGTGTTGATGGCGTCGCGTTGCTGCCACAGGATGCGGTGGAAGAACAAGAGCTGACGCCGGATCACGTGGATCGCGCCCGCATTGCGTTCGATCTTGCCGGCCACGACCCGTTCTTCCAGTTCCTCGAGCGCGTCGCCCAGGGACTCGATGATGGGGAAGTAGCCGTCGACGAGCGTGTCGAGCAGCGAGTAGGCGAGGAAGTCTGCGCCCATCTGGCGGATCAGCGAGTTGCTGCGAATGCGCTCGCGCACGGGATCGAAGACGTCGTGCGCGCCCGGCTGGAAGGTGATCACCCAGTGGCTGCCGATCACGAGGCTCACCTGCTCGGTCTCGATCTCCCGCCCATGGAGCTGCGCCATGCGGCACACCAGGAACTCGTGGTGCTCGTAGGTTTCGGCCTTGGGCCGTTGGGGCGTGTTCACGACGTCGGCGAGTGCGAGCGGGTGGATCTCGAAGATTTCGCCGATCCGGTGCAGCGCCCGTTCGTCGCCGACTCCCTCGACCTCGATCCAGGTGACGGTGTCGCTGCCGCGGTAGCGCGCGAGATCCTCGACGTCGTCGACGTCGCGTTCCTCGAGCTGCGCGCCGCGGAAGTCGATCACGTGGATGCGCAGCGGTTCGCTGCCCTCGCGGGGCGCCAGGGCGCCCGCACTCGAGCCTGCCGGCGGCCGGCGCTTGTGGTGTTTGCGCGTTCGCCGACGTGCGTTCGCCTGCGCCATGGCCGCTCCGCCTCCGGTACCGATGCATAGCGCACCAGGGCCCTGCGTTGCGGGACTGTCCCGTGCCGCTCAGGCGTGCGATACATCCGGGTGGAATTCTGAAGGAGGTTCTCGTGATTGCGGTGACTGCAACCCTCAAGGCCAAGGCGGGCAAGGAACAGGATCTCGAGCGTGTGATTCAGGCGCTCGCGCAGAAGGTTCGGGCGAACGAGCCCGATTGCAAGCTCTACCAGCTTGCGCGCTCGAAGAGCGACCCCGGGTTGTTCGTGTTGCTCGAGCGCTACACGAATGACGCAGCGCTCGGGCTGCACTCGAACACGCCCTACTTCAAGGCGGGGATCGGCGAGATGCTGGCGCTGGTGGAGGGTCGCCCGGAGATCCGTCTCTTCGACGAGCTGTAGCGCGGGCCCCGGCCTGCGGCGGGCGGACGGCCGCGCGCTCGCAGGCGGGCGCCGCTCAGTCCTTGGTCCGGGTCTTGGCGAGCTTCTTGCGGTCGCCCGCATGCTTGCGTCGGACGCGGTTCTTGTGCTGCTTGCGCTTCTGCTTGCTCTTGCTGTTGGCCACGGCTCCTCCCTCGAAGCGGGCGGAGACTAGCTCTCGAGGATCTCCGTGACCACGGTGCCCATGGCATGGGCCTCATCGTGGTGGAGCGATTCCACGGACGGGAGGTCGGCCACCACCTTCTCGAGCTGCTGGGCGACCTGCGGGTGGACCTCGTCGAACGCCAGCGCAAGGCCTTCCGCTCCGTCGTCGCGCATCACGGTCGCCCAGACCAGGAACGGCTCCTGGTCGGCTGCGCCGTAGATCGCGAGGTGGAGGCGATCGCCGACTTCGAGGCCCGAGAATCGCTCTACGCGCATGCCGCCCTGCGAAAGATCGCGGGCGACGAGCACGCGCAGCGCCCGCGTGCCGAAGGCGGGCACCTTCTTGTCGTAGGCGCCTCGCTGGTTGCGCCGGCGCTCGCGACCAGGCTGGGCTTGCGGCGTCTTCTGCGCCTTCGCCATCGGCTCTGCCCGCTTCGGCGCGGGATCGGGGTTCACGCGCACATCGACCTCGAGATCGAGGTTCACGCGCGCTTCGCTGCCCGCCCGCTCCGGATCCGGAAGCTCCACTTCCGGAAGATCTTCGTTGGCCGGCTGGAGCATCGCCGGACCCTGCGAGCGCTCTTCGAGCAGCCACTCGAGCTCCTGGCGCAGGTCGGCCGACACGTCCTCGAACACCACGCCCGCGCTATAGGGGCCGTCCGGGCCGAGGTTCTCATCGAGGCTCATGCGGATGATGCGTCCGCGCAGCGTGAGGGCCTCGCTCGCGCCGAGGGCTTGCGGAATCTGGAGCGTGATGCGCTTGCCCGGCTCGAGTGCAAAGCGCGAAAGCAGCCGGCAGCCGCGGGTCGAAAGATCGGCGAGCGTCGCACGGCGCGGGAGCAGGCCCGTGCGGAACGAGACTTCGAAGCCGACGGGGATGCGCGGTTCGTTCCGGCGCTCGTCGCCCGTGTAGAGGCAATGAAGCAGCAGCAGGCGCAACGCTTCCGGGTGTACTGGGCGGCGCACCAGGTAATCGAAGCCGATCTCGCGCAGCTTCGCGCGCAGCGTCTTCGAATCCTCGCTCACCACCACGATGCGCGTGAGCGCGTCGCCAGCGGAATCCCCGCGCGCCGGCAGGCGCACGGCGTCGACGCGCCGCGGGGTGGAAATCAGCAGCCGGGTGGGGGGAGGCGTGTTGCGCGCGATCGCGCCGCCGCGCACGCGTCCGTAGGCGATGCGCAGGTCGTCGAGGATTTCCTGGACGTCGTCGAGCTCGCCATCGTCGAGCATCAGCACGGCTACGGGCCGACCCATCCAGGACCCCGAGTAGATGCCGACCCACGGGCGGCGGCCTCCTCAGAGTCGTCCGATCCGGCCCTCATCTGTAGGGCCGAGTTGCGCGGTGGATGCGGTTCCAGTGCCGCGCGATTCGTTCAGTGGGGGTGTTGTTCCCGAGCGCCACCCCACCCACGCGAGCGCCGCGAGCGCGAAGCCGCCGCCGAGGCCGATCGATGCCGATGGGGGAATCGCGAGCTGCGGCAGCCAGGCCGACGCCAGGATCGCGCAAACGTTGTTGGCGGTGTGACAGGCGATGGCGGGTCGCACGCTCCCCGCGACGTGGCAGAGTGTCCCCAGGTAGAGCCCCAGGAGCGCCGCGAAGCTTGCGTGCACGGGCTCGACGTGCAGCGCTCCGAAGAAGAGCGCCGCGAGCACCACCGCCGCGGGTGCGCCGAGGCTGGGGACGAGCCCGCGCTGCACCAGGCCGCGGCACAGAAGCTCTTCGGCGATGCCCGGCGCCAGGCCGATGCCGAACAATGCGAGCACCAGCGTATAGCCACGGATGCCGGCGAGCGCCGCCTCGAACTCGGCGAGAGCGCCGCGTTCGCCGAGTCCGAGAACACCGATCACGGCGTCCAGGGCGTGCGAGCAGGCGATCGTACCGAGCACGAGCAGCGCCAGCCGGCCGACGGGGAGGCGTCCCGCCCGCAAGCCCAGCCGGTCGCGCGGGCTCAGCGCCGAGAGCGCTGCGCCCGCGAAGGCGAACAGCCCGAGGAACAGCTCCACACCGAGCCCGTGGATCGCGAGCTGCTGGGCCGGGTTCGCGGCGACCGCGGGCGCCAGCGCGCACGTCGACGCTCCCGCGCTCGCCGCGAGGGCTGCGATCAACAAGGCGCTCTGCCAGCGCGGGCCTCGCACGCCCGCAGCGTACCCGGCGAGGGCGCGTCTTCGCTCGGCCGCGAGCGCGCTACGTTCCAGGCATGAGTTCCCTTGCGCCGACCTTCCTCGTGGCGATGCCGCAGCTCCTCGATCCGAACTTCCGCCGGACGGTCGTGTTGCTCGTCCACCACGACGAGGAAGGCACGTTCGGGATCGTGCTCAACCGCAGCACCGAGATCACTGCGCCGGGCCTGTGCTCGACGCTCGACATCACGTGGCACGGCGAGAAGGGCGAGCCGATTGGCTGGGGCGGCCCCGTGCAGCCGCAGACCGGCTGGGTGCTCTTCAACGACGAGACGGATCGGGCCTTTGGCGACGAGGTGAAGAGCGTCGGGGCCGGCGTCCACTTCGCCGGCTCGCTCGACGTGCTCCGCAGGATCGCCGTCGCGCCGCCGCAGCGTCTGCGCCTGCTGCTCGGCTACGCGGGTTGGGGGCCCGGGCAGCTGGAACTGGAACTCGCGGAGGGGGCCTGGCTGCTGGCACCGGTTTCGCGCGAAATGGTCTTCGACATCGAGCCCCCGCGAATGTGGGAGCAGGTGTTGCGCGGCATGGGCATCGAACCGGCCACCCTGGTTGCGACCCGCGGAGTGCATTGACGCAGGCGCCGCGCCCGCGGCGACCCGAAATTCGACGGAACTGGCGCGCCCTTCCGAGGAGGATCCATGGCCACGGCGGAGATTCCCGAGAGCGGGCGGCTCGTCTATACGAGCGAAGAACTGCTCGAAAGCGCGATCTGCGATGCGCCGCTCGTGGCGGGCGGTGTGCGCTGCCACGGTGGCTTCGACGCGGATGGCGCCTATCGCTCGCCTCGCACGCTGCACCGGGGGCCGGCGATCCGCGCCTGGCAGGCGCAGCTCGCGCGCGAGGGGGAGACACTTCTCGAGGTTCCGTGCGAACTGATGCCGCCGCAGTTCCCGAACCTCGCACAGTCGAAGCTGCTGGTGCGCGAGGGCGTGCGCGAGCCGATCGTGCGCGGGCTCACGATCATCTCGATCGTCGAAGGCTTCGGGGCGATCATCCGCGACGTCGAGGTGCCCGATCTCGCTGCGCTCGTCCGCGAGCCGATCGCGGGCACCGCGCTCGCCCATCTGCGCGGCGCGCTGTTCGAAGCCCACGCGCGCGATGAATCCGGCTACCGCGACGAGGGCGGGCACAAGCAGATGTGGGAAGCTGCGCGCGACCTCGCGTTCGAGAATCCGCGCATTCCCGGCGACGTGTTGATGCGGATGATGGGGCGGGGCCGCCGAGACGCCAAACCCGAGCGCCCCTTCCCGCAGATCGACGAGAAGCTCGAGGCGTTGCTCGCGACGATGATCCAGGTGCTCGTCGTCGAAGTCTTCGCGACGGGCACGTTCGCCTGGGGCGAGGCGCTGCTCTCCGATCCCGAGGTCTCGGCGGCGCCGAAGCCGGCGGCGGATCTCGTCCGCTTCATCCGCAGCGACGAGACCCCGCATGTCGAGTACCTGCGCACGGCGCTCTCCGAAGTGCGCGCGCGGCGGCTGCGCACCGTCGACGGCGGTGAGATCGCGGGTCGGACCGTCGTCGACGGCCTCCTGCACCGAGTACTCACGGCCATCACCCGCGAGCGCCCGAAGCAGCAGCGCGAAGACGTGCGCCGCGATCTCGTCGCAGCGTTGCGGGCGGCGGGGCGCCCCGACTCGCTCCTCGAAGCGTTCGAAGCGCTCGGGACGCCCTGGTCGCCGCCGCTTCGCACGGGCTTCGAGCCGCCGTTCGCCGCGAGCGCCTGAGGTGAATCTCGCGACCCGAATGCAGCGCTCGCTGCGCGTTGCGCGCACCGCGGGTGCGCTGTGGCTGCTCTATAAACCGCCCGAGTATGCGCGCCGCCTGCTGCGCCGCCCGCAACCCGATCGCACGCCGACGCACGAGCGTGCGGCGCGCTTGTTGCTGCGCAGCGCGCTCGAGCTTCGCGGCGTCATCATCAAGCTGTGTCAGGCCGTGGCGACGCGTTCAGACGTCTTCCCGCCGCCCTTCATCCACGTCCTCAAGCAGTGCCACGATGCGGTGCCGCCGAAGCCCTTCGACGTGATCCGCGATGCGGTCGAGCGCGAGCTCGGCAAGCCGCTTTCCGCGGTCTTCGCCGAGTTCGACGAACGGCCGCTGGCCTCGGCGTCCCTCGCGCAGGTGCATCGCGCGCGCTTGCATGGGGGCGAACCGGTGGCCGTGAAGGTCCAGTATCCGGACATCGAGGACATCGTGCGCACGGATCTCGCCAACATGCGGCGGGCCTGTCGCGTCTACGAGTTCCTGGATCCGCAGCCGCTCGCGCTGATGCCGCTGCTCGCCGAGCTCACCACCCACATCGGCTTCGAGCTCGATTTTCTTCGCGAGGCCGACAGTGCCGATCGCGTGCGTGAGCTGTTCGCCGACGACGACCGCGTCGTGATTCCGCGCATTCACCGCGAGTGGTCGACGCGGCGCGTGCTCGTCATGGAACTGGTCGCCGGCCTCAAGGTGACGGACAAGGCGGCGCTCGAAGCGGCGGGTCTCGACCCGGGCGTGGTGGTGCAGGATCTGATGCGGATCTTCGTGCGCATGATCCTGGCGGCGGGTTTCTTCCAGGCCGATCCCCATCCCGGGAACCTGTTCGTCATGCCCGATGGCCGCATCGTCGTCCTCGATTTCGGCCTTGCCAAGGAGCTGCCCGAGGGTTTCGGGCTCGGTCTGTTCGAGCTGATGTTCTCGATGATGACGCTGAATGAATCCGCGATGATCCGGGCCTTCCACGAGCTCGGCTTCCAGACCAGGACCGGAGATCCGAACACCTTCGTCCAGATCGCCCGCCGCATGATGGAGCGCAGCGAGACGGGCCGTTTCGAGGGCGAGTTCAGCGAGGATATGACCGACGAGCTGTTCGAGGCGATCCGCGAGGATCCCGTCGTCTCGGTGCCGAGCGATTTCGTGCTGGTGGGCCGGGTCTTCGCGCTGCTCTCCGGGATCGCCCACACGCTGGGCCACCGCGCCAACGTGCTGGAGGCCATGGGCGCCCGGACCTGAGCCGGCATCACCGCCCCCCCGCGCGGGCTCAACGCTTTCCGCCGAGTTGCCGATGGGTGAAGCATGGTGGAGCCGGACGACGGGATCTCTGCGCCCGGACAGCGTGCGCCCAAGCTCCCCAGCTTCGGGGAAGCGCTCGCGCGGATCACCGCCCACTTCACGCTCGAAGGCGCGCTCGGCCTGCTGCTGATCGACGCCAGCGACTTCGCGGAGATCGAACGCGTCTATGGCGCCGAGGCCCACCAGCAGTCGATGAGCAATCTGGGCTTGCTGGTGGGCGAGCTGATCGGCCAGAAGATCGGCCTCAACGACCTGGTGGTGGCCGGCGAGACCGGACGCAACGAAATCTTGATTCTCGTGTTTCGCGAGCCCGACGAGATCGACTTCTACAAGCGCGAGATTCCGGAGCTGCGGTCCGTGCTCGCGGAGGGGCTCGGCAGCCGCGGGGCCCGCGTCGGCTATCCCTACCTGAAGCAGGCGCCCGCGCTGCACATCGGAACCGGCGCCTCGCTGCGCAATCCGACGATCGGCGCCGAGACGCAGGTGCGGGCAGCGCTCGAAGAGGCGCGCAGCGAAGCGGAGCTCAACGCGCGTCTCGCCGCGCGCCGTCGGCGACGTTCGCTATTCGAACTCGTTCTCGAAGGGCGCATCACCTCCGTGTATGAACCGATCGTCGATGTCGTCACGCGCACGGTGTTTGGCTACGAGGCGCTCGCGCGCGGTCCGGAGGGCTCCGAGTTGCGTTCGCCGGCGGTGTTGTTCTCGATGGCGAGCGAGGGCGACCTGCTCTTCCAGCTCGATGGACTCTGCCGGCAGAGTGCGCTGCACGGTGCGCGCGATCTCCCGGGCGGAGCGAAGCTCTTTCTCAACGTGCGGCCCACCACGATCCATGATCCAAATTTCCGCGCCGAAGCCTTGTGCCGCACGCTCGAGCGCTGCCGGCTGAGCCCGACGGATCTGGTGTTCGAGATCAGCGAGCAGGAGTCGATCGGGAACTTTTCGATCTTCCGGGAAGTGCGCGATTACTACCGCAAGCTCGGCTTCCAGATCGCGCTCGACGACACCGGAGCGGGCTATGCGAGTCTCGAGGCGGTGATGGAGCTGTCGCCGGATTACATCAAGGTCGACCGTACCTTCGTGCACCGCATCGACGAGGATCCGGCGCGCCAGGAGCTGCTGCGGGCCCTGCGCTCGGTCGCGGATCGCATCGGCTCGCGCATCATCGCGGAGGGGCTCGACACGCTCGAGGAGCTGCAAACGCTCGCCAAGCTGGGCATCCCGTTCGGGCAGGGGTGGCTTTTCGGAAAGCCCACACCGTTGCGGTCGGACATCTAAGTCTTTGATTTCATGCTGGAATCAATAGACTTCGAATTTCGATAAATTAGCTTTTATTTTAGCACTCAGCTGCTTTAGGCTGACTGCGTGGCTCACTTCCGGTATGCGCAATTCTGCCCGGTCGCGCGCGCGGTCGAGCTGCTGGGCGAACGCTGGACGCTGCTGATCGGGCGTGAACTCCTGATCGGCCCCCAGCGTTTCAGCGATCTGCTGCGCCGGCTGCCCGGTCTTTCGTCCAGCGTGCTGAGTGATCGGCTGACGAGTCTCGAAGAGCGCGGTCTCGTGGCCCGCCGCGAGCTGCCCCCGCCGGCGCCGGCCGTCGTCTACGAGCTCACGGAAGCCGGTCGCGGGCTCAAGCCGCTGCTCTACGAGCTGGCGCGCTTCGGCCTGCGCTTCATGGACGCGCCGCGCCCCGGCGATCACAGCGAGCCCGACTGGCTGCGCCTCGGTCTCGACGTCTTCCGCCGCCGGGGGCCGACACCTTCTCGCGTCTTCTCGCTGTGCGTTCCCGATGGCGACCGCGAGCTGCGTTTCCAGGTCGCCGGTGGGCCCGAGGGCACCGCGATCGGCGATTCGGATGCGGCTGTCGACGCGATCGTCCACGCGTCGTCCGTCGTGATGCTCGGGCTCGTCAGCGGAGCGCTCGATCCCGACGCGGCCCTGGGCTCGGGTGCGGTCCGCGTCGAGGGCGATCTCGCCGCGCTGCGCGAGCTGCCAGCGCTCTTCGAATTTGGCTTCGTTGCGCCCGGATCCGAGCCTCCGCGGCCCGGATCTTCTTCATCCCTCTAGACGATCAGGAGACCTCATGTCGATCATCATTCACGGCGTCAATGCCTCCCCGTTCGTGCGCAAGGTGCGCGTGGCTTTGGCCGAGAAGAGCATCCCCTACGAGCTCAAGCCGCAGATGCCTGGCGCGGCCCTGTCCTCGCCGGAGTACCTGAAGATGAGCCCGCTCGGCAAGATCCCGTGCCTTCAGGACGGGGATTACACGCTGCCCGATTCGTCGTGCATCATCGCCTACCTCGAGCGTACGCAGCCCAGGCCCGCGCTCTATCCCGAGGACGCGAAGGAGTTCGGCCGCGCGCTCTTCCTCGAGGAGTACGCCGACTCGAAGCTGGTCGAAACCGTCGGGGCCGTGTTCTTCCAGCGCGTGGTGCGCAAGCTGATCTACAAGCAGGACGGCGACGAGACGATCGTGCGCAAGAAGATCGACGAGGAGGCGCCGCCGGTCTTCGATTGGCTCGAGGCGCAGATCGGTGACCGCGAATGGCTCGTGGGCACGCGCTTCAGCGTCGCCGATATCGCCGTCGCCTCGCCGTTCGTGAACTACTCCCACGCGGGCGAGAAGCCCGACGCGAAGCGCTGGCCGCGCCTCACGGCCTACCTGCAGCGTGTCCATTCGCGCCCGTCCTACAAGGCGCTGATCGAGGAAGAGGGCCAGTCCTTCAAGGCCCGCTGAGCCTCAGCCCGGGATCGAAGCCGCCCCCGGAAACCCCGTTTCCGGGGGCGGCGCTTATAATGCGCCCTTCGAAGGAGGTCGCATGCGACGCACACTCGGGCGGCTGGCCCTGATCCTGATCGCTCTCCTGGCAATGGCAGGCATCTACGGCTACCGGCAGGTCGAGGCGATCGAAGTCGAGCGCGTGACCGACGACGTGCACGTGCTCTTCGGGCTCGGCGGCAATGTCGGAGTTCTCGCCACGCAAAGCGGCGCCGTGATCGTCGACAGCATGACCTTCCGTTCGCAGGGGGCGAGCATCCGCGAGATCGCCGAAAAGATCGGCGGCGGCTCGGTCCAGGCCATCGTCAACACGCACTACCACCGGGATCACACGCATGGGAATCCCGCCTTCGCCGCGGGCGCGAAAGTCGTCTCGACGCAGCGGACCCGCGATTACCTCCTGCACTTCGACGCGCCCTACTGGGAGGGAGCCGCCGCCGGCACGCTCCCGAACTCGACCTTCGAGGAAGCCCACGAGCTGAAGGTCGGCGGCAAGACGATCCGCCTCCAGCACCTCGGCCGGGGCCATACCGGCGGAGATCTCGTGGTGCTGTTCGTCGAGGATCGCGTGCTCCACACGGGTGATCTGTTCTTCAACCGTCGCTATCCGAACATCGATCTCGAAGCCGGCGGCTCAGTGCGCGAATGGGACGCGACGCTCGATCGCGTGATGGCGCTCGATTTCGACCGCGTGATTCCGGGGCACGGCCCCGTCACCGATCGCGAGGGCATCCGCGCCTTCCAGCGCTTCCTGCGCGAACTCTGGGCGCTCGCGGAGACGGCGGCGCGCGAGGGCAGGTCTCTCGAGGAAACGCTGAAGCTGCCGGGCTTCACGGCGGACGCCGGCTACGAGTCGATCGGCATCCCGCTCTTGTTCAAACTCGATCGCAAATTCGTGATCCGCCGCGCCTGGGAAGAAGCGACCGGCGCGGTGAACGCGACGCAGGTGCCGGTGCGACCGGTGACCAGCAAAGGAGAGAAATCGTGAAGGATCTGTTTTCGGTCGCTGGCAAGGTGGTGCTCGTCACGGGAGGCTCGCGCGGCATCGGACGGATGATCGCGAGCGGCTTCGTCGAAGGCGGCGCCAAGGTCTACATCTCGGCGCGTAAGGCCGACGCCTGCGAGGCGACGGCGGCCGAGCTCTCGAAGCGCGGCACCTGTATCGCGCTGCCGGGTGACGTCTCGAACGTTGCAGAGATCGAACGTCTGGCGCAGGCGATTGCGGCCCGCGAGCCGGCGCTGAACGTGCTCGTCAACAACGCCGGTGCAAACTGGGGTGCGCCGCTCGCCGAGTATCCGGACGCCGCCTGGGACAAGGTGCTGGCGGTCAACGTGAAGGCCGTCTTCCACCTCACGCGGGTGCTGCTGCCGCAACTCGCGAAGGCTGCGAGCGCGGCGGACCCGGCGCGCGTGATCAACATCGGTTCGATCGACGGGTTGCACGCGCCGGATCTCGAGACGTACGCCTACTCCGCCAGCAAGGCAGCGGTCCACCATTTGACGCGCGTGCTCGCGAAGAAGCTCGCGTCGAAGCAGATCACGGTGAACGCCGTGGCGCCCGGCCCGTTCGAGAGCAAGATGATGGAACAGACCCTGCGCGACTTCGGAAAGCTGATCGTCGAGAGCTGCCCGCTCAAACGCATCGGCGAGCCCGAGGACATGGCCGGCGTCAGCCTGTTCCTGGCCTCGCGCGCGGGCGCCTACGTGACCGGCGCCGTGATCCCCGTGGACGGGGGCATCACGACGACGCTGTAGCGTCGGGGAATCGCGGCGTGCGCGACGCGTTAGCGGATTTCCCAATCCGACATTCCCGCTCGGAGTGAAGCCATGAAATTCGGAATCTGCTACGAGCACCAGCTTCCGCGGCCGTGGCAGCGGGACTCCGAACACCGCCTGCCATCGCGGCAGCGCTCGCGCGGCGCGCGCCTGCGCGCAAGCTCGATTCTGGCTACGAAATCCGGGCGGCGATGAAGCCTTGAGGGGAGCGCCGCACGGGCGCCGGGGAGTTTCGCTGCGCGCGGCCGGCGCCGGCCTCGAAATCGCCGCGCGCGCGGCCTTGCAACTCGGCTGCGACGCGCTCGAATCGGCTGCGGGTCGCGTTCTCCCGGGTGCGCTCCCGCGCCACGTCTCCGACGTGACGCCCGCCTGGCTCACGCGCGTGCTGCAACCCTGCGCGGAAGGCGTCGTCGTGCGCCGCGTCGAAGCCGTGGGGCTCGAGTCCGGCACGACCGCACGGGCGCGGCTCGCGCTCGAGATCGACGGGCCGGCCGCTCGCGCAGATCTGCCGCCCACGCTGTTCGTGAAATTCGCACCGCCCGACGTGCGCACGCGGCTCTTCGTCGGTTTGCTCGGGCTCGGGCGCAGCGAAGTCGCCTTTTACCGGACGGCGCGCCAGGGCCTGCCCGTGCGAGCGCCGCGGGCCTACTTCGCGGCGGCGACGCGCTTCGGAACGCGCTTCGTGCTGCTGCTGGAGGATCTCGCGGCGAGCGGCTGCCGCTTCGCGGACATCACGACCCCGAGTGACGTCACGCGGGCTCATGGCGTGATGCAGGGCCTCGCGAAGCTTCACGCCGCCTGCTGGGAGAGTCCGCGCCTGCGCGGCGATCTCGCCTGGCTGCGGGGTTCGCAGCAGGATTTCATCTTCCGCGCAGGCCGATTTCTTTCGGAAGTGGCGCTGCGGCCTGCGTTCGAGCGCTTCAGCGATCTCGTACCGAGCGAGCTGCGCGCGCAGGCGAGCTTCGTGAGCGAGCAGCGCCTCGCGCTCGAAGCGCTCTGGGCGCGTCCGCCGCTCACGTTGATCCACGGCGACGCGCACGTCGGCAACCTGTTCTTCGACGGTCCCGAAGTCGGCTTCCTCGATTGGCAGGTCGTGCAGCGGGGGCAGGGTCTGCGCGACGTCAGCTATTTCCTCGCCAATTCGCTGAGCGTGGAGACCCGGCGGGAACACGACGAAGCCTTGATCCGCGTATACTTGGAAGCGCTGGCCGAGGCGGGTGTGCCGCGCGTACCCTTCAGCGTGGCATGGGAGCAATACCGGTTGCATGCGCTCTACGCCTGGATCTCGGCCGTCGTCACGGCGGCGGCGGCGACACTGCAGCGCGAATCGATCGTGCGTGCCGGGCTCGAACGCAGCAGCGTGGCCGTGATGGATCTCGATTCGCTCGGCGCGCTGCGCGAGCACACGAGCGGTTGAACAGCCTACGGAGCCGGACATGTCCGATCATCCCGTGAACCCCGCGATCCGCCTGCTCGACGGCTTCTTCTACACCGGCGAGCCGCTCGAGCATTTTCGCTGGATGCGCGAGCACGCGCCGGTCTACTGGGACGAATCGAGCGGGCTGTGGGGCGTCGCGCTTCACGAAGACGTGATGCGGGTCTCGAAAGCGCCGGCCGTTTTCTGCTCAGGCATGGGTTCGCGACCCGATTCGCCGCCGCTGCCGTCGATGATCAACATGGACGACCCCCAGCACAAGCTCCGGCGGGCGCTCGTCAACAGCGGCTTCAGCAAGCGTCGCGTCGAGGATCACGAAGCAAAGGTCCGTGGGATCGTGACGGAATTGATCGACGCCGTCTGCGAGAAGGGGAGTTGCGATTTCGTGCGTGAGATCGCCGCTCCGTTGCCGATGATCGTGATCGGCGATCTGCTCGGCGTGGCGCCCGGGGATCGCGACCGTCTGCTGCGCTGGTCCGAGGAAATGCTGGCGGCGGCCAGCGCGACCGCGCCGCCCGAGCTGGCGGCGCGCGCAGCGCGGGCCGGGCTCGAGTACGTGCAGTACGCGCTCGAGGTGATCGCCGATCGCCGGGCGAAGCCGCCGCACGATGATCTGATGAGCGTGCTCGTGCACGCCGAGATCGACTCCCAGAAACTGGACGACGAGGCGCTCGTGCACGAGAGCCTGCTGATCCTGGTGGGAGGCGACGAGACGACGCGTCACGTGATCACCGAGGGCATGGAGGCGTTGATCCGCCATCCGGATCAACGCGAGCGGCTCGTGCGCGCCCCGAAGAAGATTCCGGTTGCCGTCGAGGAGATGCTGCGCTGGGTAACGCCGATCAAGAACATGAATCGCACGGCGACCCGCGATACCACGCTGCGCGGTCAGCAGATTCGCGAGGGCGACAAGCTGCTGCTCCTCTACCCGTCCGCCAACCGCGACGAACGCGTCTTCACGAACCCCGACGACTTCGACGTGGAGCGCCGCCCCAACGATCACGTTGCCTTCGGCGGCTATGGCACGCACTTCTGTCTGGGCGCGAGCCTCGCGCGCCTCGAGCTGCGCGTGATGTTCGAAGAGCTGCTGCGGCGGCTGCCGGATCTCGAGTTCGCGTCGGATGCGAAGCTGGCGCTGCGGCCGAATAATTTCATCGCCGGCGTGGAGAGCATGCCGGTCGTGTTTCAACCGCGAGCGCCCGAGCGGCGCTGAGGAGCCTGCCATGGAAGACCCTTCGGTCGAAGACCACGCCGACGTACGCGTGCTGCCGCCGCTGCTGTTCCTCGGGTCGATCCTGCTCGGCGTCTTGCTCCAACTCGTCGTTGCCGTGGGCTTCAGCGTGGAAACCGGTTGGCGCATCCCGCTCGGACTCGCCCTCGTGGCGTGCGGCGTGGCGGCGATCGCCTGGGTGATCTCGGAGATGCGCCGCACCCATCAGGATCCGGATCCGCGCAAAACCACGCCGGAGCTGATCGTCGGTGGCCCGTTTCGCTACGCGCGCAATCCGATCTACACCGGCATGGCGATGATCCAGGCGGGCATCGGCATCGCGCTTGCAAACCCATGGATCGTGCTGTTGTTGGTTCCCACGCTGTGGATCCTGCGGCGCGAAGTGATCGAGAAGGAAGAGGCGTATCTCACGCGCAAGTTCGGGGACGCCTACATCGCCTACCAGAAGTCGGTGCGCCGGTGGCTTTGAGGCCGCAGGACGCGAAACGGAACCGGACGGGAGAGGCAGCATGCAGGTGAAGGCAGCGGTCGCGTGGGAAGCCGGCAAGCCGCTCGCGATCGAAAGGGTCGATCTCGAGGGGCCGCGCGCGGGCGAATGTCTCGTGCGGCTCGCCGCAACGGGCGTGTGCCACACGGACGCGTATACGCTCTCGGGACGCGATCCCGAAGGGCTCTTCCCGGTGGTGCTCGGCCACGAGGGAGCGGGCGTCGTGGAGGAGGTGGGCCCCGGCGTGCGCGGCCTCGCGCCGGGCGATCACGTGATTCCGCTCTACATCCCCGAATGCCGGGAGTGTCGCTACTGCTTGTCCGGGCGCACGAACCTGTGCGTCAAACTGCGTGCCACGCAGGGCCAGGGGCTGATGCCCGATGGCAGCTCGCGGCTCTCCCACAAGGGCCGAATGCTGCACCACTACATGGGGACCTCGACCTTCGCCGAATGCACGGTGTTGCCCGAGATTGCGCTCGCAAAAATCCGCCCGGATGCTCCGCTCGACAAGGTCTGCCTGCTCGGCTGCGCCGTGACCACCGGGATCGGCGCCGTGCTGCACACGGCGAAGGTTGAACCCGGCTCGTCGGTGGCGGTCTTCGGGCTCGGCGGGGTGGGGCTCTCGGTGATCCAGGGAGCGGTGATGGCGGGCGCCGAGCGCATCATCGGCATCGACCTGAATCCGAAGAAGTTCGAACTGGCCGCCCAGTTCGGCGCCACCGAGTTCATGAATCCGAGCGAGGTGAAGGACATCGCGCAGGCGATCGTCGACAAGACCGACGGCGGCGTCGATTACTCGTTCGAGTGCGTCGGCAACGTCCACTTGATGGGCCAGGCGCTCGCCTGCACGCAGCGCGGCTGGGGCCAGGCGATCATCATCGGCGTCGCCGGCGCCGGCGAGGAGATCCACGCGCGCCCGTTTCTGCTCGTGACCGGACGCTCGTGGCGTGGCTCGGCCTTCGGCGGTACCCGCGGCCGCACGCAGCTCCCGCGCTTCGTGGATCGCTATCTGGAGGGCCGCATCAAGCTCGACGAGATGGTGAACCGCGTGCTCCCGCTCGAGCGCATCAACGAAGCCTTCGAGCTGATGCAGCAGGGCGAGGTGATCCGCAGCGTGATCACGCTGCGCTAGCTGGCGCGAACGCGCCTCGTCCTTCCGAACGAACTTCGACGCGTGCCGCCGTTCTTCACGCCTCTCCGGCCGCCTTTCACGGCGATCGATTGCTCCAGCCGCTGGTGCCGCGGGACGTCATCGCGTGCAATCGGCTCGAGACGGGCTGTGGAGGCGCGATGGCCGAAGCGGGTGACGCCGAGCTGGGTCGCGAACTGGTGGGCGAGAGCCGCGCCATGTGCAGGCTGCGCGCCGAGATTCGTGCCGTGGCGCCGCTGCGCGCGACGGTGTTGCTCACGGGAGAAACCGGCACCGGGAAGGGCGCCGCAGCGCGCGCACTGCATGCGCGCTCGTCGCGCGCGAGCGGTCCGTTGGTGCACGTCGATTGCGCGGCGCTCTCGCCGACGCTGATCGAGAGCGAGCTCTTCGGCCACGAACGCGGCGCCTTCACCGGCGCGCTCGAGCGCCGCACGGGCCGCTTCGAGCTGGCCGCCGCAGGGACGGTCTTCCTCGACGAGATCGCAGAGCTCGACGATCGCCAACAGGCGAAACTACTGCGCGTGCTCCACGATCGGGAGTACGAGCGCATCGGGGGAGTCGCGACGCTGCCCATGACGGCGCGGGTGATCGCTGCCACTAGCCGGGGTCTGCTGCGCGAGGTGCGCAACGGTCGCTTCCGCGCGGATCTCTACTTTCGCTTGAACGTCGTCCAGCTGCGGCTGCCCCCGCTGCGCGAGCGCAGGAGCGACATCCCCCTGCTCGTGCGTGCGCTCCTGCCGCGGCTCGCCGTCGCACTCGAAATGCCGCCCTGCCAACTCGCCGACGCCGTGCTCGCGCGGCTCGCCACGCGCACGTGGCCCGGCAATGTGCGCGAGCTGATGAACGTGCTCGAGCGTTTGCTGATCCGGGGCGCCGGACGCCGCGTCGAGCTCGCAGATCTCGAGGGCATTTTCGACTTCGAGCCCTGGCCGCTGACGGAGTCGGATGGCGCGTCGGCCATGGGCCTCGCCGATCGTGATGCCGGACTGCGAGCGGCGCCCGCCCCGGAGCGAATCGCCGCGGTGCTGCGAGCCAACGCGGGCAACGTCACACGTGCCGCTCGCGAGCTCGGCATGCCGCGCACGACGCTGCGCCACCGCATGCGCCGCCTGGGCCTCGCCGTCGGTGCTTGCGACGGCTAGCGTCGCGTGCTCGCGGCGGACGCTGAGGGGTGCGATGGATCAGCTCGGGGTGGCGGTCGTCTGGTACGCGGTGCTCGTCTTCTCGCTCACCTTTCACGAGGCGGCGCACGCCTGGGCTGCGCGCCGGGGCGGTGACGACACCGCCTACCTCGGTGGCCAGGTTTCGCTCGACCCGCGTCCCCACATCCAGCGCGAGCCGTTCGGCATGATCGTCTTCCCGATCCTTTCGTTTGCGCTTTCGCACACGATGCTCGGCTGGGCGAGCACACCGTACGATCCGGTCTGGGCGCAGACGTACCCGCGCCGCGCCGCAGCCATGTCGGCGGCAGGGCCCGCGGCGAACGCGGTGTTGGTGCTCGTGGCGGCGATTGCGATTCGTGCGGGCATCGCGGCGGGCGTGTTCTACGCCCCGGAGGCGATCGGTTTCGACCACCTGGTGGCGGCGAATTCCGACGGGCTCGCCGAGACTGTGGCGCTGTTGCTCTCGGTCCTGTTTACGCTGAACCTGCTGTTGCTCGTCTTCAACCTGATTCCGTTTCCGCCTCTCGACGGCGCGAACGCCGTGGGCCTCTTCTTCAGCGACGCCGGCGCGCGGCGCGTGCAGGCGTTGCTGCGAACGCCGAAGCTCTCGCTCGTCGGCCTGTTGCTCGCCTGGATCGCGATGCCGAGGATCTTCGGACCGATCCACCGGGTCGCCGTGAACCTGTTGTATCCGGATCTCGGCTACGGCTGAGGGCAGGCAGGCGCGGAATCGCGTGCCGCGGCGCCCTTGACGCCGCCCGTCAACGGATTCAGGCTCTCCCGATCGCCGGCCGGAGGGAATCGCAATGGAGCGCGCCCACGATTGCGTCATTCGCGATGGCCTGGTCGTCGATGGAACCGGAGCCCAGCCCACCCGAGCGGACGTCGCCGTGAAGGACGGCGTGATCTCGGCGATCGGCCGGATCGCAGGACGCGGAACCGACGAGATCGACGCGCGCGGCAAGCTCGTCACGCCCGGCTTCGTCGACGTCCACACGCATTATGACGGCCAGGCGACCTGGGACGATCGCATGCAGCCCTCGTCCTGGCATGGCGTGACGACGGTCGTGATGGGGAATTGCGGTGTCGGCTTCGCGCCCTGCAAAGTCGACGATCACGAACGTCTCATCAAGCTGATGGAAGGCGTCGAAGACATTCCGTTTCCGGTGCTCAGCGCCGGGCTGAAATGGAACTGGGAGAGCTTTCCGGACTATCTCGACGCGCTGCAGGAGCGCCGCTTCGACGTCGATATCGGAACGCAACTGCCGCACGCCGCGCTGCGCGTCTATGTGATGGGGCAGCGCGGCGCCGATCGCGAACCCGCCACGCGAGCCGATATCGAGGCGATGGCCGTGATTGCGAAGCGCGCGGTCGAAGCGGGCGCGCTCGGCTTTTCCACTTCGCGCACGCTCAATCACCGAACCTCGGATGGGCAACCCACGCCCACGCTCACCGCCGGCGAGGACGAACTCACCGGCATCGCGATGGCCTTGAAGGCCGCCAACCGCGGCGTGCTCCAGGTCGTTTCCGATTTCAGCGACCCCGAAGCCGAATTCGCGATGCTCCGGCGCATCGTCGAGAAATCCGGCCGCCCGCTCTCCTTCTCGCTCTTGCAGACCCCGATCGCAAAAGATGCCTGGAGAGGCCAGCTCGCGGCGCTCGAGCGCGCGAACGCTGCGGGTCTTCCGATGAAGGCGCAAGTCTGCGCGCGACCGGTCGGGCTGTTGTTCGGTTTCGAGCTCACACTGAATCCGTTCTCGATGCATCCGAGCTATCAGGCGATTGCGAAGCTGCCGCTCGCTGAGCGCGTCGCGCGCTTGCGAGATCCCGGGGTGCGTGCGCGTCTGTTGCTCGAAGACGCGAAGAGCACCGGCTGGTCGCGCAACCTGAACGCCTGGGATCGCCTGATCCTCATGCAGGTCACGCCGGATTACGAACCGACGCCGGATCAGAGCGTCGCCGCTGAAGCCACGCGCCGGAACGTCTCGCCCGAGGAGGTCGCGCTCGATCATCTCCTGGCGACGGGCGGGCGCGGCATGCTCTATCTCCCGTTTCTCAATTACGCGGAAGGCTCGCTCGATCCGGCCCGCGAAATGCTGCTGCACGAGCACACGATTCCCGGCCTGTCCGATGGCGGCGCCCACGTCGGCATGATCTGCGACGGCTCCTTCCCGACGTCGAACCTCACGTTGATGACGCGCGACCGCACGCGGGGGCCGAAGATCGATCTCGCGCACATGATCCAGATGCAATCGCGCGACACCGCCAGGGCGCTCGGCCTCGAGGATCGCGGCGCGATCCAGCTCGGGCTGCGAGCGGATCTCAACGTGATCGACTACGACAAGCTCCAGCTCCACGCCCCGCAAGTCGCCTACGATCTTCCGGCCGGCGGGCGCCGTCTCGTCCAGCGCGCCGACGGTTACGCCGTCACCATGCTGGCGGGTCAGATCACCTATCGCGACGGCCAGGCGACCGAGGCGCTGCCCGGTCGGCTTCTGCGCGGCCCGCAGCGATCGCCATCCGTCGACTCCGCGAGATAGGAGAGCCCATGCGTGTTCTCGAGCCTCACTGCGAATGGACTGCAGACGACATGCGCGACCCTTCCGTCTGGACCGAGAGCCTGACGCAGCCGGAGCTCGAGGAAATCGACGGGGCGTTGCGCATCGCGCAGGAGAAATCCGACGATCTGCTCGAAATTGGCGCGGCCGATTTCCCGTTGCCGCAGCTCCGCGCCCGGATCGCGCGCATCAAGCAGGAGCTCGTCGACGGGCGAGGCGTCGTCCGGCTGCGCGGTGTCGATCGCGCGCGCTACGACAATGACGAGCTGTGCGTCATCTACTGGGGGATCGGCGCGCATCTCGGAAACCCGTGGGCGCAGAACGCCGCAGGCCACGTGCTCGGCGACGTCACCGATCAGGGCAAGGGGGTCGATGATCCGACGGCGCGCGGAAACGAGATCGGCGGCGTAGGCCTGCCATTCCATTGCGACGGCTCCGATCTCGTCGGTCTGATGTGCCTCGATCCCGGCGCTGAAGACGGCGTCTCCCGCGTGGCGAATGCCGTGTCGCTGCACAATACGCTGGTGCGCGAACGTCCGGATCTCGCCGCCGCGCTCTACGAACCGCTTCCCTATGATTTTCGCGGCGAGCAGAAGCCGGGCGGCAAGCCCTTCTATTTCGTGCCGGGCTTCACGGAATGGGGTGATCGTCTCTTCATGCGCCTGATTCCCCCCTACATCCTGGCCTCGCAGCGCCACGCCGAAGCGCCGCGCCTCAGCGGTCTGCAGCGCGAGGCGCTCGCCTGGATCAACGACACGGCCGAGAGCGGTCGCTTCAACGTCGAGATGGCGTTCGAAGCGGGGGACATCCAGTTCATCAACAACTATCACGTGATGCATGGTCGGGGGGCCTATCGAGACCGTCCCGGCAAGGTGCGCCATTTGAAGCGGCTCTGGCTCGAGACCGACGCCTACGCGACGCGCCCGGCGTGTTTCGAGAATCACGTCAGCTCGAACTGGAACGAGAAGCGCGTCATCAGCCGCCTGGATGCCGTGCGCGCTGCCGACTGAAGTTGGCGACTAGCGGATCAGCGAGCGGCCTCGCCGTCCTCCACCCATGCGCTGACGAGCGTGTAGCCGACCGCGAGCAACACGGGGCCGATGAACAGGCCGATCACGCCGAAGGCGAGCAGCCCGCCGATGACGCCAGGAAGAATCAACAGGAGGGGCAGGTCGGCGCCCCGTTTGATCAACGCCGGCCGCAGGAAGTTGTCGAGCGTGGCGACCGGAATCGCCCAAATCAGCAGCGCCGTGGCCCAGGCGGTCTGGCCCTGCCAATACAGCCAGACGATCGCCGGCAGCAGAACGAGGGTGGGCCCGAGCTGCGCCACGCAGAGCACGAAGACGACCGCGGCGAGCGCGCCCGCGTAGGGAATGCCCGCGACCACGAGCCCGATTCCGGCGAGTAGCGACTGGACGAGCGCGGTGACGCCGACCCCGAGCGCGACGGCCCGCACGGCCTGTCCCGCGAGCGTGAGCGCATTCTCGGTCTGTTCGCCGCCGACGCGCCTCGCGAAGCGGCGCAATCCCGCGACGGCCGTTTCTCCGTGCGCAAACAGGATTGCCGCGATCCCGATGGCGAGCAGGAATTGGATCATGATCGCACCGACGCCGCCGAGCTCTGTGAGCAGCCAGCTCGTGACCGCCCGGAGGTAGGGAGCAAAGCGTTCGGATAATGCGGTCGGGCCGGCCGCGGCGAGCTCGCGCCAGTTCGCGGCGACGTCCTTGCCGACCAGGGGAACCGATTCGACCCAAGCGGGCGGAGGTGACCCCGCGAACTCGACGAACTCCTTCGAGCGCGCCGTGATCTGGCCGAGATTCTCGACGATCGTCGAGATCCCTGCGTAGAGCGGCAGGATCAGGATCAGCAGCAGCGCGAGCGTCATCACGGAAACCGCGAGCCCGCGTCGACCGCCGAGCGCCCCCTGCACGTGCAGCAGGAGCGGCCAGGTTGCGACGACCATCGTTGCGGCCCAGACGAGCGCCGCGACGAACGGCCATACGATCCAGAAGCACCCGGCGATCAGCGCGCCGATCAGCAGTAGTTGGAAGAGCGAACGCGCGAGGTCGGGGGGGCGATCGGAACTCATCGATCGCATCTCTAGGACATGCCGAAGCGTTGATGCATCAGGGTCACGCTGAGTACGCGATTCAGCAGGCCGTCGATTCCCAGCCGCTGCGCGGGGGATTGTTCCGGCAGCAGGCGGAAGAGATTCCGAATCGCAGCAGGATCGAAGATCGGCTGCTCGTCGAGCAGCGAAGAGCCGAACACGTCGCCGAACAACTCCAGCATCGCGTCGTTCTCCCCGAACTTGGTGGGGGGAGTCGAAAACGGATGCTTCTGGCGGTTGTAGACCTCCTCGATCAGGACATCGCGGGTCGCTTCGCGCAGCACGTGCTTCTCGCGCATCCCGTTGATCTTCATGTGAATCGGGATCCCAGCCGCGAATTCTGCGACCTTGTGGTCGAGGAAGGGGACGCGGCCCTCGATCGAATGGGCCATCTCCATGCGATCGCTCAAAAAGGTGAGGATGAAGTTCGGCATGTGAATCTTCGACCAGAGGTAGAGGGCCTGGTTGAGGGGGTCGCGTCCCGTGATGCGTTCGTCGATCGGGAGGCGGCTGAGCGCGACCTCATAGGGATTCATGCCGGCGACGCTGGCCGCCATTTCCCGGCTGAACAGTCCCGTGGTCCCTTGCCCCATCGTCGAGAAGGCCTGGATCCAGGACGGAATCCAACCGAGCCGCCGCTGGACGGCGTCGAGTTCCGGGATCGGCGCGTCTTCGCTCGCCACCAGTGCGGGGACGGCCTGGTTGGCCGCGCGCAGCTCGGCGAGCAGCCGTTGCACGGTCGCGGGATCCTGCCGCGCGCTGTTGTAGAGGAGGACGTCGCGACGGAACGGCGCGTAGCCTCCCAGCATCTCGTCGGAGCCTTCTCCGGTGAAAACGACCTTGATCCCGGCATCGCGCACCGCGCGACTCAACAGGAACTTTGCGACGCCGTGGCCGTTCACGAAGGGTGTCTCCGCGTGCCAGACCGCATCGCTGTAGGCATCGGCGAGCGCGCGTGAAGTCACCGGGATGGGATGAAAGCTCGCGCCTGAAAGCTCGGCCTGCGCGCGCGCCAGTGCGGTTTCGTCGTAGAGCGCGTCGTCGAAACTCAACGTGAAGGCGCGGATCGGTCGATCCATGTGCCGTTGGGCGAGACCGAGGACCGCGCAGGAGTCGATTCCGCCGCTCAGGTAGGAGGCCACCTCGACGTCCGCGATCAGTCGCTCGCGGACGGCGTCGTCGAGCACGTCGCGGAAGCCCGCAACGACCTCGGCGTCCGAGCGGTCGTCGGCCGCCAATGCGTCGACGCTCGGAAAATCCAGATCCCAATACGGGTAGACGCTGACCTCGCCTTTCTGCGCGATCGCATAGTGACCCGGCGGAACCGTGTAGATCCCCGCGAACAAGGAGCGCGAATGCGGTCGGAAGTGGAAGGCTTCCTGGAACATCGCCTCGCGGTTCCAACGGGCGGGAACACCGAGGGCGAGCAGCGCCTTCACCTCGGATGCGAAGAAGACGTTGCCCTCGTGCACGGCATAGAAGAGCGGCTTGATGCCGAAGCGGTCCCGAATCGCGAACATCGCGCGGTTGCGACGGTCGGCGATCACCGCTGCGAACTCGCCGCGCAGGTGGCGACCGAGATTCATCCCCTCTCGGAGGTACAGATGCAGCGCGATCTCGCTGTCGGAATCGGTCGTGAACTTGCAGCCCTCGGCGCGCAGTCGTTCGCGGATGGCCTTGTAACCGTAGAATTCACCGTTGACGACGAGTCGAACGTCGCCGCTCGCGTCCGACATCGGCTGTTCGCCGTTATCGAGACCGATGATCGAGAGACGGGTATGGCCCAGGAACGCGCGTGCGTCGGGGGCGATCCATTTTCCCACCGCGTCCGGACCGCGGTGGTGGAGCACTTCGAGGGCGCGGTCGAGCCGCTTGGGCTCGAACGAAGCCTGGAGCAGGCCGCCAACGAATCCGCACATGATGCAACCCCTTCTCGTTCTTGCCGTGTCGACGACGGCGTGAGAGCTTCGCAGACCCGGTTCCTTCTGCCACGTGCCGCAGTGAGGCTTCGGCCGCGTGGATTGGCTAGCGCGGAAGCGTCCCTGCGCTCGGCCGTGCCTCGCCTTGCAGAACGCGCAGGGCGGCGGGCAACAACGTCTCCACGAAGCGCTCGGCGCCGGGCACGGTGAAGTGGCAGACGTCGTCGTAGTAGCGACCCTCGTCCGGGATCGCGGCGGCGATGTCGGCGAACTCGAGCTGTCGATCGGAAGCTACGAGCTCGCGCACGACTGCGTTGTGCGCCGCCAGCCCCACCCGGATGTTCTCGACATCGCCCCATAGCGCGATCGGCGCGGTGTGGAGAACGTAGTCGAGTGCGTGCGCGGCAAACTTTTCTTCGGAGTAGTCCGGCGGAATGTGACTCGCATAGGTCATCAGCACGAGCCGCTCCCCCCGGCTCCGCGCGAGTTCGGCGATTGCCGTGAGATTGGCTCGAAACGGTTCGGCGCTGCGGACCTCGCGGCCGTAGGCGACCCACTCGGGCCGCGGACGTTCGATCGGAACGTAGGCGCGCAGCCCGATCCGCGCGAGCATGCGGCGGGCCGCAAAGATGACACTGTAGGGGGTCGCCACCGGATAGAGCGCATCCTGGTCGACGACGTCGCGCACGAGCTCGTACCAGCCGTAATGGGAATAGTCGCTGCGAAAGGCTTCGGGCGGCACGTTGTTCGCGCGCAGCTCGTTGATGCCGTGATAGACGGCCACGAGATCGAAATCTGCCTGGCCGAGCTGCCGGTATTTGTAGAGGCTGTCGAGCGTCGTGTGCCCCGGCATCGCGAGATTGTGTACCTGGACCCGGCGTCCGGAGGCCTGCGTCAGACGTTCCGCCAGGAGCTGTCCGATCGGGCCGAAGTTCGCGTTCAGGGCGGAGCCGCCGAGCAGGAGCACGTCGAAGCTGGCTGCGTCCTCCCGAGAAGGGGGCGAAAGCAGCGGCGCAATTTCGGGATAGAATGCAGTCGCCGCCCGGCTCGGATGCAGGAACGGCACGTCCCAGCGAATTGCCCAGAACGCGCGTGCGCTGGCCTCGAACAGGCCGAAGAGGAACAGCAGGTATGCGAGCGCCAACGCCACCCGCAGCCAGCGACTCTGCATCAATGCCTCCGCGAAGCGTCGCCGCTCGTCGTCTCGGACCTGCGGGGCTCCCCGCGCAGGACGAAACGCGGCTCGCCAGGCTGCGCCTCCGCTGCGCGGCGAGCCGCGAGGATCAGCTCGTGGCGCGGCGCGAGCTCACAGGCCGGATCGGTCGCCGACGCTTCGCCCGTGAGCGCGAAGGCCTGGCAGCGACAGCCGCCGAAATCGCTCGCGCGCTCGGGGCACGAGCGGCATGGCTCCGGCATCCAGGCTTCTCCGCGAAAGGCATTCATGCCGGACGCATCGCTCCAGCACTGCGCGAGCGACAGCGACCTCACGTTTCCGAATTCGAGCCCGGGGAGCGAGCCTGCCGCATGGCACGGCAACACGCGGCCATCCGGCGCCACGACCAGCGTGCGCCGGCCCCAGCCGCCCATGCAGGGCTTCGGGCGCTTCGCGAAGTAGTCCGGCAACACGAAGAGGATTTCCGGGCGCGCCGATTGTTTTCGCGCGACGGCGACCGCGCGTGCGGCCTCTTCCAGCTGCGCGCGCGAAGGCAGGAGAGCCTCGCGATTCACGAGCGCCCAGCCGTGGTACTGCGTGTTTGCGAGCTCGAGCCGGTCTGCGTCGAGCTCGCGCGCGAGCGCGATGAGTTCGGGTACGCGCTCGAGGTTGCGTCGGTGCAGCACGACGTTGAGCGTGAGCGGCAGCCCCTCGGCCCTCACCTGCCCCGCGAAGGCGAGTTTGCGCTCGAACGCGGGCACGCCGGCAATGGCATCAGACGCATCGGCGCGAGCGTCCTGCACGGAGAGTTGAACGCTGCGCAAACCGGCGGCGCGCAGGCCCGCGAGTCCCTGCGCCGAGAGCGTCGTGCCCGCGGTGACGAGGTGCGTGTAGAGACCGGCCTCGGCGGCGCCGCCGACCAGCTCCGCGAGATCGACGCGCACGCATGGCTCCCCGCCGGTGAGACCCACGTGCACGACGCCGAGCGCCGCGGCCTCGCGAAACACGCGGCACCAGGTTTGCGTATCGAGGGCGTCCGGGACGTCGCGAAACGTCACCGGATTCGAGCAGTAGGCGCAGCGCAGCGGACAGCGATACGTGAGTTCGGCGACGAGGTTGTACGGGCGCGGAGCGTTCATCGCGAAGCCGGCGGCGGCGCGAGAACGCCGAGTTTTTGCATGCTCGCGAGGAACTCGTGCACGTCGTTCGTGAGTCCGGACACTTCAGGGTGACGACTGCGGAGTTCTGCCGCGATCTCGGCGGCGGTGCGCTCGCCATCACAGAGATCGAGGATCTCGCAGCCGCTCGCGCTCGGTTTGACGGCGCGCTCGGGCAGCACGACGAGGCGCTCGCCGGCGTCGACGCGCATCTGCGCGTGTGGCGAGACGCGGGGGCGGTCATGCGCCGCTTCGATCGCGTCGAGCAGGCGCCAGAGAATCTCGCACTTGCGTTCGAGCGCGGCGGCGCAGCGATCCTGGTCCGGCTCGCTGCGCGCGTGCTCCAGCACGAAGCGGAGTCCCTCGGCGGCGTCGCGCGGCGCCTGGCGCGTGCGGCTCTGGAAGTAGCGCAGACCCGTCGTGTCGACCCAGGTGTAGTGCTGTTCGAACGCGTCGATCCGCACTCGCATGATGTCGCCCGCGAACAGCTCCGTGAGAGACGAGGCGACGCTCTCGAGCAGATCATGCGATTCGACGAAGCGCACGTAATCGTCGCAAGCGGCTCGCACGCCCGGCAACACGTCGTCGAGGCGTTCCACGTCCGCGCGGTCGAGCCCCACGGCCTCGGCGAGCGATAGCCAGAGTTCGAGCCCGCCCGTGCCCTGCTCGTCGCCGTCGTGATCGCGGATGCGTTGCACCCAGCCGCGGCGAAAACCCGGATCGGCGGCCTTCGCGAGGATCAGCCCATCCTTGATCGGGATGCGGGTCTGGTAGTAGTAGCGGTTGCGCACCCAGGTCTGGATCTCTTCGCGGGAGAGCGAGCCGGCGTGCATGCGCAGATTGAATGGATGGCGGTGGTGGTAGCGCTGCTCGCCGATCCGGCGCAGCCGCGCTTCGAAGTCTTCCGGGCTCACGGTTCGAACTCCAGGCCTTCGATGGCGATCTCGATGCCCGCGCGGTGCACGGCGGCCGCCTCGGGCGAGGCGCGATCGAGGATCGGATTGGTGCCGTTCATGTGAAAATACAACGTCCGTCCGCGCAGCCCCGCGAGCTTCTCGAGGCTTCCGCCGACCCCGGAGATCGGAACGTGCCCCATGGCGAAGGCGTCCGGCGCGCCGGGCCGCAGCTCGCGCAACTCCTCGGCGCGCCAGAAGGTTCCGTCGACGAAGCGGCAATCCGCGGCTTCGAGTTCGGCCAGCGTGCCCGCCTCGAGGCGCGTAAAGCTCGGGAGCACGACGAGGCGTTTGCCGCTACGCGTATCGGTGACGCGTACGCCGACCGTCGTGCCGGGCGCGGCCTTCGCGAGATCCGCGAGGTGCGAAGGTAGCTTGGCGGGTACGGGGAAAAGGCGCGCTTCGAGCTGTCCGTCGCGATCGAGGGCGAAGGGGGTGTCGAGCGCGACCGCGCTCCAGATGGGCGCCAGCAGGCGAAACGCGGCGTTGTGGGCGAGCAGGGCGTCGCGCACCCAGTTCGTCGAAAGAATCCGATAGCTGTGCGCGTCGCGCAGCACGAGGATGCCGAGAACGTGATCGATCTCGGCGTTCGAAAGCAGCACCACATCGAGGGGAAGGTCGCGCGTCCCCGGCCGGGGATGCAGGCCTTCGAAGCGCGCGAACTGGTCGCGCAGGTCCGGGCTCGCGCCGACCAGCGACCAGCGCACGCCATCGGCCGAGATCGCGAGGCCGGCTTGCGAACGCGGCGGCACGTCGGGATCCCCCGCTCGCGCACGGACGGCGTTGCTTCCCCCGCAATTCCACTGAGGGAGACCTCCGCCCGCGCAGGATCCGAGTACGCGTACCCGCACGGCAGCGTCAGATGCGGCCGGCCGCCAGCTGCACGAGCAGCTGCTCGTCGCTTTCGAGGCGGCCCTTCGCATTCAGTTGGATGCGTCGCTCCATGTGCTCGGCGTCGAGCATGCGGCGGCGGATGAACGCTTCGGCGAGACCCACGCGCTCGGGCGCGGCGCCGGCCTGCTTGAGCAGCTCGCAGGAGGCGATCACATTGATCACCATTTCAGCGAGCAGTTTCGCACGCAGGAGCGCATAGCCGGGGTCCGAAAAGAGCGCCTTGGCGGCGTCCTCGATGCCCCGCATCACGTCTTCGACTCGGTGCGAGAGGCGCTCGCGCACGGGATCCGTATTCAAGGCGGCGAGTTCCGTGCGCAGCTCGGCGAACACGACGGCGAGGGCGCCCTTGCCCATCTCCTTGAGCGCGAAGGAAGCCTGGATTTCGCTCGTTCCCTCGTAGACCGTCATGATCAGGCTGTCCGCGTGGAGCTTCGCGACATCGGCATCCATCGTGTAGCCGATGCCGCCGAAGACCTGCATCGCGTCGCGCGTGAGATCGTCGCAAACCTCCGTAGCGAAGTATTTGCACAGCGGCGTCAGCAGGCGAACCTGGATCGTGTCGCGTTCGAGATCGCCCTGCAGCATGGCGCGCTCTCCCGCCGAGAGTTCCGTGCGCGCGAGGGCGGTTTCCCGGGCGTTGTTGCGGTCGAGCAGCACGTAGGTGCGATAGAGCAGGGCGCGCACCGCTTCGGTGTTCACCACCATTTTCGCGAGCATCGTCATCACCAGGGGTTGCTTCGCAATCGGGGCGCCGAACTGCTCGCGCTGCGCGGCGTAACGCGAGGCGTCGTGCAACGCGGCTTCGCAGAGTCCCAGGGCCTGCGCGGCCACGCCGAGGCGCGCGGCGTTCATCAGCTCGAGCATGGCCCGGAACCCCTTGCCCTTCTTGCCGAGGCGCACGCCGATCGCGCCGTCGAAGATCACTTCGCAGGTCGCCGAACCGTGGATGCCGAGCTTGCGCTCGAGACGCGCGACGCGCACGCCATTGCCCGCGCCATCTTCGCCGTGCCGGGCCACGAGGACGAGCGAGAGTCCGTTGGTGGTGCCCTTCGACGCCTCGAAACTGTCGGCGTCGCGCGCGAGCACGAGGTGGACTTCCGCGCCGCCGTTCGAGATGTAGATCTTCTGTCCGTCGATGCGGAGCCGGCCGTCCGGAAGCTCGGTGACCCGCGTCGCGATCCCGCCGAGGTCGCTCCCCGCCTGTGGTTCGGTGAGGTCCATGCAGCCCTGCACCTCGCCCGAGCTGAAGCGTGGAAGCCAGGCGCGCTTCACCTCATCGCTGCCGAAGCGCTGGATGTCGTCGGCGGCCCCGGTCTGGAGCCCCACGACCATCATCAGGCTCGGATCGGCGCGCGAGATCATCTGTAGACACATGCCGACGATCAGCGCGGGGAGTCCGAACCCGCCGTACTCCTCGTCGACCCCGAGCGAGACGAGCCCCGCCTCGCGCAGCTGGTCGTAGGCTTCTCGGATGTGCGCGGGCGACTGTGCGCCGCCGTCGGGCGTGAGCTCGGCCTCGAGGTGCCAGTTCGCGCGCGCTTTCCCCTCGAAGCTCGCGGCCAGCTTCGAGGCGGTATCGAGCAGCGTCCGATACGCCGCGACTTCCGCCGGAACGTCGACGCCGCTGCCCCGTCGCAGCTCGAGCAGGCCGTCCCAATCGACGAGGCGATCCAGATAGAGGCGCATGCCGGCGCCGAAGTACTCCGTCACTCGCGGCTCCTGCGGAATGGTCGGCTAATGGTAGCCTATGCGCCCCATGGCTCTTCCCGGCTTCGAGAAGGTCGCACCGGTCGTCGACTTCCCGCTGGCCGAGGCGCGAATCCGGCGCTTCTGGCGCGAGGCGGACATCTTCCGCAAATCGCTGGAGAAGCGCCGCGGCGGTCCGCGTTTCGTGTTCTACGAGGGCCCCCCCACCGCGAATGGCATGCCCCACAACGGGCACGCGCTCACGCGTGTGATGAAGGACGTCTTTCCCCGCTATCGGTCGATGCGCGGCTACGACGTTCCGCGCCGCGCCGGCTGGGATACCCACGGTCTGGCGGTCGAGATCGAGGTCGAGAAGGAACTTCGTATCTCCGGGCGCGACGCGATTCTCGCCTACGGCGTCGAGCCCTTCGTGCGACGCTGTCTCGAAAGCGTCTTTCGCTACACGGAAGAGTGGAAGGAGTTCACCGAGAAACTCGCGTTCTGGCTCGACATGGACGACGCCTACGTCACGTATCACGAGAGCTACATCGAGAGCGTTTGGTGGGCCCTCTCCCAATTGCACGCCCGGGGTCTGCTCTACCAGGGACACAAGATCGTGTGGTGGTGGGCTCGCGGGGGCACGGTGCTCTCGGCTGCCGAGGTCGGGGAGGGCTACAAGACCGTCGATGATCCCTCCTTGTTCGTCCGGCTGCCGCTGACGGACGAGCCGGGGACGTCGCTGCTCGCCTGGACGACCACGCCGTGGACGCTGCCCTCGAATGCGTTTGCGGCCGTGCGGCCGGACGTCGATTACGCCGTCGTGAAGGACGGCGAGCAACGCCTGATCGTGGCCGAGGCGCGTGTCGCTGCCCTCGGCGAGCTGATCGGGCGTGAACTCCCCGTCGCGAGTCGGCTGCGCGGCGCCGCGCTCGTCGGCCGGCGCTACACGCCTCCCTTCGACTGGTTCGCGGGCGCGCAAGCAGGCCACGATCTCTGGCGCGTGGTCGCCGCCGATTTCGTCGAGCTCGATTCCGGCACCGGCGTCGTGCACATCGCGCCGGCCTTTGGCGAAACCGACTTCGAGCTGTTGCGGCACGAGCAGCGGACGCGGGCGGATCTCCCGCTGCTCTGCGCCGTGCGGCCCGACGGCGGCTTCGATCCGGAGATCGCGCCGCCGGCCTACGCGGGCCGCTGGGTCAAGGATTGCGACCGGGATCTATGTCGGGATCTCAAGGAGCGCGGCCTCGTCTGGCACCTCGGCCAGATCCGCCACGAGTACCCGTATTGCGTCCGTTCGGATCAGGATCCGCTGATCCAGTACGCGCGGCCGGCCTGGTACCTGCGGACCACCGCCTTCGTCGACGCCGCGCTCGCGAACAACGCCCGCATCCAATGGCTTCCCGAGCACATCCGCGATGGACGCTTCGGCGATTTCCTGCGCAACAACGTGGATTGGGCGCTTTCGCGCGAGCGCTTCTGGGGCACGCCCCTCAACGTCTGGGTCAACGACGAGACCGGGGCGCTCGATGTGCCGGCGTCCGTGGCGGAGATCAGCACGCGAAATCCGCGCGCCTTCGACGCCTTCGACGAGGCCCAGCGCCGCGATCCTACGCTCTCTCCGCACCTGCGCGTGCACAAGCCGTGGATCGACGCGGTGACCTGGACGCGGCCAGGCGAGCCCGGCGTCTATCGCCGCGTCCCCGAGGTGATCGACGCCTGGTTCGACTCGGGCTCGATGCCGTTCGCGCAATGGGGACATCCGCATCGCGGCAGCGACGAGTTCGAGCGCAGCTTTCCGGCCGACTTCATCTCGGAGGCGATCGATCAGACGCGGGGCTGGTTCAATTCGCTGCTCTGGATTTCGACCCTGTTGTTTCCCGAACGCGCAGCGCCCCATCCCTACAAGACTTGCATCGTGCTCGGTCACGTCGCCGATCGCGAGGGAAAGAAGGAATCGAAGAGCAAGGGCAACTACACGCCCCCCGAGATCATCCTCGACCGCGTGCGTCTCGAATTCGCCGTGGTGTCGCCCGACGACGAGACGCCGGCTGCCGGCGAGGCGCTGATCGCGCGCGAAGATTTCGAGGGCCTCGATCTGCGGGGCGAGCGGGTGAAGCTGCGCGTCTATCGCGACGACGAACCCGAGCGTGCGCGCGAGCTCGAGCTGCGGCCCGGGCGGCTTCCGCGGCGCGTGATCGTGCTCTCCGCGGTCGACACCGAGGTGCTCTCGTTGACGCCGCGCCCCCGTGGCGTGAAGGTGCTGCCGCGCGAGGTGCCGCAGCTTCCGCCGGAAGCCAAGCTCTGGGTCGAGGATCCGGGCTCGGCTGCGCCCGGCGCCGATGCCTTCCGCTGGTTCTTCTACGCCTCGAATCCGCCCTGGAATCCGACGCGCCACTCCTTGTCCGCCGTGCGGGCGCAGCAGCGCGAGCTGCCGCTCAAGCTCCGGAACGTCTACGCCTTCTTCTCGATCTACGCGAACATCGACGGCTTCGACCCTGCGAACGAGGCCTGCCGCCGCGGTCGGCGCCCGGCGGTGAGCCGCGCGCTCGTCGATCGCTGGATCCTCTCCGAACTCGCACTCGCGAATACGCGGGTGATCGAGTGCATGGATGCCTACCGGCTCTATGAGAGCACGATCGTGCTCACGGATTTCGTCGATGCGCTTTCGAACTGGTGGGTCCGCCGCAACCGCGACCGCTTCTGGGCGCCGGGCCTCGGCCCCGACAAGCTCGACGCGCACTGGACGCTGTGGGAAACGCTGGTCGCGCTCGCGAAGCTGCTGGCTCCATTTCTTCCCTACGCGAGCGAGGAGATCTGGCAGAACCTGGCGCGGCGCACGCTGCGGGACGACGCCGAGGAGAGCGTTCATCTTTGCGATTTTCCGGCGCCCGAGGCGAGCCTGATCGATCGCGATCTCTCGCGCGTAATGGGCGCCGTGCGCGAAATCGTTTCCCTGGGTCTTCAAGTGCGTACCGCGGAGAAGTTGCGCGTGCGACAACCGCTCGCGGCGGCCGAGATCGTGCTCGCCGATCCGTCGCTCGAGCCTGCGCTTCGCGAGCACCTCGGTCTCGTGCGCGACGAGCTCAACGTTCTCGAAGTGCACTTCGCGCTGCGCGCCGACGACTACGTGCGATACGAGGTGAAGCCGAACTTTCGCGCGCTCGGCCCCAGGGTGGGCAAGCGCATGCCGGCGCTCAAGGCGGCGCTCGCGACGGCCGACGGCGCCGCCCTGCTGCGGCAGCTCGAGGCGCAGGGAAGCTGCTCGCTGCTCGTGGAAGGCGCCGAGCTCAGCCTCGGCCCCCAGGAGATCGCCGTTGCTCTCGAGGCGCTGCCGGGTTTTGCTTCGGCGAGCGGCGGCGTCGGCGTCGTCGTGCTGCGAACGCAGTTGAACGCTGCGCTCGTCGCGGATGGGCTGTTTCGCGAGGTGTTGAATCGCGTCCAGACGCTGCGCAAGGAACTCGATCTCGAGTACACGGGGCGCATCTTGCTCACGCTCGCGGGCGCCCCGGAGCTGCTCGCGGCGGTGCGTCCGCGCGTCGCGGATCTCGAGCGGGAAGCGCTCGCCGTCCGGGTTGTGCTCGAGGCCGCACCCGCGGCGGAAGCGCACGTGCGCGAGGCCACGATCGACGGATTCCCGCTCACGATCGGGTTGCGGCTCGCGAACGAAGAGAGCTAGAGCGTCCGCCTACCCGCGGCCCCTGCCGCGCGCGGGGAAGGCCGCCTCAGGTCGGAACCCCGAGTTCGCCCTGGTCGATCAGCGCGACGAAACGCTGCACCAGCGCGGGGTCGAATTGCGTGCCCGCGCAGGCCTCGATCTCGCGCACGGCCGAAGCCAGGGGTCGCGCGGACTTGTAGCTCGTCGCGCTCGTCATCGAGTCGAAGGCGTCGCACAGCGCGACGATGCGCGCCTCGAGCGGGATCGCTTCACCCGCGATGCCGTCCGGGTAGCCCGTGCCATCGAACCACTCGTGGTGGTGATGCACGATCGGCGCGAGATCCTGCCACAGGCGAATCCGGCCGAGCATGCGCGACCCGAGCAGGCTGTGCTTGGCGCAAAGTTTCGAATCGTGCTGAAGCGTCGCATCCAGCTTGAGCATTCCGATGTCGTGGAGCAATGCCGCGAAATGCAGGCGCTGCAGCTGCTTGGCATCGAAGCCGAGCGCGCGACCGAGGCGGTTCGCGGCGGCAGCGACGTGCACACCATGGCCCGAGTGGTAGCCCAGATGCGAATCGAGAGCCGTGACCAGGATGTCCGTCACGTGGGTGAAGAAGTTACGCTGCGATTCGTGCAGCTCGGCGTTGCGCAGCGACACCGAGGCGAGGCTGGCGAGCATCGAAAGCGCGTCCACCTGCGCCGCTTCGAAATCGCGGCCCGCTTCGGTATGGATCACGATCAGCGCGCCGAGCGGCTCGGGTTCGCCCGGCAGCGGAACGCCGGCGCAAGCGGAGATTCCGTCGCTTTCGCCCGCGAGCGTGGGGCGTCCCTCGCGCAGCACCAGCTCGGCCACCTCGTCGATGGCTTCACCGTAGGTTTCGTGAAGCTTTTCTGCGTCAGTTCCCGCCGAGACGAGCAACCCCGGCGGTCGGCCACTTTCACCGGGCACGAGCACGAAGGCGGCCCGCGCCTCGGAGATGGCGAGCGCCGAACGCACGGCGGTGACGGCGGCATCGCGGCCGTGCTCGGCCGTCGACAGACTGCTCGAGGCCGAGAGCAGGGCGGCGAGCCGATGGTTGTCGCGGTCCATCTGCCGCAGGGAACGCCGCGTGATCTGGCGAAGGACGAGAAAGGCGCCGCCCGAGAGCACCGCGATCGAGGCAACCAGCACACTGAGGCCGACCCCGAGCCCGGTTTCCGTCTGCAGCGGGAGCACATAGCGTTCGACCACGACGGCGAGCGCGACGAGGGGCACGATCGCGCCGAGGAAGTAGGCGGTGAAGGCGGCGCGATCGAGTTTCTGGGAGAAGATCGAGTTCGCTGCTTGGGGAGCGCCCATGCCCACACACCCTTCGAGGATTTGGTTCGACGGACCCGGCCGGGTGCAGTCATCGGCCGATTCCCCGCGCAGCTGTAGGTGTTTTCTGCGTCGCGGGGGGTCGGGGTGTGCGAGCGGGCCAGCCGGGCTACCCATCCTTCGTCCCAGTCTGGGGCAAAGAGGTGCGCGTGCCCGAGCTTCCGGAGGTCGAGGTGACGCGGCGGCGGATCGAGCCGCTGCTCGTCGGCCGTCGCATCCGCGAAGTCCGCACCACGCGCGACAGCTATTTCTTCCTCACGCGACCGCTGCGGCTGCGCACGAGACTCGCGGGCCGTCGGGTCACGAGCCTCGTTCGTCACGGCAAATACCTGGTCGCGGAACTCGATGAAGGCAGCCGCCTGATCGTGCATCTGGGCATGACCGGGCAACTGTTCTCGAGCGCCGCGACGAGCCCACGGCTGCTTTCGGCGACGCGCCGGTCGTCTCTCTCACCCGAAGCGCAGCGCGAATTCGAAGCCGACGCCCACACACATCTCCAGCTGGCCTTCGAGGACGGCGGCCCCGAGATCTACTTCCGCGACGTTCGCAAGTTCGGCAAGGTGCTGCTGCTCGAGCGCGGCGAGAGCCACCCGCGCCTCGCCCGCCTTGGTGTCGACGCGCTCCAGGCGACGGGCGATCTGCTGTTCGAGGCCACGCGCGGCCGCAGCGCCCCGATCAAGGCGCTGCTCCTCGACCAGGCCCTGATCACCGGTGTCGGAAACATCTATGCCGACGAGTCGCTCTTCCGCGCGGGCGTGCGCCCCGCGCGTAGCGCCGGTCGCGTGACGCGCAGCGAGTGCCTGAGGATCGCAGCCGCAATTCGCGAGGTGCTCGAACGCTCGATCGAGACCGGCGGTTCGAGCATCCGCGATTTCGTCTCACCGGACGGAAGCGACGGGCACTACCAGGACGAGCGTCGCGTCTACGCGCGCACCGGCGAACCTTGCCTGTGCTGCGGCAGTGCGATCCGCCGCACGCTCGTCGCCCAACGTGGAACGCATCATTGTCCATCGTGCCAGAAGTGAGGGGGCGCGCGCACAGCGAGGCGCAGCCGCGAGCGGGGCGCCGCCGGGCCGGGAGCGGACGTGCTGACGCTGTCTGAGCTGCGGCGCGCGAGCCGGCTGCTCGCTGCGACGCTGCGCGGCCACCGCTTGCAGAACCTCGCGCAACCCGATGCGACGAGTCTCGTGTTGACGACGTATGGCGCTTCCGCCGAGGGCGGGGAACCGCATCGGCAGATTCTGCTGCTCGCGTGCCGTCGGAATTCGGCGCGCGTGGCCCTGCTGGAAACCGGCCGCGAGTCGCTGCCTTCGCCGCCCGGCTTCGTGCAGCGGCTGCGGGCCCTGCTGCCCTCCGCCCGCATCGTGGGCGTGCGTCTGCTCGACGAGGATCGTCAGCTCGCGATCGCGCTCGAGACGCGCGAGGCTGCCTTCGAGCTGCTGCTCCAGATCCTGCCGCAACGCAGTAATCTGTACCTGCTCGATGCCGAGCGACGTGTGCTCGCAGCGCTGCGCCCACTCGCCGAGACGCGGCCCGAGCTGGTTGTGGGCGAACCCTGGCGAGCGCCGGCCTCTCACGCCCCCTCCGAGGGCGAGGACCGTTTCGCGTCGGAGCCCGATGGGCGCTTCCTCTTCGCAATTGAGTCGCATTTCGCCGAAGTCGAGCGCGAGGGCGAGATCGGCGAGCAACGACGCAGGCTCGAGCAGGCGCTGCGCCGCGAAGAAAAGGGGCTCGCGCGCAAACTCGAGAAGGTCGACGAGGAGCTGGCGCGCGCGCACGAGGCGATCCGTCTGGAGCGAGACGGCGAGCTGTTGAAAGGTGTGCTCAAGAGCGTGCGCCGCGGTGCGCTGGAAGTCGTGGCGCGTGATCTCGTGAGCGGGAATGACGTCGTGATCCCGCTCGATCCTGCGCTCTCTCCGGCGGAGAATCTCGAGCAGATCTTTCGGCGCTACCGCAAGGCGGTGCGCGCACTCGCGCAAGGCGGCGAGCGGCGCGAGACGATCGTCGCAGCACTCGAGAAGCTGCGCTCGCTCCTGCGCGAGCTCGAAAGCATCGGCGCGCTCGACGAGGGGGCCGTCGCTTCCGCTCTCGAGATGTTCGCAGCGCGTGACGACGTGCGCGCATTCGTTTCGAAGCGCGCCCCGGTTTCTCCGCGGCGGCGCGAGCGGCCGGATGGCGAGCGCGAACTCGCGGGCCGCCGTTTTCCCGCGCGCCTCGCACCGAGGCGCTATCGCACCGATGGCGAGCTCGAAATCTGGGTGGGACGCAGCGACGCCGGCAACGATTTCCTCACGACGAAGCTCGCGCGGGGGCGCGATCTCTTCTTCCACCTCGACGGTGCGCCGGGAAGCCACGTGATCTTGCGTACCGGGGGTCGCCTGGATCCTCCCTCGGAAGCCGTGCTCGATGCCTGCGAGCTGGCGGTGCATTTCTCGAAGCAGCGCGATGCCACGCGTGCCGACGTCCACGTGGTTCCGATTGGGAACGTGCGCAAACCCCGCGGCGCCAAACCGGGGCTCGTGACGGTCCACGGCGGCAAGACCGTGCACCTGCGGCGTGTGCCCGCGCGTCTACAGCGTGTGCTCGGGGATCGCGTCGAGGACGCCTGACGGACGGGAATCGTGGAGGTTCGTGGCAGCCCGTAGCCGCGGTCAGTTGCCGATCGCTGCCGGGTTCACCTGTTCGAGAATCTCCGTGTATTGAGCCTTCGCCTGGTCGTAGGTGTCGCGCGCCGTCTGATATTCCTTCACGATGGCCGCGGCCGCGTCTCCGCGCGGGAAGTCGTGCGCTCGCATCTCGGAGTAGGCTGCGTTCGCCGCCACAGAACGATGCTCGGCCGCGGCGAGCTCGGCATGCGCCGCCAGGGCCTTCTCGCGCAGGGAATCGTTCGCGATCGGCGGCAACGGGGCGGGAGGCGAGGGGGCGGCCGCCGGAGCAGCTTCGGCGGCGCTCAGGCTCTCCGTCGTGCCGGTGTCGACGGAATCGAAATCGACGGTCGAACCCGTGTCGACGGAATCAAGGCTTCGCGTGCGGCCCGTGTCGTAGGAATCGAGGCTTCGCATCTGCCCGGTGTCGACCGCGTCGAGATCGACGGGGCCATCTTCGGCTAGCGCGAGCGTCCCGGACCAGAGGCCGAGGCTGACGATGGCGGCAGATCCGAGTCTTCGCATGACGATCCTCCGGGGCGGGGCGATGAAATGTCTGCAGCGCGGAGCGCCCCGGTAGACTCATCGGCGCGTCGAGACTCGGACGTGAACCTTTCTCGATCCGGAAGCGGATGGACCCCGTGCTCACGAGACGGCACGGGGGTATCCTCCTGCCTACAGATCACGGGCACGTCATCGCAACGCGGCGCAGCGGCCTTCGATTTCGCCGTCGCGCTTCCTGCCCCCTACACGCGGAAGGAGGCCCCCCATGACCCGCGCGGCACGCAGCGCCTGAAGCGCGATGTCGACGTTCGCAATCGCGTATGTCATGCGCCGGCGCCCTCTGAGATGATGCCGACGGCCGAGGAACTCGAGCGCGCGCTCGCCGAGGATCTCGCGTGGGTGAGATCCGAGCTGGGCGCGGAGATCAGCGAGGTGGTGTCGGTTTCGCCGCTGCGCGGCCGGGGCAGGCCGCGCAGCGCTTTTCGACTCACTCTCAGCGATGGTCGCAAGTTGAAGCTGCGGCGGATGCGAAGCCCGGAGCGCGCCGCCGAGCTGGCCCGGCTGGTCGCACAGCTGCGAGATCTCGGGATGCCGCGGGTCGTCCTGCTGCGGGCGGAAGCGCTGGTCGTGGATTGGATCGACGGTGCGCCGCTGGTCGATGCTGGCGAACGGCCGGAGCGCATCGAGGAGGCCGCTCGTCTGCTGCGTCGGATTCATGCCACCCCGGCGTTCGACGACCTGGCCTTGCCCGTCCTGCGGTCGACAGCTGCCGAGCAGTTCGGGATGGTGGAAGAACTTTCGGTCCTGGTGCGCGAGCGCAGGCTGGATGCAGACACGCGGGAGCGTCTTCTCGCCGTGGCACGCGATCTCGATCCGGGCCTCACCGCCCACGGCATCGTACACGGCGATTTCTGCGCCGAGAATTTCGTGATCGCCGATGACGAATGCCTCCGGGTGGTCGACAACGAAGGTCTCGAGCTGGGCCCCCTCGCGCTCGATCTTGCGCGGGTCTGGGCGCGCTGGCCGATGCCGGTGTCGGCATGGGGCCGTTTTCTCGCGGCCTACGGCTGCGCGGCGGGGGGGCAGGTCGAAGACGGAGATCTGCTCGTCTGGAAGCTCCGGACCCTGGTGCGGAGCGCCTGGTACCGCGTCACGTATCGCCTGGCGGGAGACGAGGCGGCGCTCGCGAAGCTGCGGAGCCTGCTCGAAAGTCTATAGTGGGCTGGCCAAGGCCAGCGCGAGCAACGTCCGATCGACGGTGCGGTTTCCATGCACGGATCCAAGCCCTTCGTTTCCGTGATCATTCCCGTCTACAACGACGCGCAGCGATTGCGCGGCTGTCTCGCGGCCCTGCGGGAGCAGACGTATCCCGTCGAGCGCTACGAGGTCGTGGTCGTCGATAACGCCTCGACCGAGGACCTGCGCCCCGTCGTTTCCGCCTTCCCCGGCTACGGCTTCGAACGCGAAGATCGTCCGGGCTCCTACGCAGCCCGCAATCAGGGAATCGCCGCGAGCAAGGGCGAGATCCTCGCGTTCACGGATTCCGATTGTCTGCCGGAACCGGGGTGGATCGAGGCCGGTGTGCGAGCGCTCGCGGATCGCCCCGGCTGCGGCGTGGTCGGCGGTCGGATCGAGATGGTCGCCCGCGACCCCCGCCGGATCACGCCATTCGACCTGCATGATCTCGTCTGGGGCATGCCCCAGCGCGTGTATGTCGAGCGTTTCGGACTCGCGGCGACGGCCAATCTTTTTGCGCATCGCTGGGTCTTCGATCGGATCGGCCCGTTCGATGCGGCGTTCAAGTCGTGTGGCGATTGCGAGTGGTCTTTCCGCCGCGAGGCGGCCGGCATCGATCTCGTCTACGCCGACGAAGCTCGCATCTGCCATCCGACGCGCAGCACGCTGGGCGAGTTCGTGCGCCGACGTCGGCGCATCACCGGGGGGTTCCATCAGTTGGCGCCGATCCTGGCGGGCAGCTACCCGAACAAGGCGTTCGAGATTCCGAAGACGCTTCGCCACTCTCTTCACCGGATTCGCCGGAGCCTTTCGCACCGCCGGCTTTCGACGTTGCGCAGCAAATTCGGATTCGGGTGCGTCGAGATGATTCTGTACGGTGTCAACGTGACGGAGAGCCTGCGCCTGCGTCTCGGGGGGCGTCCGCAGCGAAGCTGAAGGGTGGATCAGCGCGTTCCGTACCGGAAACGCAGCCAGCGGTGCCGCCATTCGGCGAGGGCCGCCCGCAACGGGCTCGCGGGCTGAAGGTCGCGCTCGGGCGGCGGGCCGAGCTTGTTGTGGCCGAATTCATCCCGGCCCCTCAGCAAGATGGCGTGCCACTTGCGCAGGGGCAGGCCCTGACCGTCCACGCGCATATTCTGGTGAATTCGGGTGCTCGTCGCGGTGTAACGGATGGAAATGCCGCTGCGTTCGCTCGTGGACGCGTTCGGATCCGAGCCGTGCACGATTCGCTCGTTGAACAAGAAGAACTGGCCGGGCTCCACCTCCATGTCGACGGGCGGCCCGATCGGAAGATTATCGAACACGTAGCTGTGCCCGAAGATGCCCGTGCCCTTGGCGACGGGTCGGCGCGCGAGCAGAGCGTGGTGGCTCGCCGGAAAGAGCTGCACGCAACCGTTCTTGCGGTGGGCTGCGGTGAGCGCGAACCACGCCGTGATGTTTCGCGGCGGGTCGAGAGCCGGTGTTCCGCGGTGTCCGCGGAAGTCGTGTTCCTGATGCCAGATCACGCGGCCCGCTCCGGGCAGCTTTCGGAAGATCGTGCTTCGCCAGAGCAGGAGATCGGGTCCGAGCAGCGAAGCCACGCGTTCGACGACCGCCGGGTGGGAGCAGATTTCATAGAGCGTCCGGCAGCCCAGATGGTGGTCGCGCGGCGTCCGGATCCCGTAGACGGGGGACGGCGCGAGCAGCGCTCTCACGACGATCGCATGCTGCTCGGCCAGCTCTCCCGGAGCGAGCGCCGTGAATGGACCCGCGAAACCATCGCGCTCGAAGCCCGCGAGCTGCTCCAGGGAGAGCCCGGTGCCGGCCGGCCACGTGGCAGCGTCTGTCAGCATGACCCATAGGATCCCCGATCGAGCGGCGTCCTTCGAGCGGGGGGACGGGTTTGGAACCCCCGTCGTCGTGATATGGTGATCTCGGCGGAGGGGGCGGGGATTCTTCGGGTGTGGATGGATCTCGCACTCCTGGTTCTGATCGGCGCGTGGCTGGGGCTCGGCTGGCACATCCTCCGGCGCCCCGACACCGGCCCCGCGACGTATTGGGTCTGCGGTTGGCTGGCGGCCGGGGCAGGCGGAATCCTCGGTGTCGTCCGCGATACGTTCCCTTCGGCCTACCTGTTCTGCTTCCCGCTCGGTTCCCTGTTCGTTGCCTTGCTCCTCGCGGGTGCGTTCGTGTTCTCCGCGCGCCCCGTCCCGGCCTGGTTCCTTCCGCTTGCGCTCGGCTACGGAATGCTGCGCGCGGCCTTCGTCGCAGCGGGAATACCGGAGGTTGCCACCCTCTCGGCGCTCACGATCGAGCCGTTCGCCGTGCTGGCCGCCGCATGGCTCGTCCATCGCGCAACGCCGGCCACGGGGGTCGCTCTCTCCCAACGCCTGCTCGCGCCATCGATCGTGGTTCTCGCCGCATTCGGCGTCGTCCACGTCGTATGGTTCATGTCGGCTCCGCAGTTTCCGCCGGGCCTGCTCGCGATGTGGGTGGTGGCGGTGCCGGTGCTCTTCGGGGTGCAGATTCGCGCGGAGTGGGAGCGCGGGCGGCGCGAGCTGCAGCGAGAACGCGATGCGCTCGAGGAGCGGGTTGCGGCGCGCACGGCGGAGCTTGCGCTCGCCAACACTTCTCTGCGACAGGAAGTCGCGGAGCGATCCGCCGCCGAGTTGGCGCTCCAGAAAAGCAACGAGCGCTATCGCGTCGTCTCCGAGCTGGGATCGGATCTCGCGTTCGGACTCCGCGTCGACCCCCAGGGCGAGGTGCACGATAGCTGGGCCACCGACGCGTTCTCGCGCATCACGGGATACACGCTGGCCGAGCTGAAGGGCACGGGTTGGCTCGCGCTGCTCGACCCCGAGGATCGGGAGCGCGCCCGCCGTCAGTTCCAGTCGTTCCTCGCGGAAAACACTCGCGAGGTCGAAGTCGACCTCGTCGCCAAAACCGGACGGATCGTCAGCCTGCTCGCGGGATTGCGCGTGACGCGCGACGCCGACGATGGCGGTCTGCGCGTGGTGGGTGCGGCCCGCGACATCACGCAAGCGAAGCGGGCCGAGGCGGACCGGCGCAAGCTCGAGCTCCATGTGCACGAAGCCGAGCGTCTGGAGAGCCTCGCACTCCTGACGGGAGGCGTCGCACACGATTTCAACAATCTGCTGGTCGTGATCCTCGGAAACAGCCGCATGGCGTTGGCGGACGCCCCGCCGGACTCCCCTCTGGCTTCGCGTCTCGCGCGCATCCGGGCGGCCGCCCAGCTCGGAGCCGGCCTCACCGAGCAGATGCTCGCCTATTCGGGCAAGTCGGAGATTGCGCTGAAGTCGCTCGATCTTTCGGATCTCGTCGAGGAGATGGCGGATCTGTTGCGCGCGTCGGTCTCGGAGCAGTGCCGGCTCGAGCTCGACATGGCGCCGCGGGCGCGGGTCGAGGGCGACACCATCCAGTTGCGACAGGTCGTGCTGAACCTCGTCACGAATGCGAGCGAGGCCCTCCGCGATGGCGCGGGTGCGTTGTTCGTGCGCACGGGGCGGGTGGAACTCGACGAGGCGGATCTCGCCGCTCTCTCGGGTGGCGAAGGCCTTCTCGCGGGCGCGCATGTCTTCCTCGAGGTCGCCGACGATGGACACGGCATGGACGCCGCGACCCAGAAGCACATCTTCGAGCCGTTTTTCACCACCAAGTTCTCTGGCCGCGGTCTCGGGCTGGCAGGCGTGCTCGGGATCGTCCGGGCACATCGCGGCGTCGTGCAGGTGCGCAGCGAGGTTGGAATCGGCACGTCGATCCGCGTATTGCTGCCGCAGCCGGAACCTGTTTTCGCTGCGGCTCAAGTCGCGCCCGCGGCAGACGCGCAGACGCTGTGCAGCGGCACCATCCTGGTCGTCGACGATCAGGACTACGTCGTCGAAGTGGCGCAAGCCTTCCTCGAACGCGCGGGGTATCGCGTCATCACGGCCGGCGGTGGCGCGGCCGCGATCGAATGCTTTCGGGAGCGCGGCCACGAGATCGATGCGGTGCTGCTCGATCTCGCCATGCCCGATACGAGCGGTGAAGAGGTGCTTGCCGCGATGCGGCGCATTCGTCCCGACGTGTGCGTGATCATTTCCACGGGTTACAACTCGGACGCCGCATCGCAGCGCATCGCTGCGAGCGGCGTTGCCGGTTTCGTGCGCAAGCCCTACGAGCCCGAGGAGATCCTCGAGCAGGTCGCCCGCGCGCTTTCGGGCCGCGCCGTGATCACGAGTTCGTTGCGCACGTGAACCGGCGCATGCTTCGGGTGATGGTGCTCGGGCCAATGGATCATGATTTCTCGAGAGACTTTGTGCGTTGGTCCGGTATGGACGTCGTGATTCGATGAACGGAACAGGCGCCGTCGACGAGGACGGGCGATGCCGAAAAAGTCGCGGTGGGATTCGCCAGCATCTCCTGAATGCGCTGCGTGCTGCGGGGTCGCAGCAACCGGGGTTGAACGAGGAGCCAGGTTGGGTGATACCAGGCGATCACCTTCTCCACGTCCTCCCGCGGCCCGAACGGGACGACGATCGACGCTCGCTGCGTTTCCCACGTCGTCGTCCACGGATCGATGGTCAGGATACGATCGTTCGGAGCCGTTTCGCTTCGGATCCAGGCGAGGGCCCTGCTGCACGCCGCGGCGCCTCCGAAGAGTGGAATTGTCTGCAACGAGCGAGCGAAAAGCCCCACGCTCAAGGCCACGATGGCGAGCCCGGTCGCCGAGAGGGCCATCGCGAAGGCCGTCTGGCGCCGGGGTTGCGCGAAAGATTCCTTCGGGACGATCGACCCGCTGATCGAAATGGCGAACAAGGGGACCAGCTGCGTGAAGTAGCGGATCTCGTAGTGCCAGATTCCACAGATGAAGCCGACGGAGCCCAGCAGCGAAAGTGTCGCCAGAACTGCGAAACGGGGTCGGCGACGTGCGTGAATCGCGAGCGCCAGGAGCGCGAGAAGCGACAGAAACCCAGGCGCCATCAGTCGGTTCAGGGGATCGACCGCGAAGACCGGCGTCGGCGACAGGACGGCGCGCGCGAAGACTTCGAGTTGGTCCCGTATCACTGAAATCACCCGCTCGCTCCCGATCGAACCCAGCACGCTCGCGAGCGACGGAATCGGATCGTAGACGCCGTAATAGGCCTCGATTCCCTGCGTCTTGTAGATCCAGCCGATCGAACCGAAGCGGAACCCCCAGCCTCCGCTTGCGATGCGATTGCGCACGGCGTTGAGCCCGAAGGCAAGCGCAAATGGCGCCAGCCAGCTCGCCGTCCAACGCAGGCGGGTACGCACAGACGTCTCGCGATTCAATGCGATCGCCAACATCGGCGCCAGGAGGATCATGCCGCTGAGTTTCTGGAGCAACGCGAGAGCGGCCGCGAGCCCGGCGAGGGCGAAGCCCCGCGCCGAACGTTTCTCGATCGCGACGTCGAGTGCAAACACGGCAACCAGAAACCAGAAAGCAAAGCCTGCATCGTCCGAGCCGATCCACGCCCACTGGGCGAGCAGGCTGCTGGCGAGAGTCAGCGTGCAGGCGACGAGCCCCGCGCCGGCGCCGAAACCACGGCGTGCATACAGAAACGCGACGAAGCCGGTGAGGGCCATGTACGTGAATCCGGGCACCCGGAACATCGCCTGCTCCGGGCCGAATAGTGCGAACAACCCTGCGAGAGCGACGGGTTGTAGAATCGCGTGCATTTCGGGGACGTGTTCCACCTCGGCATGCTGGCCGACGTGGTAGTGGATCATGTTGATCGTGAAGCCGTTCCCGCGCGCGAGATTCCGCGCGACGATTCCGTGGTGAAGCGTGTCTGGGGAGACGGGGTAGTGATCGCGCGTGATCCAAAGGGCGCAGAACAACCACAGCGCGCACGCAGCGCCCACGGCTGCCGTCGCGACCCGAGGACGATCGCGATGGGTCTGCGGCGATTCGGGCAAACGTCCTCTCGCGCCGGAAGTGTTGCATTCTATCCGGATTCGCCGGGGGGCGAGTAGCGGGGTGCTGGCGATTTGGCTAGCAACGCCGACGCGCAGGATCCCGAGCGCGTGCGGAGCTACGAGAGTCGATGGTCCAGATTCGAAAATTCGCGATGGCAGTCGTGATCGCGGCGCTCTGGGCCTGGGCCGCGGTTGCAAACTCCGCCGCCGCGCAGCAGGACCCGCCGCTTCCCTCCCCGAGCCTCGTGTGTCCAGCGATCGATGAGGACGGGATGCTGTGCAGTGCGGATCTGCTGAGCGGCAACTGCTCCGATTTCGTCGCCGCCGCGGAGCGGCTCGGCGCCCTCTACCGCGACGAGTTGGCGGCCCTCCCCGGTTCGGAACAATCCTTGAAGACGACGATGTGGTGGGGCTGTGGCCCCGGCAACCTCGAGGAGGTCACGAAGCTGCTCGTGCGGATCGGTAGTCCCCATGCACTCGCGGCCCTGGCGACGGAGCCGTACGCGAGCATCTCCGTGGCGCAAGCATCGCCGTCGGTTCCGCCTCCCGGCCCGCCCAGCCCGTCGTTCGAGTGCGATGACCTGGCGAGCGCGCTCGAGCGCAATGCCTGCATCGGCACACGGCTGCAAGCCGCGCGAGCCGAGAATCAGGGCGTCCTCGCGCGCTGCCGCGATCTCGTTCCCGAGGCGCTGCGCGACGATTTCATCGACTCGCAGACGAGCTTCCAGATTCTGCTGCCGGTGCGTTGTGACGCACAGGCGACAGGCATGGACGACAAGACGCTCAAGAGTTTCGTGCGCTCGCGATGCCTGGTGCAGGCGCTGACGGACAACACGCGCGGAATGCTCGCCGCGCACCCGGAGTGCCGGGCCCCGCGCTGACCGTGTTCAGAGCGTCGCGAGCGCGCGAGCGACGGCACCCGCCGCCGTGTTCGTCGCGAGCGCGAGGCCGCGTGCGAGGCGCGTCAGCTGCGGAATCCGCCACGGCTGCGTGAGCACGAACCGGGCGACCGCGCCAGGTTTTGCGTTGCCGTCGGATCCCGTCAGCCCGAACACGGCGGAATCAATCGAGCCATCGCTGGTGTGGTCGCTGATGGCGCGGAACACCGACCAGGGACACCCGTGACGCTCGCAGACGGCCGCGATGGCCGCGGTCTCCATGTCGATCGCGATCGCGCCCTGCTGCTCGAAGCGGGCGAACGCCGCCGGGTCGTTCAGCAATCCATCCGAGGTGAGCAACGTTCCGTGCGGCGGCACGGCGCCAAGCGGCGCCGGCCGAAACTGCGCGCCGGTTGCGAGGTCGACGACGAGCGCCGGTACCACGAGATCGCCGATGGCAACGCTGCCTCCGATGCCACCCGCGACACCCACGACGACGACATGGTCGATCGAAGCAGCTGCGAGAACGCCGTCCGCTGCGCGCGCGGCGGCGCGGATCCCGATTCCGACCTGCGCGGCGAGGATCTCGACCCGGCCCAGCGTTCCGGTGTAGGGCGCGTTGCTTCCGCCGCCAGCCCGGCGCAACGAGAGCGTACGGACGAGAGGGAGCAACTCGGATCGCATCGGTGCGAGCAGGGCAACGCGCGGGGCGCTGGCTTGGCTGGCCATGCCTGCATTCTGCCCGCCAGCGCGGCGCGCCGCTATCGTGACGCGACCGATGGATTCTCGCCTCTCCGCGCCCGCCACCCAACGCAACCGCGAGCCGATCCTCGCGGTCCTCGGCCGCGTTCTGCCGGCGCGCGGCGCCGTGCTCGAGATCGCGAGCGGCACGGGTGAGCATGCGGTCTTTTTTGCCGAGCAGCTTCCGGGTCTGGACTTTCAGCCGAGCGATCCGGATCCGGCGCACCGAGCGAGCATCGCGGCGTGGATGGCTGCAGCGCGCGTGGCCAATCTGCGCGCGCCGCTCGACCTGGACACGACGGCCGCCGACTGGGAAGCGAGCGCCGGCGTTGCCTCCGAGCTCGCGGCGATCCTGTGCATCAACATGATCCACATCGCGCCGTGGCGCGCGGCGCAGGGCCTCTTGCGGGGCGCGGCGGGTGCGCTCGGCCGGGGCCGCGTGCTCTATCTCTACGGGCCCTTTCATCGCGGCGGCGAACCGACCGCGGCGAGCAATCAGGCATTCGATCGCAGTCTGCGTTCGCAGAATCCAGAATGGGGCGTGCGCGATCTGGAAGTGCTCGTCGCAGCGGCCGACGCCGTGGGCTTTGCGCTGGAAGAGATCGTCGAGATGCCTGCGAACAACCTCTCCGTGATCCTGCGGCGACGCGCCGGCGCCTAGTCGGCGGGGAGGTCCGTGTAGGGCATCAGGTGGAACCACAAGAGCTTCACGAGAGGACCTCCGCGCTGCGCCCTGCCATCCTGCGGTACCCGAAGTTGGGGGTCAAGCGACGGGAGGCCCGCCCTCGCGTATGCTCCGCGCCTCGGAGACGAGCATGACGTTGCCGCCGAAGCACTGCCCCGAATGTGGCGAAGAATACGTTCACAGCGTGTTGGTCTGCGCGGATTGCGGCGTTGCGCTCGTACTCGCTGGCGAGCCGCTCGCGGCTCGCGAGCTTCCGCCCGCATCCGAGCTGCGGCGCGTGCGCACGGCGACGCTGTCCTGGGGGCGCGGCTTCTCGACGCGGCTCGCCGCTGCCGGCATCGCTCACCGGGTCGAGCTCGAGCCGGATCCAGACGGCAGCATCACGGCGAGCCGAGGGGAACGTCTGTGCGGCGTGTTCGTGCGCGACGAAGACGTCGCGGAGGCCGCGCGTCTCGACACCGAGCATCTGCGCTCGCAGATCCCCGACGTGCCCGAGGATCTGGACCTGGCGGCACGGGGAGAAGGGCTGTGCCCGGCGTGCGGCGAGCCGGCCGATCTCGCGGCCGCCGAGTGTGCGGGCTGCGGGCTCGCGTTTCGTGATGCAGAATAGGGCGGTCGCTCTGCGGCCCGTGTAACGTCGGGCGCGCATGGACTGGCAGGGCTGGTTTACTCTTGCGGTAATCGTGGCTGCGCTCGTCGCAATGGCGAGGGAGATGGCTCCACCGCATCTGGTGCTCGTCGGTGCACTCGCGGTGCTCGCGGGCGTCGGGATCCTGACGCCGAAGGAGACGTTCGGGGGTTTCTCGAACGAAGCCCTCGCGACCGTGGCCGCGCTCTTCGTGGTGGCTGCCGCCCTGCGGGAATCGGGTGTAATCGAGCGTTCGTTCGCGCGCATTTTCGGCGGCGCGAAAACGGAATCCGCGGGTCGGGTGCGTATCGTGCTCGCCAGCGCGTCGCTCTCGGCCTTCCTGAACAACACGCCGATCGTGGCGATGATGACGCCCGTCGTGATCGAGTGGGCGCGCCGTCACAGGCTCTCGCCGAGCCGCTTTCTGTTGCCGCTCGATTTCGCGACGATTCTTGGCGGTTGCATCACCCTGATCGGCACCAGCACGAATCTCGTTGTCGCTGGCCTCGTGCTGGAGGCAGGCATGGCGCCCATCGGTTTCTTCGAGGTCACGTGGGTGGGCCTGCCCGTTTGCGTGGTCGGTATCGCCTATCTGCTGCTCGTGGCGCCGCGTTGGCTTCCGATGCGCAAGGAACCCGTCGAAGAGCTCGGCGAGCGGCGGCGTGAGTACACCGTCGCGATGCTCGTGCAGCCGGGCTGTCCGCTCGTCTCGCAATCGGTGGAAGAGGCCGGCCTGCGGCAGCTGCCGGGATTGTTCCTCGTCGAGATCGACCGCGCGGGCCGCTATCTGACGCCGGTTTCACCCGACGAAGTGATACTCGCCGACGATCGGTTGGTGTTCGCCGGTGTAGTTTCGACCATAGTCGACCTTCAGCGCATCCGTGGGCTCGTCCCCGCTCCGGAGCGCGAGGATCCGATCGACGCGGCGGCAGGCCGGAGGTTGGTCGAGGCCGTTGTCTCGCATTCTTCGCCGCTCGTGAAGCGCCGGGTCCGTGATGCGGATTTCCGATCCATCTACGACGCGGTGGTAATCGCCGTCCACCGCAATGGCGAACGTGTGGGTGGAAAAATCGGTGAGATCGAACTCGCGCCTGGCGACACGCTGTTGCTCCAGACGGCTCCACACTTCTTGCGCGTACACGGGAACAGCTCGGACTTCTACCTCGTGAGCGGAATCGAGGGCGACGAAGTGCGCCGCCACGATCGCGCCCCACTGGCGGCTGCGGTCGGCGTCGCGATGGTGGCGCTCGCCGTCTTCGACGTGATTCCCGTCTCGATCGCGGCGCTGGTCGCGGCGGGCATGCTCGTGGCCCTGCGCTGCGTTTCCGCGAGCGCTGCGCTTCGCAGCGTCGATTGGCCGGTGCTGCTTACGATCGGCGCCGGCTTCGGAATTGCGAGCGCGATGGAGAAGACGGGCGTCGCCGAAGCTGTCGCCCGCCTCGTCGTTTCGAGCGCGGGCGACCTTGGGCCGATCGGCGGCCTCGCGGCGATCGTCGTCGTCACCGTCGTGTTGTCGGAGGTGCTTTCGAACAATGCGACCGCCGTTCTGATGTTCCCGATCGCCATCGCGACCGCGAGCCAACTGGGCGTTGAACCGCGCGGCTTCATCATGGGCGTGATGATGGCTGCGAGCCTCGCCTTCGCGTCGCCGATCGGTTATCAGACCCACCTGATCGTCTACGGACCGGGCGGCTATCGCTTCGCCGATTTCATGCGCGTGGGGCTGCCGCTCGATCTCCTGTGCAGCGTGGTCGCGATTGCGGTGATCACCCAGGTTTGGCCGCTCTGATCCGCCCGGGGTAGGCCTGCCCACGGATTCCGCGCCTTTGCGGCGGGCCTGCGCAGCGGCCGGCACAGGATTGGCGCTCTCGCGAACCGGCGGTAGTCTTGGGCACGCGAATTCCGGCTCGAATGATCTGGGCCCCCCCCTGGAGCCGACCCTGAAACCCTTCGTTCTTTTGCGTCACGGCGAGAGCATCTGGAATCGCGATCATCGATTCACGGGATGGACCGATGTGCCGCTGACGGCGCGCGGCGAGCTTCAAGCGCAGCTCGCTGGCGAGCTGCTGATCGCTGAAGGCTTTCGCCCCGACGTCTGCTTCACGTCGGCGCTGCGGCGCGGGATCGACACGCTCCGGATCACGCTGGCTGCGATGGGGCTCTCGGCGGTTCCCATCGTCGAATCGTGGTATCTGAACGAACGACACTTCGGCGCGCTACAGGGCCTCCGCCGCCTCGAGGCAGTCTGGCGCTTCGGCCCGAGGCAGGTCTGGGCGTGCCAACACCGGTTTGCGGCGCCGCCTCCGTTGCTTGCGGCAAACGATCCGCGGCATCCTTCGCGCGACGTGCGTTACACGGACCTCGTGGCGACAGCATTGCCCTCCGCCGAGAGCCTGTGCGACACCGTCGAGAGAATCCGACCCTTCTGGGCGGAGACCCTGGCGCCCGAGCTGCGCAGGGGACGCAGCGTACTCGTCGTTGCCCACAAGAACTCGTTGCGCGCCCTCATGCGTCTGCTCGACGTGGTGAAGGACGAGGACGTCCCGCGGCTCGGGATCCGCACGGGACGGCCAATCTCCCTTTCACTCGATGACCAGCTCTGCGTACTGCGGCACCGCTACCTCGACGGCCCTGCGGCACGCCTTCGACCCGGTTCGCTGGCGGATCCCGCAGCGTCACTTCGGGACGCGTAGGTCGTTCGAAGATGCGACGGGGCCTCGGGCGTGGTTCGGTAGCGTACGCGCGGCCAGGAACCCGTACGCGCGCCGAGCGGATCACGCTGCCCGCGCGCGACGCGCGTGCCGGCGACACCCGTCCGCCCGTGAGCATCTTCGTGGGAACCGAGACTGGTCAGCACCGCGCGGAGCGCGTGTTCGTCTGGTCGGTCGAGCGGGTGCGCGATCCCTCGCGTGCCTATGAGATCCACTTGATGCGGGACCTCGCGGGCTTCGACCGCAGGCGCTGGCTCACGGGATTCACCAATTACCGTTTCGCGATCCCCGCGCTCGCGGGCTCTTCCGGCCGCGCGATCTACAACGATGTCGACCAGATCTATCTCGCGGATCCGGCGCTGCTCTTCGATCTCGACATGGGCGGCCATGGCTACCTCTCGATCCACCGGTCCGACACTTCTGTAATGTTGATTGATTGCGTCCGCATGGCGAGCCCGTGGGCGCCCGCGTTCGTGCGAGCCCGCCGCCGCAAGGCGATCGAGAAGAGCGCTGAGTCCTGGTGGGGCCCGCTCGCGCCCGAGTGGAACGCGCGCGATGACGAGTACGTGCCGAACCGAACGTGCGTTCTGCACTACACGACGATTCATACGCAACCGTGGCAACCGTTTCCCGAGCGCTTCGTCTATCAGCGCAATCCTGTCGGCGAAGTCTGGAGCGAGCTCGAGCGCTCCGCGGACCAGGCGGGTTTCCAGGTCTTCAGCGCCGCGCGGCCGAGTTCCGGGTGGCTCGCGCTGCTCGAACGCCTGGCAAGGGCGCCGGCGGCGGCGACGCTCGCGCCGCCGGACCTGGCCGACGCGCTCGTCGAGGTGGGCGCCGACACGGTTCTCGAGATTTCACTCGGGAATGCCCCGCCTGCGCGCCCGGCGGCGCCCACTCGGAGCGGCGGCTCCGAGCGCCGTTCGGCCGTCTGGGATCCGGCGGTTCCCGCGCTGGCGAAGCCGCCCTCTGAAGCGTTTGACGCTGTCATATGTCATGACGCGCTCGAGCGCGTGCCGGATGAAGATGCGCCCTGGTTCGTGGGGGAACTCTTCCGTCACGCGCGGCGTCTGGTCGCCGCCGACGTTTTCCTGGACCCGATGCCAACGCGGCTCGCGGACGGCAGCCTTTTCGAAGCGCCGCGCCGTGGTGCAGCCTTCTGGCTCGCCCACTTCGAAGCCGCCGCGGCAGCCCGGCCGCTGCTGCGTTGGCGACTCGTGTTGCGCACACCGCGCGCCTTCGGGCGCGAGCACATCTGGCTGCGCGAGGGCGGACCGCGCTCCGGCGGTTCTCCGCGTGTGTGGGTGTTGACGGATGACAAGGTGGGTCATACGACGCAGTCGATCGGATTTGCCACGACGCTCGGCTGGCCCTTCGAAAGGAAGGCGCTGCGATTCACGTCGCTCAATCGCCTCTCGAATCACCTGCTCGCTGGAACGCGCCTCGGGCTGCACCCGGGGAGTACGGCGCAGCTCGCGCCGCCCTGGCCCGAGCTCGTGATCGCGACCGGGCGCCGCACGGCGCCGGTGGCGCGCTGGATCGGAAGCAGGAGCCGCGGCCGGAGTCGGCTCGTACAGTTGGGACGCAAGGGCGGCGATGTCGCCGACCGTTTCGACCTGACGGTGACCTGCTCCCATTTTCGATTGCCATCTCACCCGCGCCGCATCGAGACGTTGATCCCGTTCAGCGCCGTGAGCCCGACGGCGCTCGCCGAAGCGGCCGAGCGTTGCCGCGAGATCTGGCGCGATGCTTCTCGCCCTCGCGTGGCGCTGCTCGTGGGGGGGTCGTCGGCGATGCATCGGCTCGACACGGAGACGGCGCGGCGCATCGGACGCGAGACGGCCGCGTTCGCGCTCGCTGCGGGCGGCTCCGTCCTCGCGACCACGAGCCCGCGCACGGGCGCAGAGGCGACGGATGCGCTCGCGACTGGGCTCGGTGCGGCGGCGCTCCTCTACCGCTGGCGCCGCGGCGACTCCGACAATCCGTATTACGCCCTGCTCGGCGCGGCCGATGTGATCGTCGTGACCGGTGACAGCGAGTCGATGCTCGCCGATGCGGTGTCGACGCTGAAACCGGTTTACATCGCGCTCGTTCCCGAACGGGCTGCAGGGCCGCGCAGACGCGTCGCCGAGTGGGTGATGCGGCGCGCCACGGCGCGTCCACGCAAGCAGGGCAAGGGGACGGTGCGCCCGCAACAGGGCATCGAATACCTGTGCGCGCGACTCGTCGAGCGGGCGATCGTGCGCCCGCCGCGAGACGTCGGCGAGCTGCACCGGGAACTCGTGCGCCGGGAATTGGCGCGGCCCCTGGGTGGAACCCTCGATCTCACGCCGCCGCCCCCGATGCGGGAATGGGAGGAGGTCGCGGCGCGCGTTCGGACACTCCTCGGCGTGGATCGCGGGGATCTCAGCCGTACGTCGCAGGCAGGGAGCTGATTCCGGCGACGAACTCGGAGCGGAGCCACTCGATGCGGGATTCGTCGAGCGAGTAGTCCGGGATGCGGTCGAGGACCGCGCCGAGCGCGATCTCGCCCTCGAGCGCTGCGATGTGCGTGCCGAGGCAGGCGTGATTCCCATGGCCGAAGGTCAGGGTGCGTTTGGCGTTCCGCTGAATGTCGAAGCGATCCGGATCGGCGAACTCCCGCTCATCGCGATTGGCGGATACGAAGAGGAAGAGCACCGCCTGTCCGGACTTCATCGTCTCGCCATGCAGCACGACATCGCGGGTGAGGGTCCGGCCCAGCATCTGTGTCGGCATCCCATACCGCAGGATCTCCTGGAAGGCCGCGCGGACGCCGCTGCGATCCCTGACCAGCTCGGCGCGCTGGCTCGGATTGCGATGCAGCGCGAGCAGCCCGGCCGCGAAGATCTTCGGGAAACTGTCGGTGCTGCCGATCACGAGCGTCGCCATCTGGGAGGCGATGTTTTCTTCCGGCAGCGGCTTGCCGTCGAACTCGGCGCCCAGGTAGGCGTTGATGAGAACGTCGCCAGCGACCGGTGACCGGCGCCGCTCGCGGACGATTCTCGCGAGATACTCGTTCAGCTCGTTTGCAGCAGCGAGGCCGTTCTCGGTCATGCCGCGGCGGCCGCGTTCGCGCTCGAAGAACCGGTTCACCAGGCCGTTGAGAAAATCCCCGTCTTCGACCGGCAGGCCCAATAGGTTGCAGGACACCTCCATCGAGACCTTCGCGATGAAATCTCCCACGAGATCACACGCGCCGCGTTCTGCCACGGCGTCGATGTGACGGCCGACGATCTCACGCACGAGCGGCGCGAGTGTCGCGACCCGCCGCGGCTTGAAGGCGCCGCTGATCAGCGCCCGGTTGCGCGTGTGCTCCGGCGGATCCATCAGGTTCACGCTCGGAAAAACGGGGAGCTGGGCCGTCAGCAGGTGCGCCGGAGTGGTCCCGCGCGCCGCCGCCGAGTAGGAAGTGGCGTCTCCCGTCTGCTCCCAGATGTCTTCGAAGCGCGAAAGCGCCCAGCAATCGAACTCGCCCATGTAATGGACTGGAGCCTCGTCTCGCAGTCTCCGGTAGATCGGAAGCGGATCGTCGAGGGCCTCGTCGCTGAACGGGTCGTATTCGATCATCACCAGCACCCCATCGCGTGTGAAGGCTCCCCGCAGCGCGGGAGCCTCGCTCATCGCAAGCAAGTGGCGTTCCATCCAGAAAGCGTGTGCAGCGAGCCGAACGCTCCGCGCACGTTCCGCTGAGTCGCCACGCCCCGCCTGCCTGGGGTGATCCGTCTCGTCGAATCTCCCGGCTGTCCCGCGAGGGTTCAGTCGGCGAGCGCGAGCAGTTCCTTGCCGACGTCTGGCAACAGCCCCGACCGCTCGAGCCAGTAGGCGCAGAGCATGGCGTAAAGCCGCTCGACGCACGGGCGCTGGTAGTCGTAGCGGGCGTCTGCGTTGAAGGGCGCCCACAGCGTCGCAAAGGGGTTCGGCTCGAAGACGACGAGATCGCCCCCCTGCGTCAGCGCGTAGTCGAAAGTGACGACCTCGAGGCCCAGCGCCTTCGCGCCCCGAACCAGAACCTCTCGGTGTGGATCTTCGCTCGAGCGGGTGTAGCTGAGTTCCTCGGCGATCGCGGATGCGTCCTTCACGCGCCGTTGCGCCTTCACCACCCAGCGCCGGCTGATCACGAGATGTCGCGGCGTGGCGCGCTCGCCTGCAACCACGCAACGCCATTTGCGGAAGCGACCGTCCTCGCTTCGCACGTCGCGGTACGCGACGACGACCGGCTCGTGAATCTCGTGCCAGGCGACGTCCGCCAGCTCCTGTTCGTTGCGGCACAGGCGCATCGGGCCGCCATGCCGGCGATCCTCCCGCGCGATCACCGGAAACGCGAGACCCTCCGGCAGCGTCCACGGGGCGGCGATCGGCACGACCTTCGGCATCGGCACACCGGCGTCCCGCAGGCGCGCGGATGCCCGCGTCTTGATCCCGTTCGACAGATGATCCACCGGGTTCACGACGCCGCCGCCGGCGCCGAGGATCGACTCTTCGACCCGCTTCGCGAGGGCGTACGCCTGCGGGAAACGCTCGCGCAGGGGATCCTGGAGCCAGGGCACGAACAGCGCGTAGCGGGCGGGATCCTTCGGCACGAAACCGACGCGGCGCAGCTCGAACAAGCTCGCCGCCTCCGGCGCCGTGCGCCGCAGCCAGGCGAGGAGATCGTCGTTGTAGTGGGGAAGCTGGTCGCTGTGGCGCAATACCAGAATCCGGCGGCCGCTCGCACGACGGGCTGCGGTGTAGAGGCGATCCGAGATCCAGAGCTCAAGCGTTCGCAGGCGGCGAGACATCGGGTTTCAGCGCGGTTTTTGGCCGGTCGCCACGAGGAGCTCCCAGCGCAGTGCGATGCCTCCGTCCGGCAGCCGCTCGGTTCCGAGCAACGCGTCGATTGCGCGGTGGATCCCGGCGTCGGTGGCGCGATCGACACCGAAGAGCAGGCGCACGAATGAGACCATCGCGGGCGCGTCGGGAAATCGCCAGCGCAGCGGAGCCACGGCAAGCTTCACCTCGCCGAGCCCCGCTTCTCGCAACACGTTCGCGAGCGTCTCGTCGAAAAAGCTGCCCCGATGGCCGGTCTGGCTGTGCTCGTGAACGAAGCCGTTGAGAAAGCGATCCGGCGGGGACCCGAGGCCGACGTCGGCGAGACCGAGCCGGCCGCCGGGCTTCAGGATGCGGACGAACTCCGCGAGAGCGCCGCCGACATCCGGCTCGTGGTGCAAGCCCGTGAGGCACGTGACGAGATCCGCCGATTGGTCGGGAAGTTCGATCTTCGCGAGCGGGCACAGGAGCCGGGTGCAGCGCAGATCTTCGGGGCAGCGGTCGAAGAACGGGCGCGCAGCCTCGACGGCGACGTAGCGCACGTCCGTCGCCAGCCGCGAGGCGAGGTAGCCGCCGCCCGCCGGCGCGTCGACCAGCGTCTCGCCTGCCCGCGGCTGCAAGGCGTCGAGCAACAGCTGCAGTTCGTCGGCTCGCGCGTCCGGCCAGCGCGTCATCGCCTCGTGATAGGCGTCGCCGCGCGCGGTGAAGATGTCTGCGTAGCTGTCGAACGTGTCCAACATCGGCTCGCCGATCCAGGCCCAAAGTCTGCGCCCCATCCTAGCGGCTCTCGAACCGGAACGGACGCTATTCGCCCCGCAGGAGCCTCTCGATGGCGCTGGTCCGGAGCTGCTTCCTGTGCGGGCGGGCCAGACCGAACCAGCGTTCGAGTGTCGCCCGCGCGCGCCCCCATCGGATGTCGTGTGCAATGTCGCGTCGGCCGCGTGCGAGCGCTTCGCGCAGAATTTCGACCGCGCGCAGCGGGGACGCCCGCACGGCAAGGCGGCGATCCGAACGCGCGATCGGATGGCAAAACGTCGGAAACGTCTTGCGTCCGGTGATCAGTTCGAGGCTCGTCAGCGTCCAGATGCACTTCTTGCAGGTTCCGCAGTTGTCGATCACGCCCCGCTCGCCGTTGACATTCTGCCACGACGGATTCGAGCAGACGCGAAGCCTCGCGAGCGCCTCGGGCCAGGCCGCGATGACGGCGGTCTTCTCGAACCGCGACGCGACGCCGGCGCCGTCGTGGATCGTCTGGAACCCCGCAGTTCCGAGCAGATGATCGGTCGCTGGATTCGATCCGTCCGCTTCGAATTGCGCGTATCCGCGCGCCGACGCGAGATAGAAGCGACCGAGGGTGGGACTCAGCGCGAGCGCCGGCGCGATCAGCGCGGTTCCGAACGAGCGGAGCAACCCGCTCTTTTTCACTCCCGCGTGTCGGTAGTCCCGGAGATTGGTCCGAACCGTCACGAACTCGACGCCGAGCGGCGCGAGCAGCGGCGCGTACGTCGACCGGAGGACATCGAATCGGCCGGTGTCTTCGAGATCGACGTCGAGATCGAAACCGTTGATGAGGAGCGCGTGGCTGAGACGATACCCGGGGATCGTCTCGCGTTCTGCGGTATGACTCCAGAGCGTATGCAAAGAGTCGACCCCGCCCGAAAACGCGGCGGCAACCCCGGAGCCGCGCTCCGATGGCGGAGGCTCCTCGAGCGCGGCATATGCTATGTCCACGATCTTCACGAGCCGCGGCCACCAGGCGAAATGGACCCGCTGGAACTCGCGAATGCCCCAGGCGAGGCGCGGCGACGTCCGCCCCCGGACTTCGATGCGTTCGCCGCAGGCCATGGCGATGGGTGTCATGGCGACGAGAAATGGATCGGCGCGGTCGCTGACGACCAGCCCGTTCGCGGCGTCCACCTCGAACCAGAGGCTTCCGAGCGCCGCCAGCTTCGGGTGAGCCGTTTCGATCCGCGCATGCACACGCGTGCGTCCGTCGACCCGGGATACCTCCGGCTCGTGAAGGATCATGGGCGGAGTCTAACGGCGATCACCGGCGGCCTCTTCACGAAGTCGGCGGCGTGCAGCGCCGGGCATCGAAATCGAAACGCGAATCGCCTATTCCAGAGCGGGGGGGCCAGAGCGAAGGTGTGGGTGCGGCCGATCCGAAGCCTCATGTTCCTGCTGGTTCTGATGGTCGGCGCCGCGCGGGCGGATGACGGCGATCTGGCGGGTCCCGCGGCCGCCGCCGCCGCGCCTGTTTTCGATCCCTTGCAGGGCATCGACCCGGATGGCCGCATTCCCGCCATTCTGCGCCCACCGGATCTCCCGAACCCGGAGCGCTGGCGCTACATCCCGGAGGGAAGGCTCAAGCCGGGCAACGTCTTCGAGCGCTTTCTCGTGAGCAGCATGATCGCGCCTTTCGTCTTCTACGATGGTGACGTCGGAACCGGCTTCGGCGTGGCGCTGGTCGACATCGACTTCCGCGAACAGCGCAGGCGTGAGTTTGCTGGCGCTTTTCTGTCGTACACGACGGAGGGGCAACAGAACTACACGTTCGTCTGGCGCCGGTGGCTCCATCACCGGGAACTGCCGGACGGCGGTGTGTTGCTAGAAGAGCGCAGCCTCGTGCGCGCAGCGGGAGGTTATAGCCGCTCGCTCACGCGCCGCTTCTTCGGGATCGGTCCGAAGACGAACGAAAGCGACGAAACGAGCTACCGCGATTCCGTCGGCTACTTCGAACTTGGCTTCGACCACACATTGCCGGATCCCGGAGACGATTTCGTGCTGAGTTTCGGCGTCAGCGGCGAGTGGCACGACCTCGGCGCTGGCCATGTCTCTGGAGAGCCCAATACGGAAGACGTCTTTCCCGTGCTCTTCGAAGCGGCCGACCCATACTCGTTGGGAACCCTGCACGCCGGCCTTCGCTGGGACACCCGCGACAGCCAGATCAACCCCTATCGCGGCTGGTTCGCGGCGGGCGAGGTCGACGCGGCCCTGCTCCAGGAAGGCGGCGACGTCGGGGCCGTCTGGAGCGTCAGCGGAGGGCGCATCTTTCCCCTGCCGGCGTTGTTTCACGACGGCGGTGATTCCGCCGAGGAGAACGCTCCTACCGATGTGTTGGCGCTGGGGCTCAAATCGAAGTTTACGTCCGGCGATCTGCCCTTCTTCGCCCTGCCCAGCCTGGGTGGCTCGCAGGACCTGCGGGGCTTCATCGCGGGGCGCTGGCGCGACCGTGCGAGCTGGGACCTGACGCTCGAGTACCGCTTCTGGCTGCTCCCGCGCGGCTTTCCAATTCCGTTCACCGACGCCATCCGGGTCGAGCGTTTTGGGGCGGCGATCTTCTACGAGGCCGGAGCGGTAGCGAAGGACGGCTCGCGCTTGTTCGGGAGTCCCGTGCGCTCGAGCTATGGCGTGGGGTTGCGCGCGAGTCTCGAGCGGGCGGCCCCCTTCCGCGTCGACGTGGGGTTTTCGGAAGATGGCGTCAACGTCTCCGCCGGTTTCGGATTGAGCTTCTGAATCCGGCGCCGCAGACTGCCTCGCTGCGCTGCCGTAGGACGTCGAATGCCGCAACGCCGATTCCCCCATCTCCCGGCACTGGATGGCATCCGCGGGCTCTCGGTGGCCGCCGTGCTCGCCTTCCACAATGGGTCGAGCTGGGCGAGCGGGGGCTTCCTCGGCGTCTCCACCTTCTTCACGCTCTCGGGCTTTCTGATCACCTCGCTTTTGCTCGATGAATACCAGGAGACGCGCCGGATTGGACTCGCGGAGTTCTGGACCCGGCGTTTCCGACGCCTGATGCCAGCGGCGTTGCTGACGCTGCTCGGGGTCGCACTCTATGGCGCCTGGGCCGCCGATCCGCAGCAGCTCTGGCGTCTGCGGGCCGACAGTCTCGCGAGCCTTTTCTACGCCGCGAACTGGCAGTTCCTGTTCTCCGGGCGCGCCTACGAGGAACTCTTCGGCCGGCCCTCGCCCGTACAGCACTTCTGGAGCCTCTCGATCGAGGAACAGTTCTACCTGGTGTTCCCACTGATGTTTCTCGGCCTCTGCCGGTGGGCCGGCGACTCGCGCGCTCGCCTCGCGGGCGCGCTCGCGGCACTCGCTGCGGCCTCGCTCGCGCTCACTGCCTGGTTGCACGCGCCGGAGCAGACGACGACGCGCGTCTACTACGGCACCGACACCCGCGCCGCCGAGCTGCTGATCGGGGCGGTGCTCGCGCTTGGGCTTTCGCCGCTACGCGACGCCGCCGGCGTGCGGGCCTCGTGGACGCTCACGCTCGCGGGCTTCGTGGGGCTCGGCTTCTCGCTCGCCTGCTGGACGTGCGTGACGCCAGGCTCTGGTTGGCTGTTCGAAGGCGGGCTCGGCGCGGTTGCGCTCGCGAGCGCCGCGCTGATCGCGGCCGCCGTCCGTCCGGGCCCCCTCGCGCGCCTGCTCGCGTTCGCGCCGCTGCGCAGGCTCGGCGTGATCTCGTACGGCGTCTACCTGTTCCATTGGCCGGTGTATCTGTGTATCGATGCGAAGGCCACCGGTCTCGGCCCCGCGGCGCTGCTGGGCCTGCGGGCCGCGGTCACGATCGTGCTCGCGGAGCTTTCGTATCGAGGCTTCGAACAGCCGATCCGCAGCGGGCGCTGGTTGCCGCGCCATCGGATCTGGCAGGCCGCGCCCATCGCGCTTGCGGTGGTGGCGGCTGCTTTGGTGGGAGTGACGCAGAATCTTGTCGTTCCGCGGACCGTCCAGCACCCGCTGCTCGGAGGCAGCCCGATGCCTCCGCTGCGCGGTCCGAACGGCTCCGAGCTGCCCCGCGCGATCGTATTCGGCGATTCGGTCGCCTCGACTCTCGGCCAGGGTCTGGAGCGTTGGGGACGTCACACGCAGCAGGCGAACGTCTGGAACCTGGCGAGCTATGGCTGTGGCCTGACGCACGGATCGGGAGCGATCGACAACACCAGCGCGCCGCCAGGCGAGGAGCGCTGCGGACGCGGCGCCGAATGGTGGCGGATCCAATTGGACGCTTTCGATCCGCAGGTCGTCTTCGTGATGGCGGGTCTCTGGGATCTTCGCGATCGCCGCTTGCCGCAATGGACGAAAGTGCGCGCGCCTGGGGATCCCATCTTCGATGAATGGCTGCTCGGCGAACTCGAAATCGCCATCGACGTGCTCGCAGCGCGCGGGACGCGGATCCTGTGGCTGACCTATCCGTGTATCTCGCCGGATCCTGGGGCAGGTATCGTGCTCGGCCCCCTCGGCAACACCGCGGCGCTCGATCCCGCTCGGCTCGCGCACCTCAACCGGACCCTGCTCCCGGAGCTCGCGATGCGTCGTCCAGGTCTCGTGGAGTTCGTCGATCTCGACGCGCGGGTGTGTCCGGGCGGCGCGTTTCGCGCCGACGTCGAGGGCGTGCCGGATGCGCGGTCCGATGGCGTGCATTTCTCGCTTCAGGCCGCCGACCGGCTGGCGACGTTTCTGGGGCCGCTCGCGTTACGCCCTTGAGCGCAATCCCGGCGTACAGCGACGACGCGCACTCGGCGAGCGAGCGGGTCTAGGAATCGCGGCTCGTGCGATCGAGGGTTTCGCGCACGCGCGTGAGCAGCTCGCGGCGCGTGAAGGGCTTGGCCAGGATCATGGCATCGCCGAAGTCGCCGGCGCCGGCCGCATACCCCGAAACGAACAGAATCGGAAGCTCGGGATGGTTCTCGCGCAGGCGCCGCGCCAACTCGAGCCCCGAAAAGCCCGGCATCACGACGTCCGAGATCACGAGGTCGATCCGCTCGCGAGCTGCCAGCGCGAGCGCTTCCGCGGGTGTGCGTGCCTCGATCGGGCGGTAGCCGGCGCGCAACAGGCTGGCGATGATCACCGCGCGCACGCCGTCCTCGTCCTCCGTCACGAGGACCGTCTCGCCCCGGCCTTGGGGCAGGGGCGGCTCGCGCGATTCGGACTTCGCGGGCAGGCTCTCGTCGCTCGTCGGCAAGAGGATGCTGAAGACCGAACCCTCTCGGGGCTCGCTGTGAACCTCCACGAGGCCGCCGGCCTGACGCACGATCCCGTAGATCATGGAGAGCCCGAGGCCCGTTCCCTCGCCGGGCTGCTTGGTGGTGAAAAAAGGATCGAAGGCGCGTTCCCGCGTGTTGGCGTCCATACCGATTCCAGTGTCGCTTACCGACAGCGACGCATAACGGCGCGGCGCGCCAGCGCGCTCTTCGTCGGGTCGGACCTCGCTGCCGGTTTCGATCGTGAGGGTTCCGCCGCCCGGCATGGCGTCGCGAGCGTTCACGACGAGGTTCACGACGACCTGCTGGAGCTGCACCGCGTCCGCCCGGACGTTGCTCGAGGGCTCCGACAGGCGAACCATCAGGGTCAGATCCTCGCCGATCAGGCGGCGCAGCATGGGTTCGAGATCGCGCACGATGGTGTTCAGCGCGAGCAGCTCGGGCTCTGTCTTGTCGCGGCGCGCGAAGGTCAGAAGCTGGCGCGTGAGGGCCGCGGCGCGTTCGACGGAGAGTCCCACCTGGAGGACCGACTCGCGCAGCGGGTTCTCGTCGCCCAGAGCGCTGAGCAGCTCCTCGGCTTCGCCGGCGATCACGGTCAGGATGTTGTTGAAGTCGTGGGCCACCCCGCCCGCGAGCCGACCGAGGGATTCGAGGCGTTGGCCCTGTCGCAGGAGCTCGTCTTTTTGCTCGATTTCTGCGGCCAGCCGCTCGCTTTCGGTGACGTCGCGCATGACGGCCAGCACCGATTGCTCGCTGGGGTGCTGGTGTAGGGGCGTGAAACTCGCCGCGACCACCACCTCGATCCCTTTGGAAGAAGTGAGCACGAGGCGCTTGCGCACCGTTCCGCCCCCGGCCGCGACGCGCGCAAGGATTCCCCCCATCTCGGCGCGATCCTCGGGGCGCACGAGGCTCGCGAAGCGCAAGCCGCTGGAATCCTCCCCGTTCCCGTTCCCGTATCCGAGCGTCTCGCGCCATGCGCGGTTCGTGAGCAGAAACTCGCCGTTCGGCGAGGTCACCTGTACGAGATGCGCCATGTGGTCGAGAAGCGTGCGGTAGCGCTCCTCGCTGCTCTGGAGCGCCTGGACCTGATTTTCGATGTGCTCCGCCATGCTGTCGAAAGCGCGGCCCAATTCGGCAACCTCGTCCCCGCCGCGCGCGCCCACGCGGGCGCTGAAATCTCCGCCCGACAAGCGCAGCGCCGCTTGCGCCGTGCGGCCGAGCCGGCGCGTGAGCAGAAAGCCGGCCAGGAGGCCAGAGAAGGCGATGACGAGCAGGCCGATTACCGCAATCGCGCCGCCCGCGTTTCGTGCTGCGGCGTATACGTCTGCGCGTGCCTCGCTCGAGAAGCGAATGGAGACGCTGCCAAGCGGGCCAGCCACGTTCGCCAATGCGCGCGTTTCCCACTCCCCATCGGCACCGTTTGGAAATAGCGGCGCGTTCGAGCCGATCTCCGCAGGATCGCTTGCCGCGACCACGCGGCCGGTTTCATCGAGGACGCGCACGCCCGTCACATGCTCATGCTCGAACATGCGCTCCACGTAGGGCTGCATCTCGCCGTACTCGCCCGTGAGCAGCGGACGTCGGGCGAGATCCGCCAGCAGGTCGATCTCGAAATTCCGGCTCCGCGCTGCCTCGCGGTCCATCGCGCGGATGGAGAACGAGAGCGTGGTGGCCAGGGTGAGGAAGAGAACGAGGCCGGCGAGGGCGGTGACGGCGGCGGTGATCTGGTAGCGAAGCGACATCATCTAGTCGTCCTGCGCGCCGGCCGCCGGCGCGGCCCCGGCCCAACACTCCCCGGATACAATCAGCCGTTCCGTGGCGAAATCCTCGGGGCTGGCTGCTGCGATGGGAACGATGTACCCGCCGTTGGGCGGTTCGCCCGCAGCGAAAGGGCGAAGCATCGCCGCGGTCAACTTGTTCCGCAGCGCCTCGGGCACGCGCGGGTGAGCGGCGATCAGGGGCGTCGAGATCTGGGCGGACGTGCCGATCGGCCGGAACGCCCCAGCGTAGCCGAGCCACTCCGCGGCAGTCACGGTCGTAGCGCACGCCGCCACGCGGTCCGCAGCGAGAGCTGCCAGGCAGGCATCGTGTCCCGAGACTTCGACCCGCTCGACGTCGCGGCCGGGATGGAGACCCACAGATAACAGTTCGCACCGCGCGAGCCGCTCGGTGGCCGAGAGATAAGGGGGCGTGGCCACGCTCATGCCGCGCAAGTCCGCCAGGCGGATGAGCGGACTCTCCGGCTTTACCAAGAATACTGCGCGGATACCCAAGGTGTTCTTCACCATGGGCACGAATCCGATTCGTTCGGCGACGCTCACGTAGTCGGTGCCCTGGAGCACGGCGAGGTCATAGCGTCCCAATTCGAGGTTCGCGATGAATCGATCCATGCTCGAGGCGGTGCGCAGCTGGACGGGGATGCCCGCTTCCCGCGCGAGCATCTCCACGAGCGGCCCGAAGACTTCTTCGAGGCGCGGAATCGGAAGAAACGGATGCGCACCGAGAACGAGCTTCACGAGCGGGCCAGAGCTGTCCTCCTGTATCCGCCGCCAGGCGGCGCGCACCGGCTGATATTCGGCATCGGTCGTCGGCACGAGACCGTTCCTGAAGAAGGGGATCACCTCGGCTGTGAATGCGGGGTCGAGCAGGTGCGTGCGAACCGCCGCTACGAGGGCCGCTGGCGCGCGTTCGTGGGCGACGAAGAGTGGCCCGGGCAGCGACGGGGTGACCGCCAGCCGGCGCAGCGAGATCTCCATCCCTGCCTCGAGGTATTGGAGCGCGAAATCCGCAGTAACGCATGCATCCACGCTGCGGGACAGCAGAGCCTGAAGGCAGGCGTCGTGGGTGAGCATGTGCTCGACCTGGAGGTCGCGGGCCGGAACCAGGCCTGCCGCCAGCAGGGCGTCTCGCGCCAGGATGCTGACAGCCGCTTGGGGCGGCGGCAGCCCGAGGCGCTGCCCACGCAGGTCGGACAGGCTCGCAGCCGCCGAATCGGACCGCACGCTGAAAACGGCCACCAGGGGTTCGGCGATCCGCGCGAGAGGCCGATAGCCGGCAGGAGCCGCGAAACGCACGTAATCGAAGGGTTGGACGAAAGCGAAATCGAAGCGCGCTTCCTGGATCGCGCGCTCGAAGCGGTCGAAATCGGCGGCGCTCCGAAACGCGATCGGCGCCCGGGTCTCGGCGGCGAGTCGCGCCGCAAGCGGTGCGAAGATCTCCTCGAGGTGTACGGAGGCTAGAAAGGGGAATACGCCGAGCACGTAGCCATCGCGATCGGCGTGGGCTGCTGGCGGCGAGAGGGCCGCTGCGAGGAGCAGCGGGAAGAGGCAATGCGAAGGGCGCTCTCTCAGCCACATCGGGAATATCTCTCCGCGGGCCGTCTGGATCGCTGGCGCTGCATGCTCAAACTACGCTCATTCTACCGCGCCGTCCATCGAATCGTCTGAAGCGCACGCGAGGCTTTGGGCCCTGATCCTGGACCGGGCCGCATGCACCCGCTGCGAGAGACGCGACGGCGCGACACTCTCTGGTTATACGTCTCGCCGTGGATCGGATGTTCTATCCTTTCGGTCGATGCGATGGACGACGACCGGATGGAAACCGCTCGTACTGCTCGCCGCCGCGCTCGCGATCGGGCTGGAGGGCTGCCGACAAAGCGACGACGCGGCGACGCCGGCGTTCGCGCGCGGTTCGGGTCCCAGCGTGCTCGTTGATTTGGGCCATCACAATCATGCGATCGGCAGCGAACGTGCGCGCCTGGCGAAATGGCTCGAGGAGGACGGCTACCGGGTTCGAGAACTCGCAGGTCCCTTCGACCGCGGGTCGCTCGACGGCGTACAGATCCTCGTCATCAAGAACGCGCTGTCCGCGCGCAACGCGCTGCCCGATGACCCCCAGGATTCCGACATCCGCAGGGCGTGGGGGTTGCCGACACCGTCGGCATTCACGAAAGACGAGATCGAAGTGCTCCACGCATGGGTTCTGGGCGGCGGAGCGCTGCTCTGGCTGTTCGATCACATGCCGATGCCGGGTGCGGCACAGGAGCTCGCAGCGGTGTTCGGCATCGAAGTCAGCAACGGGAATGCCGTCGACGATCGCATCCTGCGCGGCCCCGGCGGATGGAACGCGGAACGGGCGGGGAGGCTGGTGTTCAGCCGCCGCGATGGCACTCTCGCCGACGATCCGGTGACGAACGGCCGCGGCCCGTCGGAGCGGGTGGACGCCGTGGCCTCCGATGGAGGCTCGGCGTTTCGCTTGCCTCCGCAGGCCCGCTCGCTGCTGACCTTCGGCCCCGCGTGCGTTTCGCTGCTTCCCAACGTTGCGTGGGAGTTTTCCGAAGCGACCCCCCAACAAGAAATTGCAGGCTGGTCGCAAGGCGGCGTGCTGCGTGCGGGCAAGGGGCGCCTCGCCGTCTTCGGAGATGGCGCGCTGCTCATGACGCCAGACGCCGCGGCTTCCGTTCGCGCCCTGAGAGCCCAATCCGCGGATCCGACGCGGGCTTCATTCGACGAGAACCCCAAGCTGTTGCTCAACGTCGTGCATTGGCTGTCGGGTCTGCTCGACGACGAATCGCGGCTCAGCGTTCGGTGACGACCCGGTAATTGCTGTCCGTGCGCAGGCGCCAGATGTACCGATCCACGATGAAGTGGTGGATGCTGATGACCGCCGCGCAGAGCAACATGCTCTCGGCCAGGCCAAAACCTGCAAGCCGGTAGGCGAAGGGCCAGACGTAGAAGAGCAGGTAGCCCAGCCCCAGGCTCATGGCGTAGAAGGCGACGGCGTGGGCCACGGGGCTGCGGCGGTTGTCGGGCTGCGCGGTCTGTTCCTTCACGTGGAAGATGGTGACGATTGCGAGGTACTGGAGGCCGTGGAAGACCGTCGCCCAGACGAAGGCGTCGACGAAGCGGAAGACGATCCACCAGATGCCGTTGGTGACGATGATGAGCCAGCTGATGGCAGGCAGACCTCGACCTGTTTTGGTGTAGAGACGCGCAGCCAGCAGCAACGGCGTGACGAAGACCAGCAACGCCACCCACACGCTCGACGTGCGCACCGCCTGCTCCAGCAGGGGCTGGCCGGCCAGCACTTGCGCGGGCAGCAACCAGGCGAGGCCCGAATCGCGCGCGTCGAGGAAGGCGAAGACGAAGGGCAACATGCACGTGCCGAACACCAGCCGGCGATCGATGTCGCCCAGTGTTCCCCCCGAGCGGTAGTGGTACATGCAGGCCAGGCCGAAGGCCTGGGCTGCGTAGTGGAACGGGGACCAGGTGAGGTAGAGCGCCTGGAGGTGCCAGCCGATCCGCTCGGGCCACAGGAGCCCCACGCCGAGAACTGCGAGGGTCGCCAAGGGAAGGCCCATGCTCAAGAACGGCCACTGCCGGAAGGCGCCCGGTTTGGTGTAGAGCCGCACGCTGGACGCGGCGAAGTGCGCGCTGTTGGACGCCAGGACGAGGAAGGGGATCCACGTCGCCGCCGGCGTGGCGGCAGCCAGCTGACCCGTCAGCGCCAGTGCGACGATCACCAGCAGGCTGAGCCCGCCGCCGATCGCCAGATAATCGAACGGGCGGTTCACGAAGACGCGAGCCGGCGGCAGGAACTGGTGTGACGAGTCGGGCGCCGCGGCCGCCACGCTGCTCATGGCGTTCTCTCGGCGTGCGGCGCGCGCAATGCCCGCGCACGCTCGAACTGCTGTGCCGCCTCTTCGCGCTTTCCCAGTTCGTACAGCGCGAAGCCGAGGAGGTCGTGGAGTTCGGGTTGCGGATCGGATGCGAGCGCTTCGCGCAGCGCGCGCTCCGCCTCGACCCACCGGCCGGCCGCCAGGGAGGTGCGGCCCCGCTGCGCGGCGCTCCCCGGGGCGCTGCGCGCAGTCGAGAAGTCGAGCTGCGGCCTGGCGTCGTAGTTCTCGGGGTCGATCAGGCCTGCCAGACGAAATTCATCGAGCGCCGTCGCGTATTCTCCGCGCTCGAGGAGTGTCCTGCCCAGGATGGTTGCGTCGCCATGGATGGGGGGCAGCCCGAAAAGGCGAAGGCTCTCGACGAAGCCGGCGACGAAGGAACTGCCCAGCACGAGCAGCGCCGCCAGGAAAAGCGCCTGATAGATGGGGCTCGTGTCCCGGCGCCAGGCGCCGAGGGTCCGCGGCAACCGACGTGTTCCCTCGACCGACATCCCCTGGCTCTCTCCCGCCACGGGATCAGTCTACCGGTTTCCGCTCAGGTTGAGTGCGAAGCGTGCCTCGCCGTCTCCGAAGACGGCGAGATTGTCATGACACCAGCAGCGCTAGTCATCGTCCTCGTCGTCTTCATCGTCGTCGTGCCCGTTGTGCTCGAACTCGACTTCCGTCGCGCTCAGGTCGCCGAGCACGCCCTCGAGTATTTCGATCTCGACGAAGACGTTGCCACCGCCCGCGAGCAGTGCGGCCAGCTCACCGCAGGTGGTGTCTTCGAACTCGCTGTTCATGTCGAGCGCAGCGGTGGTGCCGAGCGCGCTGATGGAACCTGGCACCTCGATCTGCGGGCAGATGATCGCATCGAGAAGCGCCTCGACTTTCTGTTCGATGGCGGGTGAATCGTCTTCCCCATCGTCGATCCCGTCGTCATCGGTATCGTGATTGTTCGGATCGCAGGATTCTGCGAGTTCGTCGCCGTCGTCCAGCCCGTCGTCGTCGCTGTCTGGGTCATACGAAAGCGTATGCAGATAGCGCGACTCGCGACAGTCGCTGACACCGTCGCTGTCGCTATCGCCGACGCCAGTCCGCGCGAGCTTTTCGTCGGCTTTTTTGCACGCGTCTTTCGTACTCTTGGCGGCCGCCGGGCCGGGCGCCGACACGAACATGCCGAGCATCACTGCGACTACGAGCGTCATCCACTTCCGCATTTGCCTGCTCCTCTTCAGCCGTTTCCGTCGTCAGATCCGCACGGCCGCCACGGCCGGGATCCGTCTCCACGAGCCGTACGAGTATCGCGCGCTCGTAGAATCTGGGTTGTGACAGGCGTCACACGGCGAATGGGCCGGCGCAGCCGCTTCCTCGCCCCGAATCCGCAGCGCTGCCCTCAGTGCTTCCCGGAGCGCTGCGCTGCGCGCCATTCGCGCGCCAGCTGCTCGGCTTCGCCGCGCTGCTCCGGTGTCAAGGCGCTTTCCGTGAACGTGAGCGCGTCGCGAGCCTTCGCTCGTCCGGAGAGCACGGCGAGATTCAACCACGCGTCGGCTTGAACGAGATCCTTCGGAACCCCCTCGCCGATGGCGTAGCTGGCGCCGAGCATCTCCTGCGCCCGGGCATCGCCCTGCTCAGCCGCCTTGCGCCACCACGCGACAGCCGCGACCGCGTCCTTCGGAACGCCCCTGCCTTTGTGGAACAGGACGCCGAGGTTGTACTGCGCACTCGCGTCTCCCTGCTCGGCCGCCTTGCGGTACCACTGGGCAGCCAGCGCCGCGTCCTTCGGAACTCCCTCGCCCCGGTCATGATGGAAACCGAGAAGGCTCTGCGCGCCGGCGTTCCCCTGCTCGGCTGCCTTGCGATACCACTCCACGGCCCGGGCGGTGTCCTTGGGTCCGCCCGTGCCATCCTCGAGCATGCGGCCGAGGATGAGCTGCGCGTTGACGTCTCCCTGTTCGGCCGCCTTGCGGAACCACGCCTGAGCCCTGGCGAGATCCTGCGGGATTCCGTCGCCCGTGACGTACATGACGCCGAGGCTGAACTGCGCCGCGGCATCTCCCTGCTCCGCCGACGCTTGAAACCATTCGACGGCCTTCGCGGCGTCCTTCGGAACCCCGTTTCCGGTCTGGTAGGCCCGCGCCAGTTCCAATTGTGCCTGCGCGTTTCCCATCTGGGCTCGGATGCGGAATCGGTCGGTTTCGCTGCACGCGAGCAGGCAGCCGAGCAAGAGGCACGCCGCGATTTCCCGCGCCGACCGGTGATGCTTCGAGGTCCGAAGGATCGGCTCTTCCCGATGGGACTTCACCCCGACCGCCGTTTGTGAGAAGATGCTTCGCGCGCGCGCAGCTCGAACCGCGAGATCCCTCGTCGCACCCGAAGGAGTTCCGCTCCGAGTCAATTGAGGTGCGGCTCGTCGAGGTAGCGACATGATCCGAGCACTCCTCGTGGTGTTTCTGCTGCTGGGGCTCGCGGCGCACGAGTTCCCGCAGGCTACCGCCGAAACGTTTTCCTGGCTCGCAGGCCGCGTGCGGATCGACCCGTTCCCCAGGTTGCGCGACGCCTCTATCGGCGTCGAAACGACCGGTGGGCGCCGCGATCCCGGCCACGTGCGGCTGGTTTCCGACACGACCCGGACGGATTCGCCCACGGCACCTGCCTCCATGCTTTTCAGCGCCGCCGCCTTCGACGCAGAGAACTTCGGCGATTGCGCCAGCGGAACCGTGCGGGGCTTCGGCTTCGATGCGACGACCGGGAAATACCGGGCGACGTGTGGGAACTACAACTGGAGTGCGGAGAGCGGGGGTGCGGCCGATTACAACACGGCGACGACCCCGGGCGGGAACGGCGAATACATCACCTGCACGGATGTCGACAACGCCACGTCCGATCTCGGCGGCAGCTACGACGATGCGATTCTCGTCTCGGGCACCTGCGCCGCCGGATCGGACACCGCGCTTTGCAAGCTGGCCGGCATGTCGATCGCAGCGAATACGTATCGGGACCGCGTGATCCGCGTCGAGATCGGCGGAACCGTCAACTATCGCCGCATCGCGAGCGATGTCGCCTCCGGCGCGGACCACGACTTCATCCTCACGGCAGACAGGGCATTCACGGGATCTCCCGTCGGCGCGACCTTCATCGTGCAGGACGACATCGGCATCCTCTGCTCCGGCCCGGGCGAGCGCATCAAGCTCAACTACATGGCCGACGCCATGCTCGCGCAGGACCACACCGTCCCGGGTGGGAAGGTCTACTTCCCCAACTTCCAGGGCTACGATCACGCCATCTACGTCCAGCGCGGCTGCGGCCGCAAGGGCACCGTCGCGTCGGGCACCTCGAGCAACAGCTGCCCCGTGCTCGCGCCACCGCTGAACGAGCACTACCAGCGCAGCCTCCAGGCCTTCCGCCGGGTGAACTGGGTTTCACAGGGTGTGGACCCCGACGGTTGGGAGAACGGTCGCAAGAATGTCTGGCACGTCGACGACCTCGGCGGATCCCGAACCGGCAACCGGGGATACGATCCGAACGACGGCGTGACGGAAAATCCCAGCTGGACCTTCAAGAGCGGCCTGGCTGCGTTCCAGGCGAGGCGATGTACGCCGAAGAGCGTTAGCGATCCGACGTGCGACCCCACGGGCAGTTCGAATCTCGAGGTGGGCGATTCCAGTTGGGGTCGGGCGTTCGAGTGGGCCAACACCAGCCAGGTGACCGACGAGACGGCGCTCTGTGTCTCGACCTCGCTACCGGAAAGCGGGACGTGCCGAGGCGATCGGCGAATCGCTTGCACCTCGAGCGGGAGTCGCACCTCGCCAACCGCCGGGGGTTGCGACTTCGGCATCGGCGGCGATCTCGGCCCGTGCGAGTCTGCGCGCGACGCAATCGAGTACGAAGTCGAGACGCTCGGCAAGGAGATCAAGATCCTCGCGCATTGGAATCTCTACGAGTTTCCGGAGACGACCGTGCAGCAAGCCACCGAGACGGCAGACTTCTTCACGATCAAAGACGTGCCGGGCGCAGCGGCCGATCCGACCGCCTGCGGCGCGGGCGCCGCGATCTCGACCGTGGGGCCGGGAAACGCCGGCGGCGGCTGGCCATTCGGGAAGTCGAAACTGGAAGCCGACGACAACTTCAAGCAATTCGTCGTCATCGACTGGGAGCGGTGGTTCAACGAGAGCGGCGGCTGGACGCAGGGCACCTTCACGCCGAACCAATGGTACGGGCGGGGGATCGGGAAATCTGGCCGAGGCGATTGCCTTTCGGGGGGCGCCCCGGACGCCGGCGACGACGAAATTTTCTGCGATTACAACCCGCTGCTGGGTCTGCACTCGGGCTTTCGCGGCGGGTTTCACCAAACGGTCGCTACCAATGGCTCGAGCTCCACCTTCGACGGTGCGGTGTCGGGGATCAATGTCGAGCTCCACGACAGCCTCATCATCAACGGCAAGCGAGGCACGGGGGGCGATGCTTCGAACTGGGACATGCGAAACAACACCTGGCTCAACAACGTCTGCACGACGGGTTGCCTGAACGTCAACTTCACGCACAGCGGGCTGGTCCGGGATCAGAGTTTCATCGGGAACAGCGGGACGCCGATCCTCGGAACGAATCACGGCAAGGGTGCGACCCTCGACAACTTCTACTTCCAGGCGAATCGAGGCGTGCTGATCGCCGTGGATCACGCTTCCGACATGACGATCTCGAACGTGATTGCCTACGGAAACACGGGCGCCCTGCTCGTGATTTTTCCCAGGCACCCGCTCAACAACTTCACCATGACGGGCGTCCACGCCTACGGACGCGGCAATTGGGGCGGCAGCGGGGTGTACGGCGACGCGCTCATCAGCTTCGGAAGGCTGGGATCGACGACGGATTTCAACCAAACCATCCGGAACTTCACCTTCCGAGACATCCACTTCGAGAGCCCTGATTCCAACACCTGCCTCTTCTATTTCGACGCTGCACAGGCGCCGGACGATGCGACGATCAACCTGAACCGGACCCAGTTTTCGATCAGCGATGTGAGCATCGACGGGCTCAACGGGGCCACCGGGCACAAGGTTTTGTGTACAGCTCCGATTGCAACGAGCGTCACGGGCGGGATCGACAGCCCGGACGCGACCAACGATCTCGGCATCGCGTTCCAGCGTTACCAGCCGACGTGGCACAACGCGCGCGCGAACGGCGTGCCGATGCCGGATCAGGCCATCCCGATGGTTGCGGCTGCGGACGCCGGTGATTGCAACGCGCTGTCTCAAGGCACGCTGGCGAAGATCCACGACGACAGCGGCATCGGTGCCTGCGCCGATGTCGGCACGAATGGCGTCCTCGACGGCGGCGGGGCGGCCGTCTCGACTTGCATGTGCAACGGCTCGGGGGCGTGGACTCCGATCGGCACAGGCGACGTGATCAGTCAGGGGGCGTCGGTCGCCGGTGGCATCCCGAGCTTCACCGACACGACCGGTGACAGGATCGTCGATAGCGGCGCGACGATCGTGAACGGCGTTCTCACGCTGGCGCCTTCCACGGTTCGGCCGAGCGAGATCCGGTATCTGGAAGATGCGGATTTCGGGTCGAACTACGTTGCCACGCAGGCCGTTTCGAGTGGCACCAATCTGACCGGAGACATACGCCTGATCCTGACGAGGGTTTCGCGGGCGCTCGCCGCCGCGTCTGGTGCGCGCGGGCCCGTAGTCGGCGCCGTTTCCAACGGCGGCTCGTTCGACACGCCGGAGGGTCTTTGCGATCTGACCTACTACCAGGCGAACGGGGTCGTTCAGGCTTGTATCGCCGGGACGGCCAAGCAGTTCGATCCCGTTTCGGCCGCTCCCGCGTGGCTGAATTGCGGCGACAAGGTGGCGAGCGGAACCTACTTCGAAGTCATTTGTAACGTGGAATAGTGTTCTCCGCGAAACTGGGCGTTCAGGGGCAGCAGTGAAGCATCGCGTGACGAGCGGAGCGGGAGCGCGGCGTGGCGGATCCGGACGCGGTTGCGGCATCGCCTTCGCTGCCCTGCTCGCAGCCCTCGTCGTCGGCGCTGGCAGCGCCCAAGGGGAAGTTGCCGGCGCCGTGGCGACGGGCGCAAACCATGCTTGCGCGCGCACCACGGACGCTGGTGTCTTGTGCTGGGGCTCGAACGGCGATGGCCAGCTCGGCAACGGCACCACCACGCCGAGCAGCGTCCCGCTTGCGACCAGCGGCTTGGCGAGCGGCGTCGTGGCGATCACGGCGGGTGACCGACACGGCTGCGCGCTCGACCAGGGCGGCGGCGTTCAATGCTGGGGCTACAACCAGTACGGTCAGCTCGGCAACGCCACCACCACGAACAGCAGCGTCCCGGTGGCAGTCAGCGGACTCGCGAGCGGTGTCGCAGGGATCTCGTTGGGGGCGCAGCATGGCTGCGCGCTCAGCTCGGGCGGCGGCGTTCAATGCTGGGGCTTGAACAGCAATGGCCAGCTCGGCAACGATGCCACCCCGATCAGCAACGTTCCGGTCGCGGTTGCTGGACTTGCGAGCGGCGTCGCTGCCATCGCGGTGGGCGGTTTTCATTCCTGCGCGCTCAGCCTGGCCGGCGGCGTCCAGTGTTGGGGCTTCAACGAGTCTGGCCAGCTCGGCAACGCTTCCACTACGGACAGCGACGTCCCGGTTGCCGTCGTCGGCCTGGCGAGCGGCGTCACGGCCATCGCGGCAGGCGCCCATCACACCTGTGCGCTCACGGTGGGCGGCGGCGTGCAGTGTTGGGGCTTGAACTACTCCGGCCAGCTCGGCAACGGCGCCACCACGAACAGCAGCATCCCGGTTGCGGTCAGCGGTGTGTCGATCGGCATCGCCGCGGGCGACTCCCACACTTGCGCGCTCACCCCGTCCGGCGGCGTCCAGTGCTGGGGCTTGAACGGCAGTGGCCAGCTCGGCAATGGCAGCACGACGAACAGCAGCGTCCCGGTAGGGGTCAGCGGCCGGTCGGGCGGCGTCGTGGCCATCGACGCAGGTGGCTTCCATACCTGCGCGGCTACCGCGCGCGGCGGCGTCCAGTGTTGGGGGTACAACCTCAACGGCCAGCTCGGCAACGCCACCACCACGAGCAGCAGCATTCCGGTCTGGGCGATCGCACAGGTGAGCGAGGTGCCGGCGCTCGGCGGGCCGGCGTTGGGCCTGCTGGCGGCGGCGCTCGGGCTCGTCGGCGCGTCGTCGAGCCGGCGCGGGCGGGAGGGAAGCTCAATCCAAACGGGGCGTCGAGTCTCGAAAGGCCGCCGGGAGTGTTCCCATCGCTAGAGGTTGCTGCGGTAGTCCTCGTCGACCGCGGCGTCGAACTTCGCGGCGACGTCGTCGGGGAGCTTCATCCGCTTCACCGCCATTGCGCCGAAGGAGACCTTCAAGCGTTCGGACCAGCTCTCGGGCTTCCAGAGCTTCGAACGGATGAACGCCTTTGCGCAGTGGTGGAAGCACTCTTCGACGCGAATCCGAATCGCCAGCAGCGCCGGCTTCCCGCGCGCGGAGAGTCGTCCGAGCAGCTCTGGGTCGCAGGTCAATGTCGCGGTGCCGTTCACACGCACCGTCTCCGGGGTGCCGGGCAGCATGAAGATCACGCCAACGCGCGGGTTGACGAGGATGTTCTGGAGTCCGTAGGCGAGCTTGTTGCCGGGCCGATCCGGAATCACGAGCGTGTGATCGTCCTCGATCCTGCAGAATCCCGGTTCGTCTCCCTTCGGCGACGCATCGAGGCGACGCATCGAGGCGACCCTCGGCATCGCAAGTGGCGAGCACGAGGAACGGCGAGCGCTCGATGTACTCGCGCGCCTCGTCGGAGATCGTGTTCTGGTTCTTCAGGTCGAGCCCCGGGAGCGGCCCGCCGATGATGCGCCGCAGCGCGTCTTCGCTTTCGATCGAGTAGGGGGCGCTCATCAGATCCTCCGGCGTCGGGTCTCTCGAATCTAGCAGGGCGCCCGCACATGATATCCTGCGGCGCGTGTCCGACGACGAGCGCGTCGACCGTTCGAAGCCAGGCGAGGCGACCGGCCTCGGCCGGCATTTCGCCGTGTTCGTCGAGGATCGAACGCTCTGGCCGATCCTCATCATCTTCGTCGTCCACGTGTCCCTCGGCGGCGCTCTCGTGCTCCTCGCCGCGCTGCGCGACAGCAGCCTCCCGGCGCTGGCCGCGCTGGCGATCTTGCTGACGCTCTCGCTCGACGGAGTCCGGCGAGCGCGGCAGCGCCGCCGCGTCGCCCTGTGGCTCGCGGTGCTGTGGGCGCTCTCCGTCCTGATCGCGTTGGGCTCGTCGCACCTCGGCGTTCTCTGAGGGTCTGCCCCACGTTTGATGCATTGTCGCTCCCCTGATCCGCGGCCTCCCCCTCGCGCGCGCGGCTCGGGCTATCGTGGCGCGCCATGACGCGTCGCCGTGGGGTCGTGATCGTGCTCGCCGTCGCGTTTCTCGTAGGGCTCGGCGTTGCGGCCTGGCTCGAGCTCGGCGGCGTACGGGCGCCCGCCCCGCGCCCGCGAGCGGCCGCCCCGCACCCGCCGGCCGCCGCGACACCCGCGCCGCCGCCCGCGGCGCAGAAGCTGGCGCAGCAACAATCGCGTCATGAAGTAGAGCAAAAACTGCT
>JANNIY010000167.1:0-20949 GCA_031405455.1 Deltaproteobacteria bacterium | reverse complement strand
CAGCGAGGTCCGAGAACCGCCAGACGGAGGCTTTCAGGCGCGCTTGAATCCCGGCCATGCGATCGGAATGGCATCGCGCAACCGAGGTGGAAAAATGCAGCTGAGCGTACGCGGTATTGCGACGGAAGTCTTCGAGCGGATTCGGTGCGGCGGACCCGATGCCAACGGCCAACCGGCCGTGCGGCGGATCGCAGAAGGCCTCGCGAATCCCTGTCGTCACTGTTTGGGTCTGATCGCGGAAGGCGACGGGAAGCTCGTGCTCGCCTACCGACCCTTCACGGCGCTCCAACCGTACGCGGAAACGGGACCGATCTTTCTGCATGAGGCTGCGTGCGAACGCTACGAACGAGCATCGTTGCCGCCCTGGTTCGAGTTCCTCGACCCCGCGGTGCTGCGAGGCTATGGAGCCGACGATTGGATTCGTTACGAAACGGGCGACGTCGTCCCAGGGATGGAACTCGGCGAGGCGTGCCAGCGGATCCTCGGCGACGCAACGATCGCGTATGTCCACATTCGCTCGAAGTATGGCTGCTTCCAGTGTCACGTGGATCGCGATCGCTGAATTCAGGTAGGCCGCGTTCCGAATACCGTGTCCATGGGCCGCGAACCGACGGATCGTGCTTTGGACCCGAGCAGGCGGGCTCGTTCCCCGTCAGGGCGAGGCGGGAACGCTGCGCGGCGGCGGCTCGGCCGGGCCTTCGAGGACGACGAGCTCCTCGAGCAAGCTGACGCTCCGCTTCGCCACCTGATCCCGGACGACGGCTTCGATCCGGTAGCGGCCAAGGGGATCCGTCAGCTCGACCTCGAACATCATGTGGGAGATTCCCAGCTGCAGAGCTGCTGGCGAGGGTGGCGGCCCTTCCCATAGAGGCGCTCGATGCTCGGCGTAGACCGAGCCGTTGGGCCGGAGCACCCTGAAATCGACCACCGAACGACAGTTGCCGGATGCGTCCGGCGCGCACCGCGCGAAGAGAATCATCGCTGCAACGATGCCACCTCGCCTTGCCTCGAACACGCGTTGCATCCTGGGCTTGTACTCGGGCGAGGCTGGACGCGCCCACGCTTCGAGAAACCCGTCTGGCTGATCCGTCAGCAACAGCATGGCCGCGAAGGGGCCATGCGAGCGGCGCCAGGCTTCGTCCGGAACGGGCTGGCCATTCAATTGCCACTTCGGGGCGCTACTCGGGAGCTGGTCGCCGTTCGGTCGCGGGTCGCTCGAACGTGGATCGGGTGTCCCGCCGGCGGCAGAAATCGTGAAGGCGACCGAGGCGAGGAGAAGCGTGATCCGCCAGCGCACGAGAACGCGATCGGCGAAACCCGACTGTCCCTTGACTGCGAACGGGCCAGCGCGTGGCAGCGCGTCGACCGGGCCAGCCCGCTGAAGACCGCGGAGGCGCCGCGCCGTTATACTCGCGACCCATGAAGATCTACACCAAGCGAGGCGACACGGGGGAGACGGACCTGCTCGGCGGCCCGCGGGTTGCGAAGGATCATCGACGGGTCGCGGCCTATGGCGCCGTGGACGAGCTCAACGCCTTCCTCGGCGTTTGCGCAGCCGAGACCGAGCAGGCGGATTTCAAGCTCCTGCTCGCCCGCATCCAGGGCCGGATGTTCGACCTGGGCGCCTATCTCGCGTCACCCGATGCGGCCAGGCGTGAGAAGGGCCGCGTGCCGGAGCCGCGCGACGAGGACATCGCGGAGCTCGAGAGAGCGATCGATGGCTTCGAGACGGAGCTCGCGCCGCTCAAGCGCTTCATTCTGCCCGGCGGCACGCCTGCGGCCGCGGCGTTCCATGTGGCGCGCACGGTGTGTCGCCGGGCCGAGCGCGAGGCGGTAGCGCTCCACCGCGAGGCGCCGCAGAGCGAAGCCGCGCTGCGGCTGCTGAACCGGCTATCCGATCTGCTCTTCGTGATGGCGCGCGTAGAGAACCGGCGCGCTGGCGTCGCCGACGTGGAATGGCCCGGCCGGGCCGACTGAGCCGATGTATTCGACGCGCCGCTCCAGGCGCGAGCGCAGCACGAGTCCGATCACGAAGCCCACGACCAACGAGAAGAGCAGGGCGAGCAGCACGCTGCGAATCGCCTTCATCATGGGCGCGACCTCGTGTGCGATGAGCCCCGGCCCCTCGCGGACGCCGCAGAGTATGCCGGAGAATCGAACGGCGCGGGATCATGCAAGCGCTGCGTTGGCAGCGCGCGCAGCGAGGCGAAGCCGAGCGGAGTCGAAAGTCACGCCAGCAGCGCCAGCAGGTCCTCGCGCGTGATTCCCGCCGCGCCCCCCGCGCCGGCCAACGCCGCCGCGGCCAGCTCGCGCTTGTGTTGCTGGAGCGCGAGCACGCGTTCTTCGATCGTGTTCTGGGCGACGAGGCGGTAGACCATCACCGGGCGGTCCTGGCCGATGCGATGGGCACGGTCGGCCGCTTGATCCTCGACGGCGGGATTCCACCAGGGGTCGAGGATGAAGACGTGGTCGGCCGCCGTGAGGTTGAGGCCGAGGCCGCCGGCGCCGAGCGAAATCAGCAGCACCGGCGGTCCGGCCTCGGACTGGAAGCGCTCCACGACGGCGCCGCGGTCGCGGGTCGAGCCGTCGAGCCGTGTGAACGCGATGCTCGCCGCTTTCAAGACGGGCTCCACGCGGTCGAGGAGCGACGTCCACTGCGAGAAGACGAGGGCCTTGTGGCCGTCGGCAACGGCCTCCTCGAGGAATTCGAGCAGCAGATCGAGCTTCGCAGAGCTCGGCGCAGCCGGGCCGCCGGGGACGAGGCTGGGGTGGCAGGCGGCCTGCCGCAGCCGCAGCAGCGCCTCGAGAGCGGCGATCACGCTGCCGCCGCTTCCGAGGCGCGCGACGACATCCTCGCGTGTCGCGGCGCGCACAGCATCGTAGAGGGCGCGCTCATCCTCCGAGAGCACGGCGTGGAGGACGACATCCGTGCGCGGCGGAAGTTCGGGCGCCACATCGCGCTTGAGGCGGCGCAGGACGAACGGTCGGATCCGCTCGCGCAGGCGCGCGGCGGCGTCGAGATCGCCGGATTCGATGGGGCGCGCCGTGCGCTCGGCGAAGTCCTCGCGCGAACCGAGCAGGCCGGGATTCGTGAAGTGGAGCTGGCTCCAAAGCTCTTCGAGGCGGTTCTCGACGGGCGTGCCGGAGAGAGTCACCCGAAACGCGGCGTCGAGCCGGTGCGCGGCGCGCGCGACCTGGCTGTCCGGGTTCTTGATGATCTGCGCCTCATCGAGGATCACGGTGTCCCACTTCACCTTCGTGAGCGCATCGGAATCCAGACGCAAGATGGCGTAGCTCGTGAGCGTGACGTCGGCCGACGCATCGAGCGCGCGGCCGGGTCCGTGATAGAGCGAGGCGCGCAGCCCCGGTCGGAAGCGCTCGATTTCCTCGGCCCAGTTGAAGAGCACGCTCGTCGGCGCCGCCACCAGCGTGCGCCCGCGCACGGCGCACAGTGCCTGGAGTGTCTTGCCGAGGCCCATGTCGTCGGCAAGCACGCCGCCGAGCCCCGCGTCGCGGAGGAAGCAGAGCCAGTCGACACCGAGCTTTTGATAGGGGCGCAGCGTCGCGCGCAGATCCTCCGGGAGCGCGGCGTGCGGGAGGCCGGCGAAGTCGGCGACGAGCGCGCGCAGCGTCTCGAAGGCGGGTGGGCGCGGCGTCTCGAGCGCATCGCAGAGACGGGCCAGGTCCGGGAGCGCGCAGCGCGGCAGCGTGCCGCGCTCGCTGCGCGCGGCCAGCAGGTTCGCGACCTGCTCGCCGTAGCGCGCGAGCCAATCGGCGGGCAGGGGCGCGAGGCCGCCGCCTTCGAGCGCGACGAAGCCCTCGCCCGCGCGCCAGGCTCGCAGCACGCGGGCCGGATCGGCCTTGCGCGCGCGACCCCCCGGTTCGGATTCGGAACTGAAGCCGAGCTCGAAATCGTTCTCGTCCACGCGCAGCGACGGTGTGAGCGGCGGCGCCGGGACGAAGCCGTGGTGCGCATCGCCGCGGATCTCGCCGCGAAAATGCCCAAGCCGGGCGGCCAACGCGATCGCGTCCGTACCGCTCACGCGTACGCGGTGCCCCGGCACCAGCTCGAGCTCCTGCCCGAGCTGCGCCACGACGCGGCGCTCCTCGATCTCGTCGCGCAGCGGCACGGGGCCGCCGAGCGAAACCAGGCGGCCGCCATCGACGCGCGCAACGGGCGGGTCGCCATACACGAGCGTGGGGAGGACATCGAGGGACTCGCCATCCCGGCGCACTTCGAGCCGGATGCGCGGGGGAAGCTCGACGGTGCGCGGCAGCCTCGTGGTGGCGATCTCGACCGGCAGCCGGCTGCGCAGCGAAGGCAGCAGTTCCGTCACCAGGCGTGCCACGTCGCCGGCTTCGAAGCGCTGCCCGCGCGTGAGATCTTCGAGCTCGCGCCCCGAAAGGCCAGCAGGGGCCGCGGGGCAGAGCGCATCCCCACGCAGCACGACGCCATCGGACAGCGTTGCCTTGATGCGCGGGTCGGGTAGCGCCACGACGCGGAAGCCGTCGCCGTCGTCCTCGACGCGCACGATCAGCCCCACGCGCTCGGTCGACGCCGTCACCGGGCTGCCGTCGAGCTGTACGTCTGCGCACTCGGAGAGCGGGGCCAGCAGCGCGTGGAGAACGCCGCGCGAGAGCGTCCCGCGCAGCTTCGTGCCGAGCACGCGTTCGACTTCGAGATCGGCAGGCGTGGCGACGAACGTGGGCCCCGCGACCCGGCCCGCGGCGATCGAGACGAGGCTCGTGAGCAGCGGCACCGCGCCCCCCGGCGTCACCACGACGCGCTCGAGCGCGAGTCCGCTGCCCGTGCGCGTGAGGCGATAGCCGACCCGGCCCGCATCGCTGACCTTCAGGTCTCGGCCCTGTTCGCGCGCGCGGCGCAGTGCGATCACTGCCGCGGCGACGTGCTCGCAGGCGTCGTCGCGGCCGGCGCAGTCGCAATCCCACTCCGCGGTGTCGGGCCGCAGCGTCACCACGTGCGAGATGAGTCCCGCGCGCGTGGCGACGCGCAAAGTGACGGGGCCGTCTCCGCGCGGCTCGCTGATCACGGCCTCGGCCCGCACCAGCTCGACGCCGCGCGACCAGGCGGACGTCGAGCAGGCTTCGCGCACCGCGTCGAAGAGGGCGTTCTGGGAAGGGGCGGCCATTGCAGGCGCGGCTATTCGGGCTTGCGCAGGGCGTCCTCGATTTCGCGCCCGAGCTCGGCGAGCAGCGCGAAGGAAGACGCGGAGCCGCGTTCGGCGAGGCGTGCGCGCAGCACGTCCCGCCCACCGCAGCGCTCGAGACCATGGCTTCCGTAGCGGCGTTCGAGGCCATCGAGCACCCAGCTCTCACGGCTGCGCTGGCGCCGCAGGGCGAGCTCGCCGACCGCTGCGAGCGTGCTGCGATGCGCATCGAACGCGGCCACCAGCGCGTCGATTCCCGTGCCTTCACGCGCCGAAACCAGGATCACCGGGCGCTGCCAGCCCGTGGCGAGCGCCGCGTCGGCGGCGTCGCCGAGCCCCACGCCAGCCGCGAGCTCTCCCGCCGTGGTGCGGGCCGCGATCCCGAGATCGGCCTTGTTGACGACGAAGACGTCGGGCGATTCGAGCACGCCGGCCTTCATGAATTGCAGCCAGTCCCCGGTGCCGGGGTTTGCGACGTAGACGAGGGTATCGACGAGCGCCGCGGCTTCGACCTCGCTTTGGCCCACGCCCACGGTTTCGACGAAAACGCGGTCGAAGGCGGCGCCGAGGATCACGACCGCCGCGCGCGTGGCTTCCGAAAGGCCGCCGAGCCGATCGCGCGCTGCCATCGAGCGCAGGAAGACGCCGGGGTCGGCGGCGGCCGCGCGCACGCGGATGCGATCACCCAACAGGGCTCCGCCGCTGGTCGGGCTCGAGGGGTCGACGGCCACGATGGCGAGCGTTTCGCCGCGCGGGCGCAGGTGGCGCACGAGTGCGTCTAGCAGGCTCGATTTTCCGGCGCCCGGCGGCCCGGTGATGCCGATACGCGCTGCGCCGGGGAAGGGCGCCTCGCGCTCGAGGGTGTCGAGCAGACGCAGCGCCGCCGCGCGTTTGTCGACGCGGCGATCTTCGACGAGATTCAGCGCTTCGGCGACGGCGTCGCGGTCGCGTGCGAGCACGCGCTGCGCGAGGTCAGACGCCAGGGGAAGACTCCGCCACGACGTCCACGATCTCGCCCATGATGCGCGTCAGATCGAAATCCTTCGGTGTGTAGACGCGCTTCACGCCGGCCTGGCGCAGGCGAGCGGCGTCGTCCTCGGGGATGATGCCGCCCACGATCACTGGCAGGTTCGGCAGACCGGCCCGGCGCAGGCGCTCGAGGACGTCGACGACGAGGGTTCCATGCGAGCCCGAGAGGATCGAGAGGCCGATCACGTGCACGCCCTCGTCGCGCGCCGATTGCACGATCTCTTCCGGCGTGAGGCGGATCCCCTCGTAGACCACCTCCATGCCCGCATCGCGCGCCTTCACCGCGATCTGCTCGGCGCCGTTGCTGTGGCCATCGAGACCGGGCTTGCCGATCAGGATCTTGAGCGGCCGGCCGAGTATTTTCGATACCGCCGCGACCCGCTCCTGCAGCTCGCGCATGCGCGGCGCGGCGGATGCCGTGCGCCGCGCCGCCACGCCGGTCGGCGCCCGGTACTCGCCGAAGAGCGCGCGCAACGCATCGGCCCACTCGCCGGTGGTGACGCCGGCTTGCGCCGCACGCACACTCGGCGGCATCACGTTGCCGCCGTTGGCGAGCACGTCCTTCAGGTTCTGGAGCGCGGCCGTCACCTCGGGCTGGCTGCGGCGCGTGCGGAAGGCTTGCAACCGCTCGATCTGCTCGCGCTCGGCCGAAGCGTCGACTTCGAGAAACGACTGTCCGCCCGCGAGCAGCGGCGAGGGCTCCGCTTCGGTGTAGCGGTTGACGCCGACCACGATTTGCTCGCCGCTCTCGATCGCCTGGGTGCGGGCCGTATGCGACTCGACGAGGCGCTGCTTCATGTAGGCGCTCTCGACGGCGGCCACCACGCCGCCGATTTCGAGCACGCGTTCGAGTTCGGCGCGCGACGCAGCGACCAGCTCCGCCGTTCGAGCCTCGACGACGTGTGAACCGTCGAAGAGATCGGCGTACTCGAGCAGATCGGTCTCGTAGGCGAGAACCTGCTGAATGCGCAGCGACCACTGCTGATCCCACGGCCGCGGAAGCCCCAGGGCCTCGTTCCAAGCCGGCAGCTGGAGCGCGCGACAGCGCGCGTTCTTCGAGAGCGTCACGCCGAGCGCCTCGAGCACGATCCGGATCAAGTTGTTCTCGGGCTGCGCCTCGGTGAGGCCCAGGCTGTTCACCTGCACGCCATAGCGGAATCGGCGCAGGGTCTCGTCGGCGACGCCATAGCGCTCGCGCGCGAGCCCATCCCACAGCTCCGCCATCGCGCGCACCTTGCACACCTCTTCGACGAAGCGGATGCCGGCATTCAGGAAGAAGGAGATGCGGCCGACGATGCGCGGAATCGCCTCGGGCGCGACCTCGGGCCGCGCCTTCACCGCATCGAGCACGGCGACCGCCGTCGCGAGCGCATACGCGATTTCCTGCACGGGCGTCGCACCGGCTTCCTGGAGGTGGTACGAGCAGACGTTGATCGGATTCCACTTTGGGATCGCGTCGACGCTGTAGGCCACCATGTCGCTGATCAGGCGCATGGAAGCTTGCGGCGGGAAGATGTAGGTGCCGCGCGAAAGATATTCCTTGATGATGTCGTTCTGCGTCGTGCCTTGCAGCAGCTTTGCATCCACAGCCTGGCGCTCGGCGACGGCGATGTAGAGCGCGAGCAGCCACGAAGCGGTGGCGTTGATCGTCATCGAGGTGTTCATGCGGTCGAGCGGGAGGGCGTCGAAGAGCGCCGTCATGTCGTCGACGTGACCGATCGGGACGCCCACCTTGCCGACTTCGCCGCGCGCGAGCGGGTGATCCGCGTCGTAGCCGGTTTGGGTGGGAAGATCGAAGGCGACGGAAAGGCCCGTCTGTCCCTTCGCGAGATTCGTGCGATAGAGCGCGTTGCTGGCCTTCGCCGAGGAGTGGCCGGAGTAGGTCCGGAAGACCCAGGGGCGATCCGGCTTGGCAGCGCGCGGTGCCGTCACGTGGAGCCTCACTCGCAAGTAGCTGAGAAGCCTACTGAAACGGCGACGGAGCAGCAATCCGAGGGCAAGGGGTAGACTCGACCCGCGATGTCGGAATATTTCGATGAATTGACGCCCGATCGCGTGCTGCACGCCGTCGAACGCGGCGGCTTCGAGCCGACGGGGCACTGCTCGCCGCTCACCTGCCTCGAAAACCGTGTCTACGATCTCCGGCTCGAAGGCGGCCAGCACATCGTCGTGAAGTTTTATCGCCCCGAGCGCTGGAGCCGCGCCGCGATCCTCGAGGAACACCGCTTTCTCGCCGATCTCCGTGGCGTGGAGATTCCCGTCTGCGCCCCGCTGCCGTTCGCGGATGGCTCGACGCTGCATGAGATCGAGGGCATCCACTACGCGGTGTGGCGTCGCACGGGCGGGCGCTCACCCGATGAGCTCGGCGACGAAGAACTCGCGATCCTCGGTCGCCTGCTGGCGCGCATCCACAACGTGGGCGCGACCGCGGCGGCGCCCAACCGTCCGCGGCTCGATTCCGCGACGAGCGCCTTCGCGCCACTGAATTTCCTCGAGACGAGCGGCTTTCTTCCGCCAGAGGTCCGCCGCCGTTACCGCGCGGTCGTCGAGCAGGTGGCGGCTCTCTACGACGCCTGGAGCGCCGGCGTTCCCGTGCACCGCATCCACGGCGATTGCCACCGCGGGAACCTGCTTCACGGCGACGAGGGCTGGTTCTTCCTCGACTTCGACGATTTCGTGACGGGTCCGGCGGTCCACGACGTCTGGATGCTGGTTCCCGGCCGCGATGCCGAGGGTGAGCGCCAGCGCGAGGTGCTGATCGAGGGCTACCGGCAGTTTCGCGATTTCGATGCGAACTGGCTGCGGCTCGTCGAGCCGCTGCGCGCCTTCCGCTTCGTGTTCTACGCCGCGTGGATCGCGAAACGCTGGCGCGATTCCGCCTTCCCGTCGGCCTTCCCACACTTTGGCAGCGCCGAGTATTGGGAGAACGAGACCCGCGATCTCGAGGAGCACGTCGAGCGCCTGCTGCGCGGCGGCTCCGACGTGCCCGAGACGCTGCGCCCGAGCAGCGTTGCCGAGGAAGGCCCCGAACTCACGAACAAGGACTTCTTCTGGGATCTGTGAGTGGGCGCGAGCCGTGCACGCAGGCCGGTTCCGGAGAGCGGCGATCGCCGACTACGGGGCCGAGATCGTGATCGCCGCCGGCAGCACGAAGATCTGGCCGTCGGGGTTCCGGAACTCGACATCGTAGACGCCCGCCTGGATCTGGGCGTAGTTGATCCAGCCCCGCACCTGGCTCGACGAGAGCAGGGTCTCGCCCGAAACATTGTAGATGTAGCTGGGGCTGATGCAGCGGATCGCCGGCGTCGGAAGGAAGCCGGTCCCGTTGAAGAAGACCTGTGTGTAGGTGCCGCCAACGATCGCATTCGGCGTGATCGACGTCACGACCGGCGGAAACGCGAGCAGCGTCACGGCCGGGTCGATGACCACGCGATCGCGCAGGTAGGCATAGTCGAGGGGCCGGAAATACGGCAGCACGTTGCCGTTGATCCCGGCGAGGCGCGCAAACGTAAACGTATTCCCGGCGTTCATCAGGAAATTCTGGGTCGGGCTCGCGCCCGCCGGGGTCACGTTGTGATTTGCAGCCGCACCACTCGTGCCGCCGTAGAGCCCGCCGCCGGGAGCACCGGGAGGCACGAGGCCGAGCGCGTGGCCCGTCTCGTGAGCGATGATCGAGCCGAGCATGTCGGCAAAGCCCTGAATCGCCAGCTCCACGAGGTCGAAACGCGCGAGTTCGGCGGGCGAAGCCGCGCCGGGATCGAAGCCCGGTGCGAGCACCGTCGCGTCGAGCGGGTGCTCGCCCACCGGCACTCCGCCGGTCGCCGCGCGCAGCGGATCGAAGACCGCCTGAAACGCCGCTTCCGGCGAGAGGATCAACAGTTCGCGCGGGAAGATGCCCGTCGGTGGAAGTGTCCCGCATTCGATCGAGTTTCGATTCGAGTTCTTCAGATCGGTGAGGATTGCTCCGACGGTGATGCCGCCGCTCGGATCCTCGCCGCCGACGCAGACGCGCGTCACATCGCCCGCGCCAGGATTCGTGCTCGAAAACGCGACCGCCACCGGATCGGCACCCGGAAGGCCATTCGTCGCTTGAGCGTGGTAGACCTCTTCGATCCGGTCGAGCACGCGTCCGGTGACGTCCTCGAGCACCCAGCCCGAAAGCTGCGGGGCCGCCGCGCTAGCGAGCCCGAAGGCCTGGAGATCGACAGGGAAATCTGCGCCCGGGGTGGCATCGCGATCGGATTCGAAATCGAGCCAGATCTGCTGACCCGCCCCGATCGGCACAGCACCGCTGAAGGCGCGCACGGCGACCGCCAGCTCGACGTAGAAGAAGTTCTTCTGGGTATCGCCGACAGTGGCGCGCAGCGTGTGGGTGCCGGGTTCGAGTTGCCCGCTGAAGACACCGATGGCGCCCGTCCCGTCGCTCTTCAGCGGGATGTCGAACACGACCTGCGAGCCAGCGGGGGATCCCCAGCGGTTGGCGAAGATCGCGAAGAGCGCCGAATTGACAGGGAACGTGCCCGCTTGCCAGGCGACGTTCACGACGAAGCCGGTCGGCGGTAGGACCAGCAGGTTCTTCATGTCGTCGGGCACGCCGTTCACAGTCAAACTGACGCTCGGTGGCACGACGCTCGGCTGGGGATTGCCGTCGCAGGTCGCACCGATCGCGCAAAGCGCGAGAGCGATCATGAGAAAACGGCCGAGCGACCTTCGCGGCTGCCCGGCCGTGGTGGCCTTGCAAACCTGCATGCTACTTCCGTCTGAGAGCAGCAACTCCCACGAGGCCCAGCCCGAGGAGCAGCGCGGTGCCCGGCTCGGGAATGGGGAGCGGCTCGATCGTCCAGTTTCCGGCGATCGTGAAATCGTCGAGCGCGTAGCCGGGGCCGCAAGCGCGATTCGAAGCCGGAACCGCAGTGTTCGGGTAGTTCGTCGCGTTTGCCTTGACCAGGTTGCAGAGGTTTCCGTTCACCCCGAAGCCATCCGAAGTGATGCTCGACAGATTCGAATCGATATCCGCGAGCGCCCCGAACGCATTCACGAAGTCGGGGTTGCCGTCGAGGACGCTCAGGCTTCCGGTGAGCTGCGCATTGGTGACCGCGCCGGCCTCCGTGAACGTGAATGCCAGATTGCCGATCCAATCCGCCGCGAGAAGCGTGCACTCTGCGGCGGTACCGACGCAACCGGTATCGAAGATCGACAGGTCGAGGAGCACACCATCCGCAAACCCGGCCGCCGCGGTGAGCGGGTTGTTGGTGGCATTCTCCTGCACCGAGAACGAGCCCGGCACGAGCGTCATCGCGCTGTTGAACATCACGACGCCGGCCGGGAGATCGACGCCGCCGATGGGAGCCCGATTCGCGAAGTTGATCTGCGTGAGGAAGCCTTGCATCCACAGCGTCGTGCCGTTGTACGTGAGCTTGTTCGTGGCGTCCGTGTTGAAGGTGAGCGACGTGATCACGTCGCCGGGATTGATGACGCCGAACGAGAAGGAATAGGCCGAAGCGCTCAGCGGGAGCATCACGGCCAAACAAAGGGTGGCGAGTGCTCTCGCTCCCCGCGCCGTCTCGAATCGAATCCACGATCGAAGTTTAATCACCGCCCCACCCCTTCCGATGCCTTCCGATGCCAGAAACTCCTAGAACTTCTGCCGCCTGCGCGCCACGCCAAGTCCGGCCAGACCGAGGCCGAACAGGAGTGCCGTGGAGGGCTCCGGAATCACGAACTCGCCCGTCGAAACGCGGAAGAGCTGGCCCTGCGCCTCGCCGGCGAAGTCGGGCAGCGTTCCGTTGACGATCGCATAGGCCGCGATCGCATTGAACGTGGGATTGAAGTCGAAGAGCTCGCTCAGGTCGAGGATCACGCCCTGGTCACCGCCGGTCTCGAACAGATCCGCGTAGGGTGTCGTCTGGTCGAGGATCGCGAAGCCCAGCGCGATCGGGTCGCCGATCAGGCCCGCAGGTCCGCATCCGCCCACACCGTCGCAGTAGTTGCCGATCACCTGGAGACCGGTGGTCGGGAAGCCCTGGAAGACGCCTGCGGCCCAGTTGGCTCGCAGCATCACGCTGTTGCCGTCCGAGGGATCCAGCCACTCGATATCGACGCCACCCGTCGATTCGAAGTTGAGGAGGATCTCGATGAAGCCGTTGAGGCCCGGGTTGAGCGTGATGCCGATGAAATCGGCGAGCACCGACATCGAAAGGTTCGGACCGAAGTTGAAGGTGCAGTCCGATCCGGTGTCCGTCGAGCAGCCGCCGTTGAGCGGATCGTAATAATGCAGGACGTCGATCCCCGCGCCGATTGCGAGGCGGGTGTTCGAGGCCGTGTAAACGACCTGCCCGTTCACGCCAGTGCCACCGGTATTCCAGGTGGTTCCGGACTCGCCGGAATCGATGGTGTGGGCGCGAGCCGTAGTCGTCGGCGTGAACTGCGGCACCGCTTGTGCGGAGCCTGCAGCGAGCGCGACTGCCGTCATCGCCGCCAAGGCAACCCAGAGTCGATCCGTGATCCGCATCCCGTTCCCCTTTTTCCCAGTTTTCAGATCCGGCCCAGCTGCTGCTGCCATCCAGTCCGCCAGGCCGGGACGGCTCAGGTCGATCCACGGCTAGAAACAAAAAATGCCGGGGCACCCTGTTGGAAGGGCACACCGGCACCACAGATACACGCGTGAGCGAGTATCCCCTTCCAATGGGACTGTAAATGCAATCCGTGTGCCGGTAGTTCGGTTTCCGTGGTTTCTAAAATGGTGATTGCATACAGCTACTTGAAATTCGCCTCGCCGGGTTGTAGGCGGCCTCTGGGACAGCCGAGGAATGCAGGTTCCACTTTCACGGAAAACGGTTTCTGGCGACCCCCTCGGGGATAACTCGGGTGCGGCAGATCTTGCTCGTTTCCCCCGCGGGAATCTACGCTTCCAAGTCGCGCGTGGCATGCTTTCCGAGATGCTTCACGCGATCGATCACGTCGTGATCCGGGTGCGCGATCTCGACGCTGCCGCGCAGGCCTACGCCCGCCTGCTCGGGCGCGCGCCTTCGTGGCGCGGTCGCCATTCCGGCGCAGGCACCGCGAACGCGTTGTTTCGCCTCGCCAACAGCTACGTCGAGCTGCTCTCGCCAAGCGAAGACGGTCCGCTCGCGCGCGCTCTCAGCGAGGAACTCGCGAACCACGGCGAAGGCGTGGCGGCCCTCGCGCTGGCGACGGATGACGTGACGGTTTTCGTCGCGCGCTTGCGCGAACTCGGGATCGCGGCGAGCGAGCCCGCAGAGGGCGAGGGCCGCGAGGCGGCGAGCGGGGTGGTGCGGCGCTGGCGCAGCAGCTTCCTGCCGACGGCGGCAACGCGCGGGCTGCTCGTCTTCGGGATCGAGCATCTTTCGCCCGCGGACGCCTTGCCGTTCGCGGCCCCGACGGAGCCGGCCGCGGCCACGCTTCACGCACTCGATCACGTGGTGGTGACGAGCGAGGATCTCGAGGCCGCGCGTCGGTTCTATGGCGACGTGCTCGGCCTGCGGCTCGCGCTCGATCGCCGCTTCGAGAGCCGCGGTCTGCGCATCCTGTTCTTCCGCATCGGGGGGGTGACGCTCGAAATCGCGGGGCCGCTCGAACCACCGGCAGCGCCCGCCGGCCGCGACCGCTTCGGCGGGCTTGCCTACCGCGTAGCCGACGTCGCTGCGGCGCACGCGCGCCTCAGCGCAGCCGGCGCCGACGTTTCAGCGACGCGCCCCGGCTTCAAGCCCGGCACGCGCGTCTTCACCGCGCGCGCCGGCACCTGCTCGGTTCCGACGCTGCTGATCGGTCCCGCGGGGCCGTCCGACGAGAGCTCCGCTACCGACCCGGCCGATCGGCGGTAACCTCGGTCATGGCCGCGAACCCCCTTCGCCGCAGCGATCCACCCGCCACCGCTCGCCCCGCCGACCTCCCCGATGATCTCGAGGCCGCGATCGCGCGCGTGAAACGCGAGCGCAACGCCGTGATCCTCGCCCATTACTACCAGGAGTCGGAGATCCAGGATCTCGCGGATTTCGTCGGCGATTCGCTCCAGCTCGCGCAGGCCGCGCAAAAGGTGGAGAGCGACGTGATCGCCTTCTGCGGCGTCCACTTCATGGCGGAGACGGCAAAAATCTTGAATCCCGAACGCACGGTCGTCGTGCCCGATTTGAAGGCCGGCTGCTCGCTCGCGGATGGCTGCCCCCCCGACGAGTTTCGCGCGTTCATCGCCGCCCATCCGGGGGCAGCGGTGCTTTCGTACGTGAATTGCAGCGCCGAAGTAAAGGCGATGAGCGACTTGATCTGCACGTCGGCAAACGCCGTCAAGATGGCCGGCCACTTCAAGGGCCGGCCGCTGATCTTCGCGCCCGACAAACATCTCGCGCGCTGGGTGGGTCAGCAGGCCGGCCGCAGCGACCTGATCGTGTGGCCGGGCACCTGCATCGTGCACGAACAGTTCAGCGCGAAGCGGCTCGTGCAGTTGAAGCTGCTGCACCCGGACGCCGAGGTGCTGGCGCATCCCGAGTGCGATGCAGCCGTGCTCGCACAGGCGGATTTCATCGCTTCGACGACGGGCATCATCAAACGCGCCGTCGAGTCGCCTGCCCAGACTTTGATCATCGCGACCGAGGACGGCGTCTTCCACCAGATCCGCGTACGCGCGCCGGGCAAGACCCTGCTGCAGGCGCCGGGGATGGACGAGAGTTGCGCCTGCAACCGCTGCCCGTTCATGCGCCTCAACACGCTCGAGAAGCTGTATTTGTGCCTGCGCGATCTCACGCCCGAAGTGACCGTGCCCGAAGCGACGCGCGTGCGCGCGCTCGCGCCGATCGAGAAGATGCTCGAACTCTCGGCCTGAGAATCCCGCTGGCGGCAGCGGGGTCGCTGCCCCGGCGATTCGAGGAGCAGATTTCGGCGCCGCTTCAGCGCGCCTTCAGATCCTCGGCGCTGAAGCCATAGAGCTTCGCGTATTCGGCGTCGCGACGGGCGATCAGCTTGGCCGTGTTCACCATCACCTGGCACTGCTTGAAGGTGGCGTCGTCCTGCATCTTGCCGTCGATCATCACCGTGCCGGTGCCGTCGCCCATTTCTTCGATCACGCGCCGCGCCCACTTCACCTCGTCGGGCGGTGGGCTGAAGACGCGCCGCGCGATCTCGATCTGGCTCGGGTGCAGCGACCAGGCGCCGACGCAGCCCATCAGGAAGGCGTTGCGGAACTGGTCTTCGCAGGCCGTCGCATCGGCGATGTCGCCGAAGGGGCCGTAGTAGGGCAGCGCGCCCGTGGCGTTGCAGGCATCCACCATACGCGCCATCGTGTAATGCCAGAGATCCTGCTGTGCGGTGACGCGCGGGGCGTCCGGGTGATTCGGATCGGGATCGACGCGCACCAGATAGCCGGGATGCCCGCCGCCGACGCGCGTCGTCTTCATGCGTCGTGACGCGGCGAGATCCGCCGGCCCGAGGCTCACGCCCTGCATGCGCGGGCTGGCGGCCATGATCTCTTCGACGTTTGCCACGCCGAGCGCGGTCTCGAGGATCGCGTGCAGCTGGATCGCGCGCGGGAGCCGCCCCTTGCTCTCGAGCTGCGCGAGCAGGCGATCGACGTAGTGGATGTCCCAGGCGCCCTCGACCTTGGGGATCATGATCACGTCGAGCTTGTCGCCCACCTCGGGCACGATGCGCAGCAGATCGTCGAGCGCCCACGGGCTGTCGAGGCTGTTGATACGCGTCCAGAACTGCGTTTCGCCAAAGTTGGTTTCGCGGCCGATCTTGATCAACCCTTCGCGCGCCGCGAGCTTGTTCTTGGCTTCGATCGCGTCTTCGAGGTTCGCCAGCAGCACGTCCACCCTGGGGACGATGTCGGGAACCTTCACCGCCATGCGCGGGTTGCTGGGATCGAAGAAATGGATCATCCGCGACGGGCGCGGCGGGATGTCGTTCGGGGGCTTCGGGGCGCCGAGGCAGAGCGGCTTGCTGAAATCGCGGGGGTTGCGCATGGGGGAGCCTCCGTCACTCGTAGAGCTTCACGACCTTCACGCCGCCCTTCGGCGCTGCTTCGATGCACAGGTCGCACAGCACGCACTCGTCGAGGTTCTCCTCGACGATGCGCAGCGCGCCGTCGCCTGCCTGCGCAAAAATTCCGACGGGGCAGACTTCGACGAGTTTCTTCACCAGCTCGGGCTGGCTGGCCGTCTTCGCGTCGACCTTTACATCGATGAACATTCCCGCCACGTCAGGCCCCCTTCGCGATCCGGGCGCGGATCAGCGCGGGGATCTCCTCGATGCGCTCGGCCACCGCGATGCCCGCGCGCCGCATGCGCTCGATCTTGTCCGCCGTGGTGTCGGCCTTGCCCTCGACGATGGTGCCGGCGTGCCCAAAGCGCATGCCGGGCATCTCGTCCATGAAGCGGCCGGCCATGAAGGCGACGATCGGCAGCTTTGATCGGTGCTCCGTCACCCACTCGGCGAGCTCCGCCTCCATGCGTCCGCCGGGCTCGGAGTAGATGGCGATCGCCTGCGTCTGCGGATCGGCCTCGAACAGCGGCATCAGCTCGGCATAGGAAGTCCCGATGATGGCGTCGCCGCCGATCGAGACGGCCGTCGATTGCCCGAGGCCCGCGGCCGTCAGCGTGTTCGCGATCTCGGTCGTCATGCCGCCCGAGCGCGACATGATGCCGACGGGCCCGGGTGTGTAGGCCTTGCGTGTGTTCTCGGCCGGGCCGCCGATGCCGCCCATCTTGGCTTCGCCGGGCGAGATCAGGCCGAGGCAGTTCGGGCCGATGATGCGGGCGCCGCGCAGCGTCGCGAGCTCGACCATCTGCGCCACTTCGCGGCGCGGGATGCGCTCGGTGACGATCACGATCAGCTTGATGCCGTTCTCGATCGCCTCGAAGACGGCGTCGCGCGTGAAGCGCGGCGGCACGCAGACCACCGAGCCGTCGACACGCGTCTTGCGCGTCACATCCCGCACGCAGTCGTAGACGGGAACGCCGTAGACGTCGCGGCCAGCGCGGCCCGGCGTCACGCCGCCGACGATCTTGGCGCCGTAGGCGAGATTCTCGCGCGTCAGGCTCACGGCTTCGCGGCCGGTGATGCCCTGGACGATGAAGGTCGTGTCCTTCGAGATCAGGATCGACATGGCTAGGCCATCTTCTTCACGGCGCGTCCGGCGGCCTCGTACATCGAGACGCTGCGGTCGCAGTATTCGATTCCGTACTTGGCGAGGATCTTGAAGCCCTCGTCCTCCCACGAGCCCGGGATGCGGAAGATCGCGATCGTCTTGGCCGGGTCGCGGCCGGCTTCGATGCAGCCCTTGATCACGCCGCGCGCGACGATGTCGACGCGGGTGTTGGAGACGACGTTCATCATCACGGCGATCTTCTCGACGCCGGGTTTGCCGAGCACGAGCTTGGTGAGGGCGCAGGCCTTCTTCACGCTCGGGTTGCCGCCGATCTCGCAGTAGTTGGCCGGCCGGCCGCCGTGCTTGCGCACGGCGTCGAAGAGCGTGAGCGAACCGCCGCCCGCGCCGATGATCAGGCCGAGGTTGCCGTCGAATTCGGTGACGTTGCCGGCGACACCACGATGATCCGAGGCGTCGACCCGCGCGCCCGCGATTTCGAATTCGGTCGGCGGCCGCGCGAGGCGCGTCTCGTCGGGCCCGATGCCGAGTTCGTCGAGCAATTCCTTGTGCAGCTCGCGGGCTTCGCCCTCGAGATCGACGTGGCCGTCGAGCACGAGGAAACGCCCGTCCTCCAGCCGCACCAGCGGGTTGATCTCGGCGAGCGTCAGGTCGTAGCGCAGGAAGATGTCGATCAGCGCCGCGACGATCGGCGTCGCGCGCGTCAGCGCGGAACCGGTGACGCCCGTCGCGCTGATCGCTTCCTTCGCGATGCGCTCGGTCACCGGAAACAGCGTCGAGAGGTGCGTCTTCGAGACGTGCTCGGGATGCTTCTCGGCAACCGGACCGGGCCCAGCTTCACCTTCCCGGACGGCATCCCGAGCCGCACGGGCGTGACGGTGGCCGCCCGTCCCGATCCCGTGTACGGCCGGATCTACACCGCGGAGGGCAACCGGGGCGATCCCGCCGCCACCACCCAGCAGTACGTGAGCGGGTTCGTCCAGGACACCTGGCGGGTGGGCTCCCGGCTGACGCTTCGGCCGGGGATGCGGTGGGAGCGCCAGAGGATCGCCGGGGGCCGGCCACTGTGCTACTCGGACGAGTCGGGGGTGGGAGCGGGCGACGGCACTCCGGGCAACGAGATCAACTGCGAGTACACCTGGACGAACAACTGGGGCCCACGCCTGGGAGCCACCTTCGACGTCACCGGCGCGGGCCGGTCGAAGCTGTACGCGAGCTGGGGCCGGTATTACGCGAAGATCCCCAACGACCTCGCGGTCCGCGGCATGGGAGCAGAGCCGACCGCGTCGGCGGACTATTTCGACGCGGCGCTGACCCGGCCCGTGCCCAACGGCGTCCGGGCCGGGCGCACCACCGATCATTTCCGCCTCTTCAGCGGCCGGCCGGCGCAGTTCGCGAGCGGCTCACGATCGACGTACCACGACGAGCTGGTCGCGGGGTTCGAGATCGAGGCGGCGCCGGCCCTGAGCCTCGGCGTGCGCTACGTCCATCGGAGCCTGCCCCGTGTGCTCGAAGACTACTCCCTGGCGCAGCCGGTGCTCTACGACCTCGGGTTCGCGGACCTCGATCAGGCCACCTTCCTGGTCGGCAACATCCACGCCGGCATCGAGACGATCGACGCGACCTCCATCGGCGTTCCGCGGGCCTTCTTCGAGGACCCGGTCCACACCTACGCTGCCGTCGAGCTGACCGCGCAGAGGAGCTTCTCGGACAACTGGTCCCTGCTCGCCTCGTATCGGTGGTCCCGGCTCCGGGGGAACTACGAGGGTTTCTACCGGGCCGACAACGGGGGTTCCGACCCGGTGCTGTCGTCGCTGTTCGACTTCCCCACGAGCGACCCGAGCTACACGCAGATCGGCGTGCCGCAGTTCGGGTATCGTGGCGACATCCGCTACATGGGCACCACGCTGGGCGAGGGCCCGCTGCCCAACGACCGCACGCACCAGCTCAAGGTCTACGGCGCCGGAGCCTGGCGGGCGCTCACCGCCGGTCTCGGATTCAGGGCGGGGTCGGGCCAGCCCCTCACCGCCCTGGCCGCGAACCCCGTGTACGGGGAGCCGTACGACATCCCGGAGACGCTGCGCGGCTCCGGTTTCGAGACCGCGGACGGCTTCCGCCGCCGGGCACCGGCCGAGGTGCTGCTGGACCTGCACCTGGATTACGCGATTCGCTTCGGTGCTGCGCGCCGGCTGGTGCTCGTCGCCGACCTCTTCAATCTGCTCGACGACCGCGATCCCGTCAGCTACGACTCGGCCACCGAGGTCCTGTTCGGCGTGCCGAACCCGGACTTCGGCGCTCCGCGCAACCCGGCGGACGCGGCCAGCCCCTTCGAGACACCGCGCCAGGTCCGTCTCGGGGCCCGCCTGGAGTGGTGACGGCCCTTTCCGGCCAGGAGGCACTGACGTGATCGGCGAGACGGTCTCGCACTACCGCATCCTCTCCAAGCTGGGGAGTGGCGGGATGGGTGTGGTGTACGAGGCGGAGGACCTGAACCTCGGCCGGAAGGTCGCGCTGAAGTTCCTGCCCGACGCGGTGATGAGCCGGGAGTCGCTGGAGCGTTTCAAGCGCGAGGCGCAGGCGGCCTCGGCGCTCAACCACCCTCACATCTGCATCGTGTACGACCTCGGCGAGCACGACGGGAAGCCCTTCATCGCGATGGAGCGGATGCAGGGCCGGACGCTGAAGGCCGTGATGTCGGAAGGGCCGTTGCCCGTCGACCGGGTGCTGGAGCTGGGGTCGCAGCTCGCGGATGCGCTGGAGGCGGCCCATGCGGCGGGGATCCTCCACCGGGACCTCAAGCCCGCGAACGTGTTCATCACCGACCGCGGAGAGGCGAAGCTCCTGGACTTCGGCCTGGCCAAGATGTCGGCCAAGGTGGTGGACGAGGTCGTGGGCTCGGAGGTCCCGACGGCGGAGTTCCTGACGAAACCGGGATCGACGCTGGGGACGGTGGCGTACATGTCCCCGGAGCAGGCGCGGGGAGAGGGGCTGGACGCGCGGAGCGACCTGTTCTCGCTGGGTGTCGCGCTTTACGAGATGGCGACGGGCCGTCTGCCCTTCGCCGGGGACTCGCGGGCAGAGATCTTCAAGGGGATCCTGGCCGACACCCCGGCTTCTCCCACGAGCCTCAACCCCGAGGTCCCGCCGAAGCTCGAGGAGATCATCCGGAAGGCGCTGGAGAAGGACCGCGGCCTGCGCTACCAGCACGCGGCGGAGATGCGGGCCGACCTCAGGCGGCTGCTGCGCGACACCGCCTCGGGTCGAGCGTCGTCGGGCGGGAGTGGGCGCGTGGGGCCGGCCTTGCCGTCGCGACGCGGGCTCGTCGTGGTGGGAGCCGTCGTGGCGGCTCTGGCTCTGGTGCTGGGCGGCGTGTGGCTCGCGCGGCGGGGACGAGACGCGGCCACCGCGCCCACGGCGCCCACTCACTCGGCCTCGAAGCGAATGGCGGTGCTTCCCTTCGAGAACCTTGGCGCGGCGGAGGACGTCTACTTCGCGGACGGGATGACGGACGAGGTGCGAAGCAAGCTCGCGGGGTTGTCCGGCCTCGTCGTCATCGCGAGCGCCAGCGCGAACCAGTACAAAGGCACGACCAAGACGCCCGAGCAGATCGCAAAGGAGCTGGGCGTCGGCTAT
>JANNIY010000166.1:0-12182 GCA_031405455.1 Deltaproteobacteria bacterium | reverse complement strand
CGCACCGTGCAGCGTGAGGCCGTCGCATTCGTAGGGAAGAAGCTGGTCGGGACGCGCGAGGCAGTGGACGTCGCCGACGATGCCGCGCAGCGCGGCGACGAGGCCCGCCGCAGCAGCCGCGTTCACGCGATGCCGAGCCGCTCGAGGTCGTCCTCGTCGAGGCCGAGGTAGTGACCCACCTCGTGCGTGACGGTGCGGCGGATCTCTTCGACCAGCTCCTGCTCGTCGCGACAGGCCTTCTCGAGGTTGCGCTTGAAGAGGATGATCCGGTCGAGATCGTGCGGCTGTTCGGTCGCGCCCGCTTCGGTGCGCGGCACGCCGATGAAGATGCCGAGGATCTGGGGCGAGACGTCTTCCTGCTCGATCAGGTCTTCGGACGGGAAGTCCTCGATCAGCAGCGGAACGCGCTCGGCTTCCTCGCGGATCGAGCGCGGCAGGTTGTCGATCGCCTCGGCGGCCGCCTGCCGGAAGAACTCCTCATCCACCTGGGTCGGCACCGGATAGCGCTCCGGATCGAGGGCGTTGGCCTTGGCGAATGCGCGCTGCGCCTCCTCGGCGAGGCCGAGCCGCTCGAGCACGAGGCCCATGTGGTAGATCGCATGGCCGGAATCGGGGTCGAGTGCGATCCCGGCATCGAGCGCGCGCTTGGCGTCGGCAAAGCGTCCGAGCTCGAACAGGATCTGCCCCTCGAAGGCACGGTAGATCGAGACGTCGCCGCCGGTCTTGAGCGCCCGGCGCACCAGGAACAACGACCCCTCGAGATCGTCGAGGTAGAAGACGGCCTTGGCCTTGAGGTAGTGGACCTCGGCTTCGGTCGCGCGGTCGAGGCGCGGCATTTCGGGCTTGCCCGAGAGCAGCTCGTCGCACAACTCGACCGCCCGCTCGAACTCGGAGAGATCCTCGACGACCAGCTCGGCGCGGTTCAGGTGCGCCGTGACGAACTTGGGATCGGCCTGAAGCGAGCGCTCGAATTCGTGCAGCGCCTCTTCGATCTTGCCCTCGTCCCACAGGATCTCGCCGCGGCCATTGTGCGCTTCGGCGCCTTCGGGATGGGCGAGCAGCGCCTGATCGAGCCAAGCGAGAGCCTCTTCGGTGCGGCCGCCGTGCGAGGCTTCCATCGCCTGGTCGAGACAATCCCAGTAGCGATCGTTGTTCTTCATGCTCGTTTTCTGATCGGCGATCCGCCGCGTTTCGAAGCAAAAAATCGGCGCCAGCATATCACACGGAGGCGCTGCCTCCGGCGAATGCCTCCGTCGGTGAGATCTTGTAACTATTGGAAAGTAAAGATGTTTTTATGACCGTTCCAAAACAAAATCCCGCGGGGAATGGATTCGCAGGTGCGCCGCTAAACCGCTGTTATGACGTTAGTTTTGACGCGGATCGCAAGCGCGGCCCTGAGCCTAGGCGCCCACGCTGGCGAGCAGGATGCGCTGGCAGTTGCCGCAGGTGATGACGCGCGCGCAGCGTTGGATCTCGATGCACTGCTGCGCCGTGATATCGACGCGGCAGCCCAGGCACAGGGTCCCGCGCACGCGCACCACCACGGGTCGGCGCCGCGTCGCGATCCTCTCGTACTGCTCGATCACCTTGGAGTCGCAAGCCGCGATGACGACGGCGCGCGCGGCGCGCAGACGCGCCAGCTCGGCGTCGAGATGTTTCTCCTGGGCATCGATGGCCTGGGCTTCGGCGGCCTGACGCGTGGCGGTTTCGCGACCGACGGCCCCGGCGGCGGCGCAAGCCGTGCGCGCCGACTCGATCGCATCCATCCCCTCGAGCAGCCGCGTCTCGCACTCCGAGATCACCTGCTGCGCACGCTCGATCTCGTGCAGCAGGGCCGTGTAGGCATCGTTCGTCTTGACCTGGAACTGCTGGCTCTCGAGCTTGCGCCGCAGCACCTCCTGATCCTGAAGCTCGGTTTCGATGCGGCGCTGGACGCCTTCGGCCTGCTGCAGGCTCTCGCGCGAGCGGACCGTCTCGGCCTCTGCCGCGGCGCGTTCGGCTGCCAGCTTGGCGCGGCGCGCAGGCAGCCCCGCGTGATCCTGCTCGCGTGCCCAGAGCTCTTCGTCGCAGAGCTGAAGCTCGGCAAGGCGCTGAAAGGTCTCGAACATTGCGGGCTTCACGGCCGGAACGGGATCGGGGCCGGGGGCTGCGACTGCGAGCGTGCCGGATTCGTCGCTCATCGGTTCAAAGGGGTGGGCTCGTGCGCGAGCAGGCGGCAGCGAGCGGATTGCGTCGTCTCGTCGTCCACGCGTCTCCAAACCGGGAATCCAACGGGTCGGATTCTAGCTCAGACGGGCGTTCAGCTCCCATTCCACGCTTTGGGCGGGTCGCGGCCTGCCGCAGGATCAGCGACCGGCCGCGAGCGGCCGCCGCCGCCGGGGCATCACGGCCACCCCGCCCCCGGCACGTCGACGCGCACCGTCTCGACACACGCGCTGCGCAGCCGCTCGCACTCGGCGGGAGCGATGGATTCCGACGTGAGCACGTACAGCGTCCGACGATCCTCGCCGCCCAGCATGCACGCGATCGCTTGCGTGCGGGTGCGCACGCGCTCGACGATCTCGCCGCCTTCACGCACCCGCAAGCATTCCCTGCTCGGCGGCGACGCGATCCAGACGCAGCCCTCGGCGTCGAGGCAGATGCCATCGGGGGTCGCGCCCTCCAGCTTCGCGAAGACGCGGCGATTGGCGAGCGACCCGTCGGGAGCGCGGTCGAAGGCGGTGAGCCGCGCTGCAAAAGACTCGCCGACGATCAGCGTGCGGGCATCCGGGGTGATCAGCATGCCGTTCGGGAAGGCGAGGTCCGTCGCCGCGACGCGCACGTCGCCCGCCGGTGTCACGAGCAGGATCTCGGTCTTGCAAAATTCGCCACCGCGCTGAAAGCCGAACCCGAACTGGGAGACGTAGGCGCAGCCATCTGCCGCGACGACGAGATCGTTGATCTCGTGCGCCGCGATTGCGCTGAGATCCGTGTGCATCGCGAGCGCGCCGTCCGCGAATGCGAACAGCTTGCGATCCTCCATCGAGACGATCAGCAGGCGACCGTCGGGCAGCCAACCCAGTCCGGAAGGCCGGCCTGCGATGCGCACCACCCGCGCCAGCTGCCCGTCCGGAGCGAGCGTCATGACGTGACGATCGTGCATGTCGGAGAACCAGAGCCGGCCAGCGCGCCAGCGCGGGCCCTCGCCAAACGCAAGCCCGCTCGCGAGCGGCGTCGTGGTGCGCTCGAGTGTCGGCGGCACGCTAATCGGAGAAAGCCTTTTCGATGGCGTCGAGGACACGCTGCTCATTCGCGGAGATCTTGCGTCCCATGCCCAGGAAGCCGCCGCTCGCCTCGGCGATGGCACGAGCGCGCCGGAGGAGGCCCTCGCGAACCTTCCCGCGCTCTGTCGCATCGAGCCTGCGGTTCAGCGCATCAGCCCAGGCGTACCAGGCCTTGCGCGCATCTTCGCGCGGCGTTTGGCGCAGGAATTCTTCGAGAGTCGTGTGCGCGAAGGTTCCAGGCGTGATCCCGAACTCGGCGGCGACGGCGATGAATGCCGCGCGTTCCTTGTCATCGACCTTACCGTCCGCCCACGCGACCTCCACCAACGGATAAAGGCCGAACGCAGCGAAGGTGCTCTTGTCGACGTGCAGGGCCATCAGCGTGTCGAGCACGGCCGGGTCCTGGATGCCCGTGAGCTGCTCGAGCTCCTCGCGCGTCTGCTTCTGCTCGATCGTCTCCCGCAGCTTGTCGGCGAGCTTGCGGTTGTGCTTCTTGAAGAATTCTTCCTCGAGCGCTTGTCGTCGTTTGTCGAACGCGTCGCCGGACATGGCACCTCCTGATGGAACCTGCATGCTCGCAAGCGGGAGCGCGCCGGGCAAGTCACGCCATCCGCATCAGGTGGACGTCCTCCGGCCGGATCGCGAGCGAAACGAGATCCCCCGGCCGCAGCGCGTGCCCAAGGCCGCGGCCCGCGATCAGGAAGGTCCGCAGCACGGCGCCGCCCCAGTCGATCTGGAGCGTGACGAGCGCGCCGTCCGAGAGCGTGTGCAGCACGCGGCCCTTGCCGACGATGGGTGTGGCGCCGCGTCCCACGTCGATCTTCACGTCCTCGGGCCGGATGCCAGCGACGACGTGTTCGCCGATCGCGGCGTCCGACACCGAAGAGAGTCGTACCCCCGGCCCCACCTCGACCACGGCCCGATCTTCGCCCTCGCGCGCGACGACCCGGCCGGGCAGCAGGTTCGCCATCCCGAGCAGCCGCGCGGCTTCGGGAGTTGCCGGTTGGCGCAGCACCTGTTCGCGCGGGCCCAGTTGCACCAGCTGCCCATCGATCAGCACGGCGATCCGCTCGGCGAGCAGCAACGCCTGCCCCAGATCGTGGCTCACCAGCGCAACGGCCGCGCCCGTATCCCGGATCGCCGAACGCAGGTCGAGCGTGAGCGATTCGCGCGCCGCCACGTCGAGATCGTCGAACGGCTCGTCGAGCAGCAGCACACCCGGCTCGCGCACGAAGGCCTGGGCGAGCGCCACGCGGCGCATCTCACCGCCCGAAAGCGTGGCCGCGCTGCGCCCGGCGAAAGCCTCGAGTCGGAAACGTGCCAGCGCGGCGGCGGCGCGGCGCGCGGCCTGCGTGCGCGGGACGCCGGCGCCCCAGAGCGGCGCACGCACGTTGAAGGCGACGCTCCCCGACAGCATGACTGGCCGCTGGAAGATCATCGCCACGGGACGCTCGTTCGCCCGCCGCACGCGGCCCTCGCACTCGGGCTCGAGTCCGGCGAGCGCGCGCAATAGGGTGGTCTTGCCGGCGCCGTTCGGGCCGACGACGGCGAGCACCTCGCCGGCCATGAGATCGAGCGCAGCGACCGCGAGCATGAAGCCCGTCGGGGGCGCGCCGCGCACGATCCGCAGCTCCCGCGCCGAGAGCACACAGGCCCCGCTCATGCGCGTTCGGCCTGTTGCAGCGCCGTGAGGACCGCGGCCAGCACGAAGGTGAGACCGAGCAGCACGGCCGAGAGCGAGAGCGCCTCGGAGAAGCGGCCCATCTGCGTGTACATCAGGATGCCGGTGGTGAGCACGCGCGTCTCGCCTTCGAGATTGCCGCCCACCATCATCACGGCGCCGACTTCGGAGAGGATCCCGCCGAGGCCTGCGATCACCGCAGCCAGCAGTCCCGCGCGGGTCTCGCGTACGAGCAGCCACGTCGCTCGCCAGCCGCGCACGCCGAGCCCCCGCACCTGCACATGCCACTCGTCGCCGAGCGCCATCAACGCGGCCAGGCTGATGCCCACGACGAGCGGCAGCGCGATCAATACCTGCGCGACCGCCATCGCGGTCGTCGTGTACATCAGACCGAGAGAGCCGAGCGGCCCGCTGCGCCAGAGCGTGAGCGCGACGACGAGCCCCACGACCACCGGCGGAAGACCCATGCCGGCGTTCACGAGGCTCACAATCACGCGGCGTCCGGAAAAGCGCCGGCGCGCCAGCCAGAGCGCCGTCGGCAGCCCGAGCAGGAGCGCGCAAGTGAGCGCGGCGCCCGACACGGCGAGCGTGCGCAGCGCGATCGCGAAGACGTCGGCGTCGCTCGTCACGGCAGCGGGCGGAAGAGCGGCGGCGCGCCGCGCTCGGCGCCGAAGCGGGCGATACGCTCGAGCGTCGTCGGTTCGACGAGATACTCGGCGAGCGCGCGCGCCTCGTGCGCGTGAATGCGGCCAGCGGCGAAGCGGCCGGCCGGCACCAGCAACACCGAATAGACGTTGAGCAACGACGGGTCCGGACCGCTGAAGGCGACGAGATCGCTGCGCGCGCGGAAGGCGCGGAAGCTGGCGTCGTCGCTGAGGACGTACGCGCGCTTCTCGCCGGCGACCTGGAGCGTCTGTCCCATGCCGGCGCCGGTTCGCAACACGCCCGGCCAATTCGGCTCGGGAGGCAATCCCGCCTGCTCGAACAGCTTGCGCTCGCGCTGGTGCGTGCCGGATTCGTCGCCGCGCGTGGCAAACGGCGCCTTCGCGGCGGCGATGCGCTGGATGGCTTCCACCGCGTTCGCGGCGCCCTTCACGTGGGCGGGATCGGCTTCGGGCCCCGCGATCACGAAATAATTCTCGGCGAAGGGGCGGCGCTCGCTGAGGGCGCCCTCCGCGACGAGCTTCGCTTCGCTCTCGGGCGCGTGCGCGATCACGAGGTCGGCGTCGCCCCTGCGCCCCATCTCGAGCGCCGCGCCGCTGCCGACCGCGATTACCCGCACGCGAATGCCCGTGCGCGTCGTGAAGGGCGGCAGGATCTCGTCGAGCAATCCCGAGTCGCGCACGCTGGTCGTGGTGGCAAGCAGCAGTTCGGGCGCTTCGGCGCCCGCGGCGACGGCGGCGGGCAAGCCGAGCAGCAGCAGGCAGACGAGCAGGGCATGGAACCGGGAGGCCATCAAAATCTCCTTTACGGATCGGGAGTTGCTGATCGCGGCCGCTGCCGGGCCGCGGCCGTTGACGGGCATGATCGCCGAGCCCGGCGCCTCCGGCCAAGGCCGCTGGCTGTCGCGCAGCCTCCCCCACGAGCCTCTGCCAGACTGGAACACGTTTCACTTCACCGGTAGCCTCTCGCCAACCCCAGGAGGCCCCCCCCATGCAGACCGAGCTTTGCAAGCGACTCGGCATCGAGTTCCCGATCTTCGCCTTCACCCACTGCCGGGACGTCGTCGTCGCCGTCAGCAAGGCCGGCGGTATCGGCGTGCTCGGCGCGGTGGGCTTCAGCGCCGAGCAGCTCGAGATCGAGCTCAAGTGGATCGACGACCACATCGGTGACAAGCCGTACGGCGTCGACATCGTGATCCCCGGCAAATACGCCGGAAAGGGCGAGGATCTCGACGCGGCCGCGCTCGAACAGAAACTGCGCGAGATGATCCCGGCCGAACACCGGACGTTTGCGAAGCGGCTGCTCGCCGAGCATGGCGTACCCGAGCTGCCCGATGGCGAGAAGGCGCGAGAGCTGCTCGGCTGGACGGCCACCACCGCCGGCCCGCAGGTCGAGATGATGCTCAAGCACCCGAAGGTGCGTCTGGTTGCCAACGCGCTCGGCACGCCGCCCGCCGACGTGATCCGCGAGATCCAGGCCTCCGGCCGCCTCGTCGGCGCGCTGTGCGGCAGCGTAAAGCACGCGCTCGCCCACAAGGCCGCGGGCGTCGATTTCGTGATCGCGCAGGGCGGCGAGGGCGGCGGCCACACGGGCGACGTAGGCAGCGTCGTGCTCTGGCCGCAGGTAATCGACGCCATCGCGCCGCTACCCATGCTCGCAGCGGGTGGCATCGGCGATGGCCGGCAGATGGCGGCGGCGATCATGATGGGAGCGCAGGGAGTGTGGACGGGTTCGCTCTGGCTCACGGTGGAGGAGGCGGAGACGCCGCCCGCTCAGCAGAACTCGCTGCTCGAGGCTACCAGTCAGGACACCGTGCGTTCGCGCGCGTGGACGGGGAAACCCTGCCGCATGCTGCGCAACGATTGGACCGAGGCCTGGGAGAAGGCCGAGAACCCGCAGCCGCTCGGGATGCCGCTGCAATTCATGGTGACGGCCGACGCCGTCGCGCGCACGCACCGCTACGCGCCGAAGGCACAGGCGGTGGCCTTCAACCCCGTCGGTCAGGTCGTCGGCATGATGAACGAGGTGCGGCCGGTGCGCGAGGTGATCGTCACGTTGGTCGAGCAGTATCTCGACGCGGTGGAACGCTTCTCGCAGCTCCAGGAATAGCTCCGACCGATCTCCGCGGGCTGGCTGATGCCAGAGCCAACCCGGGGTTCGAGTTGCCTTCGCTGGGAAGCGCCGGGGGGTGGGCTGCGGCGAATGGCTCGCCGTTCCTCGTTTTGTTGATGCTTGCCGTACGTCGGTTTTTGTCGTCGAGATGACGACCGCCATCCGGTGCGGCTGCGCTTGATTTCGCCTCCGCCCACCCCCCGCCGCCTCCCAGCGAAGGCCCGTCGTGTTGGGGCGGAGTTTCTGCGAGCGAAACGCGCAGCGAGCCGAAGGCGAGCGAAGTAGAGAAACCTGCTAGAGCACGCAGCGCACGCCGCTGCGGTCCATTTCGGCGACGCAGATGTTGCAGTGATTGCAGCGCGAGCGCGCATGGGGATCCGACTGCATCCGCAGCACGAGATCCGGGTTCGCGATCAGGGCGCGGCCCATCGCGACGAAATCGAAGCCCTCGGCCATCGCGGTATCGATGTTCGCGCGCGAGACGATCCCGCCGAGCAGCACGAGCGGCATGCGCACGGCGGCGCGCACCTCCCTGGCTTCGCGCAGGAAGAACATTTCCTCGAAGGGGTACTCGCGGATGATCGAGCGGCCGAACCAGGCGAGCGCGAGCTTCTGGAAGCGCGACTTCTCGACCTCGATCATCTCGGCGAGCGGGCGGCGGCCGCGGAACAGGAAGAACGGCGTGCGGCTGGTGAAGCCGCCCGAGAGCACGAGCGCGTCGACGCCCTCGCGCTCGAGCCGCTGCGCGACGCCGATCGCATCGGGCAGCTCGAGCCCGCCGCGAAAGCCGTCCCGAAGATTCGTCTTGCACAGGATCGGGAAGCCGGGCCCGACCACCTCGCGCACGCGCCGCACCACATCGAGCGGCAGCCGCGCGCGCCCGTCGAGGCTGCCGCCATACGCATCCGTGCGACGGTTCGTCGCCGGGCACAGGAACTGCGAGAGCAGGTAGCCGTGGCCCAGGTGCAGCTCGACCGCATCGAAGCCGGCGTCGCGCGCGAGGCCCGCCGCGCGCCCGAACTCGTCGACGACGCGCGCGATCTCGGCCCCGCTCATGGCGAGCGCCAGCGGCTTGCCCACCGTGAGCCCGTAGGCGTTCGTCGCGAGCGAGGGGCCGCGCGGCAGACGCGTCGAGAGCGCCTTGTTCTTCGTGAACCAACCGCAGTGCCCGAGCTGGAGCGACGCGGCGCCGCCTTCGCGGTGCACGGCGTCGGTGAGCCCGCGCAGCGGCACGACGACTTCGGGCCGCATGAACATCTGCTCGGCGAACGTGCGCCCGTCCGCCGACACCGAGCAGTAGGCGACCGTCGTGAGCCCCACGCCGCCGGCCGCGAGTTCGCGGTGGTGTTCGACGAGCTTGTGCGACGGCATGCCTCCGGGGCACATGCCCTCGTAGGTGGCGGTCTTGATGATGCGGTTGCGAAGCCGCAGCGAAGCGAGCTGTGCGGGAGCGAAGGCGTCGGTCGTCATCGCGCGCTCAGAAGCGATCGGGACGCACCTGTGCGTCGCTCCCGCCGTCGATGTAGTAGATCGAGCCCTGGATGAACGAGCCCGCGGGCCCGAGCACGAAGGCAGCCAGCTCCGCGATCTCGTCGGGCTCGGCCACGCGCCCGAGCGGCACGGGGAAGTTCCGGATCGCCGCGCCCGTCACCGGATCGTCCATGTCGCCCTGCAGCAGCGGCGTGCGCACCGGGCCGGGAGCGATCGCGTTGATGCGCACGCCCGCGCGGCCCCAATCGCCCGCGCGCCGGCGCACGCCGCGCGAGAGCGCGTGCTTCGCGCCGAGATACGCGAGGATCGGGTTGCCGACTTCGTCGGAGAGTCGCCGCGCTTCCGATTCATCGTGTGCGAGCAGCGCCTTCACGTAGGGGCTCTCGTCGACGGGAGCCAGCTGCGCGGAGTTCGAAGCCACGGCGAGCGCGGACGGCGCGGCGCCTTTGCGCAACGCTTCGAAGAGCCCGTCGAGCACGTCGATCGCGCCGAAATAATTGGTCGAGGTGACGAGCGCGCACGGCCGCACATGCGAGCCGACCCCCGCCGCCACCACCAGCCGATCGAGGCGGCCGTCGCAGCGCGCGAGCACACCGGAAACCGCGGACGCGCGGCCGGCCGGTGTCGAGAGATCCGCCACCACCTCGGCATCCCGCAAATCGACGCCGATCACGCGCGCGCCGTCCTTTTCGAGCCGCCGCCGGATCGCCGCGCCGATGCCCGATGCGCTGCCCGTGATTGCGCACACGCTCACGCTTTCGGCTCCGGATTCGGATCCGACTCCGGATCCCGACTGCGATTCGGATCGATCGACGCCACGTACCAGACGCGCACGATCGTGAACGTCCCCGTTCCCTTCGGCCGCACCACCACGACCTCGTCACCTTCCTGCTTGCGGAGCACTGCGCGCGCCATCGGCGATTCCACACTGATGAAGCGCCGCGCCGGATCGAACTCGTCGGCGCCGACGATGCGGAACTCGAGGCTCTCCCCATCCTCGCCCTCGAGCGCGACCCAGGCGCCGAAGAACACCCGGCTCGTCTGCTCCGGTGTCTCGGTGACGACCTCGACCTCGTCGAGGCGCTTGGAGAGGAAGTGAACGCGCCCGTCGATCTCCCGCAGACGCTTCTTGCCGTAGATGTACTCCGCGTTCTCCGAGCGATCCCCGAGCGCCGCCGCATCGGCCACCTGTTGCGTGACGCGAGGACGCTCGACCCGCAGCAAGCGCTCGAACTCGGCCGCGAGCTTGTGGTAGCCGTCGGGGGTGATGTAGCGGGGCATGCTCGCGGAGTGTAGGTGGGCCCTCCAGGATTCGAACCTGGGCGCGTCCGGTTATGAGCCGGCTGCTCTGACCAGCTGAGCTAAGGGCCCAGCGCGGCCGCGGGGCTGCGCCGGGCCGAGCGTACCACGCGGATGCGCTCGTGCAGCGGGAGAGCGGACGTGCAGCATCGATTATGCTGCGTCCGCGATGAAGACCCTCGCGCGCGCGCAACGGGCCTGCCAGGCGTGGTTCGCGGCACAGACCCACCCGCTCAACCTCGCGATCGTGCGGATCACGGTCTTCGCGATCCTGCTCGAGCGACTGCTCTCGGGCGGCTTCCGGCGCTATGCGCGGCTGCCCGAGGATCTGCGCCTGCCACCGCCGGGCATCGAAGCGGTGCTGCGCGTGATTCCGGTGAACGAGCAGACGGTGACGGCCGTGCAGATTGCCGCGGCCCTCTGCGCCTTGCTGGCGCTGCTGGGACTCTGGACGCGCCCGGCTGCCGCGCTGGCCGCGCTGCTCAGCAGCTACGTGCTCGGCGTGCCCTACCTGTTCGGCAAGGTCGACCACACGCTGCACCATCTGATCTGGTTCTCGGCGCTGCTCGCGGCGAGCCCGTCGGACGACGCGCTCTCGCTCGACGCGTGGCGCGCGCGTCGCCGCGGGGAACCGCCGCCCGCGCCGGCGCGCGCCTACGCGCTGCCGATTCGATTGATGTGGCTGCTGATCGGCGTGGCTTATTTTTTTCCAGGGCTCTACAAGCTGCTCGCAGGGCCGCAGTGGGTGACGAGCAACAATCTCCAGCTGCTGCTGTACGACAGCTGGCGCCACCATCACGTGCTGCCCGCCCTGCGCATCGATCTGGTTCCGTGGCTGTGTCACGTGGCGGCGGCGGGCACGATCCTGTTCGAGATCGGCTTCATCTTCCTCGTGCTGCCGCGGCGCACGCGGCCGTTTGCGGCGCTGGGCGGCCTGCTCTTCCACGCTTCGACGTCCTATTTCATGCGCATCCACTTTCTCGAACTCGCGTTGTGTTACGTCGTGTTCGTCGATTGGCACGCGCTCTTCGCGCGCCTGCGGGCCGCTCCCTCGCGGCGGGCGCCCGCGCCGCCGGCACCCCCCGCGCCGGACTGGCGGGCGAGCGCCATGCTGGGAGGCGCGCTGCTCGCGGCAAGCGTGATTTGCGGCGCCTGGCGCATCGATTCCTGGCCCGTCTCCGTGTATCCGCGCTTCGATTCCATTCATCGCGAGGCGACCGCCACGAAACTCGAGGCGGTGCTCGAAAACGCCGCCGGCAGCACACCCCTTCGGCTCCCGCTGCGCGGCGCGATGCTGAGGCGCACGCTGCGGCTGCCCGCAGGCGCCGAACGCGACCGGCGCCTGCACGCCTTCGCAGAGCGGCTCCTGCACGCTGGGGTCGAGCTGCGCCCGGGCGACAAGTTGCGCTTCTACGCCACGACCTATTCGACGTTTCCCGGGCAATGGCAGGATCCGCCGCTGCGCCGGCAGCTCCTGTTCGATTATGCTGCCCCTCGCCATGCCGAACCCCGCAGCGAGCCATAGCGTCGCCGTGATCGGAGGCGCCGTCGCTGGCGCCGAAGTCGCCGCCACGCTGGCGGAGCGCGGCGCGCAGGTCGCGGTGATCGAGCAGAACCCGCGGCCCTACGGAAAGATCGAGGACGGGCTCCCGCGCTGGCACGTGGCGCTGCGG
>JANNIY010000165.1:0-11754 GCA_031405455.1 Deltaproteobacteria bacterium | reverse complement strand
AACGGCAGTTCCTCCAATTTTTCGTCGGAGATCGGCACATTGAAACGGTCGCGCATCTCCTTGATGGTCGCGCTATCGACTTTCTTCAGCTGGTGCGTCGGGTTTTTCGCCTGACCCTGCTTGCCCATGCCGTATCCCTTGATCGTCTTGGCGAGAATCACGGTGGGCTGGCCCTTGTGCTTCACCGCCGCCGCATAGGCCGCATACACCTTGTGGGGATCGTGGCCGCCGCGGTTCAGGCGCCAGATGTCCTCGTCGCTCATGCGCGAGACCATCTCCAGCACCTTCGGGTGCTTGCCGAAGAAATTCTTGCGCACGAAAGCGCCGTCGTTCGCCTTGTAGTTCTGGTACTCGCCATCGACAGTCTCCTCCATGATATGCAGGAGCAAGCCCTCCTTGTCGCGCGCGAGCAGTGGGTCCCAGTACGAGCCCCAGATCACCTTGATCACGTTCCAGCCCGCGCCGCGGAAATCGCCCTCCAGCTCCTGGATGATCTTGCCGTTGCCGCGCACCGGGCCGTCCAGGCGCTGCAGGTTGCAGTTGACGACGAACACCAGGTTGTCGAGCTTCTCGCGCGAGGCAAGGCCGATCGCGCCGAGCGATTCCGGCTCGTCCATCTCGCCGTCGCCCGTGAACACCCACACCTTGCGGCCGCTCGTATCGACGAGCCCGCGATCGTGCAGGTAGCGCATGAAGCGCGCCTGGTAGATGCCCATCAGGGGGCTGAGACCCATGGAAACCGTCGGAAACTGCCAGAAGTCCGGCATCAGCCACGGATGCGGATACGAGGACAGCCCGCCGCCGCCGACCTCCTGGCGGAAGCGCAGCAGCTGCTCTTCCGTGAGGCGACCCTCGAGATACGCGCGAGCGTAGATCCCCGGCGAGCTGTGGCCCTGGAAGTACACGAGATCGCCGCCGTGCGTCTCCGTCGGGGCATGAAAGAAATGGTTGAAGCCGACGTCGTAGAGCGTTGCCGCAGAAGCGAAAGTGGCGATGTGCCCGCCGAGCTCCTTCGATACCAGGTTCGCCTTCATCACCATCGCGAGCGCGTTCCAGCGCACGATCGAACGCAGCCGGTGTTCGAGCCCGGGCTCGCCGCGCAGGGGCTCTTCATCCGCCTTGCGGATGGTGTTGACGTAGGCGGTGATCGCCGTGTACGGCAGGTGCGCGCCCGAACGGCGCGCCTGGTCGATCAGGCGCTCGATCAGGTAGTGGGCCCGCGGAGCCCCCTCGCGCTCGATCGCGGAATCGAGACTCTCGAGCCACTCGCGGGTTTCCTGGGGATCGACGTCGATCTCGTGCGCCATGTTCCCCCCGGCGAACGCTCGGAAGCTACCACAGACCCCTTCGCTGCCGGACGAGCCGGCGCGCGGCCGCGGATCAGGGAGGCCCCGGCAGGCCCGCTCCCGCGCCGACCAACACCATATTGCGTCGCTTCGGAGCAGCGCCTTCGCGCGCTCGAGATGGCTCCAGGCTGCGGCTCGCCGCATTCGCGACGAACACATGCCGGGTGTCTTCGGCGAGCCGCGTGAATGCAAGGCCCTGCAAAACCCGCCGGCGCTTGAGGCGGACGATCGCCGCCGCCGGGCCTGGCGCCTGGAAGGCCGCTCGAAACGCCTCGGCGTCGCGTCCGCCAAAACGCTCGATGCGGCGCTGTGCGTAGAACACGACTGCGGGCGCGTGGTCGGCGAACGCGAGCGCACGGACGTCGGGATGCTCGCGCAGCCATTGGCCGAAGGCCTTCACCGAGGTCGCCTCGAGCGCCTCGATGCGCGGCATCACGAACGCCGCCGCCGCGCCGAACGCGAGCACTGTCGTGACGACGAGCGCGGCGAACACCTCGCGCGCCGGCCGCCACACCGCGATCACGGCCACCCCGGCGAGTCCGGCAGTGAGCATGGCGAGCGCGGCTCGCGCAGGCCCGCGGATGACCTCGGGCAGGGCCGCGCCGGGCCCGCCCGGAAGCGCGAGCAGCGCGAGTGCGGCGATCAGCAATGCGAACAATCCCAGGACCGGCGGAAGCGGCGAGAGAGCGCGCCGTGGACGCGACTGCGCGAACACGAGGCTCCACCAATGGCCCACCAGCAGCGCAAGGGCCGGAAATGCCGGGAATACGTACGTGACCACGCGCGTCGCGCCGAGCGAGAAGAACAGATACACGACGAGGGCCCACCAGGCGGCGAACGCGACGAGCGCATCCGGAGTGCGTGCTTCGCGCGCCTGCCGGGTGCGCGCGAAGAACGCCACTGCAACGCTCGGAAGAAAGACGGACCACGGGAAGAAGGCAGGCGCGAGCGTCGCGAGATAGCCCCACCAGGGGAGACTCGCGCTGCTCACCGGCGCGCCCAGGAAGCGTTCGAACGTCTCGTAGCCGAGCGCGTGGCGCGTGAACGCGCCTTGCGTTCGAACGTGTACGGCGATGAACCACGGCGCCGCGATCACGCTGAAGAGCGCCGCTCCGAGCCACACGTCGCGACGGCGAAGCCAACGCCCGAGCGCAGCATGCCACGCGAGCCAGGGCAGCCAGACCAGTGCGGGCACGATCACGGCGACGGGCCCCTTGACCAGAAAGCCCGCTGCCATCGCGGCGAATGCGAAGCCCGTGGCGCGGCGCCCGCTACCGCCCCCCTGCCATTTCGCCTCGGCGTAGACGAAGCCCGTGATGGCTGCCGTGATGCACGCGCACAAGATCACGTCCGTCATCACCACGCGCGAGAGCCCCACGGTCGCGAAGTTGGTCGCCATCACGAGGCCGGCGGCAAAACCGGTTGCGCGATCGCCGAGCTTGCGGCCGAGTGCGAAGACCAGCGCGCACAGCGCGGCGCCGAAAACGAGACTCGGCAGGCGGGCGGCGGCCTCGTTCACGCCGAACAACTGGTAGGCCGCGCCGATCAACCAGTAACTCAAGATCGGTTTTTGGTAGCGCGGCTCGTAGTTGAAGCTCGGTACGATCCAGTCGCCGCGCTCGAGCATCTCGCGCGCGGCGGCGGCGTAGAGAGCCTCGTCTCCGACGATCAGGATGCGTTCGCGAAGGCCGATGCCAGCGAGTGCCAACGCGACGCCGACGACCACGAGCAGGGCGATGCCCGGCCGCTCGGAAAATCGCTGCATCCTGGGCTCCACCTGGGCCGGAACCGGTAGGCTATGGCCAGAGCCGCTTCAGCTGGAGCTGGAGTGGCGGCCACCCGGACCGCTTTTTCGCTCGCGCAACTCTACAGGGCGACCGAAAAGCCACAAGCCGAGCGGAGGACACAGCATGCTGGCGCAACCGTCCGGACCGACGACCGTGTCGACACCGTCGTCGCGGCCGCTGCCGAAGGCCGGCCCCTTCGAATGGCTGAGCCGCGTGCGGCGGATGCGCAACGACACGCTCGGGCTGACCGAGCAGATGTACGAACGCTACGGGCCGGTCGTGATGACGAGCCTCGGCTTCATGAAGTCCGTGAACCTCTTCGGTCCCGACGCAAACAAGTTCGTGATGCTCGATCGCGAGGGCAACCTTTCGGCAAAAGGCGCCTGGGATCTCATCATGGGCCGCATCGTCAGCAATGGCCTGCTGCTGATGGACGGTGACGAGCACCGCTTCCACCGCCGCATCATGCAACAGGCGTTCTCGACCGGCGCGCTCGAGGGCTACGTCGAGCAGATGAATCCGCGGATCGCCGAAGGAATTCGCAACTGGCATCAGCACGGCTCGAATTTCCGCGCCTACCCCGCCTTCAAGACGCTCACCCTCGACCTCGCCGCTTCGATCTTTCTCGGCGGCGAGTTGGGTCCCGTCACGCCGCACTTGAATCGCGCCTTCGAAAGCACGGTCGCGGCCTCGATGTCGATCGTGCGGCTGCCGATTCCAGGGCTCGAGTTTCAGCGCGGTCTGGCCGGGCGCGCGTGGATGATCGACTTCTTCAAGCGTCTATTGCCCGAGAAGCGCGAGTCGAGCGGCAACGACATGTTGAGCCGGCTCTGCCGCGCGCAGAGCGAAGACGGTGGCCGCTTCAGCGACGAGGAGATCATCGACCACATGATCTTCCTGATGATGGCCGCCCACGACACGACGACGAGCACGCTCACGTCGATGCTCTACGAGCTGGGCCGGCGCCCGGAGTGGCAGGAGCGCTTGCGCGACGAGTCTCGCGCGCTGAACCGTGGTTCGCTCACGCTCGCCGACATGGATCGGCTGACGGCGCTCGGCTGGGTGATGCAGGAGACGCTGCGCCGCTACCCGCCGCTCTCGACCGTGCCGCGCTTCTCGACGCGCGAGTTCGACTACGGCGGCTACCGCATCCCCGCGCGAGCCCTGATCATCGTCTACCCAATCCACACGCATCACATGAAGGAGTGGTGGAGCGATCCGTACCAATTCGATCCCGAGCGCTTCTCCGACGCGCGCGCCGAGCACCGCCGTCACTCGCACTCGTGGGTGCCGTTCAGCGGCGGCGCCCACACCTGCATCGGACTTCGCTTCGCCGAGCTGCAAATCAAGAGCGTGCTGCATCAATTGCTGCTTCAGACCCGCTGGTCCGTGCCCGCCGGCTACGAGATGCCCGTGCAGCAGGCCCCGATCTCGAAGCCGCGCGACGGCCTGCCCGTGAGCTTCGAGCGGATCGCCAGCTCGAACTGAACTTCCCGGTTGCTTTCTCGCCCGCACCGGCGGTAAAAGGGTCCCTACCTGGGAAGCCCCGCAAGGGGACGATGGGTTGGCTTGCGTCTTGCGCCCGAGAAGCGCCGCGCGGCCGCGCAGCGCCGGGAGGAGGACGGCATGCGCGAATCCCTTCACCAGCTCAGCCTGGCCCTGGCGCTCCCGATCGCGGTCGCGATGGTCTGGATCGTGCGCGGGGATCCTTCCGGCGACCACGGCTCGCAAACCGCCCGGGCCTACCGCGTGGAGCTCGCCGAGCTGGCGCTGCCCGTTGCGCAGCACCTGCGCGCGCCGCGCACGCCGGTGGAATGGCGCCATGCGCCTCGGGCAAGCGAAGAGGCGACTGCGCGCCACCGCCGCAGCCTCCTGCCGGAAACGGCCGCGCAGCCTCCCAGCGAACTCGCGCTCGAAGCGGGCTCCGAGCGCGACCGGGGCGCTGCCAAGCCGCTTCGCCCCTCGCAGCCGGACGCGCTGGATTCTGCCGGAGCGAGCGTGCACCCGCCGCGCCCCGACTTCGCGCCCGTCCCGACGCTTCCGCTGGTTGCAACGCGAACGCATCCCAACACCGCGCCGGCCGAACTCGGCGATGGCGACGAAACCCCCGCGAACGGAGCGACTGGATCCGAGCGCGACGGCGAGACTGCTGCGGGCAAGGCGCCGGCACCCGCCGCACTGGCTGCCACGCGCAGCGTTCCCGTCCGCACCCCCGCTGCGGTTGCGCAAAAGAGCGCGGTGAAGCTGGAACCGATGCACGCGGCGGTTCCCAAAGCCACCTCGGCTCCCGACCAGAAGACGCCGGCTTCGCGTCCAACCGCCAGCCACGGCGCCGAGAAGAGCGGGTCGCAGGCGATCGCAGCGCCCCTGCCCTCCCCCGCTCTCGCTCACGCGATGCAGGAGTCGAAGAAGTCGATCGACCTGTCGCTGAATGACAGGGGGCGCGAGCATTCGCTGCGCGACGACGACAAACCGATGGTCGTGGCGACGCCTCAGCCGCTTCCGAGTGTGTTCACTTTCGACTCGGCGCCCCCTACGCGGAACCCATTGCTTTCAGAGACGCTCGTCGATCTGCTCGATCTCCCGCCGTCGGCATCCGATGTCCTCGCGGCGGGGCCGCAACACGCCCATGACGCCGCCGCCTCCTCGGCCGCTGCCTCACATTCTCCGCGCTTTCCGATTGTCTTCACGCTGCTCGCGATTCCGGAGCCGGCGAGCGCAACCTTGCTGGCCGCGGCGCTCGCAGCGCTCGCCGCCGCGCGCCGTCGCCGAAGTCGCGGGTGAGCCGGACGGCGGGCGCCGCCGCCAGCATCGAGGGTCGCTGCGACGAGCGTTTTGCCGAAGTCGCCCGCGAATTTGCGCGCAACTTCGCCGAACGCGGCGAAATCGGCGCCTCGCTCTGCGTGATCGCGGGCGGCGAGAAGGTCGTCGATCTCTGGGGTGGCATCGCGGATCCTGCGCGCGGCACGCCCTGGCAGCGAGACACGCTTTCAATCGTGTTCTCCTGCACCAAGGGCGCCGTCGCGCTGTGCGCGCACGTGCTCGCGAGCCAGGGCAGGCTGGATCTCGACGCGCCGATCCGCGAGCTCTGGCCCGAGTTCGCGCGCGACGAGAAGCAGGATGCGACGGTCCGCATGGCGCTCGACCACAGTCTCGGTCTACCGGTCTTCAAGACGCTCCTCGAAGCCGGCGGCTGCACGCGCTGGGACTACATGATCGAAAAGCTCGAGGCGGAGCCGCCATTTTGGAAACCGGGCACGCGCCACGGCTATCACATGCTCAACTTCGGATGGACGGTGGGCGAACTCGTGCGCCGGGCTTCCGGACGCTCGCTCGGCGCGTTCTTCCGCGAGACGATCGCGGAACCGCTCGGTCTCGACTTCTGGATCGGTCTGCCCGAAGCGCACGAGCCGCGCGTGGCGCCGATCACGCTGCAAGCCCCCGCTCCCGGGAGCGAACTCGGCGAGTTCACGCGCACGCTGCTCTCGCAGCCGCAATCGCTGCAGGCCCTCGCGCTGCTCAACACGGGAGGCTTCGACCCCAACAGCCGCGCGTGTCATGCCGCCCAGATCGGCGGCGCCGGCGGCATCACGAACGCGCGCGGCCTCGCCGGCATGTACGCGCCACTCGCAAACGACGGCGAGACCGCCGGCGTGCGGCTCGTCGATCGCAAGACGCTCGCACGCATGGCGCAGGTCTCGTCCGCGAGCCACGAGGACGCCACCCTGCTCGTGCCCACACGCTTCGCCCTCGGCTTCATGAAATCGATGGACAACCGCCGCCGCCCGCGCGGCGACCGCGACAGCGCCATCCTCGGCGCCGCCGCCTTCGGCCACTGTGGACTCGGAGGCAGTCTCGGATTCGCGGATCCCGAGGCGGGGCTCGCCTTCGGCTACACGATGAACAACGCGGGGCTCGGCGTGCTGCTCAACCCGCGCGGCCAGTCGCTCGTCGACGCCGCCTACCGCTGCCTCGGCTACCACTCGAATGAAAGCGGCTGTTGGACGCACTAGCGGGCGCGTTGGCTCGCATAAAGTCTGGCCCGCTGCGAGTCAGGCATCGGGGGGGGGAACGGGGGCTCCGTCGCGTAGACGGCGTCAAAGCCCGCCGCTTCCAGCGCCCGCGTCATCTCGCCGATGGCTGCCGCGCTCGTGAACTCGGCGCCCTTCGTCACCCGGTCCGTCGGGAGCTGCGCCGAGAACCGCATCACCCGACCGTAGCCCCGCGCGCAAAGCTCGACCGGCTGCGGGCCTATCGCCGCGTCGGCAGAAATGCGCGTCGGAAAACTGCATCGGCGACGCGACGGCCCTGCTCGATGCCCGCGGTCTTGTCGAACGACCAGTGGATGCCAAGATAGACGCGGCTCTGGCCGTTCTCCTCCTCCGCCTCCGACAGCGACGTGAAGCTGCGCGGGAGCAACGGACGCGGATTCCCCTGGTTGTCGAGCGTCACGCCATTGAACTCGTCCGACACGAACGTGAAAGCGATGGCGTCGGTTCCGTAGAAATTGCGCAGCGTCTCGAACAGCGCGCCCCCGAAGCCGGCGTGTCCCGACGGATAGGCGGGGAACGGCGGCGTGAAGTTCGGCCCCTCTAGATTGCTTGCCGGCGCACCGAGCGGTGAGAAGGTCGGATCTCCGATCGTGTCCGAGTTGCCATCGCCGAGGCCGCTTGGGCCGGTCCCCTCGTCCGCCTCGCGGATGCCGGTGATCGGCCGCCAGTATTCGTAAAAATATTTTGACTCCCAGACCGCGATGCCGGCATCGGCCATTGCCGTGTTCACGAGCGCCAGCAGACGCGCCGTCTGCATGACATTCGAGCCCATCTGACCAGCGATCTGGACCGCGATCTGGTTGTAAAGCCGCGGCGGCGCACACAAGCTCGGCGTCCCGTCGTACGCCCAGAAGAGCCCTGCGTGCGTCTGGTCCTCGCTTCGCAGCGTTGAAGTCACGATCCCATCTCCCCCAAGATGTTTTACCTCTTCGAACGCGGCGGCATACTCGGCGCTCTCGAGGGCGGGGGGCGGCGGGGCGCGGAACTGATCGGCGGACCTCATGACAAACGGCCGGACCTCGCTCCAGCGCGCGCCCAGCGCGAGCGGGATCAGACTGATCGGGTCCTGCCGCCACTTGCCCGGTTCATCGCTCGTGATGAAGTCGACGCCAACCCGCGGCTCGGCGTGCTGGAAGCCGTCGTTCGCTCTGCGCGCCAGGATCGCAGCGGCCGCGCGCCGCCCGAGCCGGATTCCGTTCTCGAGGTCGCGTCGATTGCGAGCGTGGATCTGGCTCAGTTCCTCCGCGAGCTCGTCGTCAAAACTCGTCTTCTGCGACGGGAACATTACGACCAGGGTGTCGTGCGCCGCCTGCGCGATGGCGCTTTCCATCGAGCTGCCGGCGGGTGCGGCGGGAAGGCCCGTGTAGCTCCGGTAGCCGCCAGCGATCGCATTCACCGCGTCGAAGATCGCGATGTGGACGATCGCCATCGCCCGGCTCGCACGTCCCGGCCCGATCTGCTCGCCGAAGACGCGCGCTTCACCGGGCGCGATGGGCGTGTGATCGAGCCCGCTCGCGTCGATCGCGATCTCGTTCCAATGCAGGAGGTGGTTCATGGCAGCGGCCGCGTGTCGCGGCGTTCGCGGGGCCGGCGTCGCGCGAAGGTGGTCCGGCGCAGCATCGAAGCGCGGCCCCAGCGCCTCGCGCACACCGTCCCGGAAGCCACCCGCCCACACGGGCTCGGCGGGGCCCAGCGCAAGAAGAGCCAGGGTCGCGGCACTCGACGCGAGCCCGCGTATTACGCGCATGTGTACTCCGCCTGTCATTTATCCCGAAGCACAGTCTGGACGAGCGGAGATTCGCACGCCGTGAGCACTGTTACACGCCTGGATGACGCCGATTGCTCGCTCGTGACGCGCAAATTCAGCCGGTAGCTGAGGAGGGCGCGCTGGAGCTTCACGCTCGGCCCGACGGGAACCTCAGCCGAGTATCAGATGCAGCTTGAGGGCGAGCATCCGCTTGCCCGAGATCTGGAGCCGGCGGCGCAGCAACGCCTCGGGCGCCGCGATCTCGCCGCGATTCAGCGCGCGCCCGCGCATCGGGAGCCTTTCTCGCGTCGACCGCTGCGCCCTCGACCGGCGAAACCAAACGGAACGGACCTCATCGGACCTGAAAGGCCCCCTGATTCGTCCTATCCGCTCGGATGGTTACTTCGCGATGGAAATGGTGGGCCGCCGGGGACTCGAACCCCGGACCCTCGGGTTAAAAGCCCGGTGCTCTACCAACTGAGCTAGCGGCCCGGCCGGTGGGTACCACCCGCCGGGGTGCGTGTCGACCAAGTCCCGGTGATCTTCGCTCGGCTCCGCCTCGCTGCGCGGCGGCTTCGCCGCCTTGCAAGATCCGGCAAGCGGGCGCCTGCGCGCGCGCCCGGACCCGTCAAGCCCGGAAGGGCTCCATGCGCGCGATCGTCTCGTCGCGGCCGGGGCCGATCGAGATCAACTCGACCGGAACGCCGACCAGCGTCTCGACGCGCTCCACGTAGGCCCGCGCGTTCGCCGGCAGATCCTCGTAGCTGCGGCAGGCGCGCAGATCTTCTTGCCAGCCCGGAAAAGACTCGTAGACGGGCTCGGCGCGCTCGATTTCCTTCAGCGTCATTGGGAACTCGTGCACGAGCTTGCCGTCGATCCGGTAGGCGGTGGCGATCTTCAACGTGCCCTGGCCCGATAGGATGTCGAGCTTGTTGATCGCAAAGCCGGTGAAGCCGTTCACCGTCGCGGCCTCGCGCAGCATCACGGCGTCGAGGTAGCCGCAGCGCCGCGGACGGCCGGTGGTCGCACCGAACTCGTCGCCGGCCTTGCGCAGGCGTTCGCCGAACTCGCCCTTCTCCTCGGTCGGGAAGGGACCGCCGCCGACGCGCGTGGTGTAGGCCTTGGTGATGCCCAGCACGCGGTCGATGCGCGTGGGCCCGATGCCGGCGCCCGTGCAGGCGGCTCCTGCGACGCAGTTCGACGACGTTACGTACGGGTAGGTACCGTGGTCGATGTCGAGGAACGTGCCCTGCGCACCTTCGAACAGCACGTTCTTGCCTTCACGCAGCGCCTGCTCGAGAGCGCGCGCCGTGTGATCGACATAGGGCGCCAGCTGGTTCCGACTCTTCGTCACCAGCAACACCGTGGGCCTGGGCAACCTGAACGGGCTGTACCACGGCGCGCAGCGTTTGAACCACGCGCAGATCGACCGCTGGAACATCGTCGCCACGCTGAACTTCCTGCCGGCCGAAGAAGAGATGGCCATCGTCATCGCGCGTGTGCCGTCGTTCGCCGGCGAGGCGCAGCGCGAGCGGTTGCAGGCGATGGTGGCGCTGGCCGAACTGACGCGCAAAGGCTTCGCTGCCGGTGACCTGTCGACCTTGATGTCGCCACGCACCGTCATCACCTGGGCCGAGAACATCGAAATCTTCGGCGACACCGCCACCGCGCTGCGCTTAAGCTTCGTCAACAAGTGCGACGAAGAAGAACGGCCGATCGTGGCGGAGTACTTCCAGCGCTGCTTCGGTGGTGAACTCGGCTAACGGCGGAAGTGACTGCAACCCCACCGGCACTCGCGCGCCAGCAGCAGCACTACGAGGAGCTGTGCGCCGCATCGATTCGTGCGCTGAGCGGCCAGCGTGAGCTGCACTTCCGCGGCCAGCGTTTGCACCGGCGTGGTCGTGCCTTGCCGGCGTGGGCGCCGCATCTGCACGTCACCTTGCCGGGCGACGACTTCGGCTCATTCCGGGGCGCCGCAGACGGCCTGGCGCTGCGGCTGCGTGATTCCGACGCAATGCTGCACACGACGCTGGCGCCGGCCGATGCGGTCGGCCGCTCGCTCTTCTCGCTGCTCGAACAATTCCGCGTCGAGTCGCTGGTGCCGCAAGGCATGCCCGGTGTCGTGCACAACCTGCGCTACCGCTTTGAAGCCTGGTCGCGCCAGTTCCAGACCAGCGGCCTGGCCGACACCACCCTTGGCATCCTGCTCTTCACCGTCGTGCAGACGGTGCGCGCGCGCGTGCTGGCGCAAGCGGTGATGGCGGCGGCTGACGACCCCATCGAGGCGACACGTGCGGGCCTCTCGCCCATCATCGGCCACCTGCTGGCCGACATGCGCCGTTGTCGACATGAGCAGGCTGCCTACGCCGTGTACGCGTTGGCCCTGGTCGACCTGGTTCGCGACGCCATCGCCAGCAGCGATGAGGCCCACGTCACGCCCACAGGCGACCGCGAGTGCGATCCCTTCACCTTGTTCCTGGTGCAAGAAGATGATGAGATCGACAACGTCATCGTCGCGCACAGTGCAGCGAGCCGCGTTTTCACCGAGGCAGCCAAGCACTACCGCATCTTCAGCACCGCCTACGACCTCGAGCTGCGCCCGGCCGCGTACACCCGCGAGGCGCAGCTGAACGAGTGGCGCGAGCGGCTTGACGCGCGCATCGCCGAGCTCCAGCTGCCGACACGCAAACTCGCACGCCAACTCAAAGCCGTACTCGCGCAGCCGCTGCGTGAGGGCTGGAACGACGCACAGGAAGAAGGCCAGGTCGACGGCCGCCGGCTGGCGCTGCTCATCGCCTCACCGACCGAACGCCGCCTGTTTC
>JANNIY010000164.1:0-19978 GCA_031405455.1 Deltaproteobacteria bacterium | reverse complement strand
GACGACGATCCATCCCGCGCTGAGCAGCGAGGGCGGGAGATGCAGGCCCGCCGCGTCAACCGGGGGGAGGGCTCCCAGGATGACGTTCAGGAGTCCCGGCGCGAAGGCGAAGCCCGTCGTCCGGAGCACTTCGGCGAAGTCCGTCTGCGTTTGGGGGCCGCGGAAGAACGTCGCCCCCGCCATGTACGCGAACAGCGATGCGCCGAGCCAGGACACGATCGGCGCGAACGCGTCGAGCGCTACGTGCAGGGGCGGGTACCCGCCCAGCCGGGCGCCCAGCAAGCTCGCCGCACTCGCGAGCACCACTACGAGGAGCGCCTGCACGAGCGAGCGCGGTTCGGCCTCGACCTCCTCGTAGAGCGCGGACTCGAGCAGGGCTGCACGCCACATGCGGCGGGGTAGTGAACGGCTCATTGCGAATCTCCCTTTGAATCGCCAAACCAGCGACCCAGCAGCCGCGCGAGCGCGCCGCGCACACCGACTTCGTCGCGCAGGCGATCGATGTCGCGCACGACGGCATCGGTGGATTCGCAGGATACGCGCGCCCCCGACTCGTCCAGGCACGAGAGCGCGACCTTCGGCGAGCGATGCTGGAGATCGAGCGCCGCTGCGCGCACGGAATCCTGGAACGACGCGTCCTGTGCGCTCCGCTCGTAGGCTCGTGCGAACAGGGAATTCCAGAGCTCGAGGCGTGCCACGATTTCCGGATCCTGGTTGGGCGCGGCGGCGGCCCGCTGCGAGAGGCGGTAGTAGCCGTACGTGAGCGACGACAGCGCGAGATAGGCATCCTCGGACGCAGCGCCCGCCGCGAGATCGGCCTCGACGCGTGCGAGCGCCTCGTCGTCGACGGGGCCATCCGTGTCGAGGGCCGTGAAGAACTCGCCGTACTTCTCACGGGCGGGCAGCATGCACGCCGGCTTCTCGCCGGGCTTCGGAAACGGACAGTAGGCGCCCGGGCGCACCTCTCCAGCCGCCTGCGCGTTCGTCTGCAACCAGAGGCCGACGAGCAACCCGCCGGCGAGAGCGAAGCGCCGCAGCCTCATTCGCCCTCGTCGACGCGCCCCAGATCGAGGCGCAGCCCTGACACGAGGCCGAGCCAGATGGGGCCCCGGCGTACGAAGCGCAGCGGTTTTGCGCGCTGCGTCGACTGGATGCTGAGCTCGGCCGCGAGCAACTCGAGGCGATCGTCCATCTCGCCCATCCCGCGCACGTTGGGGACGGGTTCGAAACCCTTGCGCAGATAGACGCTCTGGATCAAGGCGGCGTCCATCGCCGGAGCGGTCGGATCGTTGAGCGCCGGGTGGGCGACGTTGGTTTCGGGATCGTTCGGGGAGCCCAGGCAGAAGCTCTCCTCCCCGCCGCGTCGCAGCGAAGGGCCGCGCCCAAAGCGGATGCGGAACTCGCGTCCCTGCGGTCCATGCACGCCCAGAAAGAGCGGATCATCCGAGCCCGCCATCAGGCTCTCGCCGATCGTGAGCTGCAAGATCATGCGCAGGATCGGATGTGCGGAGGTCGCATGTGCTGCCATCGAGGCCTCCTCGGCCCGGGTCGAGCCGCGCCCGAGGTTAGGTGGGCGCGGCGTCGAGGGTCAAGCTGCCGCACGAGACAGCGGTGCGCTGCTCTACCATGCGCGTCATGAGAGACGCCGGATCCGCAGTCCTGCGAGGCTGTCTCGCCGTGGCGCTGCTGGCGTCGGCGAGCCTCCCGGCTCGGGCCGCTGACTGTGTCGCATGGCCGGGGGAGCCGAAGCCGCTCCCCCAGGTGGAGGATCGCGATCCGCTGCGCGCGCGCTGGGCGGTGCTGCGCGCGCGCGAGCTCGTGCTGCGCGCCCGCGATCTCGAAACGCACGCGCCCCAGGCAGCACATCTCGCGTGGCGCCGCGCGCTGTGTCTCGATCCCGCCGATATCCGCGCGCTCGCTGGAGCCATGCGCACACTTCCGCTGCGGTTGCACCGCCCCGCGATCCGCATCGAATCCGAAGTCCCGCCCGCGGCGCCTGACACCGATGTGTGGGCAGCGCTCGACACGCCCGTGTCGATCGCCCTGCGCCCGGGCGCCGCCGCGACGCGCGGGCAGGGCGAGGTTTCGCGATCCGGCATCCCACCGATCATCGAAGCTCCCGTCCGCGCGGAATCGCTCCGGCGCGTCGATCGCTCGATCGCTGCGGCCGAGACGCAGGCGGAGGCCGCGCGCTTCGACGAGGCCCTCGAGTCGGTGGCGAGGGCGCGCGCTGGCCTGGCAGCGCTGCCTGCCGGGCGCGATCTCGCGGCGCGCTGGCTGCGCGTGGAGATCGTCGCGGCGACGGCCGAGGCCGCCCGCGGCCGCAGCGACGAAGCCCGCGCCTGCCTGGCGCGTGTGCTCGCGATCGAGCCCGATTTCGCGTTCGACGCCCAGTCGACTTCGCCCAAAATGATGCGCCTGCTCGACGCCGCGCGCGCGCAACCAGGAGCCGCGCGATGAGGGGCTTTGCGCGCGGGCTGCTCGTGGCGTTGCTCGCCAGCGCGTGCCAGGCGCCGCCGCCGCTGGCGCCGCCGGCCGAGATCTCGATCGAGATCCTCCCGGGCCTCGCCGCGCGCGAAGCGCCTCCCGAGCCCGAGCCCGAGCGTGTCGAAGTGCTGCTCGACGTCACGACCTCCCTGCGCGACGGCCCGGCCGGCGTCGAGAAGCTGCTCGCTGCGCGCACGGCCGCAGCGCGCTTCGTGCGCGGACTTCCCGACACCACGGCGCTGAACGTGCGTACGCTCGGGCTCATCCCCGGTCGGAGCTGCGAAACCGCGAGCCTGCTCGCGCCGCGCCGCGGGGCGCACGCGCATGCGGCGCTGGCCGCGCAGATCGAGTCTCTCGCGCCGGTCGGGGAGGGCTCGCTCGCGGTGGCGCTGGCGGAGTTGCGCGGGGTGTTGGCCAGCGCTGGCAGTCTCGAGCACAGCCGCGTGGTCGTCTTCTCCGATCTCGGGTCCGAGTGCGGCGGTGATCTGTGCACCGCTGCCGAGCTGCTGCTCGACGCAGGCGCACGTCTCGATTTCGTGGTGCTCGGTGATGCGAAAGCGCCCGCCTGCTTCGGCGCCCTCGTTTCGTCCGAGCGTTGGCGGCAGGCGCCAGTGCTCGACGCGCCCGACTACCGCATCGTCGCCTACGACCCGAGCCCCGGGCGGGTGCCCTTCGTGCTCGCCGAGGGTCGCGCGAACGCCACCCGCCAGCGGCTGCCTGCTGGACCCGTGATGGTCGAGCTGGGCCTCGATCCGCCGGCCCGCATCGGCCCGCTGGTGTTGTCGCCGGGGACCCTGACACGCATGCGTGTCGTCGAGTTTCCCGCCCTGCAACCCCCGGTGCGGGAATGGACCTGGACGACGCTTCCCCTTCCCGTGAAGGAGGGGGGCGCGCAATGAGTGCGTCCGAGCGGCTGCCCGATCCGTTCGGGCTCACGGCCGATACCGACGGCTACGTTCCGCGCGATGCGACGGACGAGGCGCTCGCAGCGCTGGTGGCGACGCTTCACGAGGGCCGCCGTCCAGCCGCGCTCGTCGGCCCTCCGGGGCTCGGCAAGACCCTCCTGCTGCACCTCGTCGGACAGCGCCTGAATCATCGCCTGCGCCCGGTCTATCTGCCGTACGCGGCGCTGCCCCTCGACGAACTGTGCGCCTGGGCCCTCTCGCTGCTCGGCTTCTCCCAATCCGACGACACGATCGGAGATCTGATCCAGACGGCGAGCCACCTGTACGAGCGCGGTTCGGGGCTCTTGCTGCTGATCGACGATGCGAGCGCGATGCCGCTTCCGACGGCGCGCAAGCTCGGCGATCTGGTCGCGGCGTCGCGCGGGGCGTTGCGCCTGCTCGTCGCGGCCGCCGAGGGAGCCAGTGCGAGCCGCATGCTCGCCGCGACGGGCGCCAACGTTCACGTCGTGCGTCTCGTCGAACCCATGAGCGAAGACGAGACGCGGCGCTACGTCGCCGCGCGCCTCACGCGTGCCGGGATCCCGACGTCCGTCGCCGCGCGCTTCGATGACGAGACGCTCCAGAGCATCCATCGGCTTTCGGCGGGCATCCCGCGGCGCGTTCACAGCGTGGCCTCTGCCGTGCTGCGCGGGCGGGGCGCCGAGACGGCTGCGGAACCCCCCGAAGCGATCGAGCCGAGTCTTTCCGAAGCGCACGCCGAGGCGCCGCCGGCTGCGCCAGTTGCGCAGGAGGCGGAGGCCTTTCCGACGCTCGAAGCGCTGCGCGCGGCCTTCGTTCCGCGTCCGCTCGCGCGCATCGAAGCGCCCCCCCGCGCACGCGCCGTTTTTGCGACGGCGCTCGTCTTTGCGGCGCTCTGCGTTGCGGTTCCAGGGCTGCGCTCGCTGCTGACTCGCCCAGCCCCGAGTGTTGCGGCGCCGCGGCTCGTGGAGCCCGCAGGAAGCTTCGCGCCACTGGCGCCTCCCGCCGCCGCCAGCGAGGCGAAGGATCCCAGCCCGCTCGCAGCGACGACTTTGTCGGTTCAGGTCAATGCGCGCCCCTGGGCAGACATCGAGGTCGACGGCGTGGCGCTGGGACCGACGCCGATCGCCGGGATTCCGTTGCTCGCCGGGCGGCATCATTTTCGCGCGCGCATGCCCGATGGCCGCGTGCTCGAGCGCGACGTCGACGTGAGCGCCGAGAACCGATTCGTCGTGTTCGAGTGACTCCGCGCGTGACAGAGCGAGGCACACAGGCTACCTCTGGCGGCGGCGGGCCGTAGCGCAGCCTGGTAGCGCACCAGACTGGGGGTCTGGGGGTCGCGGGTTCGAATCCCGCCGGCCCGACCACTATTTTGCAGCATTCGATCGCCGCTGGGTTTGCCCCCGCGACTTGCGCACGGGTTGCGCAGTCGCGGGAGGGGCGAGCTGCGGCGGCGCTTCATTTTCGCTGCGCGTCCTCCGATGAGCCTCCCGATCGCCGTATCAGGAGGCAAACCATGTCCCACGTGATCCGTTCTCTCGCCGTCGCATTTCTGGCCAGCGCGATGCTGCTCAGCCAGGCCGCGCCGGCTCTCGCATCCACGATGAAGATGAGTGGCAACAACGAGCAGTCGCGCTCGGTGCCCGTGGTGTTCGATGCGATGTTCCTGCGCCCGATCGGATTGCTGGTGACGGCGCTGGGCACTGCGAGCTTCTGCGTGATCGCGCCGTTCATGGCGATGACGCGGCCGACGGACATGGGCAAGCCCTTCCAGGCGCTGGTGATGGCCCCGGTTCGCTACACCTGGATCGACCCGCTCGGCACGCACTGAACCGCGCGCCCTGAAGCCGAGCGGCTCGCCCAGCGAGTGCGCGCAAGCGCGCGCGCAGCGAGCCGTGGGCGAGCGACCTCTACGAACCTGATGTCAATCGAGCTCCGCCCGCCGGAAGGCGTGGACCAGGAGCATCGCGCTCGCGAGCATCCACACTCCGTGGCGTAACCCGAGCGCGAGCGCGTTGCCCGGCACGGCCGTCGGCGCGATCCATTCCCGCAGCGCGAATGCGATCGAGCTGACGAGCGGCGGCCCATAGCCGTCGACGAGCCCCGCGAGACCGCCGAGCTGCGCTCCAAACAACCCGGCGAAGTTGGCCGCTGCGACGCCTGCCACGCCCATCAGCAGCAGCAGTAGCGTTGCGATTCGCGGCAGCTGCAGCGATGCCGCCATCGCGAGGGCGCCCACCGTCACCGCGCCAGCCGCGGATGCGCCGAAGGCTGCGATCAGCGGCGGCCAGGGGAGGCCCTGGCGCGCGTGCAGCAAGCAGCCGGCTCCGATCAGCAGCACGCCGCCCGAGCCGAGCGCGATCACGAGCGCGCCGGCGAGCCGCGCCAGCGCAAACGAACCACGGCCCACGGGGCGCGCGAGCACGAGCCCCGCCGAGCCGTCCGCCAGTGGCTCGGCCAGGTGATCGGAGGCGAGGGCGCCGGCGAGGATCAGCGTCCAGAGCCCGCACGCGATGGCGACGGCGAGGGCGCTGAAGCCCGCGATCTCCGGCATCGCGACGCTCTGCCCATTGCGAACGATGGTGGCGGAACCGCAGGAGGTGCAGCTATCGACGACGAGCAGCGAGAGCAGCGAGGCGACGGCGATCACGAGCACGAGACGCCGACGCAGCGCGTCGCCGAGCGCCTCGCGCGCGAGCACGAAAAACGGTCGCGAGTTCGCGGACATCAGGATCGCACACAGCGCACGAAGGCGTCCTCGAGGCTCTCGCCCGGCCGCAACACTTCAGCGAGCAGGCCCTGCGCGGCGACGCGCCCCTGGTTCAGGATCGCGACGTGATCGCAGGTGCGCTCGACCTCCGACAACACATGCGAGCTCACGAGCACACTCGCACCGCGTGCGCGTGCGGCGAGGATCCAATCGCGGGCGTCGCGCACACCCAGCGGGTCGAGGCCGGAGGTCGGCTCGTCGAGCAGCAGCAGGCCCGGCTCGCCGAGCAGCGCCTGCGCGAAGCCCACCCGTTGCGCGAGCCCCTTCGAAAGCCCACCCAGACGGTCGTCGGCGCGGTCGGCGAGGCCCGTGAGCGCGAGACCCGCGTCGATCTCGCGCGCCAGCCCGGCGCCCGCGAGCCCCGCGAGCGTTCCATGCAGTTTGAGGAAGCCGTGCACCGTCATGCGCGCAGGCAGGCAGAGGCGCTCGGGGAGATAGGCGACACCGCGCCGGGCCGCCGGATCCGTGGGGCGCAGTCCGCGCAGCGAAACCACACCCTGGCTCGGACGCGTGAATCCGAGCAGCAAACGCAGCGTCGTGGTCTTGCCCGCGCCGTTGGGACCGAGCAGGCCGAGCGCGGCGCCGGGCGGAATCGCGAGGCTCACGTCTGCGAGCGCGCTGCGGCGCCCATAGCGCTTCGAGACGGCGGCCAGTTCGAGAACCATCAAGGCGCGCGCTCCTCGCGAGCGCGGCGTGCCTCGGGTTCCGAAGAGCTTCCGCGCCGCGTGAGGCTACCACGCTCGACCGCGTGCACCGCCGCCGCGCGCATACAGCCGCCGCGCGGGATGGCCGAAAAGCAGGCCTGCCAATGAGCACGACCAACCAATGTTGGGACGACGAGCGCACGCGCTTGCTCGGCGCGCTGGAGCGCGACGCGGCCGAAACGCTCGCGCTCGCGCGCTGGATGTCGGAGCACCCCGAGCTTTCTCTCGAGGAACGCGAGACGAGCGATCGTTATGTCGCGTTCCTCGCGGCGCGCGGCTTCGCCATCGAGCGCGGGGTCGCCGGGCTCGCGACGGCCTTCGTGGCGCGGCGCGGGAGCGGCCCTGTTCGTGTGGCGTTGCTCGCCGAGATGGATGCGCTGCCCGAAATCGGTCACGCCTGCGGACACAATCTTTCGGGCCCCGCGAGTCTGCTCGCCGCCAGTGCGCTCGCGGGAACGCTGCCCGCCGACTGCATGAGCCTCGTGGTGGTCGGCTGCCCGGCGGAGGAACTCGGAATCGGCAAGCGCCGGCTCGTCGCGGCGGGAGTCTTCGAGGGCGTGCACGCAGCGCTGATGGCCCACGCCTCCGACATGCGGCGCGCGCACCGCCTGTTCCTCGGTCTGCGCAAGTTCGAGCTGGTGTTTCACGGCCGCGCGGCGCACGCGGCGGCCTATCCCGAGCGCGGCGTGAACGCGCTCGACGGCGTGATCGCGCTCTTCGTCGCGATAGGGCTGCTGCGCCAGCAGCTTCCGCGCGCGGCGCGCGTCCACGGCATCGTGTCCGATGGCGGAAAGGCGCCGAACGTGATTCCGGAACGCGCGGCGGCGCGCATCTGGGTGCGGGCGCTCGAGGATGCCGTGCTCGACGACGCCGCGAACCGCGTGCTGCGCTGCGCCGAGGGCGCCGCCACGGCGACGGGAACACGACTCGAAGTGATTCCGGACGAAAGCGCCTCGCCGCCGTTGCGCGCGAACCTCGCGCTCGCCGCCGTCTATCGCCGCCAGCTCGAGCGGCTCGGGCTGCCCGAGAGCGCGCACGCGCCGGATGAAGCGATCGGCTCGAGCGACATCACCCACGTCTCGCGCGTGGTCCCGACGATCCATCCCAATTTTCCGATCGGTAGCAGCCTGGCGCTTCACACCCGCGAGTTCGCCAGCGCGGCGGCCGGGCCTGGCGGCGAAGCCGGCCTGCTCGAAGGGGCGCGGGCCCTGGCGCTCAGCGTCCATGCCCTCGCTCGCGAACCTGACACGCGCGCTGCGGTGGCCGCCGAGGCGCCGTGATGGCACCGCCAACCGGGGCTGTACCGCGAGCCCAGGCGGCGAAGCCCGGAAGCCCCGGCAGACCGCCCGCGAGCGCGCAGGGGGTTCCCAGGCAATCCCGGCAGCGGACCTGACGTATTGCGATTTCGCGGGCTTTGCCCCTAAGCTGCGAGCTTCGAGGGGGGGATCATGGGCTCCGTGCGGGCTCCCGGCCGGACCGAAGACGTCCTGCCGCGGCGTCGGATGGCCGAGCGTCTCGCTCAGTCGGGCGTGCGGGATCCCCGCGTGCTCGCGGCTTTCGCGAGCGTGCCCCGCCACCGGCTCGTCCCGGAAGCGTTGCGGGGTAGGGCCTACCGCGACGTGGCGCTCCCGATCGGCGACGGCCAGACGATCTCGGCCCCGAGCGTGGTGGCGGCGATGACGGCGGCTCTCGGTCTCACCGGCCGCGAGACGGTGCTCGAAATCGGCACCGGCTCGGGCTACCAGGCGGCCATCCTGTCGCGTCTCGCCGCGCGGGTGATTTCGATTGAACGGCTGCCACGGCTTGCAGCAAGCGCGCGCTCCGCGCTGGATTCGCTGGGAGTCTCGAACGTCGTCGTCTATCTCGGCGATGGCAGCGAGGGGCGTCCGCAGGACGCGCCTTTCGACGCGATCGTGGTGACGGCCGGGGGGCCCGACGTGCCGCCGCCGCTGCTCGCACAACTGGCGCTTGGCGCCGCCCTCGTGGGTCCCTTCGGCTCGCGCGAGGAGCAGCGCCTGCTGCGGATCCGCCGGCTGGCGAACGGCGGATTTGAGCGCGAGGTGATCGGACGTTGTCGCTTCGTGGATCTCGTCGGTGCCCACGGATGGGCGGCGTAGTCCGCGCGCGCCGGGCGATTGCCTGCGCCGGGCTCCTGATCTCGGTCGCCGGCTGCCGCTCCGTGCCTTCGGGCGAGGGGGTGACCCACGTCGTCCAGCCGGGCGAAACCGTGTATCGCATCTCGCGCTACTACGAGGTGCCGATCGATAGCGTGCTGCGCGCGAATCGCGTGAGCGACGTAACCTCCGTCGCCGTCGGCACACAACTCTGGATCCCCGATTCGCGGCACCCGCCGGCGACCGCTTCGATCGCACTGGTCGGCGCCGCGGCCGCGCCGGGATCCATCCCCCGCCCCGGCCAGAGCGGCCGGATCCTGGCGCTGCGCGAATCGAAGCTCGTGTTCGCGTGGCCGGTGACGGGGCAGGTCTCCTCGCGCTTTGGCACGCGCGGGAAACGCGTGCACGACGGCATCGACATTCGCGCCCCGCGCGGCACGTTGGTGCGCGCCGCCGAAGCCGGCCGCGTGATCCACAGCGGCGGCGGTCTGGGGGCCTACGGTAAGGTCGTGATCGTGAAGCACGCGGGCCGCTACTCGACGGTCTACGCCCACCATGACCGGATCCGCGTCAACAAGGGCCAGTTCGTCGAGAAGGGCGACGTGATCGGCACCGTCGGCACGAGCGGCAATGCCAGCGGCCCCCATCTCCACTTCGAAGTGCGACGTGATCGTGTGTCTGGCGACCCGCTCTCGTATCTGCCCTGAGCGCGCGCGTGCGCCGACGCCTCGTTCCCGGGGCGGAGCGTGTAGGCCGCGATTACGCGCGGCTCGCGATCAGCGCAAGGAAGTCCCCCTCGGTCAGGATTCCCACCAGGGCATCGCCGGTGACCACCGGGAGGCAGCCGATCTTGTGTTCGCGGAGAAGTGCGGCGGCCTCGGCCAGCGGGGCATCCTGGTCCACGCTTACGACGTGGCTTGCCATCACGCTCTTCACGGAGCTCGTTTCGAGCAACTGCTCGTGCGCCCTGAGCCCGTGGCCGAGCGACCAGGCCAACGCACCATAGAAGATGTCGCGTTGGCTCAGCACGCCGACCACGCGCCCATCCTCGACGACCACCACGTGCCGGAAGTGGCCCTGCTTCATCAGCTCGTCGGCCAGGACGAGATGATCGTTGGGGCCGAGTGTGCGGACCTCCCGAGTCATCACGTCGGCCACGCGCAGGCTCGTGTCGAGTGCGAGGATGCGCCGCGCCTCGGGCGCCTGTGCCGGAGCGTCGGCCTTTGGCGGGGCAGGCACGTTGCCTGTGAGCCGCGCGCGGCCTTCGGCCAGCGCTTCGTCGAGCTCCTGCTTGAGGCGCTCCACTTCACGTTCGAGGGCGGCGAGGCTCGTGCAGTCGCGCGTCACGATGGCTCCGCCACCATGGCGGGTGAAGCCCCAGGCGTCGGCGACGGCGATGCGAGCCATCGCCTTGTCGCCCGGCCGAGCGCCCGTGTCCAGATCCAATGCGAGACTCTTCGTATCCGTCATTTCCGACCTCATTCCTCCCGACTGGTGAATTGCCCAGTTTGCGATGTACCGAGGGCTCCGTCGAGGTGTGCCCGGTTCGGTCCCGCTTCGCCCGCTCGAGATCGCGCCGGGCGAGATCCCGGCCGACCTTCTCGCGCGCAGCGAAGTACGCGAGTCGCCCCACTTCGATTCAGCGAACGGGCATTGATCCTTCGCGCTCGACGCAAGCCCGCGAAGTTCTGTAGGTTCCGCTCCTCGCGCCCCCGTAGCTCAGGGGATAGAGCGTCGGTTTCCTAAATGGATCCGGCAGCCTACGCAAGCCTGCGACACTTCACGAAGTTTCGGCGCGGCGCGCACTTAGGGGTCCCCTCACTTTGGCAGCGGGTGGCGTTCGGTGGCGAGATTTTGAGGGGAGTCCCCCCAAAGTCCCCACACACGGCCGGACGTCACGCGTACAATCGCGTCGGGGCGCTAGGTCAACCTCGCCAAGCCTTCTGCGCGAGCCGGAGCCGTTCAAGAATCGATCGCCTTCGCGCAGCCCGAGGCTCGAAAAAGGGGGTACATGTTCAGGCAGATCCCTATCGCGGCAGCGTTTGCGTGTCTGCTCGGCTGCCACCCGTGGTACTTGGTCGAGTCCGAGTTTCACGGTGCAACGCGCAGCGAGGCACCTCCCGAGATCGCGCTGACGCCGGCCTATAGCGCTGCCGCTGTGCCCGGCATCACGGTTGCTCTGAGCGCACCGGACCATTGCGCGAACAGATCCTCGGCCAACGCGACAGGAGAGACGACCCTGACCGAAGCCGTACTGAGCACGACGTGCGGCGTAGAGATGGCGGAACTAGAGCGATCCCTAGTGAATGCTGGCTACCGAGTGATCTCATGGAGCGTAGTTCGCCAGACGGTGTTGCACGGAGACGGAATCACGCCGCTTGCGGCTGCGCGGAACCACGGCGCCAAGGTGCTATTCCAAGTCAACTCGCTCGAGCAGTCGTTGATCACGCCAGGCAGAGACGTGCAGTGGGATCGGCGATTCTTCGACTCGGACTCCGATGGCGTTAAGGGGCTACCCGCATCGGTACCGGAAGAGCGCGCGCGCTCTCTCGAGAGTGGCGTCAAGACACTCGAGCTGATTGCAACGCCTGGCGAGCAGGTAAGCGTGACGATGAACGCCACGGCGGTTCTGGTAGAAACCGGCGAAGCCATCTGGTTCTACACTTGGACTCACAGCGAGCCATCGGAGGGGACGGTGGCGACCAGTCAGCTCTTCATTTGCAATCGGCGGAATCTGTCTAGATGCCTGCCGAGGGAGCCCGAGCTCCGTGCCGCCTCATCCCCGCCGCCGCGATCAGGAAGCCAGGGATCGCTCGCGAGCCCCCCGCGGAGTGCAAGCGCGGTGCAAGCTGCCTACTACCACCTGGTCCAAGAGGTTGTTCACGATCTCGTCACTCGATTCCGCCGGTGAGAATCAACACCGCCCGCGGTGGCGCCTCACCAACCGAGGCGTAAGATCGACTGCACCTCGGGGCTAGGCTGGCCAGCCGAACGGGAGCCGCTCCGCTCCCTGCCCCGAGGCCCTCGGGAGCACCGCGAGGAGCGCGCGGCATGGCGAATGACCGAAAGGCGCGTAGGAGCCTCGAGCGCGAGAAGCTCGCAGCCTGGCGAAAGCCGTTGTGGCGACTCGAGCGCGTGCGGCCGCTCCTCGAACGCCTCGATTCGTGGTGGGCCGAGCATGCCGGCGACCGCCTGGTTGTTGAACAAACGGACACGCCGGTCGCCGGTCTCACGCTCTCAATTTCCGACGTTTGGCACTGCATGAGGGGGCTGGAGGCAAGTTTTGAGCTCGTCGAGGAGATGGGCCGGGAAGCCCGCGCTTTCGAGGCTGCGCTCGTCGCAACACCGGCAAAGAAATTCGAGGCGTACGCCCGCGCCCGCGGCTTCAAGCTCGACGCGGCAGCCAGGCGCGTGGTCAAGCGCATCCCCGAAGACGTCGTCAACGTCTACCGGGTCGCGCTGCTCGACAAGCAGGCAAGCGGGATAGCCGAGGATTCTCGACACCGGCTCGCCGACCCTGAACGACCGCCCCGCTTGTGGCGCCTCCCGCCGTGGCCGCGAACGCCCCCGCAAGCGGTCGAGATCACCGCGCAGGTGCATGGCTTCCCGACCGCGGAAGCGTGCCGCAAATACCTGCAACGTCACTGCACCGACCCAGACCTGCCGATTCCGCAGGGCGAACGCTAGGGGACACGACAGCCAGACTGTGTCCCGTGCAACGCCAGCGCGCATTTTGCGACAGTGCGCAGCGATGGCGACACCGACGGCCGCTCACAACATCGCGCAGCGCACCGCTCTAACCGCCCGCGGCGTCGAGCGCGAATACGGCATCGCGCGCGACCGCGTATGCGATGCGATCCGCGCCGGAGAGCTGCCCGCCGCCCGGATCGGCCGGAGGGTCTACACGATCCTACGACGCGACATCGAGGCGTGGCTCTCCGCTCATCGCGTCGTCCCTGCGGACGCCGCGCGCCGCGTCGACGAGGTTCTCGGGCGCGAGGCACGCCGTGCGTGATCGCCGACGTCTCCCGACTATTTCGATCTTCGACCGCGCGCTCATCGACGATCTCAAACGCCGATCGACGCCGTAAGACGAGAACAAGCCCGGCAAGGCGCCGGGCGTCGAAGATCAACCGCTACGAACGAAAACGGCCGCAGGGCTAGAGATTCTGCGACCGTTTTCTAATGGCTGGAGCCATGAGAGAGTCAAGCACAAACTCGAATAAGTCAACGGCCGCCTGGCGCGTCTCGTGTCGCTGCCCCGAGTGCAGCGCCGAGCTCGTGATCCGCAGCAATCGGAACGACGGCTCGCGGTTCATCGCCTGCGCCGGCTTCCCGAAGTGCCGCTTCAGCGAAGCTCTCGACGACGCGCTCGAGGCGTGCGCGGCACGAATCGCAGCTCTCGAAGGCGAGCTGCGGGCCGAGCGCGACTCCACACTAATGATGCCGGCGAACGCCGTCGCGAAATCGCTGCGCGAGCTGATCGCGCTTTCGCATCCCGACAAGTGGCCGGGCAACCCGCTCGCGCACGAAGTCTGCTCGCGTCTCACCGATCTGCGCGCGCGGGTGGCGGCGTGAGCGCATCGCACGCCTACACCGATGAGCGAGACGAGATGCGACATTGGATCGACCTATCGGAAGCTCGCGTCTACTCCGACCTGCTCTTCACAGATTGCCCCGGTCTGATCGAGGTTCGTCCGATTAGCCCCGGCCGCGGCGTTGACCTAGGGCTGCGCGACTTCGCGCCAACGGTCGATAGGGCGGTTGTCTCGATCCGCGCGGCGGCCGATGACAACTGCAACGTGTACGTTGGCGTAGCGACGCGATGCAACGGAGCCAGCGGAGACAAAAAGAACCTCTGCGCCGTTCTCGCTGTTTGGGTCGACGTCGATTTTAAGGCCGATGGCGCCCGCGAGGCATTCGAGATCGCGCTCGAGCGGTTTCCGTTTCCGCCGAGTCTGATCGTCTTCAGCGGTGGCGGCTGGCACGTCTACTGGATCTTGACGGAGCCATTCGACCTGACGACCGCGGAACGTCGCTTCCAATTCGAGTGCGTGCTCAAAGGAGTTTGCGACTTTCTCAACGGCGACCGCTCAGCGACGGACTCGAGTCGGATTCTGCGCGTGCCGGGCACAGTCAACCGGCTCGACGCCAAGAAGCGCGCGGAGGGTCGAAAGCCCGCGCTTGCGTGCATCCTGAAGCACGACCAGCACCGCTACCACTTCGACGACTTCGCGGATTTCGAGGAGCGCGGGCGACGGCTCTCGAGCAGCGGACACGCGGAAGGGTCGGGCGCTGGCTACGAATCGGCGAACTACAAGGGCGCGCTTCCCGATTCCGTCGAGAGCCTCGCGCGCCTGAATGCAGGCGCTCGGCGCCTACTCGGCGAGCGCTTTGAGGCGCTCGGGCATCCATCCGAATCCGAGGCCGACTTCGAGCTCGCGTGTCTGCTCGCGCGGTGCGGGATCCCGGGCGGCGAGATCGAGAACGCGTTGCGATGGCGCAGACGCAGCGATGCGTGGAAGACGGGCGACTATTTCGCGCGCACCGCGCGGAAGGCTCTCGACGGGCGCGCTGCACCTGACGATCCGAGCGAAGGGCAGGCATCGGGCGCCGACGACGGGCTCGAGGGCGATGCGACGGCGCAGGGCTTCGCCACGCAGCGCCCAATCATCCAGCTCGCCGATCGTCAGCTCGACGACGTTCTCGACGACGCGATCGACGCGATCGTGCGCGCGAACCATCCGCCCGAGCTGTTCATGCGCGGCGGCGCGCCTGTCGTGCTGCGGGCAGACGACTTGGGCGCGTGCATGATCGTCGAGGCGGGTGATGCTGCGCTCGTCGAGCGGCTGGCGCGCACGGCCGATTGGTTCAAGAAGAAGCGCGCGGCGGGGCCAACCCGCGAGCTCGCAGGGACGATTGCCGCGCGCCTCGCGCAGTTCCCAGACCGGTTGCCGGCGCTCGTCGGGGTAACCGAATCGCCTTTACTGCGGGCCGATGGGTCGATCCTTGAGCGCCCTGGGTACGATGCGGCGTCCAAGCTGTTCTACGCACCGCGCGCCGCCTTCCGGCTGGCGCCCGTCCCCGATCACCCGACGCTCGCAGACGTCGCCGCGGCCGTCGCGTTGCTCGACGATGCAATCGGAGAGTTCCCGTTCTGCGGCGATGCCGACCGGGCGGCGATGCTTGCAGCCGTCGTCACGATCCCAGCTCGCGACCTGATCCCTGGGTGTGTTCCCGCAACGCTTTTCGATGCTCCAGCACCGGGGACCGGAAAGGGGCTGGCAGTCGACGTGATCGCCACGATCGCGACCGGTGGTGGCGGCGCGAAAATGGCCGAGCCCGACGGCCGAAGCGACGACGAGATGCGGAAGCGAATTACGGCTCTCGCGATCGAAGGCCGCCGCGTGATCGTGCTGGATAACGTCGAGCGCCCGATTGGAAGCGCCAGCCTCGCCCTCGCACTTACGGCCGAAGTGATCTCCGACCGGCTGCTCGGCCGCTCGCAGAATGTGACACTTCCGAATCGCGCCGTGTGGCTCATCACCGGGAATAACCTGCGGTTGCGCGGCGACCTTCCGCGACGTTGCGTGCCCTGCCGGCTCGACGCGCGGCTCGCGCGGCCATGGGCTCGCGAGGGATTCAGACATCCCGATCTGCTCGCGTGGGTCCGTGAGCACCGCGGCGAGCTCCTGGCCGCGGTCTTCACCTTGGTTCGGGCATGGATCGCCGAAGAGCGCCCCGGCCCGGCCGTCGGGGTGCCGCCGCTCGGCAGTTTCGAGGGGTGGCGGTCCGTCGTGGGCGGGATCTTGAACGTCGCGGACGTGGCCGGCTTCCTTGGGAACCTTGGCGATCTCTACGACTCGGCAGACGACGACGTGAACGCATGGACGGCGTTTCTCATCGCATGGCGCGCTCGCTTCCCTGATGCGGCGATCTCCGTCAAGAAGCTGCTCGAGGAGCTAGCCATCCCGACGTCGAAGCTGGCCGAGGCCATCCCGCTCGAGCTCGCGGAAGCGGCGAAGAAGACAAGCGCGGCAAAGCGCATCGGCAAGGCGCTGGCTCGGAAGGTCGAGACGCGGTTCCCGATTGGCGACGGGGCCGAAACGCTGCGGATTGTCCGCGAGCTCGACTCGCATTCGAAATCGGTTCGCTGGGGGATCGCGAAATGACGCCCGACCTTGCGGGTTATGCGGGTAGTGGCGGGTTTGTTCTCCGTCCACTGCGGGGAAATCGGTGGTGTGTTTTAGGTGGCTGGGTGGGAAACAAACCCGCAGGACCCCGCATACCCCGCAGACCGACGTCGCGGTGGTGGCGATCGTGCTCCTGCCGCCGCGCCCGCTGCGCGTGCCGATGGTTGTGCTGATCGGGGGTGGCGGGTGATGGGCGATGCCAGTGGCGCTATACACAAACCTGTGGGTCCTGGTTGGCGACTTCCCTCGGGGGTAAACGGGAGGCCCTCGATTCCCCCAGGGGAAGCGCCCCTAGAGGGTTGTTAACCACAATCGAGACGGAGGAAAAAGGATGAGGGCGAAGACACTGAACCGGACCGAACTGGCTCGGGCCTACGGCGTGAGTTTGCCGACGGTCGACTCGTGGACGCGAAGGGGCTGCCCGAACCGGCGGCGCCGCGATGGTGGTTACGAGTTCGCTCTCGCCGCGGTGAGCGTGTGGCGCGCTGCGGCGCTCGCCGACGATTCGCAGGCCAACGGCCCTCGTAATCGAGGCGGCCGACGGCCGATCCCGCACGAGGCGCGCGGGTTTCTAGACGGCCTTCTAATCGGGTCCAACCACATGTTGCCGTGGCTCGTCGATCGCGTGGAGCCCGGCCCGGATTGCGAGCACGTAGTCGGCGTCGAGGAGTACAAGCGGGGCGCCGGCATCGACGGTGACGAGCTCTTGATGCGGCTCGCGTTCGGATTGCCGACGTTGCCGCCCGCGCCGGGCGAGACGGTGGGCGCGCGGATCTCGCTACCGCACGCGAGCGCATGGCTAACGCTGTTCGCCGGCTTTGTCGAATCCCTTGGCGGCGACGGCATGGCGAAGCGAATCGCGCACGAGGCGCAGCGCTTGCGCGGCTTTCCGGCTGGCGACGTGAGCAGCGACGAGGGCGAAGACGATCGCAGCGCAGATGGCGGAGAAACCGCAGCGTGACCGCGCCCGCTCACGCCCCGATCGTCGCCTCGCACTTCGGGCAGCTCCGCGTGTTCGCGCCGAGCGCTGCGCCGCAGGACGGGCAGATCGCGTCGCGGGCGGCTGGTTGTTCCGCGGTGCAGAAGCGGCACCGCGTCGCACGCGCGTCGATCTTCGCGAAGCACGCGGAGCACGCTTTCTCAATGGTGGGAGCGGGCGTCGGCTTCGGCGTTTCCCCGCACGACGGGCAGAACGGCGCGTTGGGGTCGAGATATGCGCCGCACTCCTCGCACTTCCAACGGCTCTTCGCCTTCACGGCTTTTGTGGCGGAGTTTGGATGCGACCTACCGAACACTGCGAAGAGAATCACGACGGGAACGGCGAGCACGAGCCACGAGCCGATGGTGCCGATCAACGCGCCGCCCGCTGCCGCCTCCCGCTCCGCTTGGCTGGCGAGCATCAAGTTCAAGCCCTTCGATGCGTCGGCGAAATACTTCATACACCACAGCGACCATCCGGCGAGCGCGAATTGCAAGAGCCGTCCGAAGCTGTTGGTTTCCACCTTGCCACTCCCGCGCCCCACTCACCCGGCGCAATCAGCCAGCTTGAACGCTGGGGCTGGAATTTTCAATCGTCGCGTTCTCGACGAGCAGACCCGCTCACTCGCGGCGCTGCGACTGCGGCTTACCCGGCGCATGGGCGAGCTGCTTGGCGAGCACGTCGAGCACGGCGGCTCAACCTCGCGCGGTGCGAGCTTGCCGAAGGGTGTCAGCTACTCGCAATCCTCGCGCTGGCAGGCGCTCGCGGCGGTGCCGGTCACGGTGCCCGATTGAGTGCGGACCGCGATGACGCTCGGAAAAGCAGCAGCGTGCTCGCGCTCGAGCGGCCTCGGTCAGTTCTCCCGCGGCTATTCACGCCAGCCGAAGTCGCGCAGCGGATCCGATGTAGTGCCGCGCATGTTCGCGGGCTCATCCGGGGCGGCGTGCTCTTGGCCGCTGACGTCTCCGCGCCTGGCGACGGCCGCCCGCGATGGATCGTTCCCGAGAGCGAGGTGATCGCTTTTCTGGTGGCGCGTGGTCTTCCGTCGGCGTGCATTGACGCAACGGACGCAATCGACGCAACCCTAGAGGCTACCGCTCGGCCCGCAACAGTTGGAGAATCAAGATCGTGAATATCGAAACGCTCTATCACGCGAAACTTCCTGGTGGCGATCCGTCCGAAGGCCTCGTCGCAAGCCTCGTCGACGGCGATCGGCTCGCGGTGCAGATCAGGCTCGAGGGCCGCACGCGGCAGATCACGCTCGACCGCAGCGCCGCGACGCGCTTCGCCGATTCGATCCTGACCGGGATCTCGGAAAGGTTCACGCTCAGCGAAGACGCGAGCCTCGCGGCGAAATCGGCGCCCGAGGGCGCAGCGGCGCAGATCGAGCCGGACCTGCGCGCGGCGTTCACGCGCATGAGTTCAGAGGCGCGAGATAGCCTGCGGCGGCACGATGCCGACCTGGAGGCGCGCCGTTTCATCGCCGAGGCGCTCGGCCATGTCGACACCGATCTCGTGCTCGCGCTCGCCGTCGACATGAGCGCCGAGCTCCTGGAAGAGCTCGCGCATGAACCGAACTACGGGCTCTCTAGCTCGCCTGGCCATCCGCATTACCGCGGCCGCCTCTAAACGGGAGACTTCAACGATGAACCTGAACGCTGTCACGCAGGCCCCCCGTCGCAAGCTCGACGATCTCGCGCGGCTCCTTACCGCGTTCGCGATCGCAGGCGAGGCGCCGGACGCCGCCAACAGGCAAGCTGCGGAGTGTCGCCAGGCCGTTGCCCGAGCCAGAGCCGACGCGCTCGCTGGCGGCGTTGCCCTCGATCCTGGCGCGCTCGAGCGTCTGCGCAGCGCCGCGGCGAGTGCGGATCTGGATGCAGCGATTGCGCTCGACGTCGAGATTGACCTCGCTGGCCGGCTCGAGCGCGAGTCCGTGGTCCTGGCCGAGCTCGAGGACGCGCTGATGACCGCCGGCTCCGAGATCGCCAACCCGGAGGCGCTGAAGCTGCTCACCGAGGCGCGCACCGCGCTCGCTGGCGTCGTGCAAGCGGCCGTATCGTTGCTCATTATTCCGAACCGTGGCGGCCTTAAGGCGACACTCGCGCCGATTTTTGCCGCCGCAAGCGCGCTCGGGATCGAATTGACGGACCAGCGCAACACGGCGGACGCGAAGGGCGCCCGCGAAGCTCGCGCCGTGTTCGGCCATCTCGCCGAAGCATGCGAGCGGATTCGCGAAGCGCTCGAGGCGCGGCGCGAACGGCTTCGGCGTGCCGCGGAGGATGCCGCGAACGCGCGCGCTCGAGAGCAGCGGTTCGGGGCGGTGGCGTGATGCGGTCGCCCGTAGATCTCGCCGCTACTGCACTCCACGAAGCGGGTCACGCTACGGCCGAATTGGTGCTGCGCCCGAAGCGGACGTTCGTCGCAGAGATCTATCCCGATCCGAAGGGGCGCTTTGCCGGGCAAGTGCGGCACCCCGATTCGCCGGGCGACTGTGAGCACGACGTGGAAGTGGAGGAAAGTTCGCGCCTGTTCGTCCCTGACTTCGCGGCAGACCACGACAAGGCCGACGAGATCGACGGCTATCTGATCCGATCCGGTGTCACCTACTACGCGGGCTGCGCCGCGCAGCTATTCGATTCCCGCGGCTTGACCGCAGAGTTGGTGCGTTGCAGCTACTACGATCGCATGAGAGTCTCCGACGCTGCCCTCGGTATGGGGCGCGACTTGCAGCCAGGCCAATTCTGGTGGCGGGCCTTCGATCGCGCCTGCGATCTCATCCTGTAGTTGGAACGCGTCGCTCGCGGCGAC
>JANNIY010000163.1:0-2392 GCA_031405455.1 Deltaproteobacteria bacterium | reverse complement strand
GCGCGCCGCAAGCTGCGGGGCAATGCGCCCCGCGGTGATGGGCACGCGGTCCTGGTGCTACCGGGCTTCCTGGCCGGTGATTTCTCGACGGCGCCGCTGCGCCGCTTCCTGCGTTCGCTCTGCTACGACGCGCGCGGCTGGAAGCTCGGCGTCAACCTGGGGCCCAACGCCGGGCTGCGCGAGGCGCTGGTCGCGCGCCTCAGGCACCTCGCCGAGCGGCACGGGCGCCGTGTCAGCCTGATCGGCTGGAGCCTCGGGGGCATCTACGCGCGCGAGCTGGCGCGCGCGCACCCGCAGCACGTGCGCCTGGTGATCACGCTCGCGACACCGTTTCGCGACATCTCGGCCACGCACGCCGCGCGGCTCATCCGTACGGGCGGGCTGCCGCTCGATGGTGCGACCGATCTCCAGGCCGCCCTGCGGCGCCCCCTGCCTCTTCCCGTCACTTCCATCTACAGCCAAACGGACGGGATCGTCCACTGGCAGGGATGTCTCGAGGAGGAGGGGCCGCAGAGCGAGAACGTCGAGGTTCACTGCAGCCACACCGGCATGGGATTCCACGCCGACACGCTCGCGATCATCGCCAATCGCCTGGCGCAGGCCGAGGGCGCGTGGCGCCCCTACCGGCGCGCCGCCGATGCCGGAAAGTGAGGAGGCGACCGTGACGACACGGCAGCCGAAGGCGGCGACGCCGCGTCCGCTCGAACTCGGCTCGCGCATGCTGCCCTCGGACGCGCTCTTCTGGTACGCGGAGGAGGCGCTCCCCAACTTCCGCTGCACGATCGCCGGGCTCTACGTGCTCGACGGCGTTCCCGACGCCGGGCGCCTCGACGCGACGCTCGAGGGCGCCATCGCGCGCGTGCCGCGCCTGCGGCAGCGCGTGCTCGCCGTGCCGTTTCACCTGGGTCTGCCCGAGTGGGCCGACGATCCGCACTTCGATCGCCGCTACCACCTGCGCCACGTGTCGTTGGCGCCGCCTGGCGACGCGCGGCACCTGCTCGACCTCGCAGCAACCCTTTTTGCGACGCCGTTCGATCGCGAGCGGCCGCTCTGGGAGGCCACCTGGATCGAGGGGCTGACGGGCGGGCGCAGCGCCTATCTGTTCAAGATGCACCACTCGATGGTGGACGGCGTGGGCGCCGGCGCGATCACGGATGCGATCACCCAGCGGAAGCGCGACGAAGCACCCGCCCGCATCGCCCGGCCCCCTGCGCGCAGGCTGCCGACGCCCGCGGCGCAGCTCGCGACACTGGCGAGCGACAACCTCCGCCACTCGCTGGATCTCGCGCGCCGGGGCGTCGCCGGCGCCCTGCGCGGTCTGGGCCGGCCGCGCGAGGCGCTGCAGGATGCCACGCGCACCCTGCGCGGGCTGCGTGCCCTGGTGGCCGACGCCCTCCGGCCCACCGCGCGCGACCCGCTCTCCCGCGAGAGCGCCGGCCTCTCGCGACGCTTCGACGTCCTCGATTTCGATCTCGAGCGGCTGCGCAAGCTCCGCGGGCCGCTCGGCGCGACGGTGAACGACGTCGTGCTGGCGGCCCTGGCTGGCGCTCTCGGGAGCTACTACCGCGACCGTGGCCACGTCATCGACAGCCTGAAGTGTTTGGTGCCCATGAACCTGCGCGGGCGCGCCGACAGCGATGCCATGGGCAACCGCGTGGGGATGTTCAACGTACTGCTGCCGGTGGGGGAGCTGTCGGCGGCGGGCCGGCTGCTGCGCGTGCGCGAGCAGACGGGCGCGGCGAAGGAGGACCAGCGCGGGGCCGCCGGCCCGTTCTTCGTCGAGCTGGCGACGTCGCTGCCCGGCGGAGTCTTCCGCTGGATCGCGCGCCAGGCCGTGGGCCAGGTGAACGTGGCCTGCACCAACATCCCCGGCGCGCGCGAGACGCGCTACATGGCCGGCGCGAAGGTGGAGGCGATCTATCCCTTCGCGAGCGTCATGCAGGGCACCCCCGTCGTGATGGCGCTGCTCTCCTACGCCGGCGCGCTTCACATCGGCATCGACACCGACCCGGAGGCGATCCCCGATCCCCAGCGCATCGGCGAGCTCTTCGAGGCGAACCTCGTCCTGCTGGAAGCCCTGGTCTGACGCGCCGCCTGCGGGCCTTGGCTTCGGGCGCAGGTCCACCGCGGCCATGCAACCGGTCTTGCGCGGGGAATTGCGTCAGCCGAAATAGCGGCGGACGCGCTCGCGGTACGACGCATACTCGGCGCCGAAGACTCCCGCGAGGAAGCGCTCCTCGCGGTGGATCTGGACGTGGATCGCGGCGATCACCACGAGCCCGGAGACCAGGAAGTACAGCGATCCCGACATCGCGAAGGCCGAGACTGCGAGGAGATCGAGGGCGACGTAGATGGGGTTGCGCGAGAACGCGAACACCCCCGTGGTGACGAG
>JANNIY010000162.1:0-1597 GCA_031405455.1 Deltaproteobacteria bacterium | reverse complement strand
TGCCCTCGCCCTGTGCGACGAGCATCTGCTTCAGATGGCCGGGCGGCGGCACCAGCTCGAAGGTGGGCGGCGTGAAGTGATGCTTCTGCCCGGCCACGAAGATCGTGTCCTTGCCCGCGGCGTCCGTCGTGACGTACACGGCGCGCTCGCGCAGTGCCGGATCGAGATGGCGCGTGAAGGCGTCGCGCGGCTCGTAGTAGTGGTTGTCGGCGTCGAAGATTCCGAAGTCCATGCGACGGCCCTCCGCGGTGCTCGCGGGATCTTACGCTGGAACGCCGGCGCTCGAACCTGGATTCAGCGGACCCGGCGAATCTGAAGTAGGGTGGCCGAGTGCGGCTCGAAGACATCAATCTGCTCGACCGGGACGTCTTCACCAAAGGCGTGCCGCACGAGTGGTTCACCTACCTGCGTGAGCACCATCCGATCTTCCATCACGCCGAACCCCACGGGCCCGGCTTCTGGGTCGTCTCGAAGCACGCGGACGTGCAGGCGATCTCTCGGGATCCGGTCACCTATTCGTCGGACCAGGACCGCGGCGGCATCACGCCGCTGGAGGAACCTGAGACGCCGCTGCCGAGTGGCGGCATCAAGGTGCTGATCGCGATGGACCCACCTGAGCACACGCGGTATCGCAAGCTGGTCAACCGCGGGTTCACTCCGCGGTTGATCAACGAGTTGGAACCCCGCATCCGCGAACTGGCGGTGCGCATTCTCGACCGCGCCATCGCGATGGGCACCTGTGATTTCGTCGTCGATGTGGCGGCCGAGCTGCCCGTGGAAGTGATCGCCGAGCTGATCGGTGTGCCGAAACAGGATCGGCACAAGATCTTCGAGTGGACGAACCGGATCGTCGGTGCGGAGGACCCCGAATACTTCGTCTCCGAGGACCAGATGCAACGGGCGATGACGGAGATGTTCGTTTACGTCCACGAGCTCTGCGAGCAACGGCGGCGCGAACCTCGAGACGACATCATGAGCGAACTACTTCAGGCCGAGCTGGAGGGCGACAAGCTCACGGCTCCCGAGCTCAACGCGTTCTTCCTGTTCCTCTCTTCGGCTGGGAACGAGACGACGCGCAACGCAGCCGCTCACGGTCTCCACGCCTTCCTGGAGAACCCGCAGGAGTACGACAAGCTCGTCCAGGACCCCGAACGCCTGATCGGGAGCACGACCGAAGAGATCTTGCGGTGGTCGACGCCGACCATGTACTTGAGGCGGAACGTCACGCGCGACACGGAATTGCGGGGCCAGGCCCTGAAGGCGGGCGACAAAGTCAGCCTCTGGTACGTCTCGGCCAATCGAGATGAAGACGTGTTCGAGGATCCGTTTCGCTTCGACATCGAGCGCCAACCCAACCCGCACGTGGCCTTCGGCGGCCCGGGTCCGCACTTCTGCCTGGGCGCGAGCCTTGCTCGGCTGGAGCTTCGCGTCTTGTTCGAAGAGCTCGCACGACGGGTGCCGGTGCTCCGGCCGCTGGGCGCGCCGGTGCGTCTGCGCTCCAACATCGTCGCCGGCATCAAGCACCTCCCCGTCGATCTGAGTGCGACCTCGGTGCGATCGAGCTGACCCGTCGTGGAGTGAGAGGTCCCGGGCCGTC
>JANNIY010000161.1:0-28209 GCA_031405455.1 Deltaproteobacteria bacterium | reverse complement strand
CGCTCGCTTTCGAGTGAGACCATCCCGAGCTTGTCGTCCATTCCATAGCGCGTGACCATGCTGCGGGCGATGTTGGTGGCCTTGGCCAGATCGTCGGCGGCGCCGGTGGAGATCTCTTCGAAGACGATGGATTCGGCTGCGCGCCCGCCCAGCAGCACGGTCATCTTGTCCTTCAACTCTGCGCTGGACATCAGGAAGCGGTCCTCGGTGGGACGCTGTATGGTGTATCCGAGGGCCCCGATCCCGCGCGGAATGATCGATACCTTGTGCACGGGATCGCTGCCGGGAATGGCGCGGGCCACCAGGGCGTGACCCATTTCGTGGTACGCCGTGACCTTGCGTTCGTGCGCATTCAGCAGGCGGTTTCTCTTCTCGAGACCGGCCACGATGCGTTCCATCGCGCGGTTGAAGTCGTCCATGCCGACCTGGGTGGCGTCGCTCCGTGTAGCCAGAATGGCCGCTTCGTTGACGAGGTTGGCGAGATCGGCGCCCGTGAAGCCCGGCGTGAGCGCGGCGATGGCATCGGGCTCGACGTCCGTCGCCAGGTTCAGCTTTCGCAGGTGCAACTGCAGGATCTGCACGCGCGCCTGCTTGTCGGGCCGATCGACGAGGATCTGGCGATCGAAGCGCCCGGCGCGCAGCAGCGCGGCATCCAGGATCTCGGGCCGGTTCGTGGCCGCCAGCAGCACCACGCCCTGGCTGGGATCGAAGCCATCGAGCTCCGAGAGGAGCTGGTTGAGGGTCTGCTCCTTTTCGTCATGACCGCCGGCCATGGGGCCGAAGCCGCGCGCGCGGCCCATCGCATCGAGCTCGTCGATGAAGATGATGCACGGCGCCCGCCCGCGCGCCTGCTCGAACAAATCGCGTACGCGGGCCGCGCCGACACCGACGAACATCTCCACGAACTCGCTGCCGCTGATGGAGAAGAACGGCACGCCCGCCTCCCCGGCGACGGCCCGGGCCAACAGCGTCTTGCCCGTCCCCGGCGGTCCCACCAGCAGGATCCCTTTGGGCAGGCGCGCGCCGAGCCGGCCATAGCGCGCGGGCTCGCGCAGGAAGCCGATGATCTCCTTCAGCTCCTCCTTGGCCTCGTCGACCCCGGCCACGTCATCGAAGCTGACTTTGACGTCTTCCTCGGCGTAGATCCTGGCCTTGCTCTTGCCCACGGACATGAGGCCACCGAGACCTCCGGCCTGGCCGAGGCGCCGCTGGAGGAACATCCACAGCATCAAGAAGAATGCGACCGGCAGGACCCACGCGAGCACCCGACTCAGCCACGTGTCCTCCATGGCGCCCGTGAATTCGAGACCGTCCTTCGCCAGCCGATCGGCCAGCTCTGGGTCGACACGCGTCGTGCGAAAGCGTTCGGGTTGGCCGGCCTCGGGCGCGACGATCTTGCCCGTAATCTCGTCGCTGCCGATCACCAGATCGCTCACGCGCCCTTGCTGCTGGTACTCGAGGAAGCGGCTGTAGGGGATCGGCGCCACCTGGGTGTTCTGGTACCAGGACTGACCCAGCAGCAAGAGCATCCAGGCGACGAGGATCACGTACCAGAAGTTCCAGCTCCGCGACGCGAAGTGGCTGCGCAGTCGATCGCCCAGCGACGCCTTGCGCTTCGCAGCGTCCGGCTTCTGGGACTCGCTGGAGCGGTCGTCCTTCCGGGACGCAAGCCCGGATCGATTGGAGTCGGGCGAAGAACTCACGTCTCTCGAGGGTAACCGAAGATCCAGGATGAAGTGTTCGCGCCCGCGCCCTGTGGCTCCATGACCGCGCTCGCGGGGCATGCTGCCACGGGACAGGCGGCTGCGACGCATGAGACGCGGCATCAGGCGGCGGCATGTATCTTGCGCAGCAATCACTTGCGCGAGCTGCAGCAGCGCGCGCGAGGAGGTCCGTTGCCCTGGAAGCCAATCACGAAGCCGGCGCTCGAATCCGGCGCCTGGCGGGTGCCGCCGAATCTCGCGGACTACGCACGGGCGCGCCGCGAATTCTCCTGGGAGACGGCGGCGCGGGCACTGCAGGGACTTCCCGGCGGGCGCGGCCTCAATCTCGCCCACGAGGCCGTGGATCGCCACGCGGCATCCGAACGCTCCGGCCACACGGCATTGCGTTGGCTCACGAAATCCGGCGCGACGCGCGACACCAGCTACGCCGAGCTGGGAGCGCTCACCAGCCGCTTCGCGAATGCACTGCAGGCGCTCGGGTTGAAGAAGGGGGATCGTGTCTTCGCACTCTGTGGTCGAAGACTCGAACTCTACGTCGCCGCGCTCGGCACTCTCAAGGCGGGCCTCGTCTTCTGTCCGCTCTTCTCCGCCTTTGGACCCGATCCGATCCGCCAGCGGCTCGCGCTCGGGCAGGGCCGCGTGCTCGTCACGACCGACGCTCTCTATCATCGCAAGGTCGCCGCACTGCGCCCCGCGCTGCCCGGCCTCGAGCACGTGTTGCTCGCCGGCGAAGCTGATGCCAGCGGCGCGGACGAGGCGCCGCCCGGCACGCTCCGTTTCGACGCGTTGCTCGCGGCCGCGCCGGATCGCTTCGAGATCCCCGCCACGGACCCCGAGGATCCGGCGCTCCTGCACTTCACGAGCGGAACCACGGGCACCCCGAAGGGCGCCCTGCACGTGCACCGCGCCGCCGTCGCCCATCACGCCACCGGCGCACTCGCACTCGACCTGCACCCGAATGACATTTTCTGGTGTACAGCGGATCCCGGCTGGGTGACGGGCACGTCGTACGGGATCATGGCTCCGCTGACGCACGGCGTGACCAGCATCGTGGACGAGGCGGAGTTCGACGCCGAGCGCTGGTACCGCACGCTCGAGCGCGAGCGCGTGAGCGTCTGGTACACGGCACCGACGGCGGTGCGCATGCTCATGAAGGCCGGCACCGCGCTCGCCCGGCGCTGCGACCTCTCCGCCCTGCGCTTCGTCGCGAGCGTGGGCGAGCCCCTGAACCCCGAGGCCGTCGTCTGGGGACAGGAGGCGTTCGGATTGCCGATCCACGACAACTGGTGGCAGACGGAGACGGGCGGGATCATGATCGCCAACTTCGCGGCGCTCGAGATCCGTCCGGGCTCGATGGGCCTGCCCCTGCCGGGAATCGAAGCGGGCATCGTGGAGCGCCGGCGCGACGCCACGCTCGTGGAAATCCTCGAGCCCGGCGTGCAGGGAGAGCTCGCGCTGCGCCCGGGCTGGCCCTCGATGTTCCGCAGCTACCTCGGCGAGCCGGAGCGCTACCGCAAGTGCTTCGTCGACGGCTGGTATCTGACGGGGGACCTCGTGCGTCGCGACGCCGACGGTTACTACTGGTTCGTGGGCCGGGCCGACGACGTGATCAAATCGTCGGGACACCTGATCGGACCCTTCGAGGTGGAAAGCGCATTGATGGAGCATCCGGCGGTCGCCGAGGCTGCGGTGATCGGGGTGCCGGACCCGGTCGCGGGCGAGATCGTGAAGGCGTTCATCGCGCTGCGGCCCGGGCGCGCGGAGAGCGAGGCCCTGCTGCGCGAGATCCAGGGTTTTGCGCGCACGCGGCTCGGCGCCGCCGTCGCGCCCAAGCAGCTGCAATTCCTCGCGCAGATCCCGAAGACGCGCAGCGGGAAGATCCTGCGCCGCCTGCTCAAGGCGCGCGAGCTCGGCTTGCCCGAGGGCGACACCTCGACGCTCGAGGGCGAAGCATGAGCCCGGCCGCGACCGTCGATCACGACCTGCACCTGCTGCGCGAGATGCTGCGCATCCGCCGCTTCGAGGAGAAGTGCGCGGAGCTCTACAGCGCGGGGAAGATCCGCGGCTTCCTGCACCTCTACATCGGTCAGGAGGCCGTAGCCGTCGGCGCCCTGCAGGCGCTCGAGCCCGACGACGCCGTCGTCGCCACCTACCGCGAGCACGGACATGCCCTCGCGCGCGGCGTGCCCTCGGAGCGCATCCTCGCCGAGATGTTCGGCAAGCTCGAGGGCTGCTGCCGCGGGCGCGGCGGCTCCATGCACATCTTCGACGCCTCGCGACGCTTCTTCGGCGGCAACGCGATCGTTGGCGGCGGGATCCCGCTCGCCGTGGGTCTCGCGCTCGCGGACCAGCTCGAACGTCGCAGGCGCGTGTCGGCGTGTTTCTTCGGCGAGGGCGCAGTCGCCGAGGGCGAGTTTCACGAGTGCATGAACCTGGCGGCGCTCTGGAACCTGCCCGTGCTCTTCTGCTGCGAGAACAACCTGTACGCCATGGGCACCGCGCTCGCGCGCTCGCAGGCGGAGACCGACCTGTGCCTGAAGGCTGCGAGCTACCAGATGCCCGCCTGGCCGGTCGACGGCATGGATGTGCGCGCTGTCGAGGACACCTGTCGCCGCGCGGCGTTGGCGGTGCGCGAAGGCGGAGGACCCATCTTCCTCGAGTTGCGCACCTACCGCTTCCGCGCACATTCGATGTACGACCCGGAGCTCTACCGCGAAAAACAGGAGGTCGGGCTCTGGAAGCAGCGAGATCCGATCGCGCTACACGAGGCAAGTCTGCGTGCCGCGCAGCAACTCGACGATGCAACGCTCGCACAGATCGAGACGGAAATTGCCGGCGAGATCGCGACCGCGGTCGCCTTTGCCGAGGCCGGCACACTCGAACCCGTCGCCGAACTCGAGCGCTTCGTCCATTCCGAGAGGCCGGGGCGATGAGCGCGACGGCGCCGGCGGCCGGGGCGCGCACGACGTACCGCGAGGCCCTGCGCGCGGCGCTGCGCGACGCGCTCACGCGCGATCGGCGCGTCTTCTTGATGGGCGAGGACGTGGGGCGCTACGGCGGCAGCTTCGCGGTCAGCCGCGGCCTGCTCGAGGAATTCGGGCCCGAGCGCATCCGGGATACCCCCCTCTCGGAATCGGCCTTCGTCGGCGCAGGGATTGGTGCTGCGCTCGGTGGCCTGCGGCCGATCGTCGAGATCATGACGGTGAACTTCAGCCTGCTCGCACTCGACCAGATCATGAACAACGCCGCCACGCTGTTGCACATGTCGGGCGGACAGCTGAACGTGCCGCTCGTGATCCGCATGACGACCGGCGCCGGCCGCCAGCTCGCGGCCCAGCACTCGCACAGCCTCGAAGGCTGGTACGCGCACATCCCGGGAATCAAGGTGCTCGCGCCCGCCACGCTCGAGGATGCGCGCGGAATGCTGTGGACCGCGCTCGAGGACCCCGATCCGGTGCTGATCTTCGAGCACGGAAACCTCTACAACCTCGAGGATGAGCTCGCCGCGGATGCGGGCCCCGTCGACATCACGCGCGCAGCCGTGAGACGGCCCGGTGACGATCTCACGCTCGTGACGTACGGCGGCTCGCTCGGCAAGTCGCTGCTCGCTGCCGAACAGCTCGCGACACAAGGCCTCGCTGCCGAAGTGATCGACCTGCGCACGCTGCGGCCTCTCGACACGAACACGATCCTCGAATCCGTCCGGCGTACGCACCGCGCGCTGATCGTGGACGAGGGCTGGCGCAGCGGGAGTCTCTCTGCCGAGATCATCGCGCGCATCGTCGAGGGAGCCTTCTACGAGCTCGACGCGCCCGTCGCGCGCGTTTGCAGCGCCGAGGTGCCGATTCCCTACGCGCGACACATGGAGGAGGCGGCGCTCCCGCAGGTCGAGACGATCGTCGCCGCCGCGCGCCGGATCGGGGGCGCCGGTGGCTGAGTTTCGCATGCCGAGCCTCGGGGCCGACATGGAGACGGGGACGCTGATCGAATGGCGCGTCGCGCCGGGCGACAGCGTCCGGCGCGGCGACATCGTGGCGCTCGTCGACACGGACAAGGCCGAGATCGAGGTCGAGATCTTCTGCGATGGTGTGATCGAGGCGCTGCTCGTCGAGCCCGGTCGCAAGGTGCCGGTCGGAACCCTGCTCGCGCGATTGCGCGAACCCGCGGCCGAACCGGCGCAGCCGGCGGTGCCGCTCGCCAACGTGGCCGTCGCGGCGCCCGTGGCGGAGTCTCTCGCGCCGCCGCCTCGCAGCGCGCCACCCAGGCCGCCGCCTCCGTCCACTCCGCCCCAGCCTCTCGATCCGACACGTCCAGGCGTGCGCGCATCGCCGCTCGCGCGCCGTCTGGCGGCCGATCTCGGGATTGATCTCGCGACGCTGACCGGCACCGGTGACGGAGGCGCAATCATCCGCGAGGACGTCGAACGCGCTGCTGGCGGACGCACGCCGGCGCCTGGCGCGACGCCCACCCCGCTGATTGCTTCGCCGATCTCTTCGCCTCCCACCGGCGGCAGCGACCGCTCCGCCGGCATGCGCCGTGCGATCGCCGCGGCGATGTCGCGCTCGAAGCGCGAGATCCCCCATTACTATCTGGCCACGCGCGTGGACCTGACGGCGGCGCTGCACTGGCTCGGCGCGGAGAACGCGCGGCGGCCGGTGACCGAGCGCATGCTGCCGGCCGCGCTGCTGCTGCGCGCGGTTGCGCTCGCGCTGCGCGAGGCGCCCGAGCTGAACGGGCACTGGATCGATGGCGAATTCCGGCCGAGCGAGGCAATTCACATCGGTGTCGCGATCGCCCTGCGCCAGGGGGGATTGATCGCCCCCGCGCTGCACGACGTCGACCGCAAGCCGTTGCCGCAGCTGATGGACGAGCTGCGCGATCTGGTCGCGCGTGCGCGCGCCGGCTCGCTGCGCAGCTCCGAGCTGTCGGACGCGACGATCACGTTGACGAACCTCGGCGAGCTCGGCGTCGAGACGGTCTTCGGCGTGATCTACCCGCCTCAGGTGGCGATCGTCGGCTTCGGCCGCGTGCGCGAGGAGCCGTGGGCTGCGCAGGGCATGCTCGGCGTGCGCCCCGTCGTGGGGCTGACACTCGCGGCGGATCACCGCGCGAGCGACGGGCACCGCGGCGCGCGCTTCCTCGCGGCGATCGATCGCCAGCTCCAGTCTCCGGAGACGCTGTGAATCCCGACGAAGCGCGGAGCGCAATCGCGCGCGCGCTGGCGCGCATCGCACCCGAAGCCGATCTCGGCGGGCTCGATCCGCGCGCGGACCTGCGCGAGAGCCTCGACCTCGACTCGATGGATTTCCTCAACTTCGTCGTCGGGCTCCATGCCGAGACGGGCATCGAGGTGCCGGAGTCCGATTATCCCGAGCTGGCCACGTTCGCCGGCTGCATCGCCTACCTCACGGCGGGCGCGCGTCCGGGGGCCTAGAGCCGCGGCGCGAGGGAAGCGCCAGCGGCGCTGGCCGGGCCCCGGCTCGCCGCTCCCCGCTGCGCCGCTACGGACCCCCTGACACCATGCCGCTTCTGGGACGCCGGGAGAATCCGGCTGGATCCCCTATCCTCCCGGCGCCTCAACGGGAGCCTCGCTCGCGCCGATGAAGTCTTCATGATGCGCCGCCTGCTGATCGCCTGCCTGCTCCTGCTGTTCGCGCCGACCACGGCGGGGGCGGCGGGCCCCGGGAACCTTCAGGGTATCCGCCCCGCGGTGCTCACCCTCGCGTTGCGAGCCTTCGAACGCGTCGAGGCAACCGGCCGCGTGCGCAATCGCCTGCTGACGGTGATCGACTACGCGCTGCCGTCGTCCAGGCGCCGGCTCTGGGTGATCGAGCCCGGGTCGCGCGAGATCCTCTTCCACGAGTTCGTCGCCCACGGCAAGGGCTCGGCACCCGAACGCGACCCGGATCTGGCCATGCGCTTCGGCAACCAGGTTGGAAGCTTTCGCTCGAGCCTCGGGACCTTTCTCACCGGCGAGTCCTACACAGGTGTGCACGGCTATTCGCTGCGTCTCGAGGGACTGGAGGCCGGTGTCAACGATCGCGCCGCCGAACGGGCGATCGTGATCCATCCGGCCGACTACGTGAGCGGGGCGTTCCGGCTCAAGAGCGGAGGGCGCCTGGGACGGAGCTGGGGGTGCCCGGCGCTGGATCCCGCCGTCGCGCCGCAGATCATCGATCGCATCCAGTCCGGGAGCGTGATCTTCGCCCACGGCGCCGACTCCTAGCCCTTCGCGCTGGTTCGCGTTCCCGCCTCAGGGCGGATACGACGCCCCGGCCGCGAGTGCGCGCGCGAGCTTCGCATCGTGGCCGTAGATGTCGTCGAAGAACCAGACCGTGCCGTCGGAGCGGACGGCCACCGTCGAATAGAAGACGATCACGAAGATCCGGTCGCGCAGCGGCACCCGCGTCTCGTCGGGCCCCGCCATCGCCGCAGCGATGGCGTCCGGGGTCCACTCGGAGCGATCGCGCAGCACCCAGTTCGCAAGGCTTGCGGAATCTTCCAGTCGGATGCAGCCATGGCTGAAGTCGCGCCGGCTCCTCTGGAAGATTCCCGGGAACGGCGTGTCGTGCAGGTACACGCTGTAGCGATTCGGAAGCAAGAACTTGACGCGGCCGAGCGCATTGTCCGGTCCCGGGCGCTGGCGTAGACGGGCCGTTCCTGCGGCGAGCTTTTCGACACTCTCAAGAGTCGGATGGAACACGTCCGGCCCGCCACTCGCGACGATCTCCATGTGCTGCTCCGCGAGATAGCCGAGATTGCGCTGGATCTCCGGGAGCATCTCGTTCACGGTGATGCTGCGCGGCACGTTCCAATAGGGCCGGAACACAACGGTGTGCATCTCGGCGATGAACACCGGTGTGGGCGTTCGACCGGCCCTGCCGACCACGACCCGCATGGAGAGCGCCGGCTCGCCCGGATCGCTGAGGCTCTCGCGCGCCGACAGCTCGAAGGCCGGAACGTTTACGATCACGAAGCGCGCCTCGGGCAGATCGGGAATCCAGCGGAAGCGCTCGAGCGAGAGCTGGATCTGACGCACGCGTGTCGCGGGCGACACCGCCAGTGCGCGCGACGTTCGGGCGCCGATGACACCATCGGGATCAAGCCCGTGGCGCGTCTGGAAGCGCCTGACCGCCTCGACGAGCGCGCCGGTGTAGAGCCCAGCCTGGCTCTCGGCTCCCTCGGACAGATCGCGCAGCAGCGTCAGGCTGCGCGCGAGATCGGGAATGGCATCCGACATATCCCCAGGCCGAAGCGTCGTCTCGAACTGCGGCGGGCGCCACGACGCATCGGCTGCGAGCGCACGGTACTCGGCCAGCGCGCGCAGGAGTCGCTGATACGTCTCATCGTCAGAATCCATCTCCTCGATCAGCTCGCGGATGCGCCCGGCCTCGACCGCCGCCGGTACGCGCGTCACGAGATCGACGACATGGGGCTCGGCATCGAGCCCGAACGTGACGTTCCTCGGATTCAGCCTTCCGACGTGCAGATCCGCGAGGTAGCGCAGCACGCCGAGCGAAAGCGCGGCTTCGAAACGGGCCAGCTCGGCGGCCGGCGCGGCCCGACCGGACGCGAGCCCGATCCGCTTGCGCTCGAGCAGCGACGCTTCGTAGTCGGCAGGATCGAGGCCCTTGCGGTCCGCATTGGCGAGCGCGGCGATCGCCGCCGCCGCCTGGGGAGAGGGGCGCGCGCGCACGAGCCAGAGGGGTGCATGCTCCCGCGGCCGGTAGAGCTCCTGAAGTTCCTGTTGATGGTCGGGTAGGAGCGGTTGCCGCAGCCAGGGATGACGCGTCTCGCGGATGGTCGCAGCCAGCGCCTCGGCCACCGGTTCCGTCTGCGCCGCGACGCCCGCTCCGAAAAGCACGGCGAGCAATGCGAGCAAGGCCCGAAGGGTCCATCTTCTGGACCACCAGGCGGGGGGCATGGGAGCCTCGAGGCGATTCGTTCGTGAGGGAAGCATCGAAAGCTCGCACATCGCGTCCGCACGCGCCCGGCGTCCCGGGAAGCGATGAGCCAGGTCCGTGTCCGCGAGCAATCGCTGCTGGCCATGGATTGCCAGGCGTCTGGTCGTCGGCGACCCGACTTCCAATCCAACGTCGGGTGCTTGGCTAGAGGCTCGCGCGCACGGCCGCGGCAGCTTCCGCGACGGCGCGCTTGGCTGCGTCGATCGCCTCAGTCATCGAGAAGAAGCCGTGGATCATGCCGTCGTAGCGGACGTGAGTCGTCGCGACGCCGTCGCGCTGCAAGCGCGCGGCGAGCGCTTCGCCTTCATCGCGCAGCGGATCGAACTCGGCGGTGATCACGTGCGCCGGGGGGAGCCCCGCGAGGTTCGCGGCGCGCAACGGCGACGCGTAGGGATTGGCGCCCTCTTCCGCGCGCTCGAGATAGTGGTTCCAGAACCAGCGCATCATCTCGCGCGAGAGCAGGTAACCCTGCTTGTTTTCTTCGTAGGAAGCCGTTGCGAAGTCGTGGTTGGCGACCGGATAGATCAGCAGCTGGTGACGCAGCGCCGGACCGCGACGATCGCGCGCCATCAGCGCCACCACGGCGGCGAGATTGCCGCCCGCGCTGTCGCCGCCCACGGCGACGCGCGAGCCGTCGACGCCGATCTCGGCGCCCTTCTCGGCCACCCAGCGCGTGGCCGCGTAACAATCCTCGGGCCCGGCGGGAAACTTGTGCTCGGGAGCCAACCGGTAGTCGACGGACACCACGGCGCATCCGATCGCATTCGCGAGGCTGCGACAGGTGCCGTCGTGCGTGTCGAGGCTGCCGATCACGAAGCCGCCACCGTGGAAATAGACGAGCGCGGGAAGCCCGCGGGCCCCGCTGGGAGCGTAGATCCGCACCGGAATCTCGCCGGCCGGTCCGGGAAGCGTGCGATTCTCGACGCGCGCCACCGTTTCGGCCGGGCCCATGCTGCCGGGCATCGCCGCCATCGCCTGGCGCAACACGGGGGGAGCCAGGGCGAGCATGACCTCGTCACTGAGCAGCGGAATCTGGTCGAGCACGGCCCGCGCCTGGGGATCGAGCGGCATTCTTTTCTCCTGGGGATCGAATCGGCGTAGAATAGCCGTTGCGCCCGCCTCGGAGGAATCGATGTCCGCGCCGACCGCGACGCCCCGCTAGCGATGGCCTTCGCCACCCGCCCGACCCTGCGCGGATTCGGCGGCGCAGTCTCGGCGGGCCACTACCTCGCCACCTGGATCGGCGCGCAAACGCTCGCGGCCGGCGGCAACGCTGCCGACAGCGCCTGCGCGATGGGCTTCGCGCTCCAGGTGCTCGAGCCGACGCAGAATGGCCCTGCGGGCGAGGTACCGATTCTCGTGTATGACGCCCGCGAGGACCGCAGCTGGGCGATCTCCGGGCAGGGCACGGCGCCCGCAGCCGCGACCCTCGCCGCCATGCGGGAGCGCGGCATCACGAGCATCCCTGCCGATGGCCTGCTCGCCGCAACCATCCCCGCGGCGCTCGATGCCTGGTGTCGCCTGCTCGAGCGCTTCGGCACGCTGCGACTCGAGGCTGTGCTGGCGCCCGCTCGCGGGCTCGCCGGGCGCGGTTTCCCGATGTACCCATTCCTGCGGCAGATCCTGCGCTTCTGCGAACCGCGGTTCCGGGCGGAATGGCCGAGCAGCGCCGAGATCTACCTGCCGGTGCGAGCGACGGGTGAGCGCCAGACCAATCCGGCTCTCGCCGCCTGCTTCGACTCGCTGATTCACGCCGAGCGCGATGCGACCGGCTCGCGCGAGACGCGCATTCGCGCCGCGCGCGATGCTTTCTACCGCGGCCGACCCGCAGAACAGATCGAACGTTTCATCGCACAGCCCGTGCGCGACGGCACGGGCCGCGCGCACGCGGGCCTGCTCACGGCCGATGATCTCGCGCACTACGAGGGGCAGATCGAGGAGCCGATCGCTGCCGACTATCGGGGCACGCGCGTCTGGAAATGCCCGCCTTGGAGCCAGGGTCCGGTTTTCTTGCAGCAGCTCCGCTTGCTCGAGGGTTTCGATCTGGCGGCGATGGGCGCGGGCAGCGCCGATGCGTTTCACACCTGGGCCGAGTGCGCGAAGCTCGCGTTCGCGGACCGTGAAGCCGTCTACGCCGATCCGCGTTTCGAGAAGGTGCCGCTCGACCGGCTGCTCTCGGATTCCTACACCGTAGAACGTCGCGCTCTGGTCGATCCGCGCGTGGCGTCGCTCGCGCAGCGCCCGGGAATCGGACGGCTTCCCGAGGGCTGGCCCCTGATCGCCCCGAGCGCGGCCGAATTCGCCGAACCGCAGGCGCTCGGCGCCAGCCTGGGGCGTCGCGACACCACGCAGCTCGTCGCCGCCGACGCCGACGGGAACCTGGTCTGCGCAACCCCGAGCGGCGGCTGGCTGCCCACCTCGCCGGTGATCCCCGAGCTCGGCTTTCCCATCGGCACCCGCGCGCAGATGTTCGCGCTCGACCCGAGCCATCCCAATGTATTGGCTCCGGGCAAGCGTCCGCGCACCACGCTTTCGCCCTCGCTCGCGCTGCTCGCCGACGGACGGCGCATGGCCTTTGGTTCGCCCGGTGGGGACCAGCAGGACCAATGGGCGCTGCACTTCTTCCTGGCGCTCGTCGACTTCGGGGTCGCGGACCTCCAGCAGGCGATCGACGCGCCGACCCTGCACAGCGCGCACATGCCGAGCTCGTTCCATCCGCACCACGCCCAGCCCGGCGTGCTGGCGGTGGAAGACCGCATGTCCGCGGATGTCATCGCCGAACTCGCGCGCCGAGGGCACCGCATCCAGCGCAGCGGCCCCTGGGACCACGGCCGCATGCTCGCGGTGACCCACGCGGGCGGCCACTTCGAAGCAGCCGCTTCGCCGCGCTTCCAGATCGCCACCGCACTGGCGCTGCCATGAGCGCGGACAAGGATCGCACGACGCCGGGCCTCCCGGCCCAGCCCGCGCCCGGCGAAGCCGGCGTCGCAGCGGCCGTCGAGCGGCGTTTCGAGCGCGTGCTCGACCATCTGCAGGCGATGCTGCTCGAATTCGACGCCGAGGGCCGTGTCCTCTACGTCAGCTCGAACGTCTCGGAGCTTCTCGGCTATGCGCCGGAGGAGATCCGATCGCTGCGCCGCTTCGAGTGGATCCACGCCGAGGACGTGGCGCAGATTCTCGCGCTTTCGCGGCAGCTCTCGGCAACGGGGGAATCGGCGGACGCCATCTACCGCGCGCGGCACAAAGCCGGCCGCTGGCTGTGGCTCGAAATGTCCGCGAGCAGCTTCGTGATGGCCGACGACACGACCCGCACCCTCGCCTTCGTGCGCGATGTGACGCGCGCGCGCCAGCAGGGGCGCGCGCTGCGCATCACGGAAGACCGCTTCAGCGCGATGGCGGAGAATGCCGTCGATCTGATCGGCGAGATCGCCGGAGACGGTCGCCTGGTCTACGTGAGTCCCAACTGCGAAGCGCTGCTCGGCGCTCGCCCCGAAGCGTTCATTGGCCGCACGATTCTCGATCCCTTCATTCAGCAGCTTCTCCACCCGGATGATCGCCAGGCCTTGAATCAGATGGCCGGGCTGACCTACGCCAGCGGGAGCGAAGCGCAGGTCGAATACCGCTACCGCCACCGCGACGGCAGCTGGCATTGGTTCGAGACGAAGGGGCGGAGCTATCGCACGCAGGGCGGCGAGCTGCGCGCGCTCATCATCTCGCGCGACGTGACCGAACGCATCCGCGCCCAGACGCTGCTGCGCGAGAGCGAGGAGCGTTACCGAGTGCTCGCCGAGGCGACGCACGACCTGGTGATCGAGCTCGACGCCGATGGCAAGATCATCTTCGTCAGCGCCGACAGTCTCTCGAGCCTGGGCTACGCGCCCGGCGAGCTCAAGGGCACGCTGCCCTTCGCGCTGCTCCACCCCGACGACGTCGAGCGGCTGGCGGCCTCGTTCCTCGAACGGGTCGCCTCGAGCGGGCCGCGCCGCTCCGGCTCCACCTTCCGCATCCGACACCGGGACGGTTCGTGGCGCTGGTTCGAAGGCGGCGGCATCAACTACCGCACGGCCCAGGGCGACACGCGGGTCGTTGCCGTCGTTCGCGACGTGACGGAGCAACGCCGCGCCGACGACGAGCGGCGCCGGCTCGAAGAATGGATGCGCCAGACCCAGAAGCTCGAAAGCCTGGGGCTGATGGCCGGCGGCATCGCGCACGACTTCAACAACCTGCTGACGCCGATCCTCGGGGAAGCCAGCATCGCGTTGATGGATTTGCCGCCCGATTCTTCCATTCGCGGGCGGCTCGAGAAGATCCAGAAAACCGCGCAACGCGCGGCCACCCTCACGCACCAGCTGTTGGACTACACCGGCCGTGGCGCGCTTTCGACCGAGACGCTCGATTTGTCGCGCCTGGTGGGCGAGTTGGGGGCGCTCTTCGAGACCGCCGTCGCGCGCAAGGCCCAGCTGCGGCTCCAGCTGCCGACGGGCCTGCCGGCAATCGCAGGCGACGCCGCGCAGATCAGCCAGGTGGTGATGAACCTGATCACGAACGCCGCGGAAGCGATCAGCGCGGGCGGCGGCCGGATCGACGTGAGCACCGGCGTCGGGTCGCTGACGCGTGCAGAGCTCGAGTCGATGTTGCTCGGCGAAGAGCTGCCCGAGGGCTCCTACGTCCACGTCGAGGTGACGGACAGCGGTGCCGGCATGTCGCCCGAGACCCGCGCACGCATTTTCGATCCCTTCTTCACCACCAAGTTCACGGGCCGCGGCCTGGGCCTCGCGGCCGTGCTCGGAATCGTGCGCGCCCACCGCGGCGCGATCGAGATCGAGAGCACCCCCGGACTGGGCACGCGCTTCCGGGTGCTCTTCCCCGCGAGCCCGGGCGCTGCGATTCCGGCCACCCCCGATGCCAGCCCTGCGCGCGAGCGCGCGCCGGATCAGGGCACGCTGCTCGTCGTCGACGACGATCCGGGCGTGCTCGAAGTAGCTTGCGAGACGCTCGCGCGAGCGGGCTTCGAGGTGCTGCGCGCCAGCGACGGCGAGACCGCGCTCGCCTGCTTCCGGAAGCACGTGGATGCGATCCGGGTCGTTTTGCTCGACCTGCACATGCCCGGCGCGAGCGGAGACGACACCTTCGACGCGATGCGGCAGATCCGCCCGGACGTGAAGATCGTGCTGGTATCCGGTTACTCGCTGGATCGCAGCCCCGACCACGCGCTGCGCCCCGGGCTGGCTGGCTTCCTCCAGAAGCCCTTCCTGCCGGCGACGCTGCTCGACATGGTGCGCGCGCTGATCGACGCCTGAGAGCGCCGAAGCGTGTATTCTCTGACTCCCCCATGGAACTCGATCACGTACAGATCCGCGGCGCTCGCGAGCACAACCTCCGCAACGTCGACGTCTCGATCCCGAAGAAGAAGCTCGTCGTGCTCACGGGCGTCTCCGGCTCCGGCAAGAGCTCGCTCGCCTTCGATACTTTGTATGCCGAGGGCCAGCGGCGCTACGTCGAGTCTTTGTCGGCCTACGCCCGCCAGTTCCTGGGCCAGATGGAGAAGCCGAAGTACGACACGATCCGCGGGCTCGCGCCCACCATTTCGATCGAGCAGAAGACCACCGGCACCAACCCGCGTTCCACCGTCGGCACGATCACGGAGATCTCCGACTATTTGCGCGTGCTGTGGGCGCGGGTGGGAGTGCAGCACTGCCACCGTTGCGACACGCGGGTGCAGGGGCAAACCGCACAACAGATCGCGCGCGAGCTGCTCGCGGCGCCGGCTGGCACGCGGCTGTCGCTGCTCGCTCCGCTGCTGGTGAACCGCAAGGGGGAACACCGCGAGCTGCTGGCGGAAGCGCGGCGCGCCGGCTTCGTGCGGCTGCGCGTCGACGGCACGCTCGTCGAGAGCGAATCGCTCACGGCGCTCGACAAGCGGCGCAAGCACACGGTCGAAGCCGTGGTGGACCGCATCGTCGTCTCCGCCAGCGAGACCGCGCGTGTGACGGAATCCGTCGAGGCGGCCCTGCGCGTCGGCCAGGGCATGTTGATCGCGGCCATTCCGAAGGCGCGCGACCGGGTCTTCTCCGAAAAGATGGCCTGCGCCGATTGTTCGCTCTCCTTCCCCGAGCTGACACCGCAGAGCTTCTCCTTCAACAGCCCGCAGGGGATGTGCGTCGACTGCAACGGCATCGGAACGCGCGTGGAGATCGACCCGGAGCTGGTCGTCTCCGACGCCGCGCTCTCGCTCGACGAGGGCGTCATCAAGCCCTGGGGGCCGGATGTCTCCAAGAAATCCGGCTGGGCCCACGGGTTTCGCGGTCAGATCTGTGCGCAGCTCGGCATCGATACGAAGAAGGCCTGGCGCCGGCTTCCGAAGCAGCAACGCGATTGGCTGCTGAACGGCACCGGCGAGCGTCGTTACAAGGTCAAGTGGGCCGGCAAGTCGGGGCGCGGAACGTTCGAAATGGCCTGGGAGGGCGTGCTCCCCCGCCTGATGCGGCGCTTCAAGGAAACGACCTCCGAGGGCGCGAAGCGCTGGTACGGGCAATTTCTCAGCGACACGCGCTGCCGCACCTGCGAAGGTGCGCGCCTGCGCGCCGAGAGCGCCGCGGTGCGCGTGGGGGGAAGCACGCTCGTCGAGGTGTCGGCGCTCACCGTCGACGCCGCGCGCGATTTCTTCGGCGGCCTCGCGCTCGCGGGCGCCGCGCGCGAGATCGCGGTCGAAGTGCTCAAGGAGATCGGCGGCCGGCTGGATTTTCTCGCAGCGGTGGGCCTCGGCTATCTCTCCCTCGATCGCGCCGGCCCGTCGCTATCGGGCGGCGAAGCCCAGCGCATCCGCCTCGCGAGCCAGGTGGGCTCCGAGCTCACCGGCGTGATCTACATCCTCGACGAACCTTCGATCGGATTGCACCAGCGCGACAACCGCCGGTTGCTCTCGACGCTCGAGCGCATGCGCGACATCGGCAACACCGTCGTGGTGGTCGAACACGACGAGGAGACGATCCGCAACGCCGATCACGTGATCGATTTCGGCCCGGGCGCCGGCGTCGACGGCGGTCGCATCGTGCATGCGGGAACGCCCGCGAGCCTCGAGCGCTGCAAGACGTCGCTCACGGGAGATTATCTCGCGGGCCGCCGTTCGATCCCGGTTCCCGAGAAGCGGCGACACGCCGTCGGCAGCCTCAAGATCGTCGGTGCGCGAGAGAACAATCTCGCCGATCTGGACGTCGAATTCCCGCTCGGCGTGCTGGTGGCGGTGACCGGCGTTTCCGGCGCCGGAAAATCGACCCTCGTGAACGACGTCCTCTACCCCAGCCTCGCACGCCGCTACCACGGTGCGACGGGACGCGTCGGGCGTCACCGCGCGATTCACGGCGCTGGACAGCTCGACAAGGTGATCGACGTCGACCAGCGCCCGATCGGTCGCACGCCGCGCAGCAACCCCGCCACCTACATCAAGGTCTTCGACGAGATCCGCGCCTTTTTTGCGGGCCTGCCGGAAGCGCGGGTGCATGGCTACACGCCAGGGCGTTTCTCCTTCAACGTGAAGGGAGGCCGCTGCGAGGCTTGTCAGGGTGACGGCGTGCGCCAGATCGAGATGCACTTCCTCGCCGACGTCTTCGTGCGCTGCGAGGAGTGCCAGGGCAAACGCTTCAACGAGGCGACGCTGCGCGTCAACTACAAGGGCAAGTCGATCGCCGACGTGCTCGAGCTCACGGTGCGCGAGGCGGCGGAACTGTTCGTCGCGCATCCGTCGATCCTCGGTCCTCTGCGCCTGCTCGCGGAGGTCGGCCTGGACTATCTGCACCTGGGACAGCCTTCGCCCACGCTCTCCGGGGGCGAAGCGCAGCGCATCAAGCTCGCGCGCGAGTTCGCGCGCCGCGCCACGGGGCGCACGCTCTACATCCTCGACGAGCCGACGACGGGCCTGCACTTCGACGATGTCCGCAAGCTGATCGACGTCCTCGTGCGCCTGGTCGACGCCGGCAACAGCGTGATCGTGATCGAGCACAACCTCGACGTGATCAAGACCGCCGATTGGGTGATCGATCTCGGTCCCGAAGGCGGACCGGCCGGCGGCCATGTGATCGCGCAAGGCACACCGGAGCAGGTGGCGCAGAACGCCGCATCGCACACCGGACGTCACCTGAGCGGCCTGCTGGCCCGAGATCTCCGCGCGCTCGCGACCCGATCTCGCGTCGGGCGCTAGCGATCGGCAGCCGGGTCGCGGGCGAGGCGTTCGCGAAGCTGCGCGGCGAGTTCGTGATCTCCCCCCGCCTCGGCGAGCACGAGCGCTCGCGCAGTGGCGCTGCGCGCCTCCGCGTGGCGACCCGCGGCGGCGTAGGCAACGGCGAGCGTGTCGAGCGCACCGGCGTCGCGGCCGCCCAGCGCCGCTACCGCCTGCTCGGCGAGCGCCACCGCTTCGGCGGCGGCGCCGGGCCCGCCGAGGTCGCTCGTCGCGAGCAGCCAGGCGAGGTTGTTGCGTAGATCAGGTGCCGGCGCGCCGAGCGCGATCGCTTCCCGGTAGCCGGCGATGGCCTGCGGAACGCGGCCCGCCCGGTCGAGGATGCGCGCATGCAGCGCGGCGAATTCGGCGCTGGTCGGCTCGAGCCGCGTGGCGGCAGCGAGCGCGTCGAGCGCCTCGTCGAGCCGGCCCTGGTTCGCGAGCGCCCGCCCCAGGTGCGCGCGGAACAGCGCCGAAGTCGGCTCGTTTGCGACCGCGCGCTCGAGGCTCGCGATCGCCTCGGGCTCGCGCCCCGCGACGAGTTGCGCGGATGCGAGCCCGGCGAGCCAGCGCGCTCGCAGCGGCTCGATGCGCAGCGCCAACTCGAATTCGCGCAGCGCCTCCGGGGCGCGAGCCTGCTCGAGCCTCAAATTTCCGAGCAGCCCATGGGCGGTGGCGGAAGCCGGCGCGAGGCGCAGCGCGTCGGCGAGATGCGATTCCGCACGATCGAGTTCGCGGCGTTCCAGGTGAACGAGAGCCAAATTCACATGCGCCACGTGGTTACGCTGCGTGACGCGCAGCGCCTGCTCGAAGAGCGACGTGCTGCTGCGCCAGGTCTCGACCTGTGCGGAAGTTGCAACGGCGAGCGCGAGCAGCACGGCACCCGCAAGCACGCCAGCGCCGATCCGGGTGGCACGGCTGCGATCGGCGAGCGGTGCGAGCGTCGCGGCAAGCGCGAGCACCAGTCCGCTTTGTGCCAGATAGGTGTAGCGATCCGCCATCGCGGCCTGGCCGACCTGCACGATTCCAATCACCGGCGCGAGCGTCACCGCCCACCACAGCCAACCGACGGCGAGCTGGGGTCGGCGGCGGTGTTGCCAGCATGCGAGCGCGCTCACGCCGAGCAGCAACACCGCCGCGCCTGTCACCGCCGCCGTCGAGAGCAGCCCCCCGGGATGGGGATAGAACACGGCCAGATCGGTCGGGAGGAAGAGCCGGCGGAGGTAGGTCGCGTAGGCGACGAGCGCGTTGCCGACGCGAACGCCGAGCGGATAGCGCTCGAGGGGCGTCATCGCGCCACCGGCGCTCTGCGCGACGAGCACCAGCGTTCCGAACAGCGCCGCGATCGCGAGCAGACCCGCCTTCTCGAGCAGCGCGAGCCGGATCCGTTTCGCATCCCAACCGCCGCCGTGCTGCGCCGTGACGCGCCGCAGCGGCCAGACATCGAGCAGCAGCAGAACACAAGGCAGCGTCACCAGAATCGGCTTGGCCAGCAGCCCGAGGCAGAAACTGAGCACGACGGCCATCCCGCGCCAGACCGTCGGCCCGCGCCGCGCCCAGTGCTCGTAGGCGAGCAGCGCGAGCAGCCAGAAAGTCCCCGAGAGGACGTCCTTGCGCGCGGCGGCCCATGCAACCGACTCGACGTGCAGGGGATGCAGCGCAAACACGCCTGCCGCGAAGGCGCCGACCCCGAACGAACCCGTGAGGCGCGTGAAGGCGAGCAGCGCGAGCCACACGTTGACGACATGCAGGGCGAGGCTCGTGGCGTGAAAGGCGCGCGGAGACAGCCCGAACCACTCTGCGTCGAGCATCCAGGAGAGCCACGTGAGCGGAAACCAATTCGCGCAGTGGAAGCTGGTGAAGGCCCAGACGACTCCCTGGAGTGTCAGACCGGCCTGCACGGCGGGCACATTCGTGATGCACAGGTCGTCGTCGTAGTTGACGAAGCCGTTTTCGAGCACGCCGTGGTAGGCGGCGAGCGTGACCCCCCCGAGGGCGAGTGCAGCGGCGATCAAGAGGGCACGGCGGGTCACGGCGGGCAGAGGATCGCAGAAGCGCACGCCATCCAAGCGATGTGTTTTCGCCACATCTGCCACGGATAGCCCGGCCGCGACGCCGCTGATCGGGCAGCTTCCCGCCTGAAAACGCCAACCCTTCAGGCGCCTCCGCGGGCTCAATTGCGCACGCGCCGATACCGATGAGCAGGCGATGCGTTCTGGCCCGCCCGCCCGCCGACTTTTCGCTGCTAGTGCCCTGATCTGGCTCACTATTTCCTCGGCTGCGGCGGCTCGGGAAGCCACCGGCGGTCTGCTGCTGGCGCGGCCGCGAGCCGAGGCGGAGCTCGCTGACGTCGCCCGTGGCTATGCGGCGTGGCTCCACGACAAGCTCGTGCGCAGCGGATTCGCAGTCGCCGTTCCGGATCGCAACCAGGATGCCGGGGCCTCGCATGCCGAGGCAATCGGCGGGCTGCGCGAGCTCGCGCGCCGCAGCGGCGCCAGCGTGCTCGTGGTGCCCGAGCTTCAGTTGCACGCGGGAACGCTCAGCGTCCGGCTGCTGCTCGAAGCCGTCGCGACCGGCGCGCTGCTCGCTGCGCCGCAGGCCAGCGCTCCGCTGGCCGCACCGGGTTCCGCCTGCGAAGACACTCTCCTGCGTCTGTTCGAGCGCCTCGAAGTGCCGGCGAACGCGATTCCGGCGACGACGCCGCCACAACTCGATGAGCTCGCAGCCTCCGGCCGCGCAATCGGGTATCTGGAAGTCGGCGATCTCGCGCGCGCCTGGCGTGAAGTGGAGGGCAGGCTCTCAGCGACGGCGCTGGCGCTGCGCGAGAGCATCACAGCGCAGGCGCAACGGCCCGAAACCCCGTTCGTCGAACGCGCTCGTGTGCTCGCGATCAGCGGCGACGGCGACGGCGCGTGGGCGCTGCTCGCTGCCGAAATGACGCGCGGGCTCGCGGAGCCGCATCCCGATGCCCGCCTGCTCCTCGCCGCGGCGCAGGCCCAGCTCGCACGCGGCGATCCGCGCGCCGCCCGGCCCTACCTCGACGCCCTGCTGGCGCGCCAGCCCGACGATGCGGAGCTCCAGCTCGAGCTCGGCCGACTGCTGCTGCTCCAAAACGATCGTGAAGGCGCGCGCACTGCGCTCACCCGCAGCGCCGAGCTCGACACGGCGTCGCCGCGACCCCTGGCGCTGCTCGCCGAGATCGACGCCGACGATCCGCCGCGCCAGGCACTGCACCTGCTCGCCGCGGGACGGCGCGAGACCGCGCGGCTCAACCCGCAGCGCGCCGAGCGCCATTTCGAACGGGCGATCGAACTCGATCCGGCCGCCGAGAAGGCGACCCTGCTCGCCATCGGCTCGCTGAACCAGCGAATCGGTCTTCCCGCCGAAGCGCTCGCCGCCTTCGATGCCGCGCGCGAGGCGGGGGATGCCGACGCCGAAGTCTTTACCGGCATGGGCGTCGCGCAGCGACGCATGCGTCAGAAATCGGCAGAAGCCTCGCTGCGACGCGCGCTGGCGCTCGAACCCGAGCGCCCCGAAGCGCTGCGCGAACTCGGCGAGCTATACGCTGAAAGCGGTCGGCCAGCGGAAGCGGCAGGCCTGCTCGAACGCGCGGTCGCACTCGAACCGCGCCGCGCCGAATCGCGGCGCGCGCTCGCGCAGGTGCTGCACGCGAGCGGAGACACGCCGCGCGCGCTCGCGTTGCTGACCGGGAAGGACGCTCCCGAAGCGGATTCCGCCGCCACGCTCGGCGCCGCAGCGACGCTCCACCGCGAACAGGGGAATCTGCCAGCTGCGCGCGCCGAGTTGCTGCGCGCCGTCGAGCTGGCGCCGCACGATGGCGCGCTGCGGCTGGATCTCGCCGCCGTCGCGGAGGCCCAGGGAGACGCGGATGCAGCGCGCGAAGCCAGGGCATTCGCGAAGGCGCTCGACGGCGCGCCGCTGAACCCCGACGAGACGCCCGACACGACGGGACCGAGCCTCGACGAGCTGGTGGCGAGCTTCGCCGTCCAGACTCTCGATCCTCGCAAGCGCCGCGTCGCGCTGCTCGGAATTCGCGAGCCCGCGAGCTGGCGCCTGCGGGCTCTCGATTGGCTCGAACCGACACTGCCGGACCTTTCCGCGCTCGAAACGTCGCTCGTGACGGCGCTCGGCGAAAACTTCCGTCTGGAACCCGGTCGCGCCAGCGAGAGTCCTGCGCTCGGCGCCGCCATCGACGACCTCTATGCCTTCGAGAGCGAGCGATCCGTCTCGGCGTCGGCAATCGCCAACGTGATCGCAGCCGTCGGCACGGATGCGGTGTTCGTCGCGCGTCTGGTGCGCCATCCCGCCCCCATCGCGAACCCGGCCGAAGTCGCTCCGAGCTGCGCGGACCCGGAACATCTCGAGATCGAACTGCGCATGCTCTCCGGCGGCTACAAGGAGCTGTCGTCGATTCTCGTCGACGTCGAGTGCCTCTCGAGCGGAGCCGGGGTGCAGCGCGCCTGGAACGCCCGGGCCATTGGCGTCTACGCCGCGCTCGCGATGTTGCTGTGCTTCCCCGTCGTGAGGGGTTGGGGCACAATCGTGGTGGCCATCAAGCTCCCGCCGCGCACGAAGGGCTTCCTGCGCATTCGCATCAGCACCAAGCCCGAAAAGGTGCGGGACGCGGAACAGGAGAAGCGGGAGCGCAAGCGCGCAGCCGGGCGACTCGCGCGTTCCCTGAGCTCCTTCTCGCGCTACGTGAAGCACATGGTCGGTCGCGAGACGATCTTCCGCTGGATTCCGGCGCGCAAGCGCGAGTACGTCGTCACCGTGCGCGGTCCGCTTCAGGACGCCATGAGCGATGAGATGATCGGCCATTTCCTCGAAGAGCAGCGCGTGCGCGTGATCCGCGGCCAAAGCGTGAAGGTCAGCTACGACTTCTGCCCCGAAGACTGCGCGGTGGAGATCATCGCGGTTCAGGCTGGCGAACCCGCGCGGGGCGCGCGTGTCGCCGTGCGCGGCGACCCGAAATCGCTGCGCTACGCGCGCGAAGGCAGCGCCTTCCTCTACCTCCGGCCCGGGGCGCACACATTGCTCGTCGGGCACCAGGATCGCGCTTGCGAGCGGCGCCTCGAAATCGAACCCTCCAAGAAGGCGCTCCGCCTGACGATCGAGCTCGGCAACGATGAAGACCTCGCCTTCCTCGGCTGTGCGGCAGCGGTCGATCCGTTCCTGCAGGGAGACCTGGTTTCCGCCGCCCAGCTGCTCGAGACCGCAGGTCAGGCCGAGAAGGCGGCGCTCTTGCGCGCCAGCTTTCACCAACAACGCGGTGAGCACCAGCGTGCAGCCAGCGAGTTCGAGGCGGCCGGCCGGCTGGAGGAAGCCGCCGAAATGTACGCCGCGGGCTCCGGCTTCGTGCAGTCGGCGCAGCTCTTCGAGAGAGCTGGGAACTTCGTGCGCGCGGCCGAGACGTTTCGCGCCAGTGGCGATCCACTCGCCGCGGCCCGCTGTTACGAAACCGCTTACGATTACGACTCGGCCCTCGAATGCTACGAGGAAGCCGGCGCAGCGGATCGGGTGATCGATCTGCTCGAGAAGACGGGCGCCTATCTCGATGCCGCGCGGCGGGCGCATCGGGAAGGAGAATCCGACCGCGCGGTGCGCAACCTCCAACTCATCGAGCGTCGCGATACAGTGTATGGCGAGGCCTGTGCGCTGATGTCCGAACTGCTGGCCGCGCGCGGCGAGGCCGACCTCGCCGCCAGCAAGCTGGCGGAGGCCATCGAAGAAGCGGGGGGGGAGGCTGCGCCCGCCCCCCTGCACGAGCGCCATGCGGCGCTGCTCGAACAGGCAGGCCAGCGCCAGCAGGCGCTCGTGGCCTACCAGACGCTGCGGCGCCGGGATCCAGCGCGAAGCGACGTCACACAGCGGATCGCGAGCCTCCAGCGCGAGCTCGAAGTCACCCAGGCCGCGGGGGACGCTGCGACCCGCACGGCGGATTCGAGCGCCGAGAGCCGCTACGAGATCCAGGGCGAGCTCGGGCGCGGCGGGATGGGGGTCGTCTTCAAGGCGCGCGACAAACGCCTCGGGCGGATCGTGGCCCTGAAGCGGCTGCCGGAGAACTTGCGCCAGCACAAAGTGGCGGTGGAGCTGTTCCTGCGCGAGGCGCAAGCCGCAGCCGTGCTCAATCACCGCAACATCGTGACGGTCTACGACGCCGGCGAGGAAAACGGCGTCTACTTCATCACGATGGAACTGCTCGACGGCCTGCCGCTCAACGCCATCCTCGAGAAGCGCGGCCGCTTGTCGACGCCGGATACCGCACGGCTGGGCCTCCAGATCGCGGCCGGCCTCCAGTATGCGCACGACAACCGCATCGTTCATCGCGACATCAAAACGGCAAATCTCTTCTTCACGCGGGATCGCGTCGTCAAGATCATGGACTTCGGATTGGCCAAGACGATCGAGGAGGTGCGCCGCTCCTCGACGATGATCGGCGGCACGCCCTTCTACATGGCCCCAGAACAGGCGGCCGGCGACGCGGTCGACCACCGCACCGATCTCTACGCTTTCGGCGTGACCCTGTTCCGGATGGTTACGGGCGCCATGCCGTTCGCCGAAGGCGACCTCGCCTACCACCATCGCCACACGCCGGCGCCGGACCCGCGAGAAATCGACGCCAGCATTCCCAGCGAGATGGCGGAGCTGCTCGCGAAGCTGCTCGCCAAACAACCCAGCGACCGCTGCCAATCCGCGGCGGAAGTGGCGGCCAGCCTCCAGAGCCTGCTTCCGCCGCGCTGAGTCCGGTGTCTTTACAAGGGGCGTGCAATCGGTTGGAATCCGAAGGCATGCCCCGTCTGCTCCGTCAGCGCCTTCTCGTCGTCCTCGCGTGCGCCGCAGCTGCCGCCTGTGCCGCCAAACGGCCGGTGCTCTATCCGAACGCGCATTACCGGCAGGTCGGTAGCGAGATCAGCCAGGTCGACATCGATGCGTGCATGAGCCTGGCGAAGACCGGGGTGGGCGACCGAAACGTCGCAGCAACCGCAGCCGGGAGCAGCGCGGTGGGCGCGGGCGCCGGCGCTGCGGTGGGCGCGGTGGGCGGTGCGATCACGGGCAATGCGGGTACAGGCGCTGCCGTCGGAGCCGCCACGGGGGGAACCGCGGGGCTGTTCAGCGGCTTGTGGCGCACACGCGACCACGATCCGACGTTCATGGCCTACGTCGATACGTGTCTGCGCGAACGAGGCTATCAGCCGATCGGTTGGAAGTAGCGCCCCACCGGCGGGGTCCCGCGCTGTGCGCGCGTCAGCTACGGCGGCGGAAGGCGAGCAGGGCGAGGCCGAGGCAGAGCAGTACGCCCGTCCCCGGCTCGGGAATCACGGCGCCGCCCGGACCATTGGGGCCGCCGCTCGGAAAGTCGTCGAAGCGGACGCGGTTGCCCAGCGGCGCCGAGCCACCGAGCGGCCCCAGACCGAACGCGTCGGGCAGGCCATCGGGCACCGACGCGATCGTGTCGCCCACGAGCGCGTCGTCGAAGAGCAGGTCGAGCGGATAGCCGTCGACGTCGTCGAGCACGATCGCGTCACCGTGGCTTCTCGGAAACGAGAGCAGGCGCGCGAGCCGCTCACCCGACGGATCGACGCGGAACGCCGTGTCGAGGAAGAGCTGGTCGAGGTCGAGCAACTCGGGAATGAAGCCGGCCGAGAAATCACGCGGCACCAGCAGCGGCGAGCGGTTGAGATTCACGCTCTTGAAATCGAGGGGCGCCGCGTCGGTCGCGCTGTTCTGCGCGGCCATCTCCGCCGAGGTCTGGAGTCCGATGACTCCAGGGGCCAGCAGCCCCGCCAGCACCGCCAGCGGAAACAGCGAGAATACGACCACCGCGACACGACCCTGCCACCGTCGAACACGGCTCGGGCGCTTCGCTGCTTCGGCCATCGTGAACTCCCTTCGCACCGCGGAGCCGTCAGGGAGGCACTTCGCGCTCCCGCAGCCCGTGCACCGACCACACAGCCATGCGGTTCAGCGCGGGATGGCAACCAGCCATCCACACAGGCTCTATCGGGAGTCCCAGCGTCGGGCTTGATGGGGAAGCATGGGCAGAGGGGCGCGCGCGGTGTACGGCGTGCGCTGGCGCGCCGCCGACGGGACGAGCTTCCCAGCGGGCGCGAATCTTCCAATTCGTCTGGACGCTGCTCGGCGTCGCCTGGCAGCCAGGCCGCCGACGCGGAAGCCGGCGCCTAGCCCGCCAGCAACTCGCGGGCGATCGCGGAGATCTGGATCTCGTCGGTGCCGGCGTAGATCTGGAGCACCTTGGCGTCGCGGCAGAGCTGCTCGACGTGGTACTCCGCCATGTAGCCGTTACCGCCGTAGACCTGCACGGCCTCGAGCGAAACCTCGACCGCTGCGCGGGCCGCGTAGAGCTTCATCGCCGAGGCCTCGGCGAGGCTCGGTCCGCGGCCGGCCTCGGCCATCTCGATCTGACGAAACACGAAATTCTGCAGGTTGAGCCGCGCCACCTCCATGCGCGCGAGCTTGTCCTGGATCAGCTGAAACTCGCCGATCGGACGTCCGAACTGCACGCGCTCGCGAGCGTACTTGAGCGAGAGCTCGAGGCAGCGATCGACGATGCCGAGCGCCATCGCGGCGACCCCCGTGCGCTCGATCGAAAAAGTAGCCTTCGCGCCGGTGCGGGAGGCCGACTGCTCCGTCTCGCCGAGCAGGCGATCACGCCCCACCTGCACGTCCTGGAGAAACAGCTCACCGGTCGGCGACGAGTGCAGGCCCATCTTGCGCATCGGCTTCGATTGCGTGAGGCCGGGCATGCCACTTTCGAGCACGAACGTGAGGACTTTGCGCTCGCGCGCGGCAACGCCGTCTTCCTCGAGCTTGCAGATGAACACGATGGTGTCGGCAAAGGGGCCGTTCGTGATGAACGTCTTGTTGCCGGTGAGCAGATAGCCGCCCTGGCCGTCGCGCCGGGCGCTCGCCTTCATGCTGCCGAACGCGTCGGAGCCCGAGCCGGGCTCCGTGATCGCCCACGCGCCGATCTTCTTCAGGGTGAGCAGATCGAGCGCCCAACGTTCCTTCTGTTGGGTCGTGCCCTTCGACAGGATCGCCGCCGCCGTCAGACCCATGCTCACGCCCATCGCGGTCACCATGCCCGGGCAGTAGCGACACAACTCGATGATTGGAATCAGCTGCATCGCCACGGCGTCGCCGCGCCCGCCGGCTTCGCGCTCGCTTTCGGGGGCAGGCTGGCCCGCGGCCGCCTGCGCCTTCTCGCGAGCGATCTGCTTCTGGAAGCGGGCGCGGGCCATCTCGTCCATGCCGAATGTCGCGATCAGTTTGCGCAGCACGCCGTACGGCGGCAGATCGCCGTGCTCGAGCTGCTCGAGGTTCGGCTTGATTTCGGCTTCCACGAAACGCCGTACGGCGTCGCGGATCATCAGGTGTTGCTCACTCCACTCGATCATCTTCTCACTCCTGTTCTGCGGGTGTCTGCCCGGGCCTTGCTACGCGCGGCGAACGCAACACGATCTCGGTGATCTCGGACGGAGCGAACAGCCGCATGGGCGGGCCCCAGAACCCCGTGCCGCGGCTCACATAGAGTTGCGATGCCGCTTTTGCGTAACGGCCTGCGACGGTCGGAATCACGAGCCGGACGAGCAGGGAGAACGGCCAGATCTGTCCGCCGTGCGTGTGCCCCGAAAGCTGCAAGTCGATGCCGAGCGTCGAAGCGCGCTTGAACGTCGATGGATCGTGCGCGAGCAGGATCGCCGGCCGCGCAGCGTCGCGCCCGGCGAGCGCCCGGTCGAGATCTTCGCCGCCCTGTCCGACCAGGCCGCCGCGATGATCGTCGACGCCGACGAGATCGAAGGCCCGCGCGCCCTCCCCGATCGCGACGCGCGCGTTGCGCAACACGCACATGCCGAGCTTCGTGACGGCGTCCACCCAATCGTCGGCGCCCGAGTAGTGGTCGTGGTTGCCGGTCACGAAGTAGACGCCATCGCGGCCACGCAAGCTGCCAAAGGGCGCCACCTCGTCCGCCAGCAGCGCCACCTTGCCGTCGACGAGATCGCCGGTCACCGCAACCAGGTCTGGCGCGAGGGCGTTCACACGGGCAACCAACTGCGCCGCGAAGGCGCGGCCCAGAATCGGTCCGATGTGGATGTCGCTGATCTGCACGATCCGATAGCCGTCGCGTGCCGCCGGCCAACGCGGCAGCTCGAACTCGACGCGGCGCAGCTGCGGCGGCGCGAGCCCTGCGCGCAGACTCGCCAGCCCCACGAGCAACGCGAGCATCGCCACGGCCGCCGCCCGCAACCCCGCGCCAGGACCCGAGCCG
>JANNIY010000160.1:0-28742 GCA_031405455.1 Deltaproteobacteria bacterium | reverse complement strand
CGTCCCGGCGCAGCCATCAGCTCGCCGAGCAGCTCCTGCCACGGGACGACCGGGATCCCCGATTCCAGCGCGGCGGTCAACTCGGGCAGGTCCGGGTGGACGCGAAGGGCGGTGCCGCTAGGGTCTTTCGCTTCCGCTCTCGCTACCTTGCAGCCCACACGCAACATTGCGCACACACATCGAAGGGGGCGAGAGGATCATGGCCAAGGCAAAGAAGAAGACGACGAAGAAGGCGGCGCGCAAGGCGAGCAAGCCGGCCGCCAGGAAGACCACATCGAAGGCGAGCTCCCCCTCCCGGAAGCAGCCGGCGGGCGGGAAGAAGCGGGCAGCCGCAAAGAAGCCCGAGGCTTCGCAAGCTTCGGGAAGCGGGCTGGTCTACACGAGCTTGCTGCGCGCGGCGCTCGCGGGACGCAGCCGCTAGGGGCACTCCGCCCCCCCCCAGCCATGTAACGATCTCCCGCTCCTCGGCGTTCCTTGCATGGGGATGGGAGGAAGTTCGTGAAGACGGCCGACGCTCCCGAGCGAGCGGCGCAGCTTGCAGCGCTATTTCGCGCCGAGCAGCGTCGGCTGTGGGGGCTCGCCTATCGACTGACGGGAAGCGCGGAGGATGCCGACGACATCGTCCAGGACGCCTTCGCGCGACTCGTGGCGCAGCCTCCCGAGTCGCCGGTCCAGGAACTCGGCCCGTGGCTTCGGCGGGTCGCCACGAATCTCGCCATCGACGCATTGCGACGCCGGCGACGCAGGGCCTATCCGGGCCCCTGGCTTCCGTCGCCCGTCGACACCTCGCAGGCGGATTGGCTCGACGCACACGTGAGCGCGAGCCCGGATCCGGAAGTGCGTTACGGCCTCGTCGAGAGCGTCACCTACGCCTTTCTCCTGGCGCTCGAGGCGCTCGGCCCGCGCCAGCGCGCCGTGCTGCTCCTGCGCGACGTGCTCGGATACTCCGCGCGCGAGACCGCGGACCTGATCGGCGCCTCCGAAGGCAACGTGCGCGTGCTCCACCTGCGCGCGCGGCAGTCCCTCGAGGCCTACGACCAGAGCCGCTGCATTCCGACGCCCGAGCTGGTGGCGCAACACCGCGGCGCGCTCGATCGCTTTCTCGGCTGTCTGCTCGCGCAGGATGCGCGCGGCCTCGAAACGCTGCTCGCCGATTCGGTGCATACGGTGACCGACGCCGCGGGCCGCTACACCGCGCTGGCGACGCCGATGACGGGCCGCACGCGCGTCTCGCGTTTCTATCTGAGGGCCGCCCAGCAACGACGCGGACCCGGAACCCGCATCGAAGTGCGCCTGGTGAACGGGCTCCCCGCGGCCCTGATCACGCTCGCTCGACCCGTGCGGCGACAGGCGCCGCGGACCCTGCTGCGCTGCGAGATCGACTCCGACGGTCGGATCCGGCTGGTTCAAGCCATCCTGGCGCCCCGCAAGCTCGCGTCTCTCCAGGCCCCGTAACGAAGCGACCCGTCCCGGCGTCTCCGCTTTGGATCCCCCCGAGATCCAAGGAGACCCGCAATGACGCTCGCCAGCTTGCTACCCGGCGCCGCGACGATTCTCGCCGGGATGGCTCTGCTCTCGCTTCTCGAGACGCTGCTGCCACTCGCCCGAGAACGCGCGTGGCGGCGCCGCCACTGGCTTCCGAATCTCGCGCTCGTGGCCCTCACACTCGCGCTCAACTTCGCGTTCAACGCCGGCGCGGTGCTGATCAGCGACTGGCTGACCTCGCGAGGCTTCGCCTTGCTTTCGGGATCTGCGCTGCCGCTGGCGACACTGATCCTGATCGGCGTCTTCGCCCTGGATGCTTCGACCTACGCCTGCCACCGGCTGATGCACCGGCTGCCCCTGCTGTGGAACGCCCATCGCGTCCACCACTGCGACCCCCTCGTCGACGTGACGACGTCGCTGCGCCAGCACCCGATCGAAGGGTTGTGGCGCTTCGGCTTCGTCATGACGCCGGCGTGGCTGCTCGGCGTGCCGGTGGAAGCCGTCGCGATTTATCGCGTGGCGAGCGCGCTGCAAGCGCTCGCCGAGCACATGAACGTGAAACTGTGGGAACCGCTCGACCACGCGCTCTCGTGGCTGACGTGCACGCCGAACATGCACAAGCTGCACCACTCGCGGAGGCAGCTCGAAACGGATTCGAACTACGGAAACATCTTCTCACTGTTCGATCGGGTCTTCGGGACCTTCACGCCACCGGCGCCCGGCTGCCACGTCGACTACGGCCTCGAGGGCTACGACGCCCCCGAAGCGCAACGCCTTGGCGCCCTGCTGCGCCTGCCCTTCCGCGGGCCCGCGCCGTCCCATTCACCATCGGCTGCAACGCCATCGCGGAGAGCCACCGCGTGATCGCTTGCGCTGGCGCCCGAGCCGAACGCTACTTCGCCGCCTCCAGGAAGGCCGGCTTCTCGCCGCCGCCGTGCACGAGCAGACTGGCGCCCGAGACGTAGGCCGCGAGCGGTGAGGCGAGAAACAGGCAGGCGTCGGCGACGTCGCGCGGCGTGCCGAGGCGACCGAGCGGAATCGTCGCGGAAACGCGCGCGCGCGCCTCGCCATCGCCGTAGTGCAGATGCGCGAGCTCCGTCTCGATCATGCCAGCGGTGACCGCGTTCACGCGCACCTTCGGCGCCCACTCGACGGCGAGCGTCTGCGTCAGCGACAGCAGACCCGCCTTGGCGGCGCCGTACGCGGCGGTGCCAGGCGACGGGCGCAGCGCCGAGACGCTCGCGATGTTGATGATCGAACCGCCTTCTGGCTGATTCTGCATGATCGCGTTGGCCTGCTGGGCGAACTGCAACGGCGCCACCAGGTTGAGCTTGAGGATCGCCTCCGAGAAGCGTGGCGAGGCGGTCGCGGCAGGCGCCGCAGGGGACCCGCCGGCGTTGTTCACGAGCACGTCGAGGCGGCCGAAGCGCTGCGTTGCGAAGACGATCACGGCGAGCGTCTGCTCGAGCTCGCGCACGTCGGCGGCCACGAAGTGAACCCCGCGCCCCGCGTGCTCGGGAAGGCTCTCCGGCGGCTTGCGCCCGCAGATCACGACGTCGGCGCCCGCGGCGAGGAAGCGCTCGGCGATGCCGCGTCCGACGCCACGCCCGCCACCCGTCACGATCACCGCCTTGCCCGTCATGTCGAGCGGGTCGCGCATGCGCTCAGAGACCGATCCGCTGCGCCACGCGCTCGCGATGCCAGGTGGGATCGCCGAGAAAGCTTTCCGTCCACTTGGCGCGCTTGAGATGCAGATGCACGTCGTACTCCCAGGTGAAGCCGACGCCCCCATGCACTTGCAGCGAATCGGCTGCGCATTGGAAGTAGGCGTCGGAACAGGTGACCTTCGCGAGCGACGCGATGCGCGAGAGTTCGGCCCCGCCCTCGGCGGCGACGCAAGCGGCGTAATAGGCCGCCGAACGCGCCGACTCGACGTGCAGCAGCATGTCGGCGCAGCGGTGCTGGATCGCCTGGAAGGAGCCGATCGGGCGGCCGAATTGAATGCGGGTCTTCGCGTGCGCAACGGCGAGATCGAGACAGCGCTGCGCGCCGCCCACCTGTTCGGCGGCGAGACCGATCGCCGCGAGTTCGAGGATGCGTTCGAGCGCGGCCGCGCCCGTCCCTTCCTCGCCCAGCCGCGCGGATGTCGGAACGCGCACGCCGTGCAACTCGATCTCGGCGAGGCGTCGGGTCGAATCGAGGGTTGCGAGCGCGCGTCGTTCGACCGCCTTCGCCGCGCCCGGAACGGCGAAGAGCGAGATGCCTTCGTCGCCGCGCGTCCCCTCGCGACGCGCCGCCACCACCAGCAGGTCCGCACAGTGGCCATCGAGCACGTAGCGCTTGCGGCCGGTGAGGACGCACTCGCCGCCCTCATTACGCACCAGCGCCTCGATCCCGCCGGCCGTCCAGTTCTTGTCGGGCTCGAACGCCGCCAGGGTCGCGAGCGTGCGGCCCTCCGCGATCGCCGGCAGCCATTCGCGTTTCTGCGCGTCGCTAGCCGCAACCAACAGCGCATTCGCGCCCAGGCAAATGCTCGAGAAGAAGGGAGCGCACAACAGGGATTCGCCCATCACTTCGAGCAGCGCCGCGAGTTCGACCGCGCCGAGGCCCAGGCCGCCGTACGCCTCGGGCACGCTCACGGCCGGCCAGCCGAGCTCCGTCGCGATCGTCTTCCACAACTCGGGCGCGAAGCCGAGCTCGCTCTGCATCGCACGCCGCACCTGCTCCGAGCTGGAGCGCTCCGCCAGGAAGGCGCGCGCCGTGGCGCGCAATTCTTCCTGCTCCTCGGTGAACGCGAAGTGCATGCCGAATCAGGTCCCGTAGACCTTCTGGGCCGGCAGCGCCTTGCGCAGCAGCTCGCGCACGCCGGCGCCGATCTCGCCCGCTTCCCAACGCGCACCCCGATCGATCTTCGGGCCTTCGCGCCAGCCATCCGCGAGACTGAGCGAGCCACCGGACACCTCGAATATCTGGCCCGTGACCTCGCGCGCCTCGGCGCTCGCGAGCCACACGACGAGCGGCGAGACGTTTTCGGGCGCCATGACGTCGAAGCCGTCCTCGGGTCGTTTCATCATGTCGGCGAACACGGTTTCGGTCATGCGCGTGCGCGCCGAGGGCGCAATCGCATTCACGCTGATGCCGTAGCGGCCCAGTTCCGCGGCCTGCACGAGCGTGAGACCGGCGATTGCAGCCTTGGCGGCGGAGTAGGCGCTCTGCCCCACGCTTCCCTGGAGGCCGGCACCCGAACTCGTGTTGATGATGCGCGCATCCACGGGCCGGCCGGCCTTCGCCTCGTCGCGCCAGTGGGCTGCCGCGTGGCGCGCTACACAGAAGTGTCCCTTCAGGTGCACGCGCACCACCGCGTCCCATTCCTCTTCGCTCGCGTTCACGAACATGCGATCGCGCACGAAGCCCGCGTTGTTGACGACGGCGTCGAGCCGACCGAAGGCCTCGAGCGCGCGCTTGACGAGGTCGCGCGTCTGCTCCCAGTCCGCGACGTCGGCGCCGTTCGCGATCGCGCGGCCACCCAGTTTCTTGATCTCCGCGACGACCTCGCCTGCCGGACCGCTCGACCCGCCCTGGCCGTCGAGTTCGACCCCGATGTCGTTGACGACCACCGCTGCGCCCTGGCGCGCAAACTCGAGCGCGTGCGCGCGCCCGAGACCGCGCCCGGCGCCGGTGACGATCACGACGCGCCCGTCGCAGATTCCGCTCACCGCGAGAGCCGCTCGAGGATGGTGACGTTTGCCTGGCCGCCGCCTTCGCACATCGTCTGCAGGCCGTAGCGCCCGCCCGTGCGTTCGAGTTCACACAGGAGCGTCGTCATCAAGCGCGTGCCCGTGGCGCCGATCGGGTGCCCGAGCGCGATGGCGCCGCCGTTCACGTTGACGCGCGCGAGATCGGCGCCGGTCTCCTTCTGCCAGGCCAGCACGACCGGCGCGAAGGCTTCGTTGATCTCGACGAGATCGATGTCGGAGAGCGAGAGCCCCGTCTTGCGCAGCGCGTGCTCGGTCGCCGGGATGGGCGCCGTCAGCATGTAGATCGGGTCGGCCGCGCGGACGCTCAGGTGATGGATCCGGGCTCGCGGCGTAAGTCCGTGTTCTTTCAGGGCTCTCTCGGATGCCACCAACATGCACGAGGCGCCGTCCGAGAGCTGGCTCGAAACGGCCGCCGTGATGCGTCCGCCCGGCACCACGGGCTGGAGTTTCGCCATCTTCTCGAGCGAGGTGTCGCGCCGCGGGCCCTCGTCGCGCGCAACGTCCCCGAGCGGCGCAATCTCGCTCTCGAAGCGGCCTTCGTCGATCGCGCGCACTGCGCGGCGGTGGCTCTCCAGCGCAAACCGCTCCATGTCTTCGCGCGAGAGGCTCCACTTGTCGGCGATCATCTCTGCGCCACGAAATTGTGACACTTCCTGCGTGCCGTAGCGCGCGACCCAGCCCTTCGAGCCCGAGAACGGGTCGTTGAAGCCGAGCGGCTGGGCCAGCGTCATCGCCGACGAGATCGGGATCAGGCTCATGTTCTGCACGCCGCCCGCGACGATGAGATCGCTCGTGCCGCTCATCACGGCCTGCGCGGCGAAGTGAACCGACTGCTGCGAGGAGCCGCACTGCCGATCGATGGTGACGCCCGGAACGTGTTCCGGAAGCCCGGCAGCCAGCCAGCAGGTGCGCGCCACATCCCCGGCTTGCGGCCCGATCGTGTCGCAACAACCGAAGATCACGTCTTCCACGGCGCCCGGATCGACTCCCGTGCGCGCGACGAGCGCGCGCAGCACGTGGGCGCCGAGATCGGCCGGGTGGACTTGCGAGAGCCCGCCGCCGCGTCTTCCCACCGGTGTGCGCACCGCATCGACGATGTAGGCCTCGGCCATGTTCACTCTCCTCCTTCGAACGTGGTGCCCGGACCGATCTGCGCACCGGGCGCGAGAATGGCATTCGCAACGCGCTCACGGTGGAAGCGACCGCTGCCCCAGGCGAGCTCGAGCGACCACGCGCGGCGCATCCAGACGTGGAGATCCTGTTCCCACGTATAGCCGATCGCGCCATGCACCTGGAGGGCCGTCCGGGCGGCCAGCGCCGCTGCTTCGCCGGCGGCGACCTTCGCATGCGAGACGTCGACCGCCCGCGCCGCAGCCCGCTTCGCCACCGAGTGCGCCGCGCGGTACACCACCGGGCGCGCGTACTCGAGCGCCACCTTCACGTTGGCGAGCTGATGCTTCACGGCCTGGAAGGCGCCGATCGGCTGGCCGAACTGCTCGCGCTGCTGTGCGTAGGCGACCGCCAGCTCGAGCAGCTTCTCCGTGACGCCGAGCAATTGCGCTGCGCACGCGAGCGCACCGCGATCGAGCGCCGCGGCCAGCAGCTCGCGCGCCTGCGCCCCCTGCGCGATGCGCGTCTGCGGCGTGGGCGTCCAGCGCAGCGAGAACACCCGGCGCGCGGGATCGTTGACGGGCTGCCTCACCCGTTCGACCGCGTCGGGTGCGAGCGCATGGATCTCATCCGCGTGCGCGAGCAGCAACAGGCTCGCGATGTGGGCGTCGGAGTGGAAGGCGTTCACCGGGTGACCGACCGCGACGATCGCTTCGCCAGCGGCGATCGGCCGGAGCCAACGCTCGCACAGTTCGCGCGTGTCGAGCTCCAGCAACAACGGCACCGCGACCGCCGTCGCCACCAGCGGCTCGGCGAGCGCCGCGCGCCCGGCCTCCTCCTGCAACAGCACGAGAAAGGTCTCGTCCATGCCCATGCCTTCGTAGGCCTCGGGCGCCAACAGGCCCGTCACACCCAGCTCGGCGAGCGACTTCCAAAGCTCGGGCGAGCGACCCGTCTCTGTGTCCCAGAGAGCGCGCACGCGTGCGGCCGGACACTCGCTCGCGAAGAAATCCCGCAGCGTCTTCTGGAGCAGCAGCTGATCTTCGTCGAAACCGAAGCGCATCAGGCTCCCTTCGGCAGACCCAGGATGCGCTCCGCGATCACGTTGCGCTGGATCTCGTTGGTGCCCGCATAGATCGGGCCGGACAGGGCGAAGAGATGGCCGTCGAGCCAATCACCGACAGCCTGCGCCGCGGGAGCCTCGGGCAACAGCTCGGCACGCTCTCCGAGAATGCGCAGCGCCGTCTCGTGCATGCGCAGATCGAGTTCCGACCAGAAGATCTTGTTGAGGCTGGCTTCGGCGCCGATCTTGCCGCCATCGAGCAGACGCGACACCGTGCGATAGGTGTCGAGCGCGTAGGCCTCGGCGTTCATCCAGCAACGCACGCTCTCGTCGCGCAGCGCGGGCTCGCAGCGCTCGGCATTTGCGCGGTAGAGCGCGATCAAACGCCTGGCCGTCGCCTGGAAGCGCGCCGGGCTGCGCAACATCAGGCCGCGCTCGAAGCCTGCCGTCGCCATCGCGACGGACCAGCCCTGGCCTTCTGCACCCAGGCGATTCGCGATCGGAACCTTCACGTCGTCGAGAAACACCTCCGCAAATCCCGTCTCGCCATCGAGCTGGGCGATCGGGCGCACGGTCACGCCAGGCGCGTCGAGCGGGACGAGCACGAAGGTGAGGCCGCGGTGGCGCTCGGAGGCCGGGTCGCTGCGGAAGAGTCCGAACAGCCAGTGCGCAAACGCGCCGCGCGAGGCCCAGGTCTTCTGTCCGCGCAGCACGTAGCCGTCTCCCTCGCGCCGTGCGCTCGCCTGGATCGCCGCCATGTCGCTACCTGCATTGGGCTCCGACCAGCCCTGCGCCCAGACTTCGTCGCTCGACGCCATTCTCGGTAGGTAACGCGCCTTCTGTTCTGGCGTGCCGAACTCCATCAGTGTCGGCCCGAGCAGGAAGATGCCGTTCTGGTTGACCCTCCGCGGCGCCCCCGCGCGGTAGTACTCCTCCTCGAAGATCAACCACTCGAGCAGATTCGCGCCGCGCCCCCCGTACGCGACCGGCCACGACACCACCGCCCAGCCGCCGGCCTGGAGCTTGGCCTCCCAGACTCGGTGCGCCTCGAAGCCCTCGCGCGTGTCGAAGGAGGCGAGCGGCTGCTTCGGCACGTTCGCCCCGAGCCAGGCGCGCGCCTGGCTGCGGAAGGCCTTCTGCTCCGGCGTGTAGCGGAGATCCATGCCCGCGACCGTCCGTTACTTTTCGTCGCCGAAGCGCGCTTCGCGCTTCTCGACGAAGGCGTCGCGCGCCTCCTGGGAATCCGGGGACGTGTAGAGCTCGAACGTAAAACCCTGCTCGAAGCGGTAGCTCTGCTTCGGATCGAGCAACTCGATGCCATTGAGCGACCACTTGGCGAGCCGCATCGCCTTCGGGCTCTTTGACGCGATCTTCGTCGCCAGTTCGCGCGCCGCCGCGCGCAGCTCCGTGCGCTTCACCACCGATTCGAGGCCGCCGAGCCGATAGGCCTCCTGCGCGCTGATCGCTTCGCCGGTGTAGAGCATGCGCCGCGTCTTCTGCATCCCGAACAGCCGCATCAGGTGGGTCGCCGCACCGAGCGCGCCGCGATCGATCTCGGGCAGGCCGAAGGTCGCCTCCTCGGAAGCGATCGCGAGATCCGAGGACCCGGCAATCCCGATGCCGCCACCGAGACAGAAGCCGTGCACGGCGGAGATCACCGGCACGGGGCAGTCATAGATGGCCGCGAACGCGTCATAACAGCCGCGGTTCACCGCCGCGATCAGGCTCCCGTCGCGCGCGAGCTCCTTGACGTCGACTCCCGCGCAGAAGCCGCGCCCCTCGGCGGCGATCACCACCACGCGCACGGCCGCGTCGCGGCCGAGCGCGCCCACGACTTCGGCCAGGTGCGACCAGCCGGCGGCGGGCAGCGCGTTGACCGGCGGATGGTTCAAGACGACTTCCGCGATCCCGTCCCGGGTGCTCACATCGACGTACATGCCTGCCCCCATTCGGCTCGCGCGGTTTCCTTCGCGCGAGGTGCGAGCCCGCGAGCGGCTATTGATTTGCGAGCGACGCCAACGTGCGTTCGGCTTGCGCCATGATACGCGCGATCAATTCGGCGCAGCTCGGAAGATCCTCGATCATGCCGGCGACCGTGCCGCTCGGCAGGTAGCCATGAACCGGATCCCCCTCCGCCATGGCCTTGCGCGCCAGCATCGGGGCGTTCGCCGCCATGATCGTCTGCGCGCGCGTGAGCTTCTCGCTGCGCCGCAGCGCGGTGGCCGCGCGCAGCAACTCGCGGAGCGACGCGCCCGAGGCCTGGCGGTAGGCGAGGCCACTGCGCAGGGCCCGCACGAGAAGCGCCGGGGCACTGCTCGCCTCGAGGCGCTCGACCAGCTCGTTTCGCACCACCCGCTGCGGAAGGCCATCGATCTGACGGGTCACGATCACGTCGTCGATCTCCGCCGCCAGGTAGCGTTCACTCGTCGCTTTCGGAACGGGGCTTTCGCGGGTGAGCAGGAAGCGCGTGCCCATGGCGATGCCCACGGCCCCATAGGCGAGAGCCGCCACCAGCCCGCGGCCATCGTGGAAGCCGCCCGCCGCCACCACCGGCACCGCGACGCGATCGACCACGCTCGAGACGAGCAGCGAGGTCGGCACCGTGCCGGTGTGTCCTCCCCCCTCGCCTCCCTGAACGATGATGAGATCGGCGCCGAGCTGCTCCGCCTTCGCGGCGTGCCGCGCGTTTCCGCAGGTCGGCACACACACGACGCCCGCATCCTTCAAGCGCTTGATCAGATCCGCGCGCGGCGAGCGGTTGTATCCGGCGGCGCGCACCCCGTGGTGCAGGATCGCCTCGACGATCAGCTCGGCGCCCGGCGCGTCCATCAGGAAGTTCACCCCGAAGGGCTGGCTCGTGAGCTGCTTCACCTTCGCGATTTCGACGGCGACCGCCTCGGGGCGCAGCGTCGCGGCGGCCAGAAATCCGAACGCCCCCGCGTTCGAAGCGGCGGCCACCAGCTCGGGCGTCGCCACCCAGCCCATTCCCGTCTGGAGGATCGGGTAGCGACACGCGAGACGGTCGCACAGCACGGTGTGGAGGGCAGCGTGCATGGCTCAGCCCAGCAGCTCGCGTGCTGCGATTCCGGTGGGGTCGAGACGCTCGCGCAGCAGCCCCAGCTCGGCGGCGCTCGGCGCGCGCGTCTGGCGGACGGGCTTCTCGATCACGAGTTCGAAGCCGGTCTTCTCCACGACCTCGGCCACCTCGACCCCGGGATGCACGGACACGAGCCGCATCGCGTGGTTGGCGCTGGCGAAATCGAAGACCCCGAGATTCGAGACCACGCGGCGGATCTCGTGAAAGCGCGAGCCTTTCGCACCGAGCGCCGCCGCCCGGTCGTAGCCGATACCCGAGACGACATCGACCTTGGGGACGAAGGATTTCGGTCCATGATTCGGGATCCAATAGCTGGTCGGATGATGGATCGTGTTGCCGGGCGCTCCGCGCATGCCGAGCAGCTGCGCGCGCGGCCGCTTCGGATCGCCGATGCAGGCGATGTTCTGGTTGCCGAAGCGATCGATCTGGGTCGCGCCCATCACGACGTGACGTCGTCCTGCCCAGAGCCAATCGAAGACGCTGCGATACGGCACCCAGCCCTCGACCACGGGCACGAAACCGTTCGCTGCGCCGAGCGGAGGCACGTTCTCGAGCACGAAGTGCAGGCCATCGGTGATCAGGAGGTCGGGTGCGAAGGTCAATTTCGCGAGCCGCGCAGCGAGCGTCGGCAACGTGCCGATGGCGCTGGCGAGGATTTCTCCGTCGCCGCGAAAACACTCCGCGATCGCGACCGCACACACCTCAGATCGGGTGGCTTCCGTCATTTCGGTCGCACCTCGGCCTGGTACGCCGCCTCGTCCGGCAGCGCGAGATAACGCGCCTGGAAGGCGTGCCACGCTTCGGGGCTCTTCGCGCTCGCAGCGTATTCGCGCTGAAAGGCCTCATCTCGCGCGTAGTCGGGCGGACACTCGGTCGGGTGCGCGCCGCCGGGCGCCTCGACCACGCCGTCGACGAACATGCGGCTGATGCGAAGCGTGTGGATCGAGCCGGCTTTGAGGAAGTCCTCCGTCGCGACGATCCGCTCGCAGGAAAGAAAGCGCCGCTTGGCGGCCATGCAGAAGAGATCGTCGAAATAGAGATCGGGCCCGAGAAACTGCGCATTGCCCCGGCTGTCGGCGCGATCGAGGTGCACGAGCGCAACGTCGAGCTCGAGCGCCGGCATCGCCACCAGCGTTTCGCCATCGGCGTACGGAGACGCCACGGTCCGCAGCCCCGGATACAGCTTCATCACGTCGGAGCCGAGCCCCGCGCGCGTCGGAAGAAACGGCAACCGCAGGGCGGCGGCGTACAAGCCCCACTGCAACATGCCCTCGTCGAGTTCGAGCGCCTCCACCTCGCCGCTCTCGCGCGCCTTGCGAAAATGCGGCTCGAGCGGGATCGAATCGAGCGATACGAATCCGAACACGACCTTGCGGACCTTCTTGGCTGCGCACAGCAACCCGACGTCCGGCCCGCCGTAGGACACCAGCGTGAGATCCTTCAGCGGCGATCGCAGGATCTCGCGAATCAACGCCATTGGCTTGCGGCGCGAGCCCCAGCCCCCGATGCCGAGGGTCATGCCGTCGCGGAGCTCGGCGATGACCGCGGCCGCCGTCGTGCGCTTGTCCATCGCTTCTCCCGGATCCCGATCGGGGGCGCCCGTCGCGCCCGCGCGCGCGGCGCAATATAATAACGAGACGTATCGTTTCTGAAAGGGAGCCGCGCCCCCCGACATGCCCCTCTCCTCTTACGGCCGCGCGATGGCCTGGCTCGCCGAGCGCGACGCGCAGGCCACCGCGCTCGTCACATCGGCGCAGAGCGTCACCCGCGCGCAGCTCGAAGCCCGCTCGAATCGGCTGGCGCGCGCCTACGCCGGGCTTGGCGTGCGCGAGGACGATCTCGTCACGCTCGCGCTCCCGAACGGCGCCGAGTTCTTCACCGCCTGCCTCGCGATCTGGAAGCTCGGCGCGACGCCGCAACCGATCTCCTCGCGGCTTCCCGAGAGCGAGCGCCAGGCCATCGTCGCGCTCGCGCAGCCGCGCCTGGTGGTCGGTGTCGACAGCGGGGAGTTCGGCGCGCGTCCCCAGGTGCCCGCCGGCTTCGAACCCGACGCCGCGCTCTCGCAGGCTCCGCTCCCCGATCGGCTGCCGCGCCATGTTCGCGCGATGACTTCGGGCGGCAGCACGGGCCGCCCGAAGCTGATCGTCGATCTGTCGCCCGCCCGGTGTGATCCCGAGATCGCCGAAAACGGGATGCAGCCGGGCGGCACCACGCTCGTCCCGGGCCCGCTCTACCACGCCGGTCCATTCATCACGGCCTGGCAGCAGCTTCTGTGCGGCGGGACCGTCGTGATCATGGAGAAATTCGAAGCCCGGCTCGCGCTCGAACTGATCGAACGGCATCGCGTCGACTGGGTGCTCTTCGTACCCACGATGATGCAGCGCATCTGGCGGCTTCCGGAAGCGGAGCGCAGCCGCTTCGATCTCTCGTCCCTACGCCGCGTGATGTGCACCGGCGCCCCGAGTCCCGCCTGGCTCAAGCGCGCATGGATCGAATGGCTCGGGCCCGAAAAAATCTATGAAGCCTACGGCGGCACCGAGCGGATCGCGGGCACACTCACCTCGGGCACTGAATGGCTCGAGCGTCCGGGCTCGGTGGGACGGGCGACGGGTGGGCGCAAGCTGCGCACGCAGCGACCGGATGGCAGCGCGTGCGACCCGCACGAGGTGGGCGAGGTCTTCATGCTGCCGCCGGGAGGCCAGGGCTCCACCTACCGCTACATCGGCGCCGAAGCGGCGACGACCTCCGACGGTTGGGAAACCCTCGGCGACATGGGCTATCTCGACGAGGATGGCTACCTGTATCTCGTCGACCGCAAGGCAGACATGATTCTCGTCGGCGGCGCCAACGTGTATCCTGCGGAAATCGAGGCCGCCCTCGACGCCCATGCCGCCGTGCGCTCGAGTGCGGTCATCGGGCTGCCGGACGAGGATCTGGGCAATCGCATCCACGCGATCGTGGATGCGACACAATCGGTATCCGAGCAGGCGTTGCGCGAGCATCTGACGAAACTGCTGGCGCCGAACAAGCTTCCGAGGAGCTTCGAGTTCGTGAACGAACCGCTGCGAGACGACGCGGGCAAGGTGCGCCGTTCGGCGCTCCGCGACGCTCGGATCGCCGCAGGAGGAAAGCGATGAAAGCGAAGACGCCGGCCGTGGAAGGCTGGTTCACCCTGGACGCCGAGTCGCCGAGCCTGCTCGGCACGCGCTGCCAGGCCTGCGGCACCTACTTCTTTCCGAAGGAAGTGTTTTTCTGCCGCAACCCCAGCTGCGCGAGCAGCGAGCTCGTCGAGGTGAAGCTCTCGCAGCGCGGGCGCCTGTGGTCGTACACGAACAACTGCTACGCGCCGCCGCATCCGTATGTCGCGAGCGAGCCCTTCGAACCCTACGCCGTCGCGGCCGTCGAGCTCGAGAACGAGCGCATGGTCGTGCTCGGTCAGGTCGCGCCGGGTGTCGCCGTCGAGTCGCTCGAGGTCGGCATGGAGATGGAGCTCACGCTCGGCACGCTCTACGAGAATGCCGAGCGCGAGGCCGTGATCTGGAAATGGAAGCCGGTCGAGGCGCGAGCCGCGCGCTGACGACGGCACGACACCCACGCTCGCGAACGATTCGAGAGGAGATCAAGATGGCGAACGAAGTGGCGGTGCTCGGCGTGGGAATGCATCCCTGGGGCAAGTGGGGGCGAAACTTCGTCGAGTATGGCGTGCATGCCGCGCGCGCGGCGCTCGCGGACGCCGGCCTGGAATGGCGCGATGTGCAGTTCGTCGCGGGCGGCGACACCATGCGCAACGGCTATCCCGGCTACGTGGCCGCGGCGAGCATCTCCCAGGCCCTCGGCTGGTCGGGCGCGCAGGTCGCGAGCACCTACGGCGCTTGCGCGACCGGCGCGCAGGCGATCGACGTCGCACGCGCCCGCATCCTGGCCGGCTTGTGCGATGTAGCGCTGGTGGTGGGCGCCGATGCTGCGCCCAAGGGTTTCTTTGCGCCCGCCGGCGGCGATCGGCCGACGGATCCCGATTGGCAGCGCTTCCATCTGCTCGGCGCCACCAACCCGATCTACTTCGGCCTCTACGCGCGCCGGCGCATGGCCCTCTACGGCGCGACCGAACGCGATTTCGCGCTCGTCAAGCAGAAGAACAGCCGCCACGGGCTCGCCAATCCCAATGCGCGCTATCGCAAGCTCGTGAGCGTCGAAGAGGTGCTCGCATCTCCGATGGTGTCGGATCCCCTGCGCCTGCTCCAGATCTGCGCCACCAGCGATGGCGGCGCAGCCCTGGTGCTGACGAGCAGCGAATTCGCGCGCCGACGCACGACGCGGCCCGTGCTCGTCGCAGGCGTCTCGACCGTGACGCCGCGCTATCCGAACACGCTGATCGAGATGCCGAACTTCGCCACCGACTCCGTCGTCGGCACGAAGGTCCCGGACATCTCCTTTCGCGATTCGATTGCGCACGGCGCCTACGAGCAGGCGGGCGTCGGCCCCGAAGATGTCGATCTCGCGGAGGTCTACGATCTCTCGACCGCGCTCGAGCTCGATTGGTACGAGAACATCGGGCTGTGCAAGCCCGGCGAGGCCGAGAAGCTGCTGCGCGACGGCACCACGGCGATCGGCGGGCGGGTTCCCGTCAATACGAGCGGGGGCCTCTCCAGCTTCGGCGAAGCGATTCCGGCGCAAGCGATCGCCCAGGTATGCGAACTCACCTGGCAGCTTCGCGGCCAGGCGGGCGAGCGCCAGGTGGCCGACGCCAAGCTGGGCGTCACGGCGAACCAGGGGCTCTTCGGCCACGGCTCGTCGGTGCTCGTGAAACGCTGAGCCGGTTCGCATTCGATTTCTTCATCAGGAGGGTCTTCCATGTCCGCGCTCACGCTTCAGCAGCTCTCGGACCGCATCGAGATCAACGACCTGCTGATCCGCTACACGACCGCAATCGACACGAAGGACTGGAAGCTGCTCGGCACCTGCTTCACCCCCGACGCGCACCTCGACTACACGAGCGCCGGCGGCATCAAGGGAGCCTACCCGCAGGTTTGCGCCTGGCTCGAGAAGGCGCTCGCGGCCTTCCCGATGACGGTGCACTTCATCAGCAACTCGGTGGTGACGCTCGCAGGAAGCAAAGCCCGCGCGCGCACCTGCGTGCTCAACCCGATGGGCTTCCCGAATCCGGACGGCAGCCTGCACCTGTTCACGGTCGGCGCCTACTACAACGACGAACTCGCTCGCACCGATCAGGGCTGGCGCATCACGCAGCGCATCGAGGAGCAGGCCTTCCTCGACGGCAGCCTGCCCTCGGCGCTCCAGATCCCGAAGTAGCCGGCACACCGATGCGCGTCGGAGAGATCCGCCATCCGGAGCGCGCAGCCTGGGGCAAGCCTCTCGACGGCGTGCGCGTGCTCGCGGTCGAGCAGATGCAGGCCCTGCCCTATGCGACGCAGTTGATGGCGCACCTGGGGGCCGAGGTCGTGAAGATCGAGCCCCCGCAGCGCGGTGACGCGGGGCGCGCCTCGCAGCCGAGCCTCGTCGATGACGAGGGTCGCCGGGTCGGGGCCACCTTCCTGCGCAACAACCTCTCGAAGCACAGCCTCGCGATCGACTTGAAACACGCCGATGGCCGCGCTCTCTTCGTTCGCCTGGTTCCAGAGTTCGACGTCATCGCGGAGAACATGCGCCCGGGCATGATGAGCGCGATCGGCCTCGGCTACGCAGCGATCGCGAAGCTCTCGCCGCGTGCGATCTACGTCTCGATCTCCGGCTTTGGGGCCGACGGTGCGAGTCCCTACGCGAATTGGCCCGCCTACGCACCCGTCGCCGAAGCCATGGGCGGGCTCTATGAACCGAGCCGCAAGCCAGACCAGCCGCCGCCGGTGGTGGTGGCGGGTGCGCTCGGCGACATCGGAAGCGCGCTCTTCGCCGTGATCGGAACGCTGGCAGCGTTGCGCGAGCGCGAACGCAGCGGCCTCGGCCAGCAGGTCGACGTCGCCATGTTCGACGCGATGATCGCCCTCTCCGACATGCCGCCGCTCTTGTGGTCGATGGGTGCGCCCGAGCGCTGGGCCGCGGCGGGATCGATCGGCGTCTGCGGCGCCTTCCGTGCGCGCGACGGACACTTTGTCGTGGCCGTCTTTCGCGAACACCAGTTCGAACGCCTGGCGAACGCCCTGGGCCATCCCGAGTGGCCGAAGGATCCCCGCTTCGCGACGCGGGAGGGCTGGGCGCAGCACACGGATTCCGAGATCCGCCCCGCACTCGAGAACTGGGCGCGCGCGAAGACGAAGCTCGAGGCTTCGCGCGAACTCTGCGCCGCGGGCATCGTGGCCGGCCCCAGCAACACGGCGGCCGACCTGAATGCGGATCCGCACGTCGCCGCCCGCGACATGCTGATCGAGGTGCCGCGCCCCGATGGCGAGCGTCCGATGCTGGTGGTCGGCAACCCGATCAAGCTCTCGCGCATGGCGGAAGGCCCGGTCCGGACCTTTCCCGGGCTCGGGCAGCAGACGGACGCGACCCTGCGCAGCGATCTCGGGCTTTCGGACGCCGAGATCGCGGACCTGCGCCGCCGCGGCGTGATCGGATGAAGGAGAACGCATGGCGTTGACGTTCGACGAGCTGATCGATCCGGCGCATACCGCGCTCGTCACGCAGGAGTGTCAACGGGGCGTGATCGGCGATCTCTCCGCGCTTCCTGAACTCGCGGAGGCCGCGCGCCCGATGCTCGCGAACGTGGCGGCGCTGGTGACGGCGGCGCGCGCCGCGGGCGCGCCCGTGATCCACTGCACCGCGCTCCGCAGGGCGGACGGCTTCGCCGCCAACCGCAACGCGCGCATCTTCGGCTACATGGCAAAATCCAAGAACCCGCTGCTTCCGGGCTCGCCCGCCGCCGCGATCGTGCCCGAAATCGAGGTCGCGGCGTCGGATCTCGTGCTTCCGCGCTGGCACGGGCTCTCGCCCTTCCAGGGCACGGAGCTCGACTTCCTGCTGCGAAACCTGGGCGTGCGCACGATCGTCGGAGTGGGCGTTTCGGTGAACGTCGCGATCCAGAGCCTGGCCTTCGATGCGGTCAATTCTTCGTACCAGGTGGTGATCCCGCGCGATGCCGTGGCGGGCTTTCCGCAGGCATACGTCGAGGCCGTCTTCGCCCACACGCTCGGCGCGGTGGCGACACTCGTCTCGAGCGCGGAACTGTTGGCCGCCTGGCACCCGCGAGCCGGCTCGGCCTGAGTCGCAGGCCCAGCGGATGTCGAAGCGCGCCGTTCGGATTCTGACACACGTTCCGGTACAGCTTCTCGCACGCGTCCGGGCGGAATTCCCCGAGGCGGAGCTCGTCCCGGTGACGGCGGAGGGGCCGCTGGCCCCGGAGATCGCGGGCGAAGTCCTGCTGACGCAGGCGTGGGGGAGCCCGAACCTCGCCGCGATCCTCGCACGCGGCGTGCGCTGGGTGCACGCCTACGGAACCGGTGTAAACGCCTTCCCATTCCATGCGCTGGGAGACCGGCCGCTCACCTGCTCGCGCGGCGCAAGCGCGATTCCGATCGCCGAGTGGGTGTTGGCCGTCATGCTCGCGGCCGAGAAGCGGCTGCCGGAGTCGTGGGTCGCGCAGCCCCCCAAGCATTGGAGTATCGCGTCGCTCGGTGGTCTGCTCGGAAAGACGCTCGCGCTCGTGGGGCTGGGTGGCATCGCGCAGGCAGTGGCCGTGCGCGCACTGCCGTTCGGAATGCGCGTGCTTGCGCTGCGGCGTAGCAGCGCGCCGAGTCCGCTGCCCGGTGTCGAGGTCGTGCGGAGCCTCGCGGAGCTCGTTGCGACCGCGGACCACCTGGTCATCGCGGCTCCAGCGACACCCGAGACAAGACGCCTGATCGACGATGCGACGCTCGCGCGCGTCAAACCCGGGCTGCATCTGGTCAACGTCGCCCGCGGCGAGATCGTCGATCAGGAGGCGCTGCGCCGCGCACTCGACGACGGTCGCGTCGGCCTCGCCTCTCTCGACGTGGCGCATCCCGAGCCGCTGCCAGCGGGACATTGGCTCTACAGTCATCCCCGCGTGCGCCTGAGCCCGCATGTTTCCTGGAGCATGCCCCAGGCCTTCGATCTCCTGATCGAACCCTTCATCGAGGATCTGCGCCATTACCTCGCTGGAGCGCCGCTGCGACACGTCGTAGACGTCCGTCTCGGCTACTAGCCCTGAACCGACACTACGGGCCTTCTGAGGGAGGCGGCGGGGCGTGGGCGGAGGCGAAATAGAGCGCAGCCGCCCCGCAGGACTACGCCTTCCTCGACGCCACAAAATTGAGTTCCAGCACGCGTTCACGAAACGAGAAACGGCGAGCCATTCGCCGTAGCCCACCCCCCGCCGCCTCCCTGCGCCCGCTCCTCGAATGTCGGATCAGGGTTAGTCGGTCGGGCGCTTGGGTGGGTTGCGTTGCGCCTCGCGGCGCTTCGCGAAGATCCGCTTGTCGTGGACGCGGCGCAGCTGGCGCTCCACCTTCACCATCAGCTTCTCGACGGCCGGCAGCATCTCGCTTGCCGCCGCGTGCGTCGCCACGTCGATATGGCTCCCCGTGACGTGGCCGTGGGCCGTGAAGCCATTGCCGTCGGCGCTGACGGTGACTTCGATGCGCACGATTTCTGTGAACTCCGCGGCGAGATGCTGGCCGCGGGTGTCGACCGCTGCGCGCACGGCTTCGTCGCTCGACAAATCCTTGAAGTTCGTGACCAAAGTCAGACGCTGCGTCACGTGTACATCCCCCTGCAATTGGATCCAGCCAAGCGTTCGTACTGGCGGAAGCGGACGGGAATCGAACCCGCCAGGGACATGTCGCCACGCCCCTCACCGGATTTGAAGTCCGAGGCCCGCACCAGCGAGGCAGACGCTTCCGGGGGTGGACTCTAGTGCAATATCGCGGCGATGCAGAAACGCCGGCAGGGCGAACGGATCGCCGCTGTGAGCAGACCGTGAGCAATCGCCGACGCGAGCGAGCAAGTCCGTCGCCCCCTCGCCGGCCGCGAGGGCAGACGGGACGCCCGTCCGCTGCGTGCCGAAACACCGCGGCGGGCCCCAACGAGTGCCTCAACAGAGAACCGACCGTGACGCATCAGAAGCGGAAGTGGACATTTCTGCATTGGAAGGCGACAGGAAACTACCAATGCTCCCCGAGGGAAGAAATATTCCACACCGAGGTGCACCCGGGTGTATACTCGGGCGATCCCCGCAGTGCGGAGGATCCCGCATGAGATCCCACGGGCTAGCGATCGTCGCGGCCGTCCTGCTTCCGATTGCGCCGGCTTCCGGCGACCCTTTCTTCTCGAATCAAACGTTCTTGATTCTCTCCGGTGGTGGTCGGTTCGGAACGAGCGTCGCCCGAGCCGGGGATGTGAACGCCGACGGTTTTGACGACGTGATCGTCGGGGCGCCGCAGTTTTCAGTCAACTCGAGTCCGCAGGGCGCAGCGTTCGTCTACCACGGACGCCCCTTCGGGATGCCGAGCGGATCCGTCACGACTGCTGACACTCAGCTCACGGGCGGGCAGGCGGGACCGGAGTTCGGGTACAGCGTCGCCGGTGCTGGAGACGTGAACGGCGACGGCTACGACGACGTGATCGTCGGTGCGCCGCTCCATGATGCGGGACAGGGCGCCTGGGGAGCTGCCTTCATCTTCCTCGGCGGCCCGTCTGGCGTCGCCGCTGGCAATGCTTCAGGAGCGGCTACGCGACTGCTGGCGAACAAGTTGGGGGCGTTCGGGTGGAGCGTCGCCGGAGCCGGAGACGTGAACGGCGACGGCTACGACGATGTGATCGTGGGCGCCCCAAAACACTCCGCGGGCCAGCCTTCCGAGGGGGTGGCGTTCATCTATCTCGGCAGTGCAGCAGGCATTCCCGACGGCGGACCGCTCACGGCTTCTGCGCGGATCGAGGGCAACGACGTCGGCGCAAACCTCGGTGTGAGCGTCGCCGGCGCTGGCGACGTCAATGGCGATGGCTACGACGACGTGATCGTAGGCAGCGATTTCGTCACGGCGACGGTGTTCGATCAGGGCGGGGCTTTCGTCTTCCTGGGAAGCGCGAGCGGCATCGCGAGCGGCAGTCCCGCGACGGCTGCGGCGGCGCTCTTGTCGGATCAGACGCAAGCATCCTTCGGCTTCAGCGTCGGCTCGGCGGGTGACGTCGACGGCGACGGTTACGATGACGTGATCGTCGGCGCGCCTCTCTATGATGCCGGCACGAGCAACAACGGCGCAGCGTTCATCTTCGAGGGAAGCGCCTCGGGCATCGCGAGCGGGGATGCGTCCTCGGCAGCCACGCGTCTCGAGGGGGGCGTTGCCGGCCGACTGTTCGGCTATGCGGTCGACGGAATCGGAGACGTGAACACTGACGGCTTCGGCGATGTCATCGTCGGGACACCCTGGGATGAAAGAGCTTTCGTGTACCTGGGCAGCGCATCCGGCATCCCGAGCGGTGGTGTCGGCAGCGCAGCAGGGCAGATGAAACCGACTCCCAGTGCGGTGGACGCAGACTTTGGCGCAAGCGTAGCAGGCATGGGGGACGTGGACGGCGACGGCGTAGACGACGTCATCGTCGGCGGTCCGGCTTTTCCGGGAACCGGTGGCGTCGGTCGGGCGTTCGTTTTTCGCTCGGGGTCCGATGCTCCCGAGTCCGAGCCGCCCCCGGTTCCCGCGCTGGCGCCGCTCGCTCTCGCAGTGCTCGTCGCGTCCATCGCCGTGGCGGCCGTCGCTCGCCTGCGCCGACGCGCGTCCTAGCCCGCGGCGACTTTGCTGACACGGAACTTGCGCTTCTTGATGCGACCGCCGAGCAGGCATTCGAGCGCACGCTGCGCGACTTCGCGCTTCACGGCGACGTAGGTTCTCATTTCCATGACTTGAATCTTGCCGACTTGCTCACCGGCGACGCCGCCTTCAGCGGTGAGCGCACCCAGGATGTCGCCAGCTCGCAGCTTGTCCTTTCGCCCACCCTCGATGAGCAGCGTTGCCATCGGAGGTTGCAGAGAGCTGTCGACGACGGCCTCGAGTGCCGGGAGCTTCGAGCGCTCGACCGGACGGCCCTGCGCCTCCTCGATACGCTGCACGCGACCCCCATCCCCGGGACGGAAGAGGCTCAGCGCCAGGCCCCGCTTGCCTGCGCGACCCGTGCGACCGACGCGATGCAGGTGCACACTCGCATCCGGCGAGATCTCGTAGTTGATGACGCAGTCCAGATCGACGATGTCGAGCCCGCGGGCAGCGACGTCGGTCGCGACCAGTACCGAACAGCTACGGTTGGCGAACACCACGAGCACTTCATCGCGCTCGCGTTGCTCGAGATCGCCGTGCAGGGCCAGCGTAGGCGCCCCACCTCGGCGCAGGGCGCGCGCCAGCGTGTCGCATTCGTCCTTGGTATTGCAGAAAACCAGCGTCGAGCTGGGCCCGTGTTGCGCGAGCAGCGCGAGAACCGCCTGCGCCCGCGCATCGCTGCTCGGACCGACCTCGTAGAACAGCTGCTCGAGCTGGCTCGCAGCCACTTCCGTGTCGACGCTCACCCGCACCGGAGCGCGCTGATAACCCGAGCTGATCGCCTGGATCGCGTCCGGGTAGGTCGCCGAGAACAGCAGCGTCTGTCGCTTGACCGGCGCTTTCTTCATCACGGCGCGCAGGTCTTCTTCGAAGCCCATTTCGAGCATTCGATCGGCCTCGTCGAGCACCAGCAGTGTGAGTGCGTCGAGCTGCAAGCACTGCTTGTCGAGCAATGCGCGCAGCCGCCCCGGCGTACCGACGACGATGTGCGCGCCGTGTTCCAGAGACTCGCGATGTGCCCGCATCGGGACGCCGCCACATAACGTCAGCAACTTGACGTTGGGCAGCATGCGCCCAAGCGCGCGCAATTCTCGGCCCACTTGATCCGCGAGTTCGCGCGTTGGACAGATCACCAGCGCCTGTACCTGCGTGACCCTGATCTGCAAGCGCATCAGCAGCGCCAGCCCGAACGCGGCGGTCTTGCCGCTGCCGGTCTTGGCCTGCGCAATCACGTCCCTACCCTCGAGCATCGGCGGAAGTGCAGCGGCCTGGATCGGCGTCATGCGCGCATAGCCGAGGCTTGCCAGGTTCTCGAGCAAGGCGGGCGTCAAATGCAGGCTGGCAAAGTCGCTGTTGGGAGGCATTCGCCGGCTGGACTCTACTGGATCTCTCGGGCGAGCGTTGGCACGACCCCGCGGATCAGGAACGCGTCGTCACACGTGCTCTCTCAAGAACCTCAGCATCCGCTCGATCGCTGGCCGCGCAGGGGGCAGAAACTCCAGCTGCGCATACCCGTGCGGCATGCCCTCATCGACCCAGTGTTCGTGCGGAACCCCCGCGGCAGCGAGCGCCTTCACCAGCGCTTCGGCCTGGACGGCCAGCGGGTCCGCGCCGCCCACGACGACGTGGGTTGGCGGTAGCTGCGACGCGGCCGCCAGCGGCGAGACGCGCGGATCACGCAGTAAAGTGTCGTTTCGCTGCTTCCCGAGGTAGGCGCCGATCATCATCTCGACCATCTCCCCGGCGATCGCGCTCGCGCGCGGGTCGTCTCCGGCGGCCAGCGAAACGTCGCCGAGCATGCCGAAGTCGAACACGCCGTAGATCAGCAGCGCGGCCTTGGGACGGGCTGGGTCGCCTGCGAGTGCGGCCGCGACGGCGGCGGAGAGATTCCCGCCGGCGCTGTCGCCGCCGATGGCGAGTCGCGTCGCATCGCCGCCGAAGCGCGCCGCCTCGCGATGGGCCCAGCGCGTCGCGGCGAGGCAATCCTCGAAAGGCGTGGGGAAGGGGTGCTCGGGTGCGAGCCGGTAGTCGATGTTGCAGACGAGGTAACCCGCCTCGGCGAAGCGATGCGCGAGCTTGCGGTGGGTCTTCGGGCTACCGCACACCCAGCCGCCGCCGTGCAGGTACACGAGCACGGGGTGCGGCCCCTCGCCCACCGGCACGACGACGTCGGCCGTGACGCCCTCGCACACCGGCACCGCTTCATGCAACGCGCCCACCTCGGGAAGGCCCGCGTTCATGACGGGCGCGAAACCCTCGAGCAGCCGGCGCATCTCGAGCGCTGTCCGGGGTGCGTTCTGGAGCAACATCTGCAGCATCAGGTCGATGTTCGACGGCTGGGACATGGGGCCCTCTGGATTCCGGCGCTCGATACTACTGCGCCGCGGACGGGGGCGGCACACGCCCAGCGAGGCGTGGTCGAGTACCGCGTCGCCGCAGCGACCCCGCACGGATCGGTCAGTGCGGTGGATCCAGCAGCTCGTGGGTGAGGGATGGATAACCCCAGCCGTCAACTCCGGGAGTGACTCGCGCGTCGGCGAGCCACTCGTAGAGGACGACCGCCACGGAGCCGACGACGGCGGTTCGCGGCCGCTTGCGGGCGATCACGGGCTCGCCCCAGAAGCCGACGAACGCGTCCTTCTCGTGGAAGAACTCGCCCGCGTGACGTCCGGGGACCTTCGAGTTGTAGCCGATCCCCGGCTTCGGGAAGAGGTTTACCGTCCCCGCCGTATCGAGGTCGTAGAGGTGGGCGAGCTGCGCAACAGAATCCGGGCGCGGGGTCCAGCTCGTGAGCAGCCGCCACTCGCTCTCCGTGCACCAGCTGGCGGGCTCGCCCGGCCGGGCATCCGCAAGGCAGCGCTTCAGCAGCGCCGAGTGGACCGCCCGGTCTTCGGAGCGGAGTGTCTCGTAGGGCGTCAAGCGTCCGGTCTCGAGCAGGTCCGCGCCGTGCCAGCGATAGTGGATGCGTTCGCCCCGGCGCTCGATCCAGGCGTCGGCGCGTTTGCCGCCGCGCGTCGCGACCAGCCTCACCACGCCGCCCGCGGGGTCACACGGCGCCTCCCGCACGACGAGGTAGTCGAGTGACTCGGGGAGCCGTGTCACCAGCTCATGGACGACGTCGACCGGCTTGCCGCCGCCGATCGGTTGGATCGCACGCACTTCGGCGTATAGCGGCTGGCGGCTCCAGCCCGCAGCCTGGTCGCTGAAGAGATCGATCATGTAGTTGCCGCCGGCCGTGGAAGCGACGACGGCGTCGATGCCGCGCATCGACGGCGGATTCAGGCGGTTGCTGAGCTTCGGGCCCTCACCCTCGTCGGAGGAGATCTTGACCACGCGCAGGTCCACGCCGGATGCGCGCATCCGGTCGAAGACCTCGACCTCCGGGTTGAGCAGATGGAAGACCGGCGTCAGTCCGTGATCGCCGGCCATGCCGAAGAGGGTTCGATCGGCGACGCCGGCGGCTCGATAGGCGGCGTCGAGCCGGCCGAGCCAGTGGTCGAGGCGCGCCAGCTCGCCGGACGGCGCGATGATCTCGTCGGAGAACGGACCCTTGAAGTGAGCGAAGTGATCGGGCCAGGGACTGTAGTAGCTGAGATACTCGGGGATCGTCTCTTGCTCGAGCTCGGCGATCTCGGCGATCGAGCGGCGCGCGAGGCCGTGCTCGCCGCTGCGCCCCAGCCGGCGCCAGCCGGCCCACCACGGCAGGTGCTCGTCGAGGGCGGGTCGGCGGGCGAGCAGGTCGGCGCGCAGCGCGTGCAGCCGCCGCTCATTCTGCGCGCGGCGCTCGAGATCGGGCAGGCAGCGCAGCTCGGCGAAGTCGCGCAAGCGCTCGCCGACGCCGAGGTTCAGGAATGCGTCCAGCGTGTGGTGGGCGCTGCGATCGTACGGCGCCGCGCAGACGTACGACGACAGCCGAGGCAGCCGCTCGGGGAGGGTCCGCATGCCGGCCGCGTGCGCGAGGGCTTCGAGCAGGACCGCGTCGTTGCCATAGAAGTAGTAGGCACGGCCCTGTTCGCGGACGCGGCGGTCGACGAAGTGGAAGTTCGGAATGCCCGTGGAGCCGTGGCCCGCGACGGGTGCGCCGGTCTGTACGATCGGGATGTTGCGGACGCTGATCGTCGGCGTGGTCGAGACACCGGCGCGGACGATTCCCACAGGGTCTGCGTAGAGCCGACGGAAGAAGGGCAGGTAGTTCGGGTGGTGGAAGCCCTCCTTAGCGAGCCGCTCGAGGAAGCGGATGGTCTGTGGGGACGCGGGACTCGAGTGCTCTCCGCGCGGCGCCCGGGAAGCGGCGTCGCGGTGCTCGCCCAGGATCTGCTGCAGGAACGGGTCGCGCGGATCGCCGGCCGCAAGCGCCTCCATCAGGTGTCCCTGCAGGCCGTCGACGATCACATGGACGGCGTAGCGGCGACGCTCGTTCGCCCACGCGAGGAAATTCCACAGCTCGCCGCCGCCGGGCTTGTCGAGCTCGCTCTCAAGCCACTGTCGTAGCTGGTCCTCGCGGAAGATGCGGGTCGCAAACGCGCGGTAGTGCTTGCACACCTGCTGGCCCACGAAGTCGATCAAGGACACGCTGATCGCCTCGAGGCGATCCGGCTCACGCAGGACGGCGCGCAGCGCGGGCTCGTACTCGCCGCCGGGATCGAGGCGCGAGGCGGCCGCTTCGAGCAGACGACGCACGAGCGGCTCGACGCGCGCCAGCAAAACCCGGAGTCGCACCTCGCCGGGCTCGAGCTCGCAGTCGAGTCGCTCTCCCAGCGGAGTGTCGGGGCCGCGGTCGCGGAGGTAGAGCGCGTCGTAGATCGCCACCAGGCTGGCCGCCACCTCGTCGTCCAGGGCAACGGGAGGCGACGTCTGCGCGGGCGGCGTCCAGGCGAACATGCTGTGCTCCACTCCGGGAATGCCGTCCGCAGCGGAGAAGTGGCTGCGGAACTCAGCGTCGAAAGTCTGCTTCTCGGCGTCGGCTGGAGCGCTGTACGTCTCGCGCACGGCGGTGAGGAAGGGCAGCACCTCGCCCACGAACTCGCGTGCGTGCACGCTCGCGCGAACGCGCTCGCGCACGTCGGGCTCGAGCGGCAGGCCGTCGACCCAGGGGTCGAGCTTGAGGCGCACGAGATACGGGAAGGCGAGCTTCCAGGGCACGCGCAGGCTCCAGCGCGCGACGTCGTAGATCTCGCCGAGCCAGAACTCGCCCTGCGCGCGTATGGGTTCGATCGACTGCGCGTGGGCTGTCCAGGGAAGAGAGGTGGCGAGCGTCAGCGCGACGACGACGTGGCGCACCGTCGATTTGACCATCGCGTCCTCCAAGGCACACGAAGCCCGGTGCAATTCAGTCTACCTCTGCTTGCGGACGAGCACGTGCTTGGGAGTCCCCCGCTACGGGGGTAGCTGACAGAGAAACCGCTCGCGCTCACGCGGGAACCATGAGCAATTTTGTGAGCAATCGCGCGCCAAAAGTGCATCGAGATTGACGAAATCCCTTCGGGCAACGCTGCGAGAGCGGCTCACTAGCCGCGATCGCTCTTCGCTCTTGATTTGAAGTCCGAGGCCCGCATCAGCGAGGCAGACGCTTCCGGTTCCGATTCTGCGCCATGGGTCGGATGGCTGCATCGCGACGAAGCCCTCGCGGCGTTGCGAATTCTCGGGCGCGCGTGCGCGATCGATGTAAGCTCGCGGCTGGTGAGCGCATTCACCCTTCCCGAGGTCGCTCGCATCTGCCGCGTTTCCGCGGCGCGCCTCCGCTATTGGAAGCGCACGCGTCTGCTCGAACCCACGCGCGAGCGGGCGGCGTTCGGATTCCGCGACCTGGTTTCAGTGCGCGCGGTGGTCGAGCTGATCGATCGCGGTGTGCCGTTGCGCCGCATCCGTCGCAGCCTCGAGGCCGTGAGTCACCGCATTCCCGAGCTCGAGCTGCCGCTCGGCGCCCTGCGGCTCTGGCCGCACGCGGCCACGCGGGTGGCGGTGCGACATGAGGGTGTGTGGGTCGAGCCGGATGGCCAGATGCTGCTCGATTTTGGGCGAGCCGAAGCCCCGTCGTTGCCCGTCGCCGCGAAGGCCGCGCCCGCCTGGCGCAATTTCGAGCGTCGTCTCGCCGTCGAATGGTTCGAACGCGGTTGCCAGCTGGATTCGGAGCGCGCGAGCTGGACGCAGGCGATTGCGGCCTACGAGCGCGCCCTGCAATTCGATCCCGCGTGCGCCGACAGCCACTGCAATCTCGGCTCCGTCTATTTCAATCAGAACCGCCGTTCGCTGGCTCGCGCCAGCTACGAGCGCGCCCTTGCACTGGCGCCGCGCCACGTCGAGGCCCACCTCAACCTCGCGACGCTGCTCGAGGAGGATGGCCTCGACCGGGCGGCGCTGCATCACTACCGCGCGGCGCTCGGGATCGACCCGTTCATGCCGGATACCCACGTCTCGCTGGCGCTGCTCTTCGAACGCCTGGGCCTCGCGCGCAAGGCGCTGGGTTCGTGGCGCCGCTACGTCCAGCTCGCGCCGCGCGGCACCTGGGCCGATATCGCGCGCGGAAGGCTGCGCCCGTCCGACTGAGATTCAGTCGGACGTCACGTCGAAACGCCGGCTGTCGATCACATCGTCGTCGAGGCGCGCCTCGACCGTCCAGGTGCCGGCCGGGAATGCGCCGGGAGCGTCGAAGCTGAGGCTCGAGGCGACGAACGGCTTGCGCGGGCGTTCGGCCTCTGTGTCCTGGACGACGCGACCATCCGGGGCCAGCCAGCGCACCCGGATCTGCTCCGCAATCGGAACGAAGCGGCTGCCGAGCCGCGCCCACCAGTGAAGCTGATGCGTGCCGGAGGGGAAGGCCGCGGCGGTTTCGGCGAGCGGGCGTGAACTCGCGCCGAGGGTGTCGGCTTCCGACACGCCAGATTCTTCGACGATCGCGAAGGTGAGCTTTTCCACTTCCCAGTCCGCGCGCCGTTGCAGCACGTTGCCCGTACCGGCGCGCAGGCTGGCCTGCTCGAAAGCGTAGACGGCATGGTGGCGCTCGCCGACCGCGCGATAGGAGCGGCCGAGCTTGAAGAACACGAGGGCGTGCGTCGAATCCAGACGCACGGTGCGGCGATAGGCGTCGATCGCCTCGGCGTGTCGGCCTTGCGCGGCGAGCAGCTCGCCGACACGGAACGGCACGCGCGGGTCATCGGGCTCCGCCGCTTCTCCGCGCGCGAGCACGAGCAGCGCGGCATCCACCTCGCCGGCGGCGGCGAGGCGCTCCGCCTCGGCCAAAACGGGATCGCTGAGGGCCCGATCCGGAGACGGCGGGCCGGGCAGCGAGGCGCGCTTCGTATCGATCAGCTGCGCCAGCCGCGCCTGCGCCACGCGCAGCTCGACATCGAGCTCCGGCGCGTGCTCGACCGCGGGGCGCAGATCCGCCGCCTGCGCGTGCACGGCGGCGATGCGCGCCTCGACTTCGGGGTGCGTGAACAGGTAGGGCGGAA